>JAGNDO010000100.1 GCA_018003515.1 Caldilineaceae bacterium
TTTTGAACACAAATCCCTTAGCTTGATGCCTATGGGTTTGAAACCTGTCCGTACGCGTTTACAACCCCACGATTTCGTTGTGCCCATCTGCTGACGGTGGTATACTGCTCTGCGTGTTTCCAAAATCGGTTAAGTAAATTGCCTCAACCTCGGGGTCTTTCCCCCTTTTCCTAACCCATCATCCATCCTTTATCCATCCCAAACCGGAGGAATGCCCATGCGCCGCGTCTTGACCATTGCGCTGATTGTGCTGTTGGCTTTGTTGATTGTCATCCCCCTGGGCGGCTGGCTCTATCTGCGCACCAGTTTGCCCAAAACCTCCGGCACGGTGACCGTGGCCGGGCTGGATGGCCGGGTGGAGATCGTGCGGGACGCGGACGGCGTGCCCCACATTTTCGCCACCACCAGCGACGATGCCTACTTCGCCCTGGGCTATGTCCACGCCCAGGACCGCCTGTGGCAGATGGAGTTTCACCGGCGCATCGGGGCCGGACGCCTGAGCGAAATGCTGGGCGACGCCACCCTGGGCACGGACAAATTCATGCGCACCTTGGGCGTCTATCGCATGGCCCAATCCGCCTACGAGGCTCTGGACCCCAGCACCACGGCCATCGTGGACGCCTACGCCGCCGGGGTCAATGCCTGGCTGGGCGAGGGCCACACCCTGCCCGTGGAGTTCACCATCCTGGGCGTGACCCCCGAACCCTGGCGGCCCGCCGATTCCCTGGCCTGGGCCAAGCTCATGGCCTATGATCTGGGGGGCAACTTCGACACGGAACTGCTCCGAGTGCGCCTGTTGCAAACCCTGGGACCGGAACGCACGGCCCAGCTCATGCCCGACTATCCCCAGAGCGGCGTGACCATCCTGGCCGCCAATGAGTTGGTCCCAGCCACCGCGGACAGCTTGATGGAACTGGATAGCTTTATGCAACTCAACCTGCAACTGGGCGGCATTGACGTGGGCAGCAACAACTGGGTGGTGGCCGGTAGCCGCACGGAGACTGGCCAACCCATGCTCGCCAACGACCCCCACCTGGGGAGCCGCATCCCGTCCATCTGGTATCTGGTCGAATTGTCGGGCGGTCCCCTGCACGTCACCGGGGCCACCTTCCCCGGTCTGCCCGGCGTGGCCACAGGTCACAACGATTCCATCGCCTGGGGTGTCACCAACCTGGGGCCGGATGTGCAGGATCTCTACATGGAACGGGTCAACCCGGCCAACCTGAACCAATACGAGGTGGATGGGGCCTGGGTAGACATGGAGATCGTCGAGGAGTTAATCACGGTCAAGGGCGAGGACGAGCCCGTGCGCTGGGCCGCCCGCAGCACTCGACATGGACCTCTGTTGAGTGATGTCAGCGGCGGCACCACATCCCCCGTCGCCCTGCGCTGGCCCGCTCTGGACGCCACAGACACCACCATCACCGCCTTTGCCAATGCTGGCACCGCCACCAACTGGGAAGAGTTCACCGCTTCCCTGCGGGACTATGTGGCTCCCAGCCAGAACTTTGTCTACGCCGACAAAGAGGGCAATATCGGCTACTACGCACCCGGCCGCATCCCCGTCCGCGCCGAGGGCCACGACGGCATGACCCCGGTCCCCGGTTGGGACAGCCAGTACGAATGGCAGGGCTGGATCCCCTTCGAGGAGATGCCCCACGCCTACAATCCCGAAGTGGGCTACATCGTCACCGCCAACAACAAGGCCATCCCCGCCGACTATGCCTATTTCGTCAGCAATGAGTGGGCGCCCCCGTATCGGGCACAACGCATCACCGAAATGCTTTTAGAAATGAGCAGCGGCGGCCAAACCCTCTCCCTGGCCGACATGGCCGCCATCCAAGGGGACCAGATCAGCTTGCAGGCCAAAGAACTTCTGCCCCTGATGCTGGCCACCGAAGCCAAGGACAATCGACAAGCCCAGGCCTTGGGCCTTCTGCAAGCCTGGGACGGTTCCAGCACTGGGGACAGCGCGGCCGCGGCCATCTACATGGCCTGGTACATGCAGCTCGGCCCGGCCATCTTCCAGGATGACCTGAGCAAGAGCCTCTACGAAGAGATGTCCAACCGGGCGCATCCCACCTTCCTGGCCGACATCATGGCCCAGGCCGACAGCCCGTGGTGCGACAACGTGCGCAGCTTCCCCGCCGAAAACTGCGCCGCCATCGCCCAAGAAGCCTTGGACACGGCCCTGGACGATCTGACCGAACGCATGGGCGACGACATGACTAAATGGCAGTGGGGGGACATTCACTTCACCTACTATCCCCACAACCCCTTCACCGAGGTCAGCCCCCTCAACCGCATCTTCGACCGCAAGATCGCCAACGGTGGCGACACCTACACGGTCAACGTGGCCCCCGTGCGCTTCGAGCCTCGCTACGAGCAGCGCTGGGTGCCCAGCTACCGCCATTTGGTGGATCTGAGCGACCTCAACGCCAGCCAGTTCATGCACACCACGGGCCAGTCGGGCAATCTCCTCAGCCCCCACTATGACGACCTGATCGAACGTCACCAAGCCGTCGAATTTCTACCCATGACCTGGGGCCGGGAAAACGTTACCGGGGATGTGCTGGTGCTGGAACCGAAATAGATTTCTTTAACGCAAAGACGCAAAGGCGCGGAGGACGTAAAGAAAGGATCTTTGCGTCCTCCGCGCCTTTGCGTCTTTGCGTTAAACCCTTTTTATGGAGCTAACGCGTGAATCGAAAACAGATCGTGTGGAGTACATTGTTGGGGCTGCTGATCCTGTTCGGTGCCTGGGGGCAGATGGCGTCCCACCCCGGCACGGACAACCTCTACGTGCGCCAGGCGGACGCCTTTTTGCATGGCCAATTGGCCATTGACGACTACGGCTGGGATGCCTCTGTGCTGAACGGCAAAATCTACGTCGCCTTCCCCCCCGCCCCGGCCCTCCTGCTCATGCCCGTGGTGGCGGTCCTGGGGCCGGCAGCCACGGACACGGTGGCGGTCAGCCTGCTCCTCTTCATCCTCACCCTCTTCGTGGTCTGGCGCATCCTGGCCCAGCTTGATCTGCCGCCGGATCTGCGCTTTTGGCCGCTGCTGGCCTTTGGCCTGGGCACCCCCCTCTGGCACGCCCTGCAATGGGGGGACGGCGTCTGGTTCTTTGCCCATACCGTGGCCGTCTTCTTTTTGGTGCTGGCCATCCGCGAAGCCCTGGGCCAGGGCCGGGGCTGGGTGGCCGGGATCTTCCTGGCCGGGGCCATGCTCTCCCGCCAGTTCACCCTGGTGACGGCTCTCTTTTTGGTCGTCGCTTTGTGGGAAAACCCCAGGCGAGGGGATCGTCCGCGTGACCGGTGGCGCAATCTGGCCGGGTTTGCGCTGCCCTTGCTCCTGGCTGGGGCGGGTTATCTCTGGTTCAATGCCGCCCGTTTTGGCAGTCCACTGGACACGGGCTACAATTATCTGAGAGTCAACGATTTTCTGCTTCTGCGTTTCAAGGACTACGGCCTTTTCAGCCCGGCCTACGTGCTTTTCAACCTGACCTATCTGCTCTTCCAAGGCTTCCATCTCAGCTTTGACGCCCCCAACCAACTCAGCGGGCTGGCCCTGGACCCCTTCGGCAGCGGCCTCCTGGCGGCCAGTCCTTTTGTTTTGGCCGCCTTCTTTGCTCGGCGGGATCGGCTGGTGTGGACGGCGTGGACGGTGGTGGCGTTGACGCTGCTTGCCACCCTTTTCTATTATAACAACGGCTGGGTGCAGCTCAACGGCCAGCGCTTCACCCTGGATTTCTGGCCCGTACTCCTCGTCCCCCTGGCCCTGGGTCTCAAACGTCAGTTCGCTGCCGGTCAAGGACGTCTCTGGCAAGGGCTGATCGTCTACGCCGTCCTGCTCAACGCCATCGCCCTGGCCCTCATGGATCCCATCAACGACCTCTTCCGGGCCTGGCCCACTTGGTTTTGAACATAGAGAGATTGGGAGATTAGGCGATTGGGAGATTCGGTAATACCCGTCGCTATACCCAATCTCTCAATCGCCTAATCTCTAAATCTCCCACCCTCCTCACGAAAGGCACCACCCATGACCACCGACCACCGCGCCCGCCTGGGCAAGACCGCGGGCTACTATGCCGCTTTTATCGCCCTGGGTCTCACCTCCGCCTCCTTGGGGCCGACGCTTTCTGGGCTGGCGGCCAATACAGGCACGGCCATCAGCCAGATCAGCATTCTCTTTACCGCCCGGGCCTTTGGCTATCTGCTTGGTTCCCTGCTGGGCGGCAGGCTCTTTGACCGCATGCGCGGCCACCCGGTCATGGCGCTGATGGTGGCGGGGATGGTAGCCAGCATGGCCCTGGCACCGGGCCTCAACCTGCTCTGGCTGCTGGCCGGGGCCATCCTGTTGATCGGCGTGGCCGAGGGCGTGGTGGACGTGGGGGGCAACACCCTGATTGTCTGGGTGCATCGGGGCGACGTAGGACCGTATATGAACGGGCTACACTTTTTCTACGGCGTGGGCGCGTTCATTTCACCCCTGATCGTGGGGCAAGTACTGTTGCGCAGTGGGGGGGACATCACCTGGGCCTATTGGATTGTGGCCCTGCTCATGCTGCCCGTGGTGCTCTACATCGCTCGGCAGCCCAGCCCGGTTAACCAGGATGTGGTGGAAAAGGATAGCGCCGCCAAGCCGGCAAGCCCGACATTGGTGGCGCTGATCGCCCTCTTTATTTTCCTGTACGTGGGGGCGGAGATCAGCTTCGGTGGCTGGATTTACACCTATGCTGTGGCCCTGGGCTTGGCCACCCCGGCCGCGGCCGCCTACCTCACCTCCGGCTTCTGGGGGGCGTTGACCGTGGGACGGCTGCTGGCCATCCCCCTGGCCGCCCGCTTCCGGCCCCGCACCATCTTGCTGGTGGATCTGCTGGGTTGCATGGCCGCGGTGGGGCTGATTTTGGTCTACCCCGCCAGCCTCACCGTGGCCTGGGTGGGCAGCATCGGGGCCGGGCTCTTCATGGCCTCGGTCTTCCCCACCACCCTCTCTCTGGCCGAGCGGCGTATGCCCATCACCGGTCAAGTCACCAGTTGGTTCTTCGTCGGTGCCAGCCTGGGCAGCATGACCGTCCCCTACATCATCGGCCAACTCTTCGAATCCACCGGCCCGGTCGTCACCATGATCGCCATCCTGATCTGTCTGGTGTTGGCGGTGGGGGTGTACACACGGGTGGTGGGGTGGCAGAAAAAGTAGGGGTTTGGGTGGGGATGGGATGGCGTACGGGCACGATATATCGTGCCCGTACGCCATCCCATCCCCACCCAAACCCCTACAGATTGTCAGGCCATGACCGTCTCCGCCAACGCCGCCACCCCCGCCAGATCATCCAACTCCATCCACTGCAACAGGAGCCGTTCCACCCCGGCATCGGCCAGGGCGGCGGCTTGCTCTGCCACCTGGGACGGGGTGCCCACCACCAGGCCCTGCTCCCGCAGGGCCACCGGGTCTCGCCCATCCAGCCGGGACTGTAGCTCCGCGTCTGTGCGCCCAAAGACCAGGCCGGTCATCAGCGAACGGCGCACGTCGTTGGGTTGACGGCCCGCTGCCAGTAGCAGATCATCCAACTGGGCGTTCAACCCTGCGAAGACCTGGGGCGTCACATAAACGGCGTTCCATTCCTGGGCAAAGCGGGCCACCAAGGGCAGGGTACGTTTCGGCCCGTTGCCGCCGATCAGGATAGGCGGACCGCCGGGCCGCTGGGATCGGGGCAGCAAGATGGCCTCGTCCAAGGCATAATAGCGTCCGGCATAGGTGACCGGTTCTTCGTCTTGGAGCAGCCGGGTGATGATTTCCAGCCCCTCCTCGAAGCGATCAAAGCGGGCGGGCAGATCCAGCAGGTCGAAGTGGAACTTGGCGTGTTCCCGTTCCTGCCAGCCCGCGCCCACGCCCAGGGTCAGCCGCCCGCCGGAGAGATCGTCCACATCCTTGGCCATGCGGGCGGTGAAGACCGGATGACGAAAGGAGACCGGCGAGACCATTGGGCCAAACTCAATCCGTTGGGTATGGCTGGCCAGCCAGGTCAAGGAGGTCCATAACTCCAAAGACTCCTTGTCCGGCGGGTTGGCGTTGGTGAAGTGGTCCGAACGATAGAGGCCGGCAAAGCCCAGTTCCTCCGCGGCCAGGGCAATAGCCTGCCAGCGGGGCCAAGTCAGGCCGTTTTGGCCTTCGATCATCAGTGCAAATTGCATGGGATTCTCCGAAATGAGTGGATGGACCGTGGGTAATGGTGCTTTATCATTCATGCTCACTGCCCCCCGGCCCCCAATTCTGGGGGAGATGGTGGACAGTTCCCCCAGAATTGGGGGCCGGGGGGCAGGGTGAGCAGGGGTGTTTGTTTTTATGTCAGGGGATTGCTTGACCTTTGGCGTTTGTGATATACTTTACAAAGGTTTGTGACTTTTGGTACAAACTCTCACGCCACGACTTGGACCTCCTTCCCCATCCGAACGATCTCCAAGCTGCCCCGTTTTTCATAGGAGTGCAACCACCATGTCTAGCCGAAACACCCCCGCCGATCTACCGGCGTCGGACAATGATCGCCCCAATATTCCAGACATTGTGATCGGTCGTCTGCCCGTCTATTTGCGTACCCTACGGTTGTTGGCGGATGATGGCGGTGAGGTCACGTCCAGCCAGGAGTTGGCCACCCGATTGGGGATCAGTTCCGCCCAAATCCGCAAGGATCTCAGCCATTTTGGCGAGTTTGGCAAGCAGGGGACGGGCTACAACGTCAACTATCTGTATCGTCAGTTGGAAAAGATCCTGCATGTGGATCGGGTGTGGCCGGTGGCCTTGGTGGGGGCGGGCTATTTGGGCCATGCCCTGGCCCAATACAACGGCTTTGAGAGCCGGGGCTTTCGCATCAAGCTGGCGTTTGACCAGGATCCCGAAAAGGTGGGCCGCCCCATCGGTGACATGGTGGTGGAGCATTCGGATATGATCGGCCAACGGGTCAAGGCGTGTGGCTGCCGTATCGCCATCATCGCCGTCCCCGCCGTCGCCGGTCAAGCCGTGGCGGATACCCTGATCGCGGCCGGGGTCAACAGCCTACTCAGCTATGCGCCCATCACCCTGCAAGTGCCCGACACGGTGCGGGTGCAATACATTGATCCGGTGATCCACTTTCAGCACATGACCTATTATTTGGAATAGAGATAGAGATAGAGATAGAGAATTTGGGTTGAGACTACTTTTGAGGTTCAAATCTCCACCCTCTATCTCCACCCTCTATCTCTACCCTCTATCTCTACCCTCTATCTCTACCCTCTATCTCCACCCTCTATCTCTACCCTAAATTATTCAACCCAGCGGCTTCTTACGCGGCAATCCCTGGCCTCGCGGATAAGTGGCGGGGGTGCGCTGGGTCTTTTTGATCAGCATCAAGAAGCGCTCCTCGTCCACGTTGGGCAGGCGCATGGGGGCTAGGCGCACGGTTTCGCCGCCCAGCAGGTCGATGGCCTTGCGGGCCGCCATGAACTCCTCCGGCACCCCCGGCCCCTTGTAGGCCAGCACATAGCCGTCCCGCCGGGCAAAGGGCAGCAGATATTCGGCCAGGGTGTTCAACGGGGCCACCGCCCTGGCCGTCACCAGATCAAATTGCCCCCGGAAAGACTCGTCTCGCCCCGCCTCCTCAGCCCGCCCCTGCACCACATTGACCTGGGTCAGCCCCAAGGTTTTTACCAACTCTTTCAAAAAAAGAATCTTCTTCCCCGTCCCGTCCAGCAAAGTCAGACGCAGGGCGGGCCACATGATCTTGAGCGCCACCCCAGGGAAACCGGCCCCGGTACCCACGTCAATGGCGTGCAGGGGGCGACGCATAGGCAGCGGCTCATCCAATTCCTCGGCCAAAACCAGTAGCCCCAGCAAGCTGTCCAAAAAGTGCTTGTTCTGCACATCCCCATGCTCGGTGATGGCGGTCAGGTTGAACTTCTTGTTCCAGGTCACCAACTCCACATAATAGCGCTCAAACTGGGCCACCTGCTCCGGGGTGATGGGAATATCCAATGCCTCGCAGCCCCGAATCAGCAGGGTCAAGGGGGCGGGGTTGATGATGGGCATCTGATCGGATTCAGGATCGGGGCTTGGATTAAACTCTGTGGCTTGGGATGGCTCTGTGTGCATTGCAAGATCTTTCGTTGGTGACGGAGGTGGGGCTGGGATGAAGCTGCGCTTGAATTTTACCACCGGTGGAATCGAATGTCGAACGGCGCAGGAAAATCTCACCTGGACTCAATTTGGTCAAATCAGCGTTCCACTTGGGGGGAATCGTCAGAAAGTAAGCGTTCACTCCCCGCCCCCCTAGCCCCCCAACTTTGGGGGGGACTGTCCAGCGCCTCCCCCAGAATTGGGGGCCGGGGGGCCGAGGGGGTGAACGGCTACGTCAGAAATCATTGCGCTTTTGACACACCTGGGCGCAACGCATATAATCGGGATCGAGTTATTTTGAACCGGATCATAAAAATTCAAGACAGGATAAGCAATGCAGACCTTTTGTGGCCTGACAACCGACGGCATGTTGGACTATCTGGCCGCTATCTATCGATTGGGTGACAGCCTGGACAAGGTGACTACCTCGGCCCTGGCCGAGCGGATGAACGTGTCCGCCCCGGCGGCCAGCAGCATGCTCAAGCGGCTGGAGGAGTCCCGGTTGGTGGAGCGTTCCAGTGTGGATGGGGTGAACCTGACCGATCAGGGGCGGCTGGCGGCGCTGCAATTGATCCGCCGTCATCGGCTGCTTGAAGTCTTTTTGATCCAAACCATGGGCTTTACCTGGGATCAGGTGGACACCGAGGCTCACCGCTTGGAACATGCAGTCAGCAGCGCCTTTGAAAGCCGCATGGATGCCTTGTGCGGCTACCCCACCCACTGCCCCCACGGTGATCCCATCCCCAGCGTGGATGGCCACATGGTGGAGACCCCCACCCTCAACCTGGTGGAGCTTGCCCCCGGACACGCCGGAACATTGCACCGGGTCATCTCTCGGGATGCCAGGGTGCTGCGCTATTTGGCCCGTCTAGGGCTGATGCCAGGCAGCACGATCAAGTTGATGGAAATTGGCCCCTTCAACGGGCCGGTGAGCGTGGATCTGCTGGACAATGGCCATCCGACCCAGCGTCATATCCTGGGCCAAGACCTGGCGCAAATGCTTTTGGTGCGCGCCGCCTGAGGCCACACTCCTTCCGCACCGTGGTTGTCGGTGCCCCCTGCCACACAAGCCAACTAGAATCTAGCCACCCAGACCAGGACCATTAAACGTGGAGCCACAAAATGGAAAAAATCAACAACGGTAATGCAAATCTGCCCGAACGTCGCTACTACGCCGCTGGCGGTGTGGTGATCCACAAAGGCTTCATGCTTTTGCTGGACCGTCCGGGTCGGGAGGAGATCCGCCTGCCCAAGGGGCATATTGAGGAGGGGGAATCCGCAGAGCAGACCGCCCTGCGCGAGACCGCCGAGGAATCCGGCTATGGGGATCTGGTGATCTTGGCCGATCTGGGCAACCGCACGGTGATCTTCGATCACAAGGAGATGCATTATGTGCGGGATGAGCATTATTTCTTGATGGACCTGGGGTCGGGGCAATTGGTCAAGCGCAGCAATTCTGACGCCGGTCAGTTCAACCCCATGTGGGTGGAGTTGGTTGCAGCCGCAGATCAGCTCACCTTCCCGGCGGAGCAGGAGGTGGCCCGTCTGGCCATAGACCGCCACGCCAGTTTGGCATAATCCAGTTTGGCATAATAAAGATGGGTATACAAAAAGCGGGGGAAGCCCCCCGCTTTTTCGATCCAATAGGTCAAGCCCGAATTTGGCCTTGATGTGGCTTATCTGCAAGCAAACAACGGCCGCCAACGTCCATGACGGAGACGCACGCTGCCTACACAGGAGGCTCAGTCCCCTAGGAACGGTACCGATAGATGATGCGGCCCTTGGTCAGGTCGTAGGGGCTCATCTCTACCCGCACCCGGTCACCCAGGAGAACCCGGATATAATACTTGCGCATCTTGCCGGATAGATAGGCCAGGACATTGTGTCCATTTTCTAACTCTACCCGGAACATGGCGTTGGGCAAGGGTTCAGTTATTTTACCCTCAAATACGAATTCTTCATCAGTTGGCATAAATTTTTCTCGCTCTGCTCCTTCTATTTTGCTACATCAGGGTCGGTGCCACATATCGGCCCCATACTTTACGCTCCCTGGACACTCATTTTGTAACCGTTCACACGCTCTCTGCCCCCCGACCCCCAATTCTGGGGGAGGTCGTGGACATTCCCCCCAAAGTTGGAGGGTCAGGGGGGCGGGAGAGTGAATGGTTACTTGATTTTGTACATGGTATCGGCGGCCCGCTCTGCTGAGTGCTTTGCCTGTCAAAAGGGGTAACCACAGGAAACCTGGGTTACCCCCTTGAAAGTGCAACAGATTTGGGCCGTTGATTCGTAACGGGTGAAAAGGTTGGAGGTTGCCAGCTTATCTGCTGTTGCCGCCACCGCTATACCCACCGCCACTGTTACCGCCGCCGCTGTAACCACCGCCACGGTTGCCGCCAGGACCACCACTGCTGCTACCGCCACGGCTATTGCCAGCACCGGCTGCACCTGGAACGCGCGGTCCCTTGACAATGGGGCCACGTTGCGCTTTGCGGATGGCTTTCTGCTTCTTGATACGGCGAACTTCGCTCTTGGATGTAAACCAGCGCTTCTGTCGCACAATGGGCAGGATACGGGACTCGGAGACGGCTTTGCGGAATCGCTTCAGCAGACTCTCTTGGGACTCGCCCGGTCGTAGATCTACGCTCATATGTTTCACCCCCTTCCTCAGGGATTGTGAGGTTCGCAGATCGGGCTTGCCCGAATGCCAACCAACGTGATGCCGAACTTTGTTATAACGAATTCTGGACAAACAATCATTTGTCCGTCCCCTATTATACGCAACCAGCCCACGGTCTGCAAAAAGTTCCTTCTCTACAAAGCGATCCAAAAACAGAGCGGGTGGTGCCGGCGTATATCTACACGCCGGCACCACCCGCCTAAAGTCTATTTGTCTGCCGGGCGAAACGGGATCAGCCTTCCCCGTCTTCGTCAGAAGCCTCGTCTGCGGTCTCGTTTTTCGGAATTTCAGCGGTGCTTTCTACGATGATTGGCTCAACGCTGCCGACTGGTCGTTTGGCTGCGGCCACGACTTTAGCCACCGGTTCAGCCACCGGCTCGATGATCTCCGCAGCTTCCACGGTGCCCAGAGCCTGGCGGCGGCTGAGGCCGATGCGCTGGCGACGGGCATCCACCCGCAGAACTTTGACCGGGACCACATCGCCCGTACGCACGCTCTTGAGCGGCTCGGCCACGGTGATGTCGGCCAGCTCGCTGATGTGGATCAGCCCCTCCACACCGGGTTCCAATTCGGCAAAGGCACCGAAGTCCACCACCCGGGTGATGGTGGCCTTGGTGATGGCGTGGGAAAGATAGCGGGTTTCCACGCTGTCCCAAGGATTGCTCAACAGCCGCTTGCGGCTGAGGGCAATCCGGCTGCGTTCCGGATCCAGGCTCAGGATCTCCACCTGGATGATGTCGCCCACGGTCAGGACGTCTCGGGGGTGGCCCACGGAGGCCCAGCCGATCTCGCTCACATGCAGCAGACCGTCGGCCCCGCCGATGTCCACAAAGGCCCCAAAGGGACGCATACTGCGCACCACACCCTCGACCTGGTCGCCCACTTTCAGGTTGTTGAACAGCTCTTCCTTGCGGTTGGCGCGATATTCCCGCTCGGCCAACTGATGGGAGAGGACCAGCCGTCGCCGCCGGCGGGCCACTTCGATCACCTTGACCGGCAGCTTCTCACCGATGCGCTTTTCCATCTCGATGCGGCGCTGGTCTTCGTTCAGGTTGCGGGGCAGGTTGACCAAATGGGAGGCGGGGATAAAGCCGCGCAGGTGGCCAAAGTCCACCAACATGCCGCCCTTGTTATAACCGATCACCTCGCGCACGGTGATGGCTCCGGACTCCAGGAGTTGCTCGGCCAGCAGCCAATCCTTGCGCTGGAAGGCCTCGGAGATGCTCAAAAGCAACGGGCTGTCATCATCCTCCGCCGAACGGCTGACCAGCACATCGACGGTCTGACCCTCGACCAGGGTGGCCACAAAGTCGGGATCCAAGCGGGCCAGGTCGGATTGGGGCACAATTCCATCCCGCTTGATGCCGATGTTGACCAGCATCTCGCCGGGTCTTCGCTCGACGATGATGCCCTCCCGCAGGTCGCCCCGCTCCGGCAAATAGAGATCGTCGCTGGCGTCCAGGAATTGCTCAAACAGATCCATATCGGCTTCGGCCTGGGACTGGGCCTTGGCCTGGATGGGGCGACTGTCAACGACAGGCTGGGCGTTCTCAGCCTGGGTGGACCCTTTCGGATCCGGCTTCTGGGTTTCGAGATCGGCCATAGAATAGTCTCCCCCGCAGATGGGGTTGGGAAGGTGAACGGTGGATGATAGATGGTGGACAGAGTATAGGCATTGATTGGCCCCCATCTGAGCGACATTCGTTCGCCTGGGGGCGGTGGTTGAGTTTGGGCGATTCGGTGGACACGATGTGAAGATCGTGTTGTATTCGAGGTTGATCGGACGCTGTATCAAGAAACAACGCCAGTTTCATCATTATTATAGCAAGTCAATGGGGGAACGTCAAGCAGGATGTAAGCGTGTGAAATATGTCAAGTTCTACGGTTTGTAGAAGGCGTTCACGTCCCCCGGCCCCCAATTCTGGGGGAGGTCGTGGACAGTTCCCCCCAAGGTTGGGGGGCTAGTGTCCCGTCAACGTTCAAATGATGGAATTGAGGAGTTCGCATCCTCAGATGCGAACGGCGGGCATCTGAGGATGCCCGACTCCACAATCCATCAAATCAGCGGTGACAGAACACTAGTGTCCCGTCAACGTTCAAATGATGGAATTGAGGAGTTCGCATCCTCAGATGCGAACGGCGGGCATCTGAGGATGCCCGACTCCACAATCCATCAAATCAGCGGTGACAGGACACTAGTACACGACGGCGTAAATAACTCCGGGTTTTATGTGCTCTAGCCGGGTCCGTGACCCGGCGGGTGCTTTCCAGGAGCTTCTTCGGCAGACCCGCCGGGTCACGGACCCGGCTAGAGCAGCATTTCCCGGACCTGTTTACGCCCGGCTGTACTAGGGGGGTAGAGGGGCGTGAATGGTTACAGCGCCTACTGCAAACTCAACCGCGCCTTCACCGCTTCCCATAACTGCTTGATGCGGGAGGCCTCGGCGGCGGCGATGGGTTTGGCCCCATATTTGACTGACTCAAAGGCGGCGGTGAGATCGGACGCCGTTTGGGCGGAGATAGGCGGCGTTTTTGACCCGTCTGGAACCGGGGCAGCCTCTGTCGTATCCGAGCTGGCCAGGACGCTTTGCAGCCGGGGCGCATAGCGGGTGGGGGTTTCGCCGGGGCGGCGGGGGGTGCCTTGGGCCTCGGCCCGATCCAGGGTGTCCAGATAGTAGTAGCGCACCTCTTCTTCCGGGGAGATGCGGCCCAACATGCGCCGCAGGCGACCGGGGAAGCTGGCCCCCTCCCCGCTGCTTTCGGCCCGACGGCGGGCCAGGTTGGCCGCCACCGTGCGCTGCCAGCCCCGCAGATCCTGCCACATCTCCCGCCACATCTTCAGCAGCCGCGCCCACAGGGGAGCCAGCCAGCCCAGGCTGACCCCTCGCCCGCGCAGATAGATGAGGGCCGCATAGCCCAGGAGCAGCCCGGTCAGAATCCAGAAGACGGCCCCGCCCATCCAGGGCGGGATCAGGGGCGGGCCGGTCACGGCAGGGGGCAGGTCGGGCATGACAAACGGGGCTGGCGGCTCCGGCGTGGGGGGCAGTGGCTCTTCGGTCTCTTTGCCCAGAAAGAGAGAGAGGAAGAGAAAAAAGAGGGTCAGGAAGGCGCTGATCAGGGCCTGGAACATGGAAAAAATGAAATTGAGGATCTGGGCCAGACGGAAGGTGCCGCCAAAGGGCAGCAGCGCGGCGATGATCCCCATGCCCAAAATCAGCAAGGTGGCATAGATCGGCCAGCGGCGCAGGACATTGCCCACGTCCAGAATATTCTCCAAGGCCCAACGCGCCCGCATGGCCGCCAACTGCCCCTGGCTGATCAGGATCAACCCGGCCAGGATATAGACCACCGCGGCCACCATCACGCTGGGGTTGATATTTTGGCGGGTCAGGGCCATCAGCCCATTTTGGGGAACCCCATAGCGGGCCGCCGCGGTCATGATCATCAGCAGCACCGCGCCAAAGATCCAGCGCCCGGCAAAGCGACGCACGATCTCCAACCGGTCCACATACTCGGCCCGATCCGCCTTGCTGCCCCGCAGATAGGCGGCCATAGCCGGGCGGTCACTATGCCGGGAGAGGCTGTGGGCGGCCTCGCTCTCCAGCAATTCATCCGGCTGCAAGGCCATCTGGGTGAAATCTGCGGTGAAAAGGTTGGCGAAGATCCACGAGGCAAAGGCCACCGTCGCCGCCAAGAAATAGTCCCCGGTGATCAACGTTTCCAAGGGCAGCAGCAACATCTGATCCAAACTGGGCCAACTGTCCAGGATCACCCAGACCATCAGACGCAAACTGAGCAGAATGATGCCGATCTCCGCCAGGCGGAAGGTGGCCGTGCGCCGGGATCGCTGGTCGGCCCGGGCCAACAGGGTCGTGGTATACCCACCCATCAGCGCCGACAGCACGCCGACCGCCAGGAGCATCTGCAAATAGGTCCTGGGCAGAGAAGGGGCGGCCTGACCCACAATTTCCACAATGCCTACATCTAAACAGACAACCAATACGGCGATTAAAATGGGACGTAGTGTGGAACTGTTCCAAGCTTCGTCATAGCGAATGGATCGGGCGCGATCTGGTGGCGCGGCGGGCGGGGTCGGTTTGCTCTGTTCCGGGTTCATAAGGCACCTCCCGGTCGGGCGGCAGTTTTGGCCCCGGTCAACTGATCTTCGTAGAGGGTGGGGTGGATCTGGATGCCCAGACGCTTGGCCCGGCTGCGCAGATCTGCCAGCTTCTCCTGGCCCGTGCAGATCAGGCAGACCACGGTCAATCCCCGGCGGCTGAGACCGTGCAACATCCAAAGGCTCTCTTCGTCCAGCCGGGGCGTCACCACCACCAAGGTGCTGCCCCAGGAGAGATCCAGCAGATGGGGGGGCAGCCAGCGGCCCAGAGAGGCCTCCACGTGTTGGGTCTGCACCCTGGCCAGCAGGGTAAGCACGCTCATCAAGTTGCCCCGGCCCGCCCGCGCGGGAATGGCCGCGGCGTCCTGGCCGGAGAGGGGGTCCGTGCCGTTGCTGATCAGCCCCACGGCCTGGCGCTGCTCGGTGATATAGCTGGCCACGGAGGCCGCAATCTCGATGGCCCATTCGCTGGCCGTCACCGCCCGTTTGAAGGGATAGGCGGCCTGGTTCAGGTCCAACACCAGCATCACATCCAGGGCAATGGCGGGCTGGAATTTTTTAACAAGGAGCTGATCTTCCCGGGCGCTGGCCTTCCAGTGGATGTGGCGCAGGCTGTCCCCGGCGGCATAGGCCCGCACCCCGCTCATGCGGGTGGGGTCTTGGAAGAGCCGTTGCTGGCTGCGCAAAGAGCCAAAGGGGGCCCGGCTGTCCAGCCCCAAGGCGCTGATGGGCAGGACGCGGGGGTAGACGGTCATGTGTCGGGGGCTGTTCTCGGTCCAGTCGCTCTCGGCAAAGCCGAAGAGATCCCCCGTGCGCAAAGTGACCGGCCCCAGGGGATAGTAGCCCCGTTTGCGGCAATAGAGTTCAAAGTTCACCTGGGTGCGGCTGTGTCCGCCCAGGGTGATGATGCGTTGGTAGTGATCTGTGCTTTTCAACTCGTTGGTCACGGCCTCCTGGATGCGCAGCCAGGGCAAGGGCAGCCAACTGCGGTTGACCAACTCCATGCGGGCGTTCACCGTCTCGCCGGAAAAGGCCTGCTCCGGCGCATGGCGGATCACGGTGATCTGGGCCAAGCTGCGCTGCACCCACCAATGGCTAAAAATCCACGTCCCCCCCAACACATAGACCAGATAATAGATCCAGTCCAAGCGCAAAAAGACCGCCAGGGCCATGAGGAAGATAAGCATTGGAAAGATGTTGTTCATAGTTGATTTGGGGTTGGGGATTGGGGATTGGGGATTGGGGATTGGGGATTGGGGAGCGGGGCGTCTCTAGCCCAATCCCCAATCCCCAATCCCTAATCCCCAATCACTCTAAATTTAACGCCACGCTCTCCACCACCTCGGCGATGATCTGTTCGGCGGTGCGGCCGCGCAGGGCGCTTTCGGGCTTGACGATGCAGCGGTGGGGCAGGGCCAGGGGAGCCAGGGCCTGGATGTCGTCGGGCAGCACATAGTCCCGGCCCAGGACCGCGGCCCGTGCCTGCGCGCCCCGGTACAGGGCCAGGGATCCCCGAGGGCTGGCCCCCAGGGCCAGGTCCGGGTGGGTGCGGGTGGCCTGGATCAGGGTGACGATGTAGGTGCGCAGGCTTTCCTCCACCTGCACGGCCCACACTTGCCGGGTCAGATCGGGCAGGCTCATGCCATCCACGGCCTGGCCCAGGGTGTCGATGGGGTGTTGGCGGCCCAGGTTGACCAGCATGGCGCTCTCTTGGGCCGTGGTCAGATAGCCCAGGCGCAGCTTGAAGAGAAAGCGGTCCAGTTGGGCTTCGGGCAGGGGGAAGGTGCCCTCGTATTCGATGGGATTCTGGGTGGCGATGACCAGGAAGGGCCGGGGCAGGGGGCGGGTCTCCCCGTCCACGGTGATCTGGCCCTCGCCCATGCACTCCAAGAGGGCGGCCTGGGCGCGAGGCGTGGCCCGGTTCACCTCGTCCGTGAGCAAAATGTGGGTGAAGGCCGGGCCGGGGATAAACTGGAACTGGCGGCTTTCTTGGTTGAAGATGCTGACCCCGGTGATGTCGCTAGGCAGCAGATCCGGCGTACATTGCAGGCGGCGGAAGTCCACGCCCAGGCTGAGGGAGAGGGCCCGGGCCAGCATGGTCTTGCCCACGCCGGGCACATCCTCCAACAGCACATGGCCCTCGCACAGCAGGGCAATGGTCAGGGTTTGGATGGCGTCTTCATTGCCCACGATCACCTTGGCCACATTGGCCGCTAGGTCTTGGGCGAAGGTTTGGATTTGGGTCATGGGGTTGGGATCCTGGGGTGGAAGGGTTGTATTAGAAAGTCTCAAACTGAACGGCAGTGTCAGCCAACTTGATCAAGCCGATTTCCCCGGCGCATCTGATCCATGTAACCGATCCCATCTTCCGGCGGGGCTACTCGATTCGCCCAAAGACCAAACGACTCGTCCAATGACTCCACGAATCGGGACCATTCATGCAGCACATACGGGTCAAAATCCGCGCCGTTGGGCCAGATCAGGGTTTTGGTTTCGGGGTCAAGGCGCACCTGTCGGAAAAATGATTGATCCCGCAAAGGGCCAAACATTTTTCCGCACAGAACTGGCTCAAAATCGATGGTTTGGGCGGTATCGTCGTCGAACCGGACAAACAGGGTGTAGTCGGCGACGATGGCGAATTCGGTCACATCGAATAGCGGGTGGCTCATGGCGTATCTCCAATTTCTCGCCCCAGTATATCGTATGGGAGACCGGAAACGCAACCAAGCCAAGCGCAAGGGGGGGGCGGCATGTTTTTGAAAATAGGGTTTTCGAGCGCGGGGCAATTTGCATTTGATGCACTTGGACTTTCCGGGAATGGGCCGGGCGATCTTGGGTTGAGTGACTGGTTTTGGCCCATTCCCGGAAAGGTGGGACGATCCACGCCCCAATCCTGGAAAGGGCCAACAAATCTGCCTGCACCCAAGAGGAACTGGCCCTTTCCGGGATTGCCCCTTTTGTTTCCAACAATCTCACGCACATCCAGCGCATTGGGACCGCAGCCCTGGAATTTGCCCCCCATTTCCTTTGACGATTCCCCCCACCTGTGCTATTTTTCCCTCTGGATCTGAA
The DNA here is from genome assembly GCA_018003515.1 of Caldilineaceae bacterium. Taxonomy (GTDB): domain Bacteria; phylum Chloroflexota; class Anaerolineae; order Caldilineales; family Caldilineaceae; genus JAGNDO01. Next base: position 18,024 of record JAGNDO010000100.1, read on the forward strand.
TTCGTCCTGAGGCCAACCCGGTCCCTGTAGCTCAGTGGATAGAGCAGAGGTTTCCTAAACCTTTGGTCGGAGGTTCAACTCCTCCC
>JAGNDO010000101.1 GCA_018003515.1 Caldilineaceae bacterium
TGTCAACTGCCCCGATAGGGGCCTCATTTTCGGGGCACGCTCCCCGAAAATTGCTAGTACCTAACCAGCGAAATCCTTGTTTTTTGTGCAAGAATTTTTACCACAAAGGACACAAAGAACACAAAGAACACAAAGAGGGATTTATTCTTTTGAAATCTTTGTGTTCTCTGTGATCTTTGTGGTAAATCTTTTTGGTTCTGGCTAGGCCAGGTTGGGTTCATCTGGATCTGGGTAAGGGTACCTGGATTGGGGAGAAAACCAAAATTTCGGGTGGGATCGAAATGCCCCCCTGCTGGGCCTCTTCCGGGAATGGGCCAACACGACGAACTCAACCCAAAATCGAACCGGCCCTTTCCCGGAAGATCTTTGGGCGAAGAGATCATCCCGGAAAAGGCCGGTTCTTGGCGCGTCTGCGGAGATTTGTTGGCCCCTTCCGGGATGGGGGAGAAGGGTGCGGCGGGGAATATCTTATCTCGAATATGACGATTGAGGTCAAATCTGTTAAGATACGCTGATATTCCCCTGGATGATGGAGCGATGACGGCGCACAGGATTCCCGTCGTAAACGCATGAAGGACTTGTAGCGACGATGGCTTCAACCTCAATTCCGCGCTCGATTGACAATCCCAAATATGCCTTGGCGGGACTTGCCGACTATCATGACGGCACCTTTGCGGGGGAAGACGGCGTGCCCATTTTCTACCGGCGCTGGCTGCCCGCCACAGCTGCCAGGCGGGGCACAGTGGTGATCGTCCACGGGCTGGGCGAGCATGGGGGACGCTATTTGAACCTGGTGCGGCGGCTGCTGGCCGAGGGCTACGCCTGCTATGCCCAGGATCACCGGGGTTTTGGGCGATCCGGGGGCAAGCCGGGCCATGTCAACCACTTTGCCGACTATTTGCTGGACATCAAACGCACGGTGGCCCTGGCCCGGACCGAGGGAGGCGCACAACCCCTAACCTTGTATGGTCATTCTATGGGCGGGCTGATCGCCATTCACTATTTGCAACAATATGGGGCCACGGTGGATCTGGCCATCATCGGCTCCCCAGCCTTGGGCGTCCCCGGCGGACGGGTGGGGCGAGGGCTGTTGACCCTGCTCCAAGTCATGTCCAGGGTCTATCCTACCTTTACCATTGACAATCGGGGCAGCGAGCCGGTCTCCCGCGACCCGGAAATCATCGCCGAATTTGGCACAGATCCACTGGGCAATCGATTTGTCACCGCCCGCTGGGCCACAGAGATGATGGCAGCCCAGGCCGACTGGCCCAAGGCCATACACAGAATCACCCTGCCCATTTTGGTGATGCAGGGGATGCAGGATCGCCTGGTGATGCCATCGTTGACCCAGAAGTTTTTCCGCCATCTCCTGGCCGCGGACAAGACACTCTATCTCTACCCGGACCATTTCCACGAGCTGCACAACGACTTGGACCGGGAGAAGCCTCTCGGCGATCTAGCGGCCTGGTTGAATCAGCGGGTGGGCTAGGTCAAACCCCACCCTACCCCTCCCCAGGTTTCGATACGGCCATTCGGCCTACTCAACCCAAGGATTGGGGAGGGAACCGTTCAAGCGTAACGGCCATTCGGTCTACGACGATCCGGCTCCTCCCCCAACCTGGGGGAGGCTGGGAGGGGGTGGCTTGACAGTGACCAGAACAGGGGCAAAACCATAACCATGCAACAACCCGAACCTGAAGAAACACCCGCCATCAACCGGGTGGCCATTTTGCTCTTTGACGGCGTGGAATTGTTAGACTTTGCCGGCCCTTTTGAAGTCTTTAGCGCCGCCCGACCCAGCCCGGACAGCCCGAATCGACTGATGGAGGTCTTCACCGTGGCCGAGCAGGATGACCCCATCATCTGTCGCAATGGGCTGGTGGTGATTCCCAGCTATTCGCTGGAGAGTTGTCCCCAGGCCGATATTTTGGTGATCCCCGGCGGACAGGGCACCCGCACGGCCATCCACAACCAGCGGCTGATCGCCTGGATCTGCCAGCGGGCTGGGCAGGTGAGCCTCACCACCAGCGTCTGCACAGGCAGTTTTCTGCTGGCCAAGGCGGGATTGCTGGCCGGGAAAGCGGTCACCACCCATTGGGGCAGCATCGACCGCCTGCGTATGGACTTCCCGGAATTGGACGTGCGGGAAAACCTACGCTGGGTGGATGAAGGCGAGATCATCACCAGCGCCGGGGTCAGCGCCGGCATCGACATGGCTTTGCACGTGCTGGATCGTCTCTACGGTCCCGCCGTCGCCGCGGCCACGGCCCGGGGGATTGAGTATGACTATTGGAAAAGCTGAAGGGCTGAACGGGTGAAGGGATGACGGAAACAAAATGCTCGACCTGTGCATGAAACTCAAATTCGACTCAAATACTCAAATGTAGTCAGCTTCGCATCATTTTCAAACAGAATCACATGCATCAGTTGGTCATAAGAGGAGTTTATCTGTGAATACTTACCTATTAGACTCTCTCACCATTCGCCATTTTCGCGCTTTTCGAGAGCTACACATCCCAAGTCTAGCGCGTGTCAACCTGATTACGGGAAAGAATAATGTAGGAAAATCCTGTCTACTGGAAGCCCTTTGGGTATACGCCCGTCGTGGGACCGGTTCGGCGCTTATCCAGATTTTGACATCCCGAGATGAGATGCGCGGGTTACAACAGGGCAATGAAAATGTAACGGAGGATCAAGCGCTCGCCTTCAAATACCTCTATTTCGGGCGTAAAGATACCCGCGTGCCACTAGAGCCAATCGAAATCGGCCCCGGCATAACCAGCGAGAAGCTACTTTCGATCAACATCGGCTGGTATGTCGTGAAGTCGAGCGAGAGCGGACGTCGGGACATGCTTCCTGTCAATCCAGATGAATACAATGCTGGGGAAAGTCCAATTCTTGGATTAAGAATCCAAGATGGCGACATGGAACCCTCAGTGCAACGCCTTGATCTCCTACTGGAACGGCGCTTGGCTCGCACCCTTGAGCCAAAGGGCATTCCAGCCGTTTTGGTGCCCGCTAATGGTCTCGATTCAAAACAGATCTCAGAATTCTGGGACTCAATTGCACTGACCTCCTTGGAGGATGATGTGCTTGCCTCCCTACGTTTCATTGCACCGGAAGTCCAGCGGGTGAATTTGGTAGGGGACGAAGGCTATTCCAGGAATAGAGTCCCGTTTGTAAAAATTGCCCATCAGGATGCGCCCATCCCTTTGCGTAGCCTGGGCGAGGGCATGAACCGCATGTTTGGTCTGGCGTTGGCATTGGTCAACGCACAAAATGGGATACTGCTTATCGATGAAATCGAAAGCGGATTGCACTATAGCGCCTACCTGAAAGTCTGGAGATTAATTTTCAAAGTCGCCCACGAACTCAACATACAAGTTGTGGCCACATCTCACAGTTGGGATGCCATCGAAGCGTTCCAGCAAGCCGCAAACGAGGATTCAGAGAAAGGGCTGCTGATTCGCTTATCTCGCAAAGGCGATGACATCCTGCCTACGCTTTTCTCCGAAGATGAGTTGGCCATCGCCACTCGTGATCAAATCGAGGTGCGCTGATATGTCAACGAAAAGGATCTTGCTGGTTGAAGGGATTGATGATGAGCATGTCCTCAAGCACTTGTGTGGCAATCGCAATGTGCCTCAACTGGATGCCATCAAAGAACACGGGGGCGTCGACAACCTGCTGGAAAGCATTCCTGTCCGGCTGAAAGCCAGTGAGGATGGCGATATAGTCGGGATTGTGATTGATGCGGATGTAGATCTCCAATCACGCTGGCAGTCACTGCGAAACATGCTCATCCATCTCGGCTACCAGAATGTGACAGAAACGCCATCGCCGGAGGGATCGATTTTCGATCCCCCAATTGATGCATTGATACCCCGAGTAGGCATTTGGATTATGCCCAACAACCAAAGCCAGGGTATTTTGGAGGACTTCCTGCGATTTCTGATCCCAGCGGAGTCACGTCTCTTTGAACATGTCACCGCCAGTGTCGCAACCATTCCTGAAGACGAAAAACGATTCGGCCAACTCAGCCACCCCAAGGCTCTCATCCATACATGGTTAGCGTGGCAAGCTGAACCCGGTAAACCTTTGGGCACAAGCATCACAGCCCGGTATCTTGATCCCGATGTAGCCCAGGTTGACCGCCTCATTTCTTGGTTAAATCGACTCTTCTTCCCGTGAACCGACATCACCAAGAATTGATTGGAGTTGTTCTGCCCAGTTCTCGATTGGAAACCATCTCGTAACACTACCCAACCCACGATGCTAAACCTTATGACCGCACTGCCGACACCAGAAACAAAATCAACCTACGTCAACCAAATGTTCGCCGAGATTGCGCCCACCTATGACCTGATGAACCGGTTGATGACCGGGATGCAGGATCAGCGCTGGCGCAAGGAGATGCTGGGCTTCTGCGCCCTGCCCCCCCGTGGCCGCCTGCTGGATGTGGGCACTGGCACCGGGGACATCGCCTACGAAGCCCTGGCCCTGCGCCCTGGCATGACGGCAATGGGCAGCGACTTCACCTATGAAATGATGGCCCACGGGGTGGGCAAGGTGCCGGGCCGCACGGTGCATTTTGCCCAGGCCGATGCCCTGGCCCTGCCCTATGCAGACAATGTCTTTGACGCCGTGACCAGCGGCTTCCTCTTGCGCAATGTCACCGACCTCAACCAGGCCTTGAGCGAGCAGCGCCGGGTGACTGTGCCCGGCGGCAAGGTGGTCTGTTTGGAGATCACCCCGCCCTCCACTACCCTGCTGGGACCGTTTATTCAGTTCTATTTTTTCAATATTGTGCCCCTGATCGGCGGCTTGATCAGTGGGGCCAGAGACGCCTACACCTATTTGCCCCATAGCACGGTCGCCTTCGCCGCGCCGGACGAATTGCAGCGACGCATGGAGTTTGTGGGGTTGAAGAACGTTTTCTATGTCACAAAAATGTTTGGCACAGTGGCTATCCACGTGGGGGAAAAATGACCGGGACCGTCTCAGATCTGCACGGGGAGCGGGCGGCCTTGCGGGGCAACCCCAGCTTTGTGTGGCGGGCCGGGCAGGCGCGGCGGCTGGCCATGATCCTGGCCTGGGCACCGGACCGCATGGAACGCGCCCTGGTGGATGGCTGCGGCACGGGCATGTATGTGCGGGCTTTGCAGCCCCACTTTGGCCAGGTCCACGGCATGGACATCGAGCCGGAGCATCTGCGCCTGGCCGTGGAGACCGCGCCGGGGGCCGGGCTGGGCCTGGCCGTGTGCGAGGCCCTGCCCTATGCGGACGCCAGCTTTGACCTGATCCTGAGCCACGAAGTCCTGGAGCATGTGCAGGACGACGCCCAGTCCGTGGCCGAGATTGTCCGGGTGCTGCGTCCCGGCGGCCGGGCGGTGATCTTTGTGCCCAACCGCCTCTATCCCTTCGAGACCCACGGCCACTATTGGCAAGGGGTCTATCATTTTGGCAACACGCCCCTGATCAACTATCTGCCGAATCCTCTGCGCAACCATTTGGCCCCTCATGTGCGGGCGTATACTGCATCTGGCCTGCGCCACCTCTTCCACGGCCAGCCCGTACGCATCCTCCACCACACCCAGATCTACCCAGGCTACGACAACATCGTCTATCGCCGCCCTAGCTTGGGCAAATGGATCCGACGCATCACCTATGCCCTGGAACAGACACCCCTGGCCGCGCTGGGGCTGAGTCATGTTTTGGTTGTGGAGCGGGTGAAGGGGTGAGCGGGTGAAAGGGTGAAAGGGTGAAAGGGTGAAGGGGTGATGTTGATTGGTTAATTGGTTGATTTGGCCCTGACCCACGATGGCCCTACACCACTTTTGCCTTTTGCACTTTGCCTTTTGCCTTTTGCCTTCCCTTTCTTCGGAACCCAATCCTTGCCAAAATCGTTGGCAACTTGGGTCTTTCCCTGGCGAGGTGATAAAATAGTTCTGTTTTTGCCGGGGAGACGGCTTTGGCTGTCTCCCCGTTATCCTGTTTTGGGGAGTTGTGTTTTATGCAGCGTACGGATCGACACGATCAGAATTTGAAGCAGATCTTGATCAAGCGGCGGCGGCGGCAGCGGGCGGTGGAGAAACGGCCCCGTCCGTGGCTGTGGACCTTCCAGGCCCTGGCCGTGGTGGCCTTGCTGTTGATTGTGCTGGTGGGCGGGGCGATTGCCACGGGCACCAGCACGGCCCTGGGCATCTATTCCTTCTATGCCCAACAGTTGCCCGATGCCAGCGTGATCGAGCTGCAACAGGAAGAGTTCCAGACCGTGCGCATCTATGACCGCACGGGCGAATATCTGCTCTATGAGAGCGTGGACCCCCGGCCCTTCCGGGGGGACCGCACCTATCTGCCCCTGGATGAGATCTCCCCGTGGATCACCAACGCTGCGGTGGCCTTGGAAGATCGCAACTTTTGGGACAATCCGGGCATCAATGTGCGGGGGCTTTTCCGCGCTTTTTACTCCAATATCCAGGGTGGGTCGGTGCAGGGTGGATCGTCCATCACCCAGCAGTTGATCAAGAATGTGGTCATCCCGGTGGAGGAGCGCACCCAGCAGAGCTATGCGCGTAAGATCAAAGAGGTGATCCTCTCTATGGAGGTGACCCGCAAGTACCCCAAGGAGAAGATCCTGGAATGGTACTTGAATTATAATTTTTATGGCAACCTGGCCTATGGGGTGGAGGCGGCCAGCCAGGTCTATTTTGGCAAGAGCAGCGCAGAGTTGGACGCGGCCGAGGCGGCCATGCTGGCGGCCATCCCCAACTATCCCGCCCTCAACCCCTTTGACAACCCAGAAATTGCCAAAGAACGCCAGGGCATCACCTTGCAGGCCATGGCCGCGGCTGGGTATCTGACCCAGGCCGAGGCTGACGCTGCCTTTGCGGAGCCTCTGGCCTTGAAGGCGTCTGCCAACGAACGGTTCGATATTCTCACCGCGCCCCACTTTGCTCTCTATGCACTAAACCAATTAAAAGATCAGTTCAATACGGTGGACGATCCCTATTTTATTTGGAAAAAAGGCTTGACCGCCTACACAACGCTGGATGTAGATCTGCAACAGTACGCAGAACAGGTGGCCCGGGAGCAGGTGCAGGTCTTGATCGACACCGACAAGAATGCCAGCAACGCGTCCGTGGTGGCCATCAAGTCGGACACGGGCGAAATTTTGGCTATGGTCGGCTCTCTGGACTATAACAACGAAGCCATCGACGGCCAGGTGAATGTGGCCCTGGCGGATCGGCAACCCGGTTCCAGCTTCAAGCCTTATGTCTATTTGACCGCCCTGCAACAGGGCATGACCGCGGCCAGCATGATCATGGATGTGCGCACCCCCTTCATCCAGACCGACGGCAGTTTCTATGTGCCGGAGAACTATGACCGCCAATATCACGGCCCGGTCTCTTTGCGCAACGCCCTGGCCCGGTCGTACAACATCCCGGCCATCAAAGTGATGGACCAGGTTGGGGTGGCCAATGCTCTGCGCACGGCCCATCGCCTGGGCATCAACGGCCTGGACCGGGGACTCAACTACTATGGGTTGAGCCTGGTGCTGGGCGGTGGTGAGGTCTCTTTGTTGGACCACACCTATGCTTACAGCGTCTTGGGCAACGGCGGGGTGATGGCCGGCCAGCCGGTGACCGCGGATGAGCGGCGCACGGGCTTCCGAAACCTCAACCCTGTCTCCCTGTTGGTGGTGCAGGACAGCGAAGGCAACATCCTTAAACAATACGAACGCCCGGATGTAGAGCGGGTGATCGGTGCCGAGGCCCAATATGTGCTGGCCGACATCATGAGCGACGATGTGGCCCGGGCCCCTTCCTTTGGCTCGAACACGGCCCTGACCCTGCCCGACCGCAAGGTGGCGGCCAAGACTGGCACCACCAACGGCTGGAAGGACAACTGGACAATGGGCTTCACCCCTCAACTGACCGTGGGGGTGTGGGTGGGCAATACGGACAACGAATCTATGGAGAATGTGACCGGTCTCTCCGGTGCGGCCCCGATTTGGAATGCGGTCATGCAGCGCTATCACGAGGGGCTGCCCGCCCGCTGGTATGACCGCCCGGCCACGGTGACCAGTCGGGCTGTGTGTGAACCCAGCGGGTTGCTGCCCGGCGGCAACTGCGCCCGCCAGCGCACGGAGATCTTCATCGCCGGGACCGAGCCGACCGTGCAGGACAACATTTGGCAAGCCTTCGATCTGGACTCGGACACCGGGCTGCTGGCCACCCCGGCCACCCCGCCGGAGCGACGGGTGACCCAGGTCTTCCAGATCCTGCCCCCAGAGGCGGATGACTGGGTGCGGGAGAGCGGGATTCCCCAGCCGCCCAAAGAGCAATCCGTCCTCTCCCCGGAAGATTTCGACCCGGAGGTGGCGATTATCTCGCCCCAGCCCTATGGGTATGTCAAGGGCCGGGTGGAGATCATCGGCAACGCCCAGGGGGGCAACTTCTCCAACTTCCGCGTAGAGATCGGCCCCGGCAGCGATCCCCAAGAGTGGACGCAGATCGGGCCGGAGCATGGCAACCAGGTGAGCAACGGGGTGCTGGAAGCCCTGGAAACCACGGGGTTGGGCGAGGGACTCTATTCCCTGCGCCTCTCTGTGCGCCAGAACGACGGCAATGTGCGCACCTGGAACAGCCCCATCACCATCGACAACACGCCGCCCACGGTCTACATCAGCGAGCCGACGGCCAACCAGCTTTTGGTGGAGAAGAAGGACGAGCAGATCAACATCAACGTGATCGCCAACGACAACTTCGCCATTGACCGGGTGGAGTTCTATTTGGACGGAGACCTGCTGCGCACCAGCACGGTGGCCCCCTATAACGAGCGCTGGGAGATCGAAATGCGCAACCTGCCCAGCACGGAGGGAGCCTATATCGAGGCCACCCGACCCATCACCGACGAGGTGAGCGGAGAAGTGACGGGTGAAGAGACCTTTGTGGCCGAGCAGAGCGTCAACTGGTTGGCTTTTCAAAGCGATGACCCAGACGTGCAGCCGGGGCGTATGCGTCTCTTCGACGGCGGTTTCGGGGCCATCTATACCGGCACCGGGGTCTATATGGAACAGCACACGGTCAAGGTCAAAGCCTTTGACCGATCCGGCAACGAGGTCGAGAGCAATGAGATCAAGTTTTATGTAAAAAGAGCGAGTAGCAATTAGCGGTTAGCCGTTAGCTTTGTGTTTAGAAAAACCTGGGGTATTTGGCCCCTACCAGAGCTAACGGCTACCGGCTGCCAGCTAACCGCTAAAAAGGACATCCTATGCCCAATATCCTGATCACCAACGACGATGGCATCAAGGCCAAGGCGTTGGTCTATTTGAAAAATGCCCTGTCCGCCATCGGTGACGTGATTGTGGTGGCCCCGGAGAGCAACTGGAGCGCGGCCGGCCACACCAAGACCATGCACAAGCCCCTGCGCCTGGAGCCAAGTACCCTGGCCGACGGCTCCCCCGCCTTCATCACCAACGGCGCGCCGTCGGACTGCGTGGCCCTGAGCGTGCTGGGGGCCACAGGCGTCAAGCCGGATCTGGTGGTGAGCGGGATCAACGAGGGGTACAATTTGGGCACAGATGTCACCTATAGTGGCACAGTGGCCGCGGCCATGGAGGCGGTGATCTACGATACCCCGGCCATTGCCATCAGCGCGTGCAGCCTGCACCGGGCCCCGGGGTCCGATTTGGATGAGATCTGGCAAGTGGCGGCCAGGGTGGCGGCGGATCTGGCCCGGCAGGTGCTGGACCGGGGATTGCCCCCTTACACTCTGCTCAATGTCAACATCCCCTGTCGCCCGGTCAGCCAGATCGGCGGCCCGGTCCTCAGCCGCCTGGGCACCCGCATCTATGAGAAGGGGGTGGACAAGCGCACGGATCCCCGGGGCCGGGACTATTTCTGGTATAGCGGCGGTATCCCCGACGGCATCCCGGAGGCGGGCACGGATATCGCTGCCATCAAGGCCGGGCTGATCTCCGTGACCCCAATCAACCTGGATTTGACCGACTACGCCTTCATGAAGCAGTTGGCGAGTTGGGAATTTGCCCAGCCCGCGCCCGTGGACCCCCATGATCTTTAAGCCATCCCCCTGCCGCAGCCGCTGGGAAGGATTGGCGGCCACAAGCTGGATTTTGCTGATCGACCTGGCCCTTGGGATCTGGTTGATCAGCCGGCCCGTGGATGGGGTCAGCCTGCTCTTGGTGCTGATCCTGCTGGCCAGTGTGCCCGCGCTGATTTGGTTGGGGCTGCGCACGCTGGGTGCCTTCAATTTGGAATATTGGATGGACCGCAATGCGGTCACGGTACGCTGGGGCTTGCAGCGCCAGATCATCCCCCTGGGGGCCATCCGCCGGGTGGTGGACGGGGGCGCGGGGCATGGCATTGTGGACCTGAGCGGCAACCATTGGAGCCGCTGGCCCAGCCCCTTTGTGCGTCCGGCCCGAGCCGCCGGGCTGGTGGGGGTGCGCATGCTCGCCAGCCGTCCGCTGGACAGGTGTGTGCTGTTGGACACGGGCGAAACGGGCATCTTTGCCCTGTCGCCGGTCAACAACCAGGTCTTTATCCAGGCCCTGCAAGCCCGGGCTGAACTGGGCACCACGGAGAGCGAAGGCCGGGTGCGTCTGGAACGTCCCCGGCTGTGCAACAACATGGAGCCGGGCGAGCTGTTTGACCGTCCCTCCCAGGCATTGCTGGGCCTGGGGCTGTTGGGGCTGTTGATTTTGGTCGGCATTCTGATGATCCGCTATCCGGGGCTGCCGGAAGCCTTGACCATCCGCTACAACCGGGAGGGCATCCCGGATCTGGTGCGGGGCAAATCCGCCCTCTTTGTTTTGCCCATCATCGGCGCGGTCAGCTTTGGCTTCAACAGCATCTGGGGGCTGTGGCTGGCCTGCCGGGATCATCACACCGCCGCCTATCTGCTGTGGAGTGGGGCCATTCTTGTGGAGTTTGTCTCGTTGCTGGCCCTGTTTAGTTTGATGGGGTAGGGGCCAAACCACCCCCTCCCAGCCTCCCCCAGATTGGGGGAGGAGCCGAATCGCCGCAGACGAAAGTCCGGTCAACCTGATCTGTCCCCTCCCCAAACTGGGGAGGGTTAGGGTGGGGTTATCAGAAAATCGAGGAAACCTTGTGAGCCAATCCAAAACTCACCCCCTGCTGACCATTGTGATCCCAGCCTATAACGAAGCGCTGCGCCTGCCCGAAAGCCTGGGCAAGATCGCCGAATTTCTGCGCACTCAGGCATACGAGGCCGAGGTGATTGTGGTGGAGAATGGGTCAACCGATGATACCAGCGGGGTGGTCACCCGCTTTCGGGACGAGACCATGCGGGCCGGGGAGCGCTTCGACCTGCGGCTTTTGCACAGCAGACCGGGCAAGGGCGCGGCGGTGAAGGTGGGGATGTTGGCGGGTGTGGGGGATTTTCTCTTTATTTGCGATGCGGATCTGTCCATGCCCATTGAGGAGGTGGCCAAGTTTCTGCCCCCCCAGTTCAAAGACAGTCGCTACGACATCGCCATTGCCAGCCGGGAAATCCCCGGTTCCGTGCGCTATGACGAGCCGGGCTATCGCCATCTCATGGGCCGGGTCTTCAACTTGATCGTGCGGGTGCTGGCCGTGCCGGGCATCGAAGACACCCAATGTGGCTTCAAGTGCTTCACCCGGGAGGCGGCCCAGGCCATCTTCCCCAAGCAGACCATCGACGGCTGGGGCTTTGACATCGAAGTACTCTTTGTGGGCCGTCGCCTGGGCTACGACCTGGTGGAGGTGCCCATCAACTGGTATTACAAAGACAACAGCCGCATCAGCCCCACCCGGGACAGCATCAACATGGTGCTGGAGGTGCTGAAGATCCGGCGCAACGGGTTGCGCGGGCTGTATGATGAGTGAAACGGGGATTGGGGATTGGGGATTGGGTCACTCTTCGGTCTTTGATTTAGTCGTATATGCTTCGATTTCTTCGTACAGTTGTACAACTGTCTTTTCTGAAAAAACCTCATCTCGCCACGCCAAATAATCCCCACTGCCGATTTGCCACAATGCCAAGAGTCGGGCCATCTTTGCCGGGCTGAAGTGGTTCATCAGGATTTGGGTTGCTTCTTGCAGAATGTGCATATCGGATACAACTTTTACGCTCACAGATCCCCCCTCGTGCCCCTACTCCGTTAATCCATCACCCTTTCACCCGCTCACCCTTTCACCCGCTCACCCCTTCACGCTCTCATCCGCATCGCCACGACAATTTGGGCCAGATTGGCCACGTAGTGGGCGACGACGGGCAGGATCAGGCTGCCTTGCCAGAGGAAGAGAACCCCGAAGAGGGTGCCGGCCAGCCCGGCCCCGATCATGCCCCAGCTGCCTTGGGGACTGTGGAGCAGGCCGAAGACCACACCAAAGCCCAGCAGCAGCCAGCCCACGGGGAGGATGGGGGCCAGCCCGCCCAGGAGCAGACTGCGGAAGAGCAACTCCTCCACCAGCACCGCGGGGAGCAGGGCGGCGGCCACCCACACCAGCTCCCGGTTTGACGTGGGCACAATCAGGTCGATGATCTGGTCCGAATAGAAACGGGAACCGGTCCGCCGCACCAGCCAGCGGGTGGCCGCCACAAAGAAAACCGCCATCCCCAGCCCAATCCCCACGCCCCAAACAAGCTGGGACGACCAGCCTTCCACCCCCCATCCCAACAGCCCCGGCTCCAATCCACTCAACCGCCCTAACACCCAGCAGGCCCCAATCATGCCCAGGCGCAGGAGATTTTCTCCCGGCAAGAGCATCAGGTTACCCTGCGGTCGCCAGCTTTGTAGCAGACGGGCGGTGGAAAAGGTGGCGTAGCCCAAAAAGCCGGTCAAAGCCAGGGTGAGGCCCACAAAGAGCCAATACGAATTGGCCATCGGTTACGTAATATCGTCCGGGGTGGCCAGAAGATGGGCGACTCGATTCTGGTAGCGCAGTCGCCAAGCTTCCCGGCCCGGTATCTCGACCAGTTCGAAGTGGGTGACGCCCGTGTTGGAGGTCCAGATTTCACAGCGGCGATAGGGGCCTACATTGAACATGTTGTCGAACATGGCATCGATCACCCCACCGTGGCAGACGGCCAGCACGGTCTGTTGCGCGGTTTGTCGCGCGTGAGCGGCCACCATCTCTTCCAAAAAGATGCCCACCCTGGCCCGGAAGTGCATGTAGGTCTCGCCCCGGTCCGCCGTGGGAATGACCGTGGCAAAGGGGAATTCGGTGGCCCAGAATTCTGTAAAGTCTTTGGGCAAGTCATTGTTGGGATAAGGTGTATGGTCCAGGCGGTTGCTGCTGATCTCCCGGATGCGGTCGTCGAAGCGGATGGGCTGGCCGTAGGCCGCGGCCAGGGGGGTGACGGTCTCCACGGCCCGGCGCAGGGTGCTGCCGTAGATGACGTCAACCTGGGGCAGATGGCCGGGCAACCACGCGGCCAAGGCCGCAGCCTGGCGCAGCCCAGTCTCGGTCAACTCGGCATCCACATTGCCCCCCGCCCAATCGGGCAGGTTGACATAGCTTTGGCCGTGGCGAATCAGAATTAAGTGCATGGGTTTCTCTTTCTTGGTTAGGGTTGGGGAGCAGGGATTGGGGGATTGGGGGATTGGGGGTTATCACGCTTTCACCCGCTCACCCCCTCACCCCCTACGGCTCCGGGACGGAAACAATGGGCAAAAGGTCGATACCTTCCTTGAGGGTCAAAGTCCAGGCTGCGATCCAGCCGGTGGCGACGATGGGGGGGAGAAAGGGGGTGGGGGTGGCCAGGAGTTGGGATTGGGCCGGTGGATCCACCGGGGGGACCGGTGTCGGCCCCTCCCGCACCTGGACTAGTACCCAACTGGCGTCATCGTTGCGCCCAATGGCCTGGTAATTGGTCCCCTGGTACAGATAGCGCAGGGAATCGTAGCTTTCCCCCGGCCCACTGCGCAGGTTGACGGTGAGGTATTGCGGTTCGACCAAGACCACCACTGGGGTGGGGGTGCGGGTGGGCAGCCGAGCCGGGGTGGGGCGCAAGGCCAGCAGATCCAGGGTAGGGGTGGGCACAACCGCATTCAGAGTATTGCCGCCCACCAGCAAAAAGAGATTGTAGAGCAGGGCCGCGCCCAAAACAGCAATCAGGATCGGCGGCCAGTTGATGCGGTTGCTATAGGTCACAGGCCGGCTGACGGTCTGGGTGTATTCCTTGCGCGGGGGCAGGGGCACCGGGTCCGGGCGGAAGTCCACGGGCTTGAGGTTGGGGTAGCCGACCTGGGTTGGGGCGATCTGTTCGGAAGCGGCCAGAGAGTCATAGTTGAGAAAGATCCCTTGCAGCACCGACTCGAATTCCGCGGCCACTTGCCATTCCTGGCTGGTGGGGTCATAGCGCCGCCGATCCTCGGGCACCTGGGTGCGCAGACTGCTGATCACCAAATGCAGATTCATGGCCCGGTCGATCTTGAAGGTAAAATCCCCCCCCCGACGGCGCAGATAGGCCAGCCAGGCCACAGGCGTCTTCTCCTCCTGCTTGGGATGGCGATCCGTCAGCAACACCCCCTGGCGCGGCTCCACGGGCACCCGGATGGAGAAATCTATGGACGTATCGATGACCACCTCGTCCTCGGGCAGCTCGAAGAGCGCCGCCCGCCGCCGCAGCCGGGCATCATAGGCCATGCGCGCATCCGGGGAACTGAGTACATCGTGGGCCTCCCGCAGATCCCGCAGGCGGGTACGGGCATCCCCGCCCTCGCTATAGCCCGACTGGTAGAGGCCGCTGAGACGCTTGTATGAACTTGTGATCACCTCATGGCTGGCCGAGGGATCGACCTGGAGGATGGCGTAGTAGGTGCGGTTGTTGATCATGCGAATGAGCGAATGAGCGAATGAGCGAATGGCGATTGGCGATTGAGAGATTGAGAGATTGAGAGATTGGGAGATTGGCAAGCCGGGGTTGCAATCGTTCCCGATCATACACCAAAGGGTGGCTCCTCGTCATATCTGCCTGTGGGGGGACGTGGATCTCCCCTCAAAAAGGCGGACGGGACATATTGTCCCATAAACCCAGTGACGCCGGTCTCATGACAGAAGGACAGACCATTCGGTATAGTATACCCAGAAATACCTGATCCAGCCCCGCCGCTTCCTTCGCCTGTTGACGCCCCTCATCACCGCCCGGCGTATCCATCGCACCCAGCCTATCCCATCATGCCCGCCCCAATTCGGATTCCGTGGTGATTGTCTCTCTTCAAGGAGGGTGCCGTGACCTCAGTTTGCCCCAGCCGCACAATGCCAATTTATCGTCGGCCCAGTCGCGCCCGTGGATGGGCAATGTTGATCCTTTTCATCCTGATCCTGGCAGGCTGTTCGTCCAACTCGGACCAGAAGGTGACCCTGCGCACGGAGAACTTCAAGTTCAACCAGAGCGAGGTGCGGGTGAAAAGCGGCCAACCCGTCGCCTTCAGCCTGATCAACAAGGACGGCTTCGCCCACGCCTTCGATGTGGACGCATTCGACATCCACGTCCCCATGCCCGCCAGCCAAACCCAGACCCTCACCTTCACGCCGGACCGACCCGGCACCTATCAATTCTACTGCGGTGCCCCTGGTCACCCCGAAGCGGGCATGGTCGGGACGGTGATCGTCGAGCCATAACTGGCCTACAGCCAAAAACAAGTGGTTATGCGCTCTAGCCCGGTCCGTGACCGGGTGGGTGCTTTCAAGAATCCGCCCAATTGGCGCGGTAAATTCAACAAGCGAGGTGACCTTATGCATAAATGGCTGGTATTTATTCACGTTGCCGCAACCTTGGGATTCATGCTCACCCACGGCGTCTCGACCAGTGTCTCCTTTGCTCTGCGGCGGACACAAAACATTGAACAGATCCGCACATTGCTGGAACTTTCGGCCAACTCCTATCGCGCCATGTACCTCTCTCTGCTGACGCTGCTCCTCAGCGGCATCATCGCTGGCTTCACCGGCCACTGGTGGCGCACGGGCTGGATCTGGGCCTCGTTGTTGGCGCTGATCGCCATGATCGTGGCAATGGCCATCCTGGGCGGCGGCATCTACAGCGAAACCCGCAGGCTGGCCGGGCTGCCCTACACCGTCAAGGGACAGGCCATGCCGCCCCTTCCCCCCGCCAGCACCGAGAAGGTCAAAGCCAAATTGGCCACGGCAAACCCACACCTGCTCACCCTGATCGGCTATGGCGGCATCTTGCTCATCCTCTGGCTGATGATGTTCAAACCCTTTTAACACAACCAGCGCGAAAAACCCTTTTTCCATAAACCAGGAGGAGTCCAATGATCGGAAATTCGATAACCTTGTTAGTCGTGCTTTTGTTGACGGTGTTCTTTGCGTGGTTGACATGGCGGTCCCTGCGCGCCAAACGAGTGTGGGTCAAGATTCTTGGGGGCATCGGGGCCGGGCTGCTGACATCGGCCCTGGCTGCGGTGACCTTCTTCGGCGGCAAAGGCATTGCCGCCGCCTACTTCCCCAACGTGCCGGACGCCCCGGATCTAACCGTGGCGGGCACGCCGGAACAGGTGGCCCGGGGCGACTATCTGGTCAACCTGAGCTGCATTGGCTGTCACAGCACCGTGGGCGCGGACGGCAACCCGACCGAAGCCCATCCCCTCAACGGCGGCTGGAACATCGCCGCCTCCGAGGGCTTTGGCTTTGCCGGGGACATGATCGCCGAGAACCTCACCCCCGGCGGCAAGCTGGCCAACTACACAGACGGCGAGATCTTCCGGACTCTGCGCCACCGGGTGACCAATGATGACAAGCTGTTGACCTTCATGTCCCTGCTCCCCACCGCCCAACTGAGCGACGACGATGTCGAGTCCATCATCGCCTATCTGCGCACCCTGCCGCCCGTGGCCCAACCGGCCACCACCGGCGACAAACTCAGCTTTCTGGGCGGGGTGATGTTTGGGGCCGGCATGTTTGGCACGCCGGACAAAGGCGCAGAGAGCGTTGTGGCCCCGCCCGTAGGCCCCACCGCGGCCTACGGCAAATATGTGGCGACTTTTGCCGAATGCCGAGGCTGTCATGGGGCGGACGCCACCGGCATGCCCGCATCCCCCGCCGGTCCGGCCACCCCCAATCCACGAATTCTCGTCGGCACCCTCAATTTGGAGCAGTTTGCCCAAATGATGCACAGCGGCATCAAACCCGACGGCGTCCCCTTCCCCGACACCATGCCCTGGCAGATCGCCTCCAGACTGACCGACGACGACCTGGCCGCCCTGTACGCCTATCTGACGACCGCGCCGTAATACCCTGTGACCCTGCTGCCACTTGCGGCTCTAGTACATGGCGGCGCAAATAGCCCTGGAATTACCTTGCTCTAGCCGGGTCCGTGACCCGGCGGGTATGCCGCAGAAGATCGTGTAGACCCGCCGGGTCACGGACCCATAGGCATCAAGCTAAGGGATCAGGGTGGACCAAAGCGCTGGAAATGAGCTGGGCAATCCCGGAAAGGGCCGGTTCTTCTTGTGTTCATGCAGTAGTTTTGGCCCATTCCGGGATTGGCGGGGAGATCTCGTCCATTCCGGGAATGGGCCAAAACTACTTACTCTACCCCAGATCGTCCGGCCCATTCCCGGAATGCTCTGTTTTTGAGCGCAAAACCCTTAGCTTGATGCCTATGGGTCACGGACCCATAGGCATCAAGCTAAGGGATCAGGGTGGACCAAAGCGCTGGAAATGAGCTGGGCAATCCCGGAAAGGGCCGGTTCTTCTTGTGTTCATGCAGTAGTTTTGGCCCATTCCGGGATTGGCGGGGAGATCTCCTCCATTCCCGGAATGCTCTGTTTTTGAGCGCAAAACCCTTAGCTTGATGCCTATGGGTCACGGACCCATAGGCATCAAGCTAAGGGATCAGGGTGGACCAAAGCGCTGGAAATGAGCTGGGCAATCCCGGAAAGGGCCGGTTCTTCTTGTGTTCATGCAGTAGTTTTGGCCCATTCCGGGA
>JAGNDO010000028.1:0-26733 GCA_018003515.1 Caldilineaceae bacterium
GGATTGGCGGGCGGATCGCCCCATCCGCCCCTCATTCCGGGAATGGGCCAAAACCGCTCACTCGACCCACCAAGAACCGGCCCATTCCCGGAATGCCCCTATGCAGGAAAGAGGCCGGTCAATCCCGGAATGGGCCAGTCCTTCTTGGGTCGGCAGAATAGCCTTGGCCCATTCCGGGATTGGCGGGCGGATCGCCCCATCCGCCCTCATTCCGGGAATGGGCCAAAACCGCTCACTCAACCCACAAAGTACCGGCCCTTTCCCGGAATGCCCCTGCGCAAAAAACCTCGACGCACCCCCATCCCCGATCCTCATTTGAACAAATTTTCCCATGCCGCTATACTGGTGAAGCAACTGTCGACGCATCCTCTGGCGAAAGGTCGAACCATGCCGGTTATTCTACGTGAGCGAGGATTTGAGTTTTCGTTCGTCATGTTCGATTTGGGCGAACCTATGCATGTTCATGTGCGCAATGGTCGAAACCAGGCCAAGTTCTGGATCGATCCGCTGGGTATGGCCTGGAACCGTGGCTTTCGACCCCATGAACTCAACAGTATCGAGCGTATCATTCGAGATAACGAAGAGTTCATTCGTGATGTTTGGCAACAAGAAAGTGCAAAACGATGATGAATCCAACCCTGGTAACTGTCAACACACGCTCAAACAAAGGCCGAACTCGGTCGGTTTCTGTGCCGCTGGCTATTCCTGCTTTGGCGGACGTACGCCAACTGGCAACGAACCTCCACGCCAAAGGCCAGTCCTATCAAGGGCGGGCTTGGGGATGGGAAGTGACTTACGAACCAGAAATCCGCGAGGCCGTAGCCCAGGTCGACGTGCCGGACGGCCAAGGCGGCTTCACCCCCCAAACCATGCCCCTGTGGATGCCGGCCAGCTTCACCATCGGCGCAAGCGGCATCTGGTTCTTCTCCCTGGCATGGGAGAACGGCGTAGATCAGTCGCCGGTTGAGTTTCTGGACGATCGAAACGTGGCCAAGGCGGGGTGACCCCGCTCGCCTCTCGCTCCCACGCTCTGCGTGGGCGTGTCCGTCCGGCGCTCTGCGCCGAGGGACGCCGGAGCGTCCAGTTGCATTCCAACGCAGAGCGTTGGAACGAGACAGTAGGTGCGGTTTTCAACCGCACAACTCCCATGATCATGAATGGTGGATGGACCCTGTGCGGTTAAAAACCGCACCTACGTCAACGCCCACCCCACCCCCAATCAACCAATCAACAAATCAACCACCCACCAAGGCCCGCCCATGATCACCCCCCAACAATTCGTCAACAAATGGCGCAATGTGACATTGAAAGAACGCTCCGCGGTCCAGGAGCATTTTATCGATCTGTGCGGATTGGTGGGCCATCCCACCCCGGCGGAGGATGACCCGACCGGCACCCGCTACACCTTTGAGGCCGGCGCGGACAAGCGGGCCGGCGGCCAGGGCTGGGCGGATGTGTGGAAGAAAAACTTCTTCGCCTGGGAATACAAGGGCAAGAACGCCGACCTGGGCCGGGCCTATCAACAACTGCTCCAATACCGGGAATCTCTGCACAACCCGCCCCTGCTCGTCGTCTCGGACATCGACACGATTGTCGTTCACCCCAACTTCACCAACTCGGTCAACCCCACGGTCACCCTCAGCCTGGACGATCTGCTCACCCCGGCGGGGATGGTCCACCTGCGGGCCATCTTCACCAACCCGGAACAGTTCCGCTCGGCCCAGACGCCGGAGCAGGTGACCCAGGAAGCCGCCACCCACTTCGCCCGGCTCAGCGCCCTGTTGCGGGAAGGCGGCCACGATTCCCAGGCCATCGCCCACTTTTTGATCCGCATCCTCTTTTGTCTCTTTGCCGAGGACATCGGCCTGCTGCCCGCAGGGTTGTTCACCCAACTGGTGGCCTTGGGTCGCAAGAACCCGGACGCCTTCAACGCCCAACTGGGCACCCTCTTTGGGGCCATGAGCCAGGGCGGCTATTTCGGGGCCGAGACCATCCCCAACTTCAACGGCGGTCTCTTTGACAACGCCACCCGGCTGCCCCTGGATCGGGACGGCCTGGACATCCTGCGCCGGGTCTGCACCTTGGATTGGTCGAGCATCGAGCCGTCCATCTTGGGCACCCTGTTTGAGCGCAGCCTGGACCCGGCCAAGCGGGCCCAGTTGGGTGCCCACTATACCAGCAAGGACGACATCACCCTGATCGTGGAGCCGGTGCTCATGGCCCCTTTGCGCCGGGAGTGGGCGGCGGTGAAGGAGAAGGCCCACGGCCTGGCCGCCCGCCGGGATGAGGCCAAGAGTCAGGGGCAGCGCACCACCCTCAACGGCGAGTTGGCCGGGCTTTTGCAGGATTTTGCCCAACGTCTGGCCGGGGTGCGGGTGTTGGACCCGGCCTGTGGCAGCGCCAATTTCCTCTATGTCTCCCTGCGCCTGCTCCTGGACCTGTGGAAGGAGGTGGCCGTGCTGACCTCCCAATTGGGGCTGTCCATGCTCTCGCCCCTGCCCGGCTTTGCCCCCTCACCCCTGCAACTCTACGGCATCGAGATCAACCCCTATGCCCACGAACTGGCCCAGGCCACGGTCTGGATTGGCTGGATTCAGTGGCTGCACGAGAACGGTTATGGTATTCCCGCCGAACCGATCTTGAAGCAACTGAACAACATCGTCAACATGGACGCCATCCTGGCCTATGACGAGGCGGGGAAGCCGGTGGAACCAGAGTGGCCGTCGGCGGATGTGGTGATGGGGAATCCGCCGTTTTTGGGGGGACACAAAATGCGTAGCGAACTCGGCGCTGATTACTTGGATAATCTGTTTGATCTGTACCGCAACAGAGTGCCTGGGCCAGCCGATTTGGTTTGTTATTGGTTTGAACGGGCAAGACATCAGATCGAAATTGGACAAGTTCGAAGAAACGGATTGCTGGCGACAAATTCGATTCGAGGTGGTGCCAACCGTCAAGTCTTGGATCGAATCAAACAGACTGGAAACATATTTTTTGCATGGGGTGATCGAGCATGGATACTTGATGGGGCCGCCGTTCGAGTGTCAATGGTTGGATTTGACAATGGGGATGAGGCTGAATTTGAGTTGGACGGACGACCCGTGAGAGAAATCAACGCGGATTTGTCCACTGCTATTGACGTAACAAAGGCCAAGAAATTGAAGGAGAACTTCAATATAGCATATAGCGGCACAAAAAAAGGAGGTGGATTTGACATCTCCGCAGAGAAGGCAAGAGCTATGTTGCTGGCAATGGGAAACCCAAATGGGCGACCCAACAGCGATGTAGTCGTTCCTTGGGTCAATGGGCAAGCATTGTTAGGCAAGCCTCGTAACTCATGGATAATCGACTTTGGCGTTGGGGCCGGTGAAACTGAAGCAAGCCTTTACGAGGCCCCCTTTGAATATGTCAAAGCAAATGTATATCCGCAGAGACAGACGAATAACCGAGTACATCGTCGCGATAATTGGTGGCTTCATGCTGAAGTCGC
Organism: Caldilineaceae bacterium; assembly: GCA_018003515.1. Taxonomy (GTDB): domain Bacteria; phylum Chloroflexota; class Anaerolineae; order Caldilineales; family Caldilineaceae; genus JAGNDO01. The sequence goes on from JAGNDO010000028.1 coordinate 3,491, forward strand.
CTCCGGCATGCGGAACGCTTTGAGTAGTCTTGATCGCTTTATTGCCACGCCACGTATCGCAAAGTATCGATTGTTCGTCTGGGTTTCGGCAGGCACGCTTGCCGATGATGGTGTTTATGTTTTTGGTCGCGAAGACGACTATTTCTTTGGCGTTCTCCATTCCAAGCTGCACGAATTGTGGGCATTACGCCAGGGCACATCTTTGGAAGACCGCCCCCGCTACACGCCCACCACCACCTTCGAGACCTTCCCCTTTCCCTGGCCGCCGGGCACAGAACCGGTGGACGATCCCCAGGTCCACGCCATCGCCCAGGCCGCCGCGGAGCTGGTCACCAAACGAGACGCCTGGCTCAACCCGCCGGGGATGGGTGCGGATCAGCTCAAAAAGCGCACCTTGACCAACCTCTATAACCAGCGCCCCACCTGGCTCAGCCTGGCGCATGACAAACTGGACAAAGCCGTCTTCACCGCCTATGGCTGGCCCCATGATCTCAGCGACGACGAGATCCTGGAGCGACTGTTGGCGTTGAACTTGGGGCGGAGTGGCTGAACAGTATCGAATCAAGACCTTACTGTTGGTCAAAGTGGTTTAGATCACACTGCAAAGTGGTTTAGATCACATCACAAAGTGGTTTAGACCACATTGCAATGTGGTCTAAACCACTTTGCAAAATGATCTAAACATGACGCTATCATTCTAGTGTTCTGTCACCGCTGATTTGATGGATTGTGGAGTCGGGCATCCTCAGATGCCCGCCGTTCGCATCTGAGGATGCGAACTCCTCAATTCCATCATTTGAGCGTTGACGGGACACTAGTGTGCGGATTGCGTTTGCATCCCTATGTTTTGGTACACAAGAAGGCACAGAACGATCATGGGCAAAAGACAAATTGAAAATCTATTGCGTACAGCGTTGCTGAAAGACGGCAGCATGGCAGCCGCCTTGTATGACCATGAATTGGCCGAACATCTTGACTATTGGTACGCCGGTCTACTAAGAGATGAGGAAGCGTATGTTTTTGCTGTGACAGAGCACTCGGGTGACGTAGCGATGGTCTTGATTACGAGAGCGAAGGAGGTCTATGTGAACGAAGGGGCGAGAGCAAAACTACGGGCACTTTGGCCGCAACCCGCCTACGCCAGAAACATGAAACGGCTTATTCCGGTGATGGCTGATCAATTGGCAAACAATATTATTTCCGTAAACGGCGTAAAGAAGGTGGCAGATGGCAAACGATAACGAAAGCACAGTGGAGTTTGAAGGCATCAATCAGGTTTTCGGCACCGACGAAGTCCCGGCTGTAACGCCCAGTACCCTGAAAATCTATCTTGAGTATTTGCAGAAACACCTATCCCTCCCCTGCACGCTGACGGGGATTGAGAGTATCGGATACTTCGGCTGGGAAGAGCGTTTTGAGTTTGGGCATGGCAGCAAGAGAGAATACGAGAAACTGCGCAAAAAAAGAGGGTCGCTTAACGACAGCTATGAACTGAGCAGCCTGGACAATGCCAGGCTTGACAGAGACTCGGGCATTGTTGTCGTTGTCAATCGATTACACGAGCGCAAGCGTTTCGAGTTTCCGCAGCGTAATCGCTTCGAGATCCCCCTGGCGGAACTAGAGGCAGAAGACAAAGCTTCGGACAACTATCAGTTGTTGGATGACTACTCGGTATGGTTTGCAAATTGGCGATAAGCGCTCATGCCTTCCCCAAAGAGATGGCTGTCTGATCTCGGCGATGAGGCGATCCTGGAGCGTCTGCTGGCGTTGGGTTTGGGGCGGGGTGGGTAATGAGTAAATATGAGGCAGCGTGACAGGTAACGTACGCCATGAAAAGAAAAAGAAGATGTCGGGATGAAAAAGGTAAATGTTGCGCCTGGGCAGAAATTTCTTGTGATCAATTGGCTAGAATTACACAAAGGCTGTGAACTCCTAGCTTCATATATCAGAGAAAGTGGAAAATTATACGATTCGATACTTACTGCGAATCGCGGAGGTCTGATCGTCGCCGGTATAGTAGCGAACATTCTAGATATCAGAAAGATAGCTTATATGGGCATATCGATCTTGAATGACGATGATCCTATCAAAACTCCTTTTGTAACTATTCACAGTCAGTTAAATCCTGCGACCTTAACGGAAAACGTTCTGTTTGTAAGTGATTTTCTTCGCACAGGCAATACTGTATTATATGTGTGCAATCATACAAAGTCATTGAACCCCAGTATTCAGATCGATGTGTCGGCCATCTACTATAGTAGGAATTCGGCTATTGAACCTGTGTATTATGTTACTCAATTCCAGGATGAGTGGCTGATCCTGCCGTGGGATTCATAGGATAGATTAGTATGTTGACACTACGAAATAATTCTCAGGGACCATCTTGTTCACATATAGACCAAAACTTTGAAGTATACTGGTTACCTGACAGGCACAGGAGAAAGGACTATTTATATTGTCCCCTGTGCCAAGCAATTACCGATGAGCCCATTATTACTCAAGATCAGTCTTGGGTGATAATCCATAATAAGTACCCCGTATTTCCAAATTCTCGGCTATTGTTGCCAATACACCACAGGGGAAATCTTAATACAGCCGATATAGAGTATGTCCTTTTGTCTTTGATGGAATGTGATGACGTTGCACTATATACCTCTCGGTTGGCTGCGTCTATTCCTGCTCATATTCACTTCGAATTGTTGCAGCTTAAGTATGTTAAACGAACCATATATCACTTTTCGATGATTCAGACATCTAACGATTTGTACACCATATCAAACCATATCGTTCCCATAGTTGCTGTTAAGTATGTTTCGTCAGAGCAGTTTCACATTCGGGTCCACGCTCTCATCAAAATGGCGAAGCAACATGGACTGACATACAATTTGATCGTTAGTCACTCCGTAGCCTTTTTTCATTTTCTTCATCTCGAACGTGCCATCGAGTCTAAATTTGGAGCAAGAGAAACGCTTGGAATTTTTGCTACATCTCGGTATTGTAAGTTTGTTAGGCTTGCGCGCAGTAATGTTTCTTCCATCGTGGATTCCATGCTTGTATCAATCGAAAATATCGGATTGATGCTTGCGGAATCTGATTTTTCCCTGTATGATAGAGACTGTTGATCCTGACCAACGCGCATAGATCAAAAGGACAATCCTCGTGTCCAGTGTCCTTGCATCCACCCAGCCAATTTATCCGCTGTCCACAGAACCACATATCGGATTTTCCGCGTCTGCCCTAAATATTTCGGGGCAGACGTTTTTTGTTACATCTTTTCAGAAATTCGCCATCCCAAACATTTGATGTATTCGAGTAGATCCACGGGAGGATTAAAACATGAATGCCATAAAACCATCGCGAACTCGTGTAAAACCCATTCTGTTGGCCATCGGTATTGTCATGGCGCTGATGTTTGGCGGCGGCATAACTCAAGAGAGACAAGATAATTCTCCAAACACAATTTCACTGCAACGACCACCTTTTATCGGCGTGACCAATGCAGCAGGCGAGCAAGCACCAACAAGCACTATCGGCACTTTCCTGGACAGCGAAGCTGGAATTTCTGCATACTTTCAGGCCGATGGCCTAATCAACTTGAACAATATACGTAGCCTCTATCAGACTATTGAAGTAGAAACCGCCGACTATATTATTGGCTCGATCTCGGTACCGAACTACAGTACTGAATCAGAACAAGCCCACGTATACATCAATAAAAATGGCTGGGTACTGGCCTACTATTCCAAAGGCGACCCGACCAGCAAAATAATTGATCTATCTGTATTTCAGAATAACGGTACGATTACCACCAAGTTGCGCAATGTCGCGGCCACAGTTGCCCAGGCTTCAGGTTCATCATTCTCCGATGTGGCCTATTACCACTTCCAATATCCCAACGCTACGAAGATCCTGGTCGTTGCTGAAGTCAATGACAGTGACGGCAACAATTTCAGTATTACATTACCCTCAAGTTACGGCTATTATGAACGGAGTTGGGCCATTCGTGGGAGTACAGGACCAGAATTCAGACTTGATGGCACCACCATAGGCTCTTGTGGCTATGGTGGTTGTCTCGGTAATTATGGAGGCATCACCGCAGATCAGTTGCTACCAGATGTGCCGCACATTGTGTCGATTCATGCCGCCTCGGGAACGACATACCGCTCCTACGGGACAATGGTTCTAATCTACAGGGTACCATGATGAAACTCTGGAAAACCGTAAAGAAATGGTTTCTAGTTCTTGCAATCTCAACCCTGGCTGTTTCATTCAATGTCCTGAGCCAGTCGGGGGGTATCGTTGTGGATGGTGCCGACAATATGCTAGAGTGGACTGTGCGACCTTCGCAGCCTCTTTCGGATCTACTCAGCGGTGTCGAGAAGCGTTTCGTTGTCAACCATGCCAACACGCTGCGTTTCATCGACCTATCGCCTATGCCGTCGGCATTGCAGGCTATAGTCGCTCAGGTTGGTAATCGTTTTGTCATCCTTTGGGCCAATACAAAGTACGACTTCTTTCTGCAACCAATCCCAGAATCTTTGGGAACTCTCTTGACCGGAGTCCAAGACCGACCGATCATCCTGTGGGCCAATACAACTCACCATATCACTCCGGCGTATCCGCAGAATCTAATTGGTGATGCCCAATCACCGCTAATAACGGAGATAGTGGCAACTGAGACAACCACCGGCACGACACGTATAGAATGGTTCACAGAAGAGTTCGCAAATAGCACCGTCGAATATGGCATTCAACCGGGCCAATACACGAATCTTATAAGTGATCCCCTGTACACGAAACATCATCGTGTACCATTGAGCGGTTTGACCGACAGCACAGTTTACTACTTCATTGTGCACAGTACAGATCGTTCGGGCAACGATGCGACAAGCACAGAAATGAGCTTTCGGACGAAGTTCCCGCTCACGTTCATCTATCTACCGATGGTGGTTCGTTAATTCTTGCTGAAAACTCGAAACCCATGTGGGTCGATTCTGTCGAGAGGCTTTCAGCATCAGGCAATTATAGTCTGAAACTATAACCAAAAGGAGAATGTGAAGATGAGTGGTTTTGAAGTTCTTGCTTATGTGGGCGGTATGATTCTATTCGGTATTATCATCATAGGGGTGTTACGGGCCTTTGTGCCCGAAATACCCAAAGCACCCAAGGTTATGCCTCCTTTGTCGGAAGAAGATGATGCGGCTTTGCGTGGTATGTCGCACTATTATGAGAATCAAGCAGATAATAAGCTTACCTATGAGGAAGAAATGAGACTGGAGACCAGAGATCGAGAATACCATGAGAAATGCGAAGAGTTCAGGGAGGAACATGGTAGAGAACCAAGCTTTTTTGAAGGCCTATTTTTTTAGTAATGCCCCTCAACCGTCTTGCACCATATGTGCCCGGAACAAAAAACGACCCAGACCCCGTCACCGAGCGTGGGTCGTTTTTTGTTCCAGAAGCTAACTTATTCCCACATCTTGGTGGTCGGCACATGCCCCGCCGTCTTGCCATCCTCAGCTCACCGGCTGAGGGTATTGGGCGGTGTCTCGGTTGGGGTTGGGAAAAACTTCTAAATGTTTTTCCAAGAACTTCTAAATGTTTTTCTAAACGGTAGGACTGCACGATAGCGTGATCTGATCACTTTGATTTCGATTACGCCAGATTTGGACGGAATGCTATCTGAATCACCCGCTATATAGTATCCGCAGCCAAAAAAGTACTAAATCTCGCGTTAACCCTTCAAGCAAAATCGTGCGTTTTTGGCATCACGCTATCGTGCAGTCCTACCTTCTAAACAGGTCGGCACCTTTTTCCCAAAAGGTCGGTACCTTTTTCCAAATAGATCACTATGTTTTTCAGCCATTCCCCCGACGCCCGTGGACGCCCGGTTTGTGGAGGCTGTTCGCGTGGTAGGCACCTCGACTTTCCGGGAATGGGCCGGTTCTTGTTGGGTCGAGTGAGTGGTCTTGGCCCATTCCCGGAAAGGTGGGGGTGATCCGCCTGCCAATCCCGGAATGGGCCAAGACAGCTATGTCAACGCAGAAGGAACCGGCCCTTTCCGGGATTGTCCCCTGTCGTTTCCAGAAATGTGCCGCACACCCTTGTTTGCCCGCGCCGTCGCCAAGATGATACTATCTTTCTACCGTCGTATCGATCCCTTTGAGAAATCCGCGTAATTGCTGAACGGGGACGATGGGCATTAACACAATGCGGTTTTCGTAGAGCATGACTTGCAGTTTCTGGCCCGGTTTAATCTGCAAGCTTTCCCGAATCTTGCGCGGGATTACAATTTGGTATTTGGATGATACAGTTACGATCTCCATCGGTTTCTCCTGTCGCTGAGGGTTTCATCACACGCAAGGCAAGTTTATCTCATTTCGAGAAGATGATCAATCGGTTTCGCCAGACGATGATTCAAACAAAATGCGGATGATGTTGGACTTGGAACGGAGGAAAAGACAATGAATCGATACTGGTCAGCATGGATCTTCCTACTTCTCCTCCTCACCGCCTGCACGCCCGCAGTGCCTACCCCGACTCCGACCCCGATTCAGCATGCAACATTTACGCCGACCCCTGAGTCAGGTTCGACATTTGTTCCCACGGCCACGCCGACGCCCAAAGCGACGCCTGTGCTGGATCTGCGTCTTCAGCCGGCCATTGATGGGGGGCTGCGCTTTCTGGCCGCCCAATACAACGCCGATGTGGGGCTGCTTCAAGAGTCGCCCAATATCGGTCAGCACCGCTATTACTTGACCAATGACAATGCCCTGGCAGCGTATGTGGCGACTCAGGTGGGGGACGCCGACTTTGCCCAAACCCTGCGCCGTAGCCTGGACCGCTATGGGTATCACGACAACGATTTCGTGGAAGTGGCCTGGGGGGAGGTCATCCCCTGGCCGCCCCTGCATCACAAAGACTTGGTGGTGCAGAAGCTGAGTGATAGGGCGTGTGATTTTCTGAATGTGGACGAGACCGGGCCGGTGGGGGACTGCATTTTGCAGGAGACCCACACGCCGGACCTGGGCGTCTTTTACGACTGGTCATCATATGCCAATCTTGCCTGCATGGGGTCCGTCAACGAATTCAACAAAGGCAATCGTGATATTGCCCGTTGGTTGTACAAGACCGAGATGTCTATTTTTGACGGGCAAGGCTTTTCGGATGCGGTCGTTTGGGTTGATCGGCCCGGAGTCTATGAGACCCTTGGCCTGACCTGGTGTCTTTATGCTGGGGCGCTGCTGGGCGAACCGGTCAACGGGCAGATGCTTGCCCAATTGCTGGCGCAACAAGAGCCGGATGGCGGCGGCTTTCATACCCACTACCAGGCAGTTGAAAGACGATTGGCCGATCCCAACGTGGAGACGACTTCCCTGGCGATTCTGGCGTTGAGTACCCTTGGCGGCACACACCGGCTGGGCGGTCTGCCACCTGCACCAGTTCTGGGTCTCCCGGCGGATGCAGTCCTGCCCGTGGTGACGCCATCCCTCGCCCCCACGCCCGCCCCGGTACCCATTCCCAGTCTGCAATCAACCATCGACGAGGGGCTGCGCTTTCTGACAGCCCAATTCAACCCCGACCTCTCTCTGCTGCGAGAATCCCGCATGGTTGCGTATAATAGCTATTGGCTGACCACCGATAATCTGCTGGCGACCTATGCCCTGGATGCCATTGGCGCACCGGCGTTGGCCGCAGAGGTACGGGCCGGGCTGGCCGCATACGGCGATGTCCATCACGGGTTGATCGAGGCGTTGGTCGGCGCATCCGTAGACTGGCCTCCTTATGTGGAGACTCAGTCCGAGGTGGGTCCGTTGGTGAAGATGGAGCAGCGCCTGACGGGTGCGCAGTACGAAGATTGGGCCGATTATGTGGATCTGGCTTTGTACGGGGCGCTGATTGCCCACAACGCCGGTGACAGCGAACTGGCTCTGGAACGCTATGTCCAAGCCCTGGCCCAGTTTGATGGCGTGGGCTTTCCCGACAAAGCTTTTACCGAAAGAGAAGGCGATTCCCTCTACGCCACCTATAAGTTAGCCCTGGCGTTACATGTTGGGTCAGCTATGGGTCTACCCCTGGACTCCGTCCTTTTTCAAGCCTTGATGGCCAAGCAAGAGACCGAGACAGGCGGTTTTATCACCCTCTATGACCATACGGGTACGCCCCAAGGGGATGCCAATACGGAGACGACGGCCTATGCGCTACTGGCCTTGGCCCGTCTGCAATAGGTGACTCATCGACCGATTCAAACAGTTTTTGAAAACCAAGGAAGTCTCAATGGACACCACGAAATACCCCGTTCCCCTCTCGGCCTACGACTATCGGGTCTTGACCAAGAGCAAGATCATTGCCCTTATGATTGGGGATCAGTTGGAGACGGCCAAGAAGAGGGGCGACCAGCGGATACTCTCCATGACTCTCTTCGAGCTTGAAGAGTTGGTCGGCTGGTTGGCCGCCGAGTCCAACCACGCCTATAGCAGACGGGTAGGCGAAGAGCTGGGCGAGATCTGCGATAAGCTGGAAGGGCTGCTCTTTGAGATCAAACGGGGGCTGAGAGAGGAAAAATGACTTTGCTGCAAAAAGGTGCTTTCACCACAAAGATCACAAAGAACACAAAGATCACAAAGATCACAAGGAAAAGAAGGCATTTCCGTCGGCGAATCTTCTGGGATCTCAGTGGTCTCTGCGGTTGAGAAGCTTTTTGCAGCAGAGTCAAAAATAGAACGCGGATGACGCTGATTTGTCACAGCTTGAAGAGTATGACAACATGGAAGGGAATCGTTCACCCCCGCCCCCGTTCGGCTTTGACGTGAGCTCAGCCGAACGGGGCAGAGGGGAGGACGCTTACACAAAAAATAATAAGGAGTGTTCGATGAATAGTTCATCTGAGCGAGCCATCACCAACTGGCTGCTCACCGTCTGTGTGCTGATTATGGTCATGGTCCTCTTTGGCGGCTATGTGCGCCTGACCCGGTCCGGTCTCTCCATTGTGGAGTGGAACCCCATCTCCGGCGTGGTCCCGCCCATTGGCGAGGAAGCCTGGCAGTTGGAATTTGAGAAATATCAGCAAACCCCGGAATATCAAAAGGTCAACGCTCATTTCTCCTTGGACGACTATAAAAGCATCTTCTATATAGAGTTCATCCACCGCCTGATCGCTCGCATGGCCGGGCTGATCGTGGTCATTCCCCTCTTCTATTTTGTGTGGAAACAGTGGATTCCCTGGCGCAAATCAGCGGTCTACTGGCTGATCGCCGCCCTCTTTGGCTTTCAAGGTTTTCTGGGCTGGTACATGGTCAGCAGTGGGCTGGAGAACCGACCAGCCGTCAGCCACTTTCGTCTCACCATCCATCTTCTCATGGCCCTGACCTTGCTGGCCTTGACCCTGTGGATGGCCTTCAACCGCATGGTGGGGGAACGAGACTGGCGGCGCGCCGGCGGTGTGGCCGGGCGGGCGGGCTATGTGTGGACCTGGGTGACCTTGGCCGTGCTGGTGTTGCAGATCTCCTATGGGGGGCTGGTGGCCGGATTGAAGGCGGGCCACGCCTCCAACACCTGGCCGCTCATGTTTGGCTATTGGATCCCGCCCGGTCTGCTCAGTGTGGTGGAGCCTTGGTGGAAAAACCTGTTCGAGACCATGACCACGGTCCACTACGTGCATCGCTGGCTGGCCTTCATCGTCCTCTTTGCCGGGATTGTGGTCTGGCTGCGTCTGCGCCGAGCCGAACCCGGCGGTCTGGGCGAAAAGGCCGCCCTCTGGCTGTTGGGGCTGGCCACCCTCCAGATCACCCTGGGTGTGCTGGTGATCTGGCTCTCCGTGCCCATCTGGCTGGCCTTGTGGCACCAGGGCAACGCCTTGCTCATGATCGTCAACGGCCTCTTCTTGTTGCATCAACTCTCTGCGCCAACGGCGGGGAGATAAAAGAAAGGCAAAAGGCAAAGTGCAAAAGGCAAAAATGGTGTTGAAAGCCCCTGAATTTCCAACACCACACCCTTTTGCCTTTTGCCTTTTGCACTTTGCCTTTTGCCTTTCTTCCCTGCGAGGCGGAAAAACCAAGGAATCCACATGACCAAAACCAAGCGTATCCTGCTCCTGCTGCTCGTCCTCTTCTCCACCGTGGGGTGTGATCAGGCCACCAAATCTGTGGCCCGTACCTATTTGGCCGGGGAAAACGCCCTCTCGTTTTTGGGCGGCATCTTCCGGCTGCACTATGCCGAAAACCCCGGCGCGTTCCTCAGCCTGGGGGCGCGGCTCTCCCCAGAGGCCCAATATTGGATCTTTGTGGTAGTGGTCACGACCATCTTGGCCGGGCTGTTGGGCTATCTGGTCTGGGCAGCCCTGCGGGAGCGGGACCAGTTGCCCACCCTGGTGCTGGTGGCCCTCTCCCTCTTCCTGGGCGGCGGCGTGGGCAACCTGATCGACCGCCTGATCTTCGACGGTCGGGTGTCGGATTTCATGGTGATCCAGGTGGGTAGCCTCAGCACCGGCGTCTTCAACGTGGCGGATATGGCGTTGATGCTGGCGTTGGGGCTGATTTTGCTCTCCTCGTGGCCGCGGGCAGAGCAGGCTGCGGCCACAGGCGAATGACGATAGATTTGGATGGTCAGAAGGGAGCTTAGGGGTGATAGATTACGCATACTTTCTCAAACTTCAATCCACGCCACTTACCCCGGACACAGACCTGTTTGGGGAAAGCGCTGTTGAGATCGAAGCTGATGAGGCTATTTGGCAGGAGCAGTATTCTGCTTCTCGTATCAACCTGCGGCAGATGGCCCGGGAGGCAGCTATCGCATATCGGACGGGGGCAGCCAAGCCCATGCGCTTTTCGGAAGAGGGGCGGCTGGTTGAATAAAATCGTGGCAGTTTGGATTCTGGGCTAAACAGGGCAAGACAGTAAAAAGGGGAGGTTGCGATCTCATTCGCAACCTCCCTCTTTTATCTTTGGATCCCGTGTGACATTTCCCCCTGCCCCAGCGACTAATAGAGTAGGCGGGTAATTTCGGCCCGCATCAACCAGACCGGACGAACTTATGCCATCATCGACCGACCAAGAGCGTTTTTTGGCCCAAATCGAGGAATACAAACGCATCCTCTACAAAGTGGCGAACGCGTATGGCACAAACCAGGATGACCGCCAAGATCTGGTCCAGGATATGGTGGTGCAGCTTTGGCGTTCCTTTGACCGCTTTGACGGGCGGGCCAAGTTCTCCACCTGGATGTATCGGGTGGCCATGAATGTGGCCATCTCCGCCGCCCGCAGCCAGACCCGGCGCATCCAAGATGCGCTGCCCTTGGACGAGGCTGGACTGGAGATCCCCGTTGAAGAGCCGTGGCTGGCGGACGAGGGGGATGATCTGCGTCTGCTGCACCAGATGATCGGCAGGCTGGACGAGTTGAACCGGGCGCTGATCATCCTCTATCTCGACGGCTACAGCCACGCCGAGATCGGCGAGATCATGGGCCTCAGCGCCACCAATGTCTCGACCCGCATCAATCGCATCAAACAGCGCTGGCAAAACGACTTTGACACGGCCCAAACAGGCCAAAACTAGCCAAGACCCGGAGAAATCACCATGAATCTCGATGACCTAAAAGACCAATGGGCCGCGTACGACAAAAAACTGGACATTAGCATCCAGCTCAACGCCCGACTGCTGCGGGAATCCAGCCTGGGCAAGACCCGATCCGCCCTGCGCCGGCTCTACCCGTCCATCGGCCTGGACCTGGTGCAGGATTTGGCCCTCGTGATCCTGCTCGGCCTCTTTATCGCCAACAACTTCCGCAGCCCCAGCTTTCTGATCCCGGCCATCCTGCTTGATCTGTTCCTGATCTTCCATCTGGCCTTCGGCATCTATCAGGTGGTTACCCTCCAAGGTCTGGACTTCGCTGGCCCCATCCTTGATAGCCAGAGGCACCTCGCCACCCTTGGCAAACAGCGCGTCCGCGTCACCATGTGGAGCCTTCTGCTGGCCCCCCTGCTCTGGGTACCCTTGCTGATTGTGGGCATGAAGGCCTTGGGGCTGAATGCCTACGCCCTGCTCGACACGGGCTGGCTGATCGCCAATGGCCTCTTTGGCGTGGCCATAATTCCGCTCATGCTCTGGCTGGCCAAGCGGTTTGGGGACCGCTGGCAGCGCTGGGCCTGGGTGCGGGGCTTCATGGCCGACATCGCCGGGCGAAATTTGAAGAAGGCGACTGCTTTTTTAGATGAATTGTCCGGGTTTGAACGAGAGCTCGAACAGATCTAATCTGACCAGCATAGAGACGCAAGATCTTGCGTCTCTATGCTGGTCAGATTAACCCAACGGATTTGTCCTTCACCCCTTCACCCCTTCACCCGCTCACCCTCTCACCTACTTCCCCGCCGTCGCTTTGGCCAAGATGCCCAAAAACTCGTCCAAGGGCACCCGGTGGATGCGGGCCGCCCATTCCACGGTCAACGCCTTGGCGGCCAGGGTACGCAGGGAGAATCCGCCCACCCGCTTGATGCCAAAGACCTCCATCACGTCTGCGATGTCGCCGTATTCCTCTAAAATGGCCGAAATTCGGGTGTCCTTTGTGATCTGCATGGTTGCTCCCTCGTGATAGGACGTGTCTGTGTTTTAGGTCGAAGTCCCAGTTTATCACAGATGGTTGTTTCGTGATACGACTATTGTCGGGGCGGGTGTACGTCATGTTTTTGGGAATGGGGTTTCTTGGGTGCAGGACGCCTCGGATAGCATGTGTCTGGGCATTCCGGGAATGGGCCGGTTCCTGTTGGGTCGAGCAAGTAGTTTTGGCCCATTCCCGGAATGATCGAGATCCGTCTACCAATCCCGGAATGGGCCAAAACTATCCACTCGACCCAGCAGGAACCGGCCCTTTCCGGGATTTATCGCCCCGTTTCCAAAAATATCACCCAAGACCCTGCTGTGTAAGTTGGCGAAAAAGCGACTGCGTAGCGGGCAGGGGGACCACGTCCAACTCCGCTGCCAAAACTGTTTCCAACGCCTGATATTGACGCAAAACCTGCCCTCGATTGCCCAGAGCAGCGTGGGCCTGCATGATCTGGCAGTGGACCTCCTCCAGCAGGGGGTCAAGGGTGAGGGCGGTTTGTAGCAGATCCAGGGCCGCGGCGGGATCCCCGGCGTCGGCCCGCAGGTGGGCCAATTGGCAAAGCGCATTGAGGTAATCCCGGCCCAGCCGCCGCCGTTCGGGGAAGAGCCATTCGTAGTAGAGGTTGTCCAGGTACTCCCCGCTCACCAGCCCGATGGCCTGAGCGTACCAGTGGGCGGCCATGTCGGGCTGTTGGGCGGAGCGGGCCTTGGCCAGGGCGCTGTCGAACTCATCCACATCCACGCTGAAACGGGCCGTGTCCAGCCAATACTCCCCGCTCTCCACCAGCACAAACTTGAGGGTCTCTTCGTCTCGGCGCAGGGCCTTGCGCAGGCGGGAGAGGGCCGTGTGGAATGCCGTGCGGCTGCGTCCGGCCCGCTCGCTCCACAGGGCATCAAAGACCCGCTCCACGGGGATGCGCTCGTTGCGGAAGGTGACGAAATAGGCCAGTAGATCCCTGGCCTTGGCCGACACCCAGGTTTCCTGGGTCACCTCCCGGCCATCCACAAAGACCTGAATTGTGCCCAACATCTTGACCATCACCGCCTTGGGTTCGGCCTGCACGGTGGCCGCGGCCTGGGCGTCCGGGTGCAGGGCAGCCAGGACACGCTCCACAAACCGGCTGCGCTGGCCCGCATCCACCAAAGCCCGGCAGACCGTGCGGCCCCGCTCCCCCTGGTCCAAATAGAGTTGCAGCGCGCCCGTGGGTTCGATCAGGGCCAGGGAGCGGCGGGCAAAGTCCAGCCCGTTGGCGGTGCGCTGAGTTTTCAGGCAGATATAGGCCAGGCCAAAGTAGACCATAGCCAGGGGGATGTGAAAGTGCCGCCGCTCGCCCGTGGGGATCAGTTGGCCAAAGAGGCTCTCGGCCTCGGCCAGATCCCCCTTTTCCAGGGCGATGTCGGCCAACACGCTGCGGAAGACATAGACCTCGTAGGTGTCCGGGTGGCCCGCATAGCGCCACAGCGCGCCCTCGGCCAACTGTCGCGCCTCATCCAACCGCCCTTGACTGGTCAAATTGTAGGCCAAAAAACCGGCGGCCATCACCCGCTCGTAGGAGGCCAGCCCTAGGCGATCCGCGGTCTCCATGGCCTGGCGCAGGGCGCTTTCGGCCCGGCTGGCCTCGCCCAACCGGGTCAGCACATTGCCCAGGGCCGTGTACGCGCTGGGCATCAGTTCCACCAAATGCAGGGTTTGGACGATCTCAAGCCCCCGCTCGGCACAGTGCAGGGCTGTGTCCAATTCTCGCCAATACAGATAGGGCGTCACCATAGTCAAATAGGCCTTGGCCGTGATGGGGGAAAGCGGCTCCGTCCCCGCGCCCAGGCCGGGCTGGATGGCGGCCCGGCAGTGGGCCACGGTAGCCTGGGGATCTCCGTGCCACCAGCAGATCTGGCCCAAGGATTGCAGCAGATTGGCCCTAGCCGTGGGCGTCACCTGATCCCCGGCCTGGTCCGCCTCGGCCACGGCTTGTTCGGCCAGGGTGCGCCCTGCGTCCATGCCTTGGAGCAGACCCACGCTTTTGGCCAGGGCGATCAGGGCGTGGCAGCGTCCGGCGTGGTCGTCCGCGGTGGCCAGGGCCAGGGCCTCGCGAGCCAGGGCTTCGGAGCGGCCATAGTGCCCCTGGGCATAGTTGACCTCGGCCAGCCGGGAGAGCACCCGGCAGACCCCGGCGTGGTCCCCATAACGCATGAAAATACGCCGGGCCTCCTCATAACAGGCCACCGCGCCCCCGGCCTGGCCTAGCCGCCGCAACACATTGCCCCGCTGCAAAAGCAGATCCGGGTGGTCCGCCAACACCGCCGGGGCCAACTCGCTCAGATAGCGATTGACCACCTCCACCCGACCCTGTTCCACATAGTCCGGCGCAAACTGTTCCAGCGCCCTGGCCCCGGCCTCGTGATCCCCAGCCTCCAAGAAGTGGGGAAAGGCTTTTTCCCAATCCTGGGCCGCGGCATAATAGCTTGCTGCCCGCCGGTGCAGGGCCGCCAGCCGTGGGCCATCCTCCCGGCGCAGCTTGCCCACCAAGAATTCCCGAAAGAGTTGATGATAGCGATACCAGCCCTGGGGCCGGTCGTCTTCGGTCTGGAAGGTGCTGAGGAATAGATTGGCCTGTTCCAATTCCCGCAAGGTTTCGTGGATGAGCGGGGTGGGGCCAGGGTCAGTCCCGGCCTGGTCCAGCAGTGCGTGGCAGAGCCGGGCGTCCATCTGCTCTAAAATGGCTGTGCCGAGCAGAAATTCCTGCTGGTGGACGGGCAGACGGCGGAAGATCTCCTCGGCCAGATAGTCGAAGAAGTGGTGCTGGCTGCCGCTGAGGGTGGCGATGAAGCGCTGGGCGCTGGCCGCATCCTGGCCCTGGATGGAGGAGAGCACGATCTGGACCGCGGCGGCCCAGCCCTCGGTTTTGTCCGCCAGGGTGGCCAGGGCTTTGGCCGACAGGTCGGGGGCGTGCTGACCCACCCAGGCTTCGATCTCCGCCGGGCGGAAGCGCAGATCCCCGGCCCGCAGCTCGGCCAGATGGCCCCGTGCCCGCAGCCGGGCCAGGGGCAGGGGCGGGTCCAGCCGGGTGGAGAGGATCAGGTGCAGCCCCGGCGGGCCGTTCTCCAACAGAAAACTCACGGCCTGATGCACCGCCGGGCTGGTGAGGTGGTGATAGTCCTCCAACACCACGGTCCACGGGTCGGTCATGGCCTCGACCAGTTCATTGACCAGCACGGTCAGGATCTGGTGCAGGCTGATGGCGGGATCTTCGCTGATGGCCAGCAAAGCCTGGGTGGCTTGACCAAAGGCGGATGCCCCCGATTCGGCCAGACAGCCCCGGCGCATGGCCTCCACCAAACAGCCCAAAAAGACCGATGGGTCATTGTCCGTGGCGTCCAGTTGATACCAAGCCACCGCAGATGCCCCCTCTGCCACCACCAGATCCCGCAATAGCGTCGTCTTACCATACCCCGCCGGCGCGGAGACCAGGATCAGTCGCCGGTGGCGGTGGGCGGTCAACCATGCCACCAGATGGGGCCGGGCCACCTGATCCGGGCCGGGGCGCGGGGCCAGGAATTTGGTGTGCAAAAAGGGCGAGGTGGGTTGGCCGGTCAGTTCGCTGGGATTCATGGGTCTATTGTGTGGGCTTTGCAAACTTTTTGCAAACTCCTTTTGGTAGAATGGTCCTGTTGCCCCAAAATCAGCAAAACTCACCGCTAATTTCCCAAAAATTCACTGCAAAGACGCAAAGAGAGCTACGCGGAGCAGGCATCCTCAGATGCCGGGCCGCTCGCATCTGAGGATGCTCGCTCCGCGCAAAGATCTCCGCGTCTTTGCAGTGAAAAAGCTCTGTCCTGCACCATTCAACCAAACTGGAGGGATTGACCATGCGAACACGTCCGATGCAGCGTCTGTATTTGTCCTTTGTCCTGCTGCTTGTCCTGGCTGTGGCATTGAGCGCCTGTGTGGCGCCTGCTGCCCCGACCGCCTCTGCCCCCGCGGCGGGGGATGCGCCCGCCGCGGCCCCCGCCCCCGCGGAAGCCGCCATGCCCCATGTGCTGAAGGTGGCCAACACGGCCAACATCACCACCTGGGACCCCGTGGCCTCCTTCTCCACCGAGGCGGCGTACATGGCCAACATGTACGAGCAGCTTTTGCGCATCAACCCGCCCGGCTCCGCAGAGATGTACACGCCCCTCTTGGCCACCAGTTGGACTTCCAATGAAGATGGCACTGCGTGGACTTTTAGTCTACGAGACGGGGTCACCTTTCACGACGGCGAAGCCCTGACCGCGGACGCCGTGAAGATGTCCATTGAGGCTGGCTCCACCCAGGGCGGGGCCTCCTTTATCTGGTGGGCGCTGGACACCATCGAGGTGGTGGATGACCTGACCGTCACCTTCAACTTCACCAGCCCCACGCCCATGGATCTGGTGGCTTCGTCGCTGTACGGCTCCTGGATCATCAGCCCCAAGGCTCTGGAAGCCGCGGCCGCGGACGAAGGCTTTTGGGAGATGGGCGTAGAGGCCGGCACCGGTCCCTATATGCTGGAAAGCTACATCCCGGACCAGGAAATCCTGCTCACCGCCTTCCCCGACTATTGGGGCGGCTGGAGCGATGGCCAGTTCGACACGGTGCTGGTCCAGATCGTGCCCGAAGCGGTCCTACAGCAGCAGATGTTGGAGGGCGGCGAGGTGGATCTGGTCACTCGTATCCCCCAGGAGAACTATGCCACATTCGAGGGCAACCCGGACTACAGCGTGTTGGTGGAGCCGAGCTTCTTCAACTATGTGGGGCTTTTCAACACCCTGCGCGCCCCCCTGGACAACCCAATGGTGCGCCAGGCCCTCTCCTACGCCATCCCGTATGAGGACATTATCACCATCGGTGCCCAGGGATTGGGCAGCCAGAGCCGGGGACCGGTCCCCGCGGGCGTGTGGCCCTGGTCGGCAGACGTGCCCCAATACACCTATGACGTGGCCAAGGCCAAGGAACTCCTGGCCGCGGCCGGCTACCCGGATGGCGGCTTCAGCATGCGCCTGACCTACGCCGCCGAGAACGCCACGGAGGAGGCTTTCGCCCCCCTGATCAAGGATGCCTTCGCCGCCGTGGGTGTGGATGTCAGCATCGAGCCCCTGCTCTTCAGCCAGCAGTGGGAGCTCTCCAAGGCGGACCCGGCCAATGCCCAGGATATGTTCCTGCTGCTCTACTGGCCCACCTATTCGGATGCCGGGACGGACAACCTTTACTCCATGTTCCACAGCAGCGCCAAGCCCTTCTTTAACCTGAGCTACTGGGTGAACGAAGAGTTTGACAGCAAGATCGACGAAGCCGCGGCCCTGACGGTCAACGACCGGGCCACGGCCCAGACCCTCTACACCGAGGCCATGACTGTGCTGGTGGACGAGGCCCCTGGTCTCTTCTTCTTCGACACCCAGGCCATCTTCATCGTGCCCAGCTACATCCAAGGCTTCCAGTACAACCTGAACTACCCCTTCGTGCAGCATTTCTACTATGATCTGACATCGAGCAAGTAAGGAGAGAGGGCGAGAGGCGAATTGCGGGGGGCGAGTTTAACCCCGCAATTCGCCCCTCGCCCCTCGCACCCCATGCGCAAACTTGAATTCATTCTCCGCCGCGTCGCCACATCCCTGTTGGTGCTGGTGGGGGTCTCCATCATCACATTTTCCTTGGCCCGGGTCGTGCCGACCAATCCGGCCGCGCTCTATATCGGTCCCAAGGCCCAGCCCGCGGAGATCGAGCGGGTGACGATTGAGCTTGGGCTGGATCAGCCCCTACCCGTGCAATATTTCCGCTACATGGGCGCAGTCTTGCAGGGGGATCTGGGCAACTCCATCGCCACCAAACGCCCGGTGCTGACCGAGATCACCCAGCGACTGCCCGGCACGTTGGAATTGCTGGCCACGGCCATGCTCTTCGCCGTGCTGATCGGCATCCCCCTGGGCGTCCTCAGCGCCCGTTTTCAGGGCCGCCCCTTGGATTTGGCCGTGCGCACGGGGTCGATCATCGGGGTCTCGATCCCGGCCTTTTGGCTGGGGCTGCTGTTGCAGATCCTCTTCTTCCGCAACCTGGACTGGCTGCCCCTCTCCGGTCGGGTGGATTCGGACCTGCGCTTTGTCAGCCCGATTGTGACGGTCACTAATTTCTATGTGATCGACAGCCTCCTCACCGGCAACTGGATGGCCCTGAAGGACACCCTGCTACACTTGGTTCTGCCCGCCATCACCCTGGCCGCCTATCCCTTGGGGCTGATCGCCCGCATGACGAGGGCCGCCATGCTGGAGGTGATGGAGCAGGATTACATCCGCATGGCCCGGGCCTATGGCCTGCGGGACTGGGTGATCACCTACGTCTATGCCCTGAAAAACGCCATCAGCCCCACCCTCACCGTGGTGGGCTTAACCGTGGCCTACGCCCTCACCGGCACCTTTTTTGTGGAGGTGATCTTCAACTGGCCGGGGCTGGGCCTCTTCACCGTGCGCTCCCTGCTCAACATCGACTACCCGGCCATCATGGGCATCACCCTCTTCGGGGCCGCCGGCTACATCACCATCAACCTGCTGGTGGATCTCATGCAGGCGTGGATCGATCCGCGGATTAGTTTGCGGTAGGAATGACGCCGCTGCAAAAAGGTCGAATTTACCACAAAGATCACAGAGATCACAAAGAAGTACAAGGTTTTTTCTCGGCGTTCTTTGCGAAACCTCTGCGATCTCGGCGGTTAAATGTTTTGTTCTGTGGAATCATTTTTTTTAAGAAGGCCTTCCCATGACAGCGACAACGGTTGAGTCCAACGAGATGATCCCATCCCAGAGTACCTTGGGGCAGATGGCTCGTATCATTGGCCGAGACCCCTTGTCGTTGATCAGTGTTGCGGTGATCACGCTCTTTATTTTTATGGCCCTCTTCGCCGTCCAGATTGCGCCCTATCCCGAACAAGGGGCGGGCAAAACCAGCGTGGACACGACCATGCTGGCCCCATCTGCCCAGCACTGGTTCGGCACGGATCGTCTGGGCCGGGACATCCTCAGCCGGGTGATCTTGGGCACACGACCGGCGTTGATGGTGCCCATTGGCGTGGTGCTCTTTGCTGTGCTGATCGGCGCACCCCTTGGGGCCATCGCCGGCTACAAGGGCGGCTGGATCGACGAGATCATCATGCGTATCACGGATCTCTTCCTGGCCTTCCCCTTCCTGCTCCTGGCTATGGCCATCACCGCTGCCCTGGGCCGGGGGCTGGAAAACGCCGCCATCGCCCTGGTCATCTCCTGGTGGCCTTGGTATACCCGCCTGGTGCGGGGCGTCACCTTGAGCCTCAAACACCGCTATTTTGTGGAAGCCGCCCGGGCCATCGGCGTGCGAGACTCGGTGATCATCCTGCGCCACATTTTGCCCAACACCCTCTCGCCCATCCTGGTCCAGGCCACGGTGGACCTGGGCACGGTGATCCTGGCCATGGGCGGTCTGGCCTTCATCGGCCTGGGCACCCAGCCCCCCCACCCGGACTGGGGCCTGATGATCAGCGAAGGCCGATCCTACGTGCTCAACCAGTGGTGGCTGGCGACTTTCCCAGGGCTGGCGATTTTTGTTATCGTCCTGGCCTTTAATTTGTTGGGGGACACCTTGCGGGATATTTTTGATCCAAGGCAGTACCGATAAACTCCCCTCGTTCCCACGCTCCGCGTGGGAACGCAAACGGGCGCTCTGCGCCCTGGGACGCCGGAGCGTCCGCCGACATTCCCACGCAGAGCGTGGGAACGAGCAATCCAAAATCACCAATCCAAAATCCAAAATCCTATGGCCCTTCTCGAAATCGACAACCTACACCTGGACTTCAAGACCAGCCGCGGGCGGATGCAGGCCCTGTGCGGGATCAGCCTGGCTGTGCAGCCCGGCGAGATCTTCGGTGTGGTGGGGGAGACGGGCTGCGGCAAGACGGTGACGGGGCTGTCGGTGCTGCGTCTGCTGCCCCGCAACGCCATCATCCCCCAAGGCGAGATTCGCTTTGAGGGCCAGAACTTGCTCGATCTCTCCACGGACGACATGCGTCGGGTGCGGGGCGGGCAGATCGCCATGATCTTTCAGGACCCGTCTTCATCCCTGAACCCGGTCTTCACCATCGGCAGCCAGTTGGAGCGCATCGTGCGCCAACATTTGGAGATGGACCGCACCCAGGCCCACGCCCAAGCCGCAGAGATGCTGGACGCCGTGGGCTTGCCCGATGTGGAGCGCATCATGCAAGCCTACCCGCATCAATTGTCCGGCGGCATGCAGCAGCGGGTCATGATCGCGTTGGCCCTGGCTTGCCGCCCCAAGCTCCTGATCGCCGACGAGCCGACTACGGCCCTGGATGTCACAATTCAGGCGCAGATCCTGGCTTTGCTCAAAGATCTGCGGGACCGCTTTGGCATTTCGGTGATTTTGATCACCCACAACCTGGGCGTGGTGGCCAAGACCTGCGACCGCCTGGCCGTCCTCTACGCCGGGCGGGTGATCGAGAGCGGGCCGACCCGCACCATCTTCACGGACCCACAACACCCCTACACCCAGGGGCTGATGGCGGCCATCCCCCGGCCTGACCGCCGGGGGACCAAGATGGCGGCCATCCCCGGCAGTGTGCCGGCCAACCCCGGCGCGGTGGTGGGCTGCGCTTTCGCCCCCCGCTGCCCCCACGCCTGGGAACGCTGTCGCACCGAGGCCCCCACCCTCTTTGCCGCCGGGCCGGACCACCTCAGCGCCTGCTTTTTGACCGAGGAGGCCCGGGCCTGATGCCAAACAATCCGCCTTTGGTCGAGATCCGTGATCTCAAAAAACATTTCCGGCTGCCCGGCGGCTGGCTCTCTGGCAAGGCGCGCTTTGTCTATGCCGTGGATGGGGTAGATTTGACCATCGAGCAGGGCGAGGTCTTCGGATTGGTCGGGGAGTCGGGTTGCGGCAAGACGACTTTGGGGCGCATGATCCTGCGCTTGATTGAGCCGACCGCCGGGACGATTCGCTTCGGTGAAAAGGATCTTTTGGCCCTCTCCGGCGACGAGTTGCGCCACACCCGGCAGGAGATTCAGTTGGTTTTCCAGAATCCCCTCTCCTCCCTCAGCCCCCGGTTCAAGGTGGTGGACGTGGTGGCCGAACCGTTGCGCACCCACAAAATTCTGCCCAAGGCGCAGATTCGGGACCGGGTGATCGAATTATTGGAGCAGGTGGGATTGGGCGAACAGCATCTCAACCGCTTCCCCCACGAGATGTCCGGCGGCCAGTGCCAACGGGTGGCCATCGCCCGGGCCTTGGCCCTCAACCCCCGGCTGATCGTGCTGGACGAACCGACCTCGGCCCTGGATGTCTCCGTGCAGGCCCAGATCATCAATCTGCTCCAAGAGGTGAAGGAACGCCAGGGGCTGACCTATGTCTTCATTTCCCACGACCTGAACGTGGTCCACCACATCAGCGACCGCATCGGGGTGATGTATTTGGGCAAGCTGGCCGAGGTCGGCCCCAGCGATGCCCTTTTCCACGACCCCCTGCACCCGTACACCCAAGCCCTGCTCGGCGCCATCCCCCTGCCCGACGTGGACGATGGCCGAGAGCTGACCATCTTGCAGGGCAACGTGCCCAGCCCGGCCAACCCGCCCCCCGGCTGCCGCTTCCACACCCGCTGCCCCCTGGCCGACACCCTCTGCTCGCAAGAAGAGCCGGCCTTGCGGGAAGTCCAGCCGGGTCGTTTTGTTGCTTGTCATTTTGTTGATTGAGATTGGGAGATTGAGCGATTAGGAGATTGGTTAGCGCGAAGTAGCGTTGGGTTAAGCCAATCACCCCACCCTGAAAGGGATGGGGCTACACGGGCAACGCCCCCTGAAAGGGGGCTTGACCGGGCGAAAAGCCTGGTTGACCAGGCGTTGCAGTTGTAGCACCGTCCCTTTCAGGGCGGTGCGGACGGCGTCTTCCATTCACTCGCTTCGTGTTAACCCAGGACTTATTCGCGCTAACGGAGATCGTGTAAAATCACCCAATCTCCCATTCGCTCATCCGCCATTCGCCATCCGCCATTCGCTCATTCGCTCATTCGCTCGGAGCCAACCATGTCTCGACTATTCGGAATCGCCGCAGTTCAAATGTCCGTAGTGCCTTGGGATGCCGAGGCCACGGTGCAGAAGATGGCCGATGCGGTCACGTCCATCAGTTGGAATTTCCCGTGGGTGAACATGGTGATCTTCCACGAATTGGCTGTGCCGGGGCTGGTGCAGTTGGTGCCCACCGAGCGCCCGGACACCTGGAAACAGAGCGCCCAGCCCATCCCCGGCCCGTTGAGCGACAGCCTGTGCGCCTTGGCCCGCAAGACCAAAAAGTGGCTGGTCCCTGGTTCGCTGTATGAAAAAGAGGGCAAAGAGATCTACAACACATCCATTGTCATCTCGCCGGACGGGGAGATCGTGGCCAAGTATCGCAAGATGTTCCCCTGGCTGCCTTACGAGGCCGCCACCGCGTCCGGGGATCAGTTCTGCGTCTTCGACGTGCCGGAGGTGGGGCGCTTTGGCCTGTGCATCTGCTACGACATGTGGTTCCCCGAAGTGGCCCGCACCCTGGCCTGGATGGGCGCGGAGGTGATCCTGCAACCCACCATGACCCCCACGTCGGACCGCAATCTGGAGCTGGT
>JAGNDO010000028.1:26833-63128 GCA_018003515.1 Caldilineaceae bacterium
CTGGACTGGCGCTGGCGCAGAGGCTCCGGCAGGGCATCCGGGTCGCCCGGATAGCCGATGGCCAGGGTGACCACGGGCTCGTAGCCTTCGGGGATGCCAAAGGCCTCTGTGGCCTGGTCTTTGTGGAAACCGCCCATCTGCCGCATGACCAGCCCGTGGGCGGTGGCCTCCACGGTCAAGTGGGCCACAGCCTGGCCCAGATCATACAGGGCCTTGCCGTTGGGGTTGCCGTTGCGGGCCAAACGCATGGCCGCCACAGCCAAGATCAGCACGGGCGCATCCTTGGCCCAAGCTTGATTCCCCTCCATCAACACCCCCACCAGCCGGGCGTGGGCCTGGGGATCGGCGGTCTTGTCCACAACGATAAAGCGCCAGGGCTGCTCGTTCATGGAGGAAGGGGACCAGCGAGCCGCTTCCATCAGGCTGCCCAGGATCTCTGGGCTGATGGGGGCGGACGCATAGGCCCAAGGACTCCACCGCTTGGCCAACAGTTCGTGGATGGGATGGGCGGTCTCGGCAGGCTTTTCGATGGGGCGGTCAAGGACTGGGGTCATGGTCAGATTCATGGAAAGATTCCTTCGTGTTTGCGATGATTGATTTAATGTTGAACCAATAGTACCCATAAATTCTACGCTTTGCCCCGTCCTCGTTCCGTGACGAGCATCACAATTCACCGATCCTATTTTTTACCCGTTCGCACCAGGGGGTGCGAACTCCGCGGCTTTTCACCCCTTCACCCGCTCACCCGCTCACCCCTTCACCCACTCACCCCTTCACAGGTTCCGGCGTCACCACCCGCAGCAACACGCTGTCCACGTCCGCTTGGATCTGGTATTCGCCCATTGCCGCGGGGAGCAGTACCCAGTTCACCGCGCTGAGGATGACCGGATCGCCCTCCCAATAGACCGTGGCTTTGCCGGAGAGGACGGCGAAAATTTCATAGGTCGAGCCGTCGCAGTCACCCACCAGGGCGCTCTCTTTGGGCATGGTGATGCGTTCTGTGTGGAAATAACGGCAGTGGCCGATCTGCTCGACTTTGATGTCCCCGTATTCAAGCATGTCCACCAACACCTTGGGGTGCAGAGGACCGGGTCGCACTTGATTGAAGTTCATCACGGCCAGACTCTGCTCAATATGCAGCGGGCGGGGCAAACCGTCATTGCCCATCCGGCCCCAGTCGTAGATGCGATAAGTCGTGTCGCTGTTCTGCTGGATCTCGGCCACGATGATCCCTGGCCCCAGGGCGTGGACCGAGCCGGCGGCCACGAAGAAGACATCCCCGGTCTTGGTGGGCACCCGATGCAGCAGATCTTCGCTGCGCCCATCGGCCACGGCCTGGGCGAAGGCGTCCCGATCCACCCCCGGCTGGAAGCCGAAGATGATCTCCGCGCCCGGCTCGGCGTGGAGGACCACCCACATCTCGGTCTTGCCAAAGTCCCCCTCGTGCTTGAGCGCGTACTCGTCTTTGGGGTGGACCTGGACCGAGAGCCAGCGGTTGGCATCCAACAGTTTGATCAACACAGGGAATTTGCCCAAATCGAGGGCGTATTGGTTATTCGCCCCCACCAACTCTACGCCTAATTCGGCTTGAACGGCGAGAAGATCTTGGCCTGCCAAGGGGCCTTTTTCCACAAAAGAAAGCCCGTTGGGATGGCCGGAGATCTCCCAAATCTCCGCCACGGTGCCGTCGGGAATGGTCTTGCCCAACACCGTCTCCAAATTGCGCCCGCCCCAAATGTAATCTTTGTAGGCCGGGACGAAGGTCAGGGGGTAGAGGAGGTGTTCGTGATCGGTCATGGGTTGGCCTTTCTTATCGAGTATCGTGTGTCGAGTATTGGATGTCGTGTACCAAAAAAAATGTTCGATACACGATACTCGATGTTATTTCCGTTCATAATCCGGCACGGCCCGGTTGATGGCGACCAAGAATCGCCGCCAGATGCGCCGCAGCCGGGTGCTGAATTTGGGGCCGGGGGGGGCGTCCGGCTGCTCTTCTTCGGGGAAGGGGGGAAGATCGAGCATTTTGCGCCAGGTGTAGATGCCCAAGAGTTTCAGGGTGGCGACCACGGGGGCGGCCAGGACCGCGCCCAAAATTCCGGCCAGGGATGCGCCCATGACCACGCTGATCATGACCACCAGGGGGTGCAGGTCCAGGGCGTCGCCCACAATGCGGGGGACGAGGAGGTTGTTTTCAACCTGTTGGATGACGAGCATGACGGCGATCACCACCAGGGCGAAGTTGAGGGAGGAGAGGCCAAAGCTGGGCGCATCTTGAAAGAAGGCCACCAGCACCGCGGTGCCCACGCCGATCAGGGGACCGATGACGGGGAGAAATTCCATGACGCCGGAGAGCAGACCCAGGCCCAAGGCATTGCTCACGCCCAGAAGCCCCAAGGCGATGCTTACCACCACGCCGATGACCAGGCCCAGGATCACCTGGCCGCGCAGATAGGCGCTCCAAATGCGGCTGGTTTCTCGGGTCAGGCGCTCGGCGTCGGCCCGGTAGCCGGGCTGGTTGGCCACATCGCCGATCAGCCCGCCGTAGCGGGGGATGTCGATGGCAATGTAAATGGAGACCACAAAGATCAGAAAGCCCAGGCCGATGGCGCTGACCGTGGCCCCGGCCAACTGGGTGGCCAACCCGCCGCCCGTGCTGAAGAGGGTCTGCACCACGCCGACGGCCTGGTTGACCAGATCTTGCCAGTTCAGGTCAAAGCCGGACAGGAGGCTGGACAGGTCCAAGGTGTAGGGGCCGAGGGTGATGCTCTGCACCGGCAGTATATCGGGCAGGGTCTGCACCCATGTCACGGCCTGGGCGAACTGGCCCGGCACCACGTCGGCCAGGGTCTGCACCTGTTCCACGGCCACCACCACCAACACAATCGCCCCGCCCAGCCAGATCAACAGCAGGCCAAAGTAGATGATCAGCACCGCAGGCCCTCGTTTGAGCCGAGTATATTGGGTGGTCAGCGCGATCAACGGGTTGAGGATATAGGCCAGCATCACCGCCAGCACCAACGGGCCGATCAGCGACTGAAAGCGCCAGATCACCAGCCCGGCCAAAAAGAGGGCCACCCCGGCCACAATTGCCTTTATGGTTGGGCTCCACTTGGGAGAGTCAGTCATATCAATGGGTTTCCTGTGGACTTCTACAGTTTCTTCAAATTTGCAATCGACGCCAACAGTTTCTTGATCCCCACGCCGGGGAAGGCCACCGTCACTTCCTCATCGTCCGGTGTCACATTGCTTTCGATCACCGTGCCCACGCCGAACTTGACGTGCTGGACGCTGTCCCGGCGGCTGAATTGGGCGGGACGGCTAGGCGCGCCCACCTTGCCGGGGATGTTGCTGCGGCTACGGTCGGGCCGCCCTCCACCGCCGGGGGACCAGTAGGCTTGCTTGGGATCCTTGCGGTCTGCCCGGCCTGTGCCGCCGGGGCTGGATTCGGCGTTGGATTGATCATCAGACCGCTCTTTGCGCCCGCCGAAGAAGCTGCTGGACCGGGCGCTGGATTTGCCTTCGCCCCAACTGCCGCCGCCGCTGTCGTCCCCCCAACTGGTGGAGCGGCGATAGCTCTCTTGGCGCCGGCCATGCCGGTTGACCATGCCCGTGAGCATCTCCGCCGGGATCTCGTCGAAGAAGCGGCTGGGTTCCTGCATGTTGCTGCTGCCCCACACGCTGCGCCGCATGGCGTGGACCAGATAGAGCCGCTTCTTGGCTCGCGTGATGCCCACATAGCAGAGCCGCCGCTCCTCGTCCATGTCCTCCGGGTCGCCGCTCTCCATGCTACGGCTGTGGGGAAGTAACCCCTCCTCCATGCCCACCAAGAAGACAATGGGGAACTCCAGCCCCTTGGCTGTGTGCAGGGTCATGAGCGTCACCGCGCCAAGGCCCTCGTCGATCTGGTCGGCGTCACTGACCAAGCTCACCTCCTGCAAAAAGAGAGTGACCGGGGTCTCGTCTTCCTGCAAATCCGCCATGCCCGGCACATATTGGGCGGCCACGGCCCGCAACTCTTGCAGGTTGGCCAGGCGGTCTTCGCTCTCTTCGCTGCCGTCCCGCAGGCTGTCATAATAGCCCGACTGCTGCAAAATAAAGTCCAGCAGATCGGCCACGCTTTCGTAGTGGCCCCGCTCTCGCATGCGTACCCAAGTCTCCAACATTTCGGCAAAGGGCAACAGCGAGTTGATCGCTCTGTTATTAAAGGGTGCGGAGCGGGCGGATGGCGGCAAGGGGGCTTCACGACCTAGTTCCACCGCCTGGGGCCCGTGGTGGAGGATGCGCAGGGCGTCAAACTCACTGATGCCCATTTCGGACGCCCAATTTTTAAGATCCGCATAGGTCTTGAGGCCGATGCCCCGTGTGGGCACGTTGATGATGCGATCCAGGGCCACGGAATCCGCCGGGTTGTGGGTCAGGCGCAGATAGGAGAGGGCGTCCTTGATCTCCTTGCGCTCGTAAAAGCGGGTGCCGCCGACCAACTTGTACTTCATGCCCCGATAGACAAAAGCCTCTTCCAGGGCGCGAGACTGGGCGTTGGTGCGGTACATCACCGCCACATCCCCCTCACCAAAGGCCCGGGTGGCCACCAGCCGCCCGATCTCATCGCAGAGAAAGCCCGCCTCCTCCACCTCGTTGTACGCCTCATGCACCGTCACCTTGCGCCCCTCGCCGTTCTGGGTGTGCAACTGCTTCGGCGTCCGCTTCTCGTTCTGGGAGATTACGGCATTCGCCACATCGAGGATCGACTGGGTGCTGCGGTAGTTCTGCTCCAACAGCACCACCACGGCGTCGGGGTAGTCCTGGCGGAATTCCAGGACGTTGTGGTAATCTGCTCCGCGAAATCGGTAGATCGACTGATCTTCGTCACCGACTGCAAATATATTCCGTTTGCCCTCCGGCTCCCCGGCCAAAAGACTCAGAAACTCATACTGCACCGTGTTCGTGTCCTGAAATTCATCCACCAGAAGATAGTGCCATTTGCGCTGATATTTGGCCAGAATCTCCTTGTTGTCCTGGAAAAGCAAGGTAGATCGCATGATCAGGTCATCAAAATCCATGGCGTTGTTGACGACCAGCGCCTCTTGATAGCGCACATAGACTCGCCCCACGATCTCGCCAAAATAGTCCTCCGGCTTGTGCCGCTCCGGCGTCACCAGATCGTTCTTCAGCTTGCTCACCGCGGCCCGCACGGCCTGGGGACTATAGCGCTTCTCGTCCAGGTTCATCTCTTTGAGTACGGCCCGGATCAAAGAAAGTTGGTCCGCGCTGTCGTAGATCACCCAGTTGGGCTGATAGCCGATGGCCGCGGTCTCGATGCGCAAGATGCGGGCGCAGATGCTGTGAAAGGTGCCGATGGTCAGCCCGCCCATACGCCGGGCCTGGCCGAGAATGGGCTGAGGGAAGCGGTCGCCGATCAGGGCATGGACCCGCTCGTTCATCTCCTTGGCCGCCTTGTTGGTGAAGGTGACGGCCAGGATATTCCACGGCGCCACCCCGGCCACATCGATCAAATAGGCGATGCGCGCCGTCAGCACCCGGGTCTTGCCCGACCCCGGTCCGGCCAGCACCAGCACCGGCCCATCCACGGTTTCCACGGCTTTTTTCTGTTGAGGGTTGAGGTTTGCTAGAAGCATGATTGAAGATTGGAAGATTGAAGATTTGATTGGTGGACGAAATTTGGGGCTTGAGAGGCTGAACAGTTGTCAACCACACCCCTTTTGCCTTTTGCCTTTTGCACTTTGCCTTTTGCCTTTCTGTTATTCTTCCCCGTGCAGCAGCCGCAAATAACTCGCATACCGCTCCGGGTGGATGCGGCCATCGGCCACCGCGGCGACCATGGCGCAGTCTGGCTCGTGGTCGTGGGTGCAGTTGGGGAAGCGGCAGTCGTTGACAAAAGGCTCCATGTCCAAGAAAAAGAAGGCCAGATCCGCCTTGTCGATGTCAAAGAGACCCAGTTCCCGGATGCCCGGCGTGTCGGCGATGTAGCTGTCCGTGCCAAAGGGCAGGGGGATCAGCACGGAGCTGCGCGTGGTGTGGCGGCCTTTGCCCTCAAAATCCCGCAGATCCCCGACCTGCAAATCCAGCCCCGGATCCAACTGGTTGATCAAGCTGCTCTTGCCCACCCCCGACGGCCCGGTCACAACGGTGATCTTGTCCGCCAAGAGGTCGTGGAGTTCGTCGATGCCCTCACCGGTCTCGGCACTGGCGTAGATCACATGGTAGCCGATGGCCACGTAGAGACTAAACAGGGCTTGGGCGGCCTCCATGCCCAGCAGGTCGATCTTGTTGACACACACAAAGGCGGGCAGGTCGTTGGCCTCGGCGATCACCAGAAAACGGTCCAACATGCGCAGATGGGGTTCCGGGTCTGTGGCCGCAAAGACCACCAAGACCTGGTCCGGGTTGGCCAAAATCACATCCTCGGCGGGCCGCCGTTCGCCCGGCTGTTGACGACTCAATACCGAGTGGCGCTCTTCCACGCTCTCGATCTGCCCCTTTTTGCCCCCCGACGGCAAGATCTGCACCCGATCCCCCACGGCCACCAGGGTGTCCCGGTTCTTCTCCTGGCGCAGACGGCCCCGCACCTGGCATAGGCGCACGTCGTCCCCGGTGCGCACATCAAAATGATGCCCCCGGGCGCGGATCACGATCCCGGGGATCAATCCCTCCGAGGCCCGTTTGGGCTTGGCTTTACGCCGCCGTTCGTCCGTCGGTTCTTCGTCCAGGTGGTCCCAATAGCTATCAACCAATCAACTATTCTCCTTGGCAACAGGGCGCGCCGGTCAAGCTGGCGCAGATGGGGGCGAGGTCAATATTCAGGGGGACGCCGAAGTCGGCCAGCAGGTCCCGCAGATCGGCCAGGGGCATGCCCATGACCCCGGCGGCGCAGCCGATGAGCCGTTCCACGGGCGCGAACTCTCGGTGTTGGATGGCGTAGCCCCCGGCCTTATCCACGGCATCCCCCGTGGCGATGTAGGCCGCTATTTCTCGGTCGGTGTAGGGGCGCATGTGGACCGTGGTGGTGTTGAGCCGCCCCACTTCCCGGCCATTTGCCGTGGCCAGCAGGTGGATGGCCGTGTGGACTTGGTGGGGCCGGGTGCGCAGGATGGTGAGCATGTTGACCGCATCATCCGCGCTGACGGGCTTGCCCAGTTCGATGTCACCCAGGGCCACGGTGGTGTCAGCGGCCAGGATCAGGGCCGGGCCGGCGTCCGCGGGCAGACGGTCGGCGATGGCGTGGGCCTTGGCCTGGGCCAGCCGTTCCACCATCTGCGCCGGGGACTCGTCGGCCAGTCGGCTCTCGTCCAGATCCGCCGTGCGGACTTGGAAATCCAGCCCCAAGGCGCGCAAAAATTCCTGGCGGCGGGGGCTTTGGGAGGCCAAGATCAGGGTCGGGGTGATAGGGTCGTTCTGTGATGGTTGCATAGACTCCATTGTACGGGAGTCGGCATGGGGGCACAAATCACAGGTTGGGCGCTATCGTTGCAGGTTGGGCAGGTAGATGCTGTGCTGGGATTGTTCGACCGCAATGTCCAATGCCCAACTGTCCAGAACACCGGCGGGGCCGCCGCACAGTTCAACTTCCCAGGAATTCAAGGTGCCCTGTTCGTCAATGTCGTCGTCATGCACAAGCAGATCCCATTGGCCAGCCCAAGATCCCCCATCAAAAACGACCAGGGGAGAAGATGGGCGGTACGATCCCGTGAAGGGTGCGGTGCCTTCGCTAATTGACAGAGCGGCATCGTCATCCAGCCGGGTGTTGGTAAAGCTATCGCCATCGCCGCCTACTTGATTGAAAAGGACGACGGACGCCGATTTTGAGGGATTTTTCAGGGTCGCTATCAAATCGCCCACACGGCCGTGGGTGATGTCCAGGGTCACGTTGACATCGGTGATCAACCAAGCTTTCGGGAAAAAGGGGTGGACGACCACGCCATTCGGGTCGTTGTCCGGGATAGACAGAGCGGGCGTGTCTGACGTCGTCTCACAGAATGGCTGGTAAACCGTCCCATTGTTCTGGATTTCTAACAGCCAGTTGCCGTTGGGATCTTCCCCATTCAGTTGGGCCAAGGCTTCGGCGGGCTTAATTGCTTTGGTCACGTAAGAGGGCGTGACGGTTGCATCTCCAAAATTGTAGGCGCTCTCATCATCGAGAACAAAGTCTGGCATTGGATCCCGGACGAGGGTGCCGTCCAGGTCAACTTCGTGGGTGCCGAACAGATTGCTATTCTGATTGGCGAACAGCTTGATCCTTGTCCCCGCGGGGGAGATGAGAAACACTGAGATCCCATTGGGCACCACATTTTTGATCATCATACCGACGTTGACATCAGCAATGCTCTTGCCTGCGCCAAAGTTTACCGAGATGGTTGAAGTGATAACGCTGTGCGGGGGGATGGGCACATCCGGCACATGAAGGCCAGGATACTCTGTGCTGGGGTAGGGCGGATAGAAGACCCTGGCCTCCCGATCCGGCGGGAGATTTTTGATCGTGCAGGGTTGCACGATGGCCCAAAATTGGCTGGCCACGCCAATGTTTTGGCCTGCGTTGTAGATCTGTGGCGAGACAATTCGAATGCGCCAGCCTGGCATGATCGTTGGATCATTCGCACCATTGGGCCAAGGGACGGTAAAGCTACCCGTGTGGGAGAGCATGATAGATGCCCCGGATTGGCCATCTTGGATCGTGACATTGGATGGGCCATTGAGCGGGAAGCTGGCCCCGTCCAAAATAGACTCACTTCTATAGTCCACACGGGAAAACGACGCTTTGGGCGTGGAGGGTGCGTTTGGCACATACAGACCGACATCGAATCGCAAGCCGTCGGTACACGCCAAAATGCTGTAATAGGTATCCTGTTGGCCGCCCAGAACATATGGACGAGCCTGCACAAATTCCACAGCCTGGACGACCAAGGCCACAGCCAGCACGACAATGATCAAATTCTTGATGGTTTTTCGCATGGTACCTCCAGTGAACATTTATTCATCCAACCCCATTTTAGCCTGCGTGCGGGCCAGTTCTTGGGGATAGTCCTCCCCCAAAACAGTCACACTTTCGGCAAAGGCGGTCACGGCCGCCTGGGGTTGATGGTTGACCCGATATGCTTCGCCCAGGATGCGCAGGGTAATGCCCAACTCCAATGCTTCGCCGGTCTCCCGGCAGAGGGCGACGGCCTGGGTTGCCTCTGCCAACGCTGCCTGAAAGTCGCCCTGGGCCAGGTAGATCTGCGCCCAGCCCTGGCGGATAACGGGGAAGACGAGCTGATTCCCAAGGGCGGTTGCCAAGGTTTCTGCTTCGGTCAAATAGTCCCCGGCGGTCGTCCATGCTTCTTGGCGGATCATCAGCTCGGCCAGATTGGTCAAGCCGATGGACTCGAAAACACTTTGGCCGGTTTTACGGGCCAGGGCCAGCCCCCGTTCCAAATGGCCCTGTACCTCGGCATAGCTCTCTGGGTCTCCGTCAAGACCCACGGATCCCAGGTTGATTTCCACCGCCGCCAATAACTTTTCGCTACCGATCTGCTGCGCCAAGGCCAGGGCTTGGTGAAGCTCGGCCAGAGCGCCATCCCCGTCACCGGCCATGTTGCGATAGGCTCCCAGGGTGCTGAGGATCTCCGCGGTCTTGAAGTGGTCGTGGAGTCGGCGGCTGATGGCCAGGGCCTCCTGGGTGAGGGCAATGCCTCGCGCCATCTCTCCCTGGCCTTGCGCCGCCGCCACGCCCAAGTTTTCCAAAGCCGTGGCCCGCAGTTGGGACGGCCCGGCGGACAGCAGATCCAGCCCGGCTTGCAGGTTTTCGGCGGCTTCATCAAAACTGCCCAGCCACATGTGGATGGTGCCGATGGCGATGCGCAGGGCGGCTTCCTGTTCAGGGTCGGCTCCGGCGTTGAGGTCCAGCCCCTGTTGCAGCCAATCCAAAGCGGCTTCGGGGTCAGCCTGTTGCAACAGTTCGCCCAGTCCCCGCAAGGCCCGCACTCGTTGGGATGGGGTGGGGGTTTGGGCCAGCACGTCCTCGAAAAAGCCTTGGCCTGCCTCGGTTTCGCCCCAAAATCCGTGGAGTTTACCTTGGGCCAGCTTCACCTCCAGCCACAGATCCGGTTCGAGTTGTCGGGTCTCGAACTGGGCCAGGAGATCCCCCAGGGGCTGGCTGTGGCCTAAGTTGATCTGCTGCCAAACGTCCGCTGTGGCGAGTTTGGCGGCCTCTTCCGGCTGCCCGGCGTGGAAGTAGTGGCGGGCGGCCCGCAGGTCGTCGGCCTCTTCGTGGTGATACCATTCGGCGGCCCTAGCGTGCATGGCCCGACGCTCCCGGCGACTAAGTAGGTCGTAGTAGAAAGCCTGCACGATGGCGTGCTGGGCATAGGTGCGGTCCGGGTGGGCGTCATCCTCTCGCAGGAGGAAGCGGTTGGTGAGGAGGGTGAGGGTGCGGCGCACGTTCTGGCCGTCCAGCACATCCTCGATGGCGTCCCGGCTGCCGGGGTGGCCCAGAAGGACGGCAATCCCGCTCATGACCAGCTTTTCGTCTTCGGCCAGATCCCGGTCCACCTGATCCAGCAGGAAGCGCTCCACATCCGCGGAGGCGGCCAGGCGGTCGATGATGCGGTCCGGCTCTGGGCTGTCCCGCAGGGCGTCCCCGGCCAGGGTGAGGAGTTCGGCGTTGCCGGCGGTGCGGTCATAGAGTTTGGCAAAGTGGGCGGCGTCCAAGGTCACGTCCCGCTGGGCCAGGAGGAGGCGGCTGTCCGCCACGGAGAGACCGGTCAGGGGTTTGTGCCGGGTGACTTTCACAAAGTCGGGGATGCGCCCGGAGACGATGAGCAACCGCACCTCCCCGGCCAGGACCTGGGCGCGCAGGCGGTCGGCCAGGGCGTCCCAGAGGCGGTCGCCCTCCACATGGTGAAAGTCGTCCAGACAGAGCAGGTAGCCCTGGCCTTTGATGGACTGGAAAATGTAGTCCAGCAACACGTCCGTGGGGGGCAGTTGGCCCCCGGCCAGGACCAGCCCTTGGAGCATCTCCCACACCTCCGGGCGTCCATGCCAGGCCAGGAACCCGGCCAATTTCCAGACAATGGCCTCCACCTTTTCGTCGGGGCGGAAGGTGTGCCAGAAAATCCGGCCCGGTTCTTTTGGCCCATTGGGGGGTGCGGGGCGAGAGGGGGCAGCCCATTCGGCCACCACGCGGGCGGCCACTGCGCTCTTTCCCACCCCTGGCATACCGGCGATGACGGCAATGCCCTGCTCGGTCAACATTTGGCCGTATTCAGCAATTTCTAGCGTGCGGCCCACGAAGTTGGGGAAGTCGGGCGGCGTGGCCGGGGGGGGCGGCGGGGGGATGGGGGACGGGGCGGACAGTTCCGGCGTTTCCAGCTCGAAGAGAATGCCGTCTTTGGCGCGCAGATAGAGGACCGGGGTGGCCCAGTCCGCGCTCTCCCGGCCCACCTCCACATAGATGGCCCGGCGGGCGGCGGAGACGGCTTCGTCCACGGGCAGACCGGCGGCCAGACTGCGGTAAAATTCTCGGGCGAAGAGGGTGGCGGTGACATCGGCCACGGCGTATTGCATGGCGACGACGGCGGAGATGCGGCGTTGGAGCAGGCTGGGGGCCAGGCCGTTGAGGGACTTGCTGCCCACCACCGTGGCCGACTGGCAGGCATTGAGGACCACCAACCGGGTCTCCGTGCCGTGGGCGAAGATCTCCCGGAAGGCTCGGTCGTCCACCAGGGCAGGCTGACCGGTCTCGTCTTCCAGCACGGTGAAGCCCTGGGTGCCGTCGTTGATGCCGTGGCCGATGAAGTGGAAAATGTGGGGATCGAAGCTGCGCAGGGCGTCGGCCAGGGCGGCGGGGGTGGCATGTTCCACCACGTGCAGGACCATGCTGGCCGGTTCTTTTTGACGCTCGATGGCCTCTTGGATGATGGCCCGCTCTTTGGCCACATCCAGGGGCGGCACGCCTTCCGGGTTGGAGATGGCGACCAGGACTCGCAAGGGCAGTTGCACTGTTGTGGACTTGGATGGCTTGCGCACGGGGAAGTGGCGCACAAAGTCTATGTCCGGCGAGGCGGCCAGGACCATGTCTGCGGTCGAATCGTAGAGCAGTTCCCAGGGCAGGGTGACCAGTTCGGGCGCGTCCGTGTCCACGCGCAGGCGGATACGCAGGCGCTGGCCCTGGCCTTGGGTGATGGCCATGCTGGCCCGATAGAGGGCGGCGATCTGGCCGGTGAAGAGTTGGTCGAAAAATTCACCGCCCAGCCATTGCAGGATCTGGGCGTCCGTGTCCCGGTCCTCGATCTGCTCCAGGGTTTCCCGGATCTCGTCGTCGTCCGGGGTGAGCCGGGCCATGACCGCGGTCTCGGTCTCGCCGGCGGGGGACGCGATCACGGTGACGGGATAGGTCCCGTCCACAGCGCGGCCGATGAGGAGATCGAAGGTGGTGGCGGTAGATTGGGCCATAGGATGATGGGCGCGATACAGCCATAGCGGACGGGTTTGAGTCCGGGATCGGAGAGCGATTGTTTTTTGCTGATCTGGCAGAAATTAGGTGGGCGTGATCTGTCGCAGGTAGCGGGGAAAGGCGCGGGGATAGTATAGCACGCTTTCGGTCTTTGGCGAAGTGGTTTTTTTGTCAATCACCACTCTTCGGCACCCACGGGCGGGCCAAAATCCTGTTCGGGGTGAAGATTCTCGTCCGTGATCCCAGCCAGCAGTGCTTCGAGTTTGGGTGAGTTTTGCGCCGCCTCCACCGCCCGCGCCTCGGTCTCCGCGTCCAAGATCTGGCGGATGGTGACGATGCGGGGATCGTCCTGGGTATATTGTTGGCCGTAGCCCAGGTTGAAGCGGTAGTCGAAGTCGGCTGGGTTGTCCCCCTGGTTGTGTTGCAGGATGGTCTCCAGCTTGTCCAACGCCTTGGCCAGCCTGGCCTCCGGGGTGAGGTTGGCCTCGTATTCGTCCCACAGCCCCAGGATTTCGTTGCGCGGGCCGTCGGGGAGGGGGGCGATCAGGGCCAGGAGATCTTGGCGCTCGTCGTGGGCCTTGGCCCCCGGTCCGCGCTGCATGGGCGCGGGGATGTCGCCGTTGAGGGCCTCGCCCAAGTCGTGGATGAGGCATAGCTTGACCAGCCGGGCATGGTCCACCTCGGGGAAGGCGTCGGCTACGACCAATGTCCAAAGGCTCAACCGCCAAGTGTGTTCGGCCACGCTCTCCGGGCGGCCAATGGAGGTGAAACCAGAGCGCATCTGGATCTTGAGTCCCTCGGCCCGGCGCAGAAAGTCCAGGATGTCGGTCAGATTGGAACCGGTCAACAGGTCGGTTGTGGGAGGACTATTTGCCGCCAATTTGCTTTTTCTCCTTCACTTGGGACATGAAGATCCCGGCCAGGATCATAAAGACGGCGGAGAAGACGAACATGATACGATAGCTGGCCCCGGTGAGATCGACGAGGAAACCGACGGTTTGGGGACCGGCGATGGCGGCGATGCTGGCGGCGAAGTAGTAGAGGCCGGTGTAGGCCCCCAGTTTGTCTTCACCGCCCACGTCGAAGACCATGGGCAGGGAGTTGACGTTGATCAGCGCCCAGAAGATGCCGGCCAGGACCAGCATGATGATCAACATGGTCTGGCTTTGGATAAACCAGCCGAAGACAAAGAGGCTGCTGAGGCCGATGATGCCGATCATGATGATGCGTTTGCGGCCATAACGGGTGGCGATCAGGCCGCTGGGCACGGCGAAGACCACGAAGAGGGCGGCAAAGCCACTGGTGATCATGGCCATGCGCCCGATGTCGATGTTCAGATCAAAGCGGCCAAAGGAGGAGATCCAGGTGTCCAGGGCGTTGTAGCCCATGAACCAGCACAGGATGGCCAGCAGGATCATGAGGCCGGAGCGATCCGGGTTGGTGAGGACGGCGCGTACGTTGGCGATCAGCCCGGCCCCCCGGTCTTCTTCCTCCTTGGGTTGGGGAATTTCCGGCTCTTGGATCAGCAGAACCACCATGAGCAAGGCACCCACCATGACCACGGCCCCAAAAATGAAGGGGGTGATGCGACCCAGGCTGTAGAGGTAGCCGCCGCCCAAAAAGGCGGCAATGGCCCCCAGACCGCCCATGAGGTTGATCACCCCGTTGGCCGTGCTGCGCTGCTCCGGCGGGAAGAGATCCCCCAGCAGGGCCACGGTGGGGGAGCGGAAGATGGCCATGCTCAGGTTGGTGAGCAGGATGGCGACCATGATCCCCGGCACGGTGCCCAGGGTGGGGACCAGCACAAAGAAGACCGCGGCCAAGGGCGCGCCCACCATGATCCAGGGCTTGCGGCGTCCCCAGCGGCTGCGGGTGCGGTCCGAGCGCTCGCCGACGAGGGGCTGCAAGAACATATTCGCATAGTTATCCCAGGTCATGATGAAACCGATCAGGGTGGCGCTGAGGGCGAAATCCTCTTTCAAAAAGACCGGCACAAAGGTGTTGAAGAGGGGCCAGATGATGCTGATCCCAAAAAAGCCAAAGCCCAGCAAAAGTGTGCGACCGTACGGGAATTTGTTCATGGAACGCTCCAGGTGAAGGGGTGAACGGGTGAACGGGTGAAGGGGTGAGCGGGTGAAAGGGTGAGGCGGAGTGAACCACGTTCATCACCCCTTCACCCGTTCACCCCTTCACCCTCTCAGAAAAGATACGATTCCCACAACGACTCAAGCGTCTCCGCCAGCCGCTGGCCCAGGGCATGGCCCCGGCCGGTGGTGACGTCGTCGTGGTTGTCAAAGGCGCTGTACGGAACTCGCACGCCGTTGATGGTGACGAAATAGGGGTCTGCCGCGGTGAACTCGGCCCAGTCGCTCTCTTTGTACAGGCGGGTCAGCTTCTCGTCCGGCACCGAGTGTTCCAGGATGCTGTCTGGGCGGTCTGGGTTGGCCCGCTTGCGGTTTTTGCGCAGGGACTCTTCCCAACTGACGTCGATGTAGAGGATCGCGGCCCTGCGCAGCATCTCCACGGGGAAGTGGGCGAAGGCTTCTCGCCAGCCCCCGTGTTCGCTGCCCCGGGCGAACTCAATGATCACCGTATCGGCCCAGACCATCTGATCTTCGGGTTTGGGGGCATCCCGGCGCAGCTTGGCATATTCTTGGGCCATGCGCTCGATGAGCAGATGCCACAGGTATTTGTGGAGAAAATAGCCCTCCGCGTCCGTGTGCAGCCGGGGCTTGCCCATACGCGCCAGGATAGCGTCCTCCTCGAACCAGGTCCACAACATGGGGAAGTCGTCGATCTCGGAAAACGCCCCGATGTGGAAACGGCGCAACCGCTCATCCACCTCCGTGCGCTTGAGATAGTCGATGATCTCACTCTTCCCCGCGGCCGGCCGGGCGACGAGGAAGATGATGTCGAATACTGGGGTTTGTTGCATTGGGGTCTCCTTTTGGGTTGGGGATTTAGAGATTGGGAGATTGGGAGATTGGGAGATTGGGCGGTTTGCTCGCCACCCAATCTCCTAATCTCCCAATCTCTAAATCTCTAATTCATTTCCAACAACAACGCCGTCAACAACGCCGTGCGCTCCGCCAATCGGTCGATCTCGATATGCTCGTGGTCGGCGTGGGCGCCGTGGCCGGGGCAGCCCAGA
Organism: Caldilineaceae bacterium; assembly: GCA_018003515.1. Lineage (GTDB taxonomy): Bacteria > Chloroflexota > Anaerolineae > Caldilineales > Caldilineaceae > JAGNDO01. Next base: position 42,433 of record JAGNDO010000028.1, read on the forward strand.
CCGTCCAGGGTGGGGACGCCGATGGCCCCGGTCAGGTTGCCGTCGGAGCCGCCGCCTGTGCCGCCTTCGGTCAAGGTCAAGCCCAGTTTTTCGCCGATGATCTGGGCCTGGCGGAAGAGTCCTTCGGTCATGGTGCGTTCCAGCGGCGGACGGCTGGCCCCGCCGGCAAGCTGAATCTGTGCGCCGGGGACCACGGGCGTCAGCCCGCGGATGGCGGTGACAACCCGGTCCATCTCCGCGGCGGTCCAGGCCCGCAGGTCGATCATGGCTGAGGCCCCCGCTGCCACCACATTGCCCCGGCTTCCCCCGCTGACGACCCCCACGTTGACCGTCGTCCCCAACGCCAAATCAGTCAGACTGTGCAAGGCCAGGATCTGGTGGGCCAACTCCTGCACCGCGCTGATCCCCTTCTCCGGCTCCACCCCGGCATGGGCGGCCTTGCCCTGGATGGTGAGATCAAAGTGGCCGGTCCCCTTGCGGGCAGTCTTGATCACCCCGCCGGGCAGGGGCGACTCCATGACCAGCACATAGGCCGCCTTGCGGGCCTCGTCCTCGATCAGCTGCCGGGAGGTATGGCTGCCCACCTCCTCGTCCGAGGTCATCAACACCGTGACCGGACGGGTCAGGGGCAGGTCCAGGGCATTCACCGCCCGCAGGGCCTCGGCCACCATCACCAAACTGGCCTGCATGTCAAAAATTCCCGGCCCATACGCCCGCCGCACCCCATCATCACCGGTCTCAATGCGGAAGGGGTGACTTGCCAGCGCCCCCACAGGCCAAACCGTGTCGAAATGGCAGAGGATTAGAGCGGGCTTGGCGGCGGGGTCCACGCCATCCGGGGCAAAAGTGGCCCGCACATGGTTGCCCCTCAGCACGCCGCTGGGGTCCGGGTTTGGGTTGGAAAGGACGACCGGGTCTGCGCCCACAGCCCGATACATCTCAGCCAAATAGTTGGCGAAGAGATCCAGCCGGCCCTTGTCATCGCTGGGCGTCTCCTGCTCCACCGTGCGTTGGATGGCCTCCAACATGGCGGCGTGGCGGGATTGGAAATAGGTGATTAGGGTGTGCATGGTATTCCTTGATTTTGGATTTTAGATTGATGATTTTGGATTGGGGGCATTGGCGATCAGCCTTTGAATCATGGAGTCGGGTTGGAGGATTTCGCCGGTGATGGCATTCATCTGGAGTTGCCCAATCTCGTTGCGCCGTACACTTCCTGGCTTGTCGCGGCGCGGTATCGTCCGCACCACACGAAAGCGCCATTGCAGGGGATCGCCCAACACGAGTTCCGGCTCTTCGACCAACAACAAGTGGCCCGCATTCATGGACAGCCAGACATTCGCCTTCTGCCGCGCCACCTCGGGTGCCATCACCGTAGCTTGGAGATAGACATTCACCTCAATCGATGGTTTGGGTTGCGTGCCAACAGTGGGTAGCTGGCGGACGGGTAGGACCAGAGCAGTCATGGGTTTCTCCTGAAAGTGTAATCGTTCACGCCTTCAGCCCCCGGCCCCCGATTCTGGGGGAGGTCGTGGACAGTTCCCCCCAAAGTTGGGGGGCTAGGGGGGCGGAGGCGTAAACCAATACCTAAAAATAGACAACAGAACTTCGGTTAGCGAATGACTAATTCTCTCACGGTTTGAGCAGAAATGCGACCTTCGTTTGGCGTCCAGCCCAGACCCGGCGCGGCGGAGACGGCAATGGCCCCGTTCACGGCCAGGATGGGCGGGTCCACGATGTCGGCGGCGTAGTCTTTGTCGAAGCCGCACACGTCGCCGGGGATGGTGAAGCCGGGCAAACTGGCCATGGCGATGTTGGCGGCCCGACCAATGCCATACTCGTGCATCCCGCCGCACCAGACCGGGACGCCCCGGGCATAGCAGAGATCATGGACCTTCTTGGCCTCCAACAGCCCGCCCAACCGGCTGACTTTGATGTTGATGATGCGCCCACTGTCCAGATCCAGGGCTTTGCGGGCATCCTCCGCGCTGTGGATGGACTCGTCCAAACAGATGGGCGTGCGCAGATCCCGTTGCAGGATGGCGTGGTCGATGATGTCATCGTGGGCCAGAGGCTGTTCGATCATCATCAGGTTGAACTGGTCCAACTCTTTCAGCACAGGAATATCGGCCAAGGTATACGCCGAGTTGGCATCGGCCACGATGGACAGGTCCGGGTAGCGTTCTCGCACGGCCCGGATCACCGGCACATCCTTGCCCGGCCCGATCTTGAGCTTGATGCGCCGGTAGCCCTGGCCCGTGTAGAGGTCGATCAGTTCGAAGAGGTCGTTGATGTCCGCCTGGATGCCCAAGCTGACCCCGGAAAGAATTTCCGGTCGGGTGCCGCCCAGCATGGCGTGGAGCGGTTTGCCCTCAACTTGCCCCAGCAGATCCCAGGCCGCCATTTCAATCCCCGCCTTGGCAAAGTTGTGCCGTTTGACCAGGCGATAGCTGGCGATCAGGTCGTCGATGCCCCCCCATTCCTTGCCCAAAACCATTGGGGCCAGCACATCCCGCAGTACATGCCAACAGGTCTCGGTTGTTTCCTCGTTATAAAAGGGGGCGGACGAACAGGGGCTTTCCCCCCAGCCCACCAAGCCATCGGCGTGCAATTTTACCAGCACATGCATGCGGTGGTTGACCGAGCTAGAGCTGATGGCAAAAGAACGCACCATCTCCTGGCGGACGATGAAGAGGTCGATCTGGGTGATTTTCATGGGTGGGTGACTTTCGAGTGTTGGCTCAGTTGGCAGACAGTTTTCTCATGGGAAGGAGGCGACTGTGAAGCGGCTTCAAGTCCGGTGAACAGGCTGGGAGCGCGTTCTGTGCTTTTGACATTGGGGGGCAAGTATAGTCTACTATGATAGCCTGTTGAGAGTTGTGGGGCGGACTCTCTCATCTTCGTCTCGCGCCACAGACGGTAATCCCAATTTTACGGTAGGGCCTGCAAAAGAACAACTCTGCCTATTCCCACGGGTGGACGGGCGAAATCTGTACCGGTTTAGGCTTTGTCCCCCACCCTTCCCAACTATCGAGAAGTTTTCTGTTAGGCCAAATCGCACACTCTTTCTGAAAGGAAGACAAAGTATGCAGAAACGAATGGTATGGTTGTTAGTTCTCGTCATGTCCCTGGCGCTGGTTGCCGCTTGTGCGGCCCCTGCGCCAGCCCCAGCGGCGGCCCCGGCGGATAGCGCCGCCGCCCCTGCTGAAGCCGCCGCCCCCGAAGCCGTTGCCGAAGCCAGCCCCATCACGGTCCGCCTGAGCCTGGGGGCCGAACCGCCCACCCTGGATCCCAATCTGGCCCAGGATACCTATGCCATCCAGTCGCTGGAAGGCATGTTCTTGGGGTTGACCAACATCAACAATGTCACCGAAGAGATCGAGCCGGAACTGGCCACCGAGTGGTCCATTTCTGAGGATGGCACGGTCTGGACCTTCACCATGCGCCAGGATGCGGTGTGGAGCGACGGCAAGCCCGTGACCGCCCACGATGTCGAGTATAGCGTCAAGCGGGCCATTATGCCAGAGACCGCTTCGCCCTACGCCTACGTACTCTACATCATCAAGAATGCCCAGGCCATCAACCAGACCGATGTGGCCAGCGCCACCTATGACATCGACACCCTGGGCGTCAAGGCCCTGGACGACTACACCGTGGAGTTCACCCTGGAAGCCCCCGCCGCCTACTTCGAGTCCATCTCCAGCCTGTGGACCCTGCGCCCCTTGCCCAGTTGGGCCATCGAAGCCCACGGTGAGGCCTGGACCGATCCGGCAAACATCGTGGTCAACGGCCCCTATATGTTGACCGAATGGAAGCATGGCGAGAGCCTCTCCTACGTCAAGAACCCCACCTACTACGATGCCGCCAATGTCCAGATCGACAACATCGAAGTGGACATCATCACCGACGCCTTCACCGAGATTGCGCTTTATGAGTCCGGCGAGCTGGATGTGGCCGGTGACGGTCCCGGCACCTTCCCTGTGGAGGAGATGGGGCGCATGATGGCCGACCCGGTGCTGAGTGCTGAATTGCACATCGGACCTCGGGCTTCGACCACCTATGTGGGCTTCACCACCACCAAGGCGCCCTTCGACAATGTCCTGGTGCGCAAGGCCTTCTCTGCCGCCATCCAGCGCCAGGTGATGGTGGATGACGTGGTCGGCTCTGGTGTGCCCGCCACCCAGTTTGCGCCTCCTGGCATCTTTGGCGCTCCCAACCCCGAAGTCGGCATCGCCACGGATCTGGAACAGGCCAAGGCTTGGCTGGCCGAAGCCGGGTATCCCGGCGGCGAAGGCTTCCCCACAGTGACCTATCGCTACTTCGCCAGCACCCTGGAAGAATCCCTGGCCGAGGCGTTGCAGGCCATGTGGGCGGAGACCCTGGGCGTGCAGGTCAACATCGAAGCCCAGGAATGGCCGGTCTTCATCGCTGGCATCAACCCCTCGACTCCTCTGGAAGAGATGCCCGAAATGTGGCGACTGGGCTGGGGTGCTGACTACCCCGACGAGAACAACTGGGTCTACGAGGTCTTCCACTGCACCGATAGCACCAACTACTCCCGTTCGGAATGCACCACCGCCGACGAGATGGCCCAGGCCGCTGCCTTGGAAACTGACCAGGCCGTGCGCAAGGATCTCTATGGCCAGGTGGAACAGTTGATGTTTGGCGAGGAAGTGCGGGCCGCTCCCTACTACCATCGCGGCTTCACCATCCTCACCAAGCCCTATCTGACCCGTGCCTACCCGACTTTCACCCCCAACAACTGGGAAACGTGGCGAGTCAATAAGTAAACGGCTATGAACGGGAATGAGTCACCCCGGCCCTAAGTTTGGGGCCGGGGTGACTCATTCCCGTTCTAACTCTTCCTGATTCTTGGACTTTGTAAACCATGCTTGCGGTTATCATTCGTCGTATCTTTTGGTCCATCCCGGTCTTCCTGCTGGTGACCGGGATTACCTTTGTCACCATGCACGTGCTGCCCGGTGGGCCGTTTGACACGGACAAGACCCCCCCGGCCCTGGTGGCGCAGATGGAGGCTATCTACGGTCTCAACCGCCCGGTGGTCGAGCAGTACGCCACCTGGCTGGGCAATGTGGCGCGCCTGCGCTTTGGCCCTTCTTTGGCCTATCGCGGCCAATCCGTCGAGAGCTTTCTGCTGCCCGGCTTTTCCATCTCGGCCCAGCTCGGGGGGATGGCCATGCTCTTCGCCCTGCTGATCGGTCTGCCGGCCGGCATCATCGCCGCGCTCAAGCATGGCCACTGGCAGGATCGCTCGGCCACCTTTGTGGCAATTTTGGGCGTTTCGGTTCCCCCCCTTGTGCTGGGACCCCTGCTCTATTGGATCTTCGCCCTGCAACTGGACTGGCTGCCCGTGGCCAAGTGGGCAAGCCTGAGCGAGGACGGACTGTGGTCCTATGTCAGCCACGCCATCCTGCCCGCCGTCACCCTGGGCGCGGGGGTTTCCGCCATCATCGCTCGCTTGACGCGTGCCAGTTTGTTGCAAGTGCTGTATGAGGACTACATGCGCACGGCCCGCTCCAAGGGGCTGTCCGAGCGGGTGGTCACGGTCCGCCACGGGCTGCGCAATGCCCTGATTCCCGTGGTCACTTACATTGGTCCCCTGGCCGCGGCCATCTTGACCGGCTCCCTGGTAGTCGAGCAGATCTTCGCCATCCCTGGCATGGGCCGCTATTTTGTCACCAGCATCAGCAGCCGAGACTACCCCATGGTGATGGCGGTGGTGGTGATTTATTCTGTGATTATCGTGTTGGTCAATCTCTTTGTGGATATCCTGTATGTCTTTATCGACCCCAGAATCAGCCAAACGCGCTAAAGCGGCCGCCCTGGCCGACGAGCTTGCCACCGCCCAACGCCGCTCCCGTGGCCTGTGGCAGGATATGTTTCGCAAACTGTTGCGTGATCCCCTGGTGGTGATCTGCACGGTTTTTCTGTTGTCGCTGATTGTGATCTCGCTCTTTCCCACTCTCTTTGCCCCCCTGCCCTACGATCTGACCAGCTTTGGGGACAAGCTGGCCAAGCCCGGCTCCATGGCCACCGCCGAAAAACTGGCCGGCCACCGCTACATTCTGGGCGCGGACCGGCTGGGACGGGACATGTTGAGCCGCATGATCTTTGGCACACGCGTCTCCATCGCCGTGGCCTTTATCGGCGCTGGCGTCAGCTTTTTGATTGGGGTAACATACGGGTTGATTTCCGGCTATGCGCGCAAGAGCGTGGACAACGTGATGATGCGCATTGTGGATGTGGTCTACGGCTATCCGACCTTGATTCTAATCATCCTGCTGCAAGTCTTCCTGACCGCCGCCGCCCAGCAAGACCCGGCCAACATTTCCGGTTTGCAAAAAATCGTGATTGGGCTGGACAACAGCACAGGCGGACTCTTCTTCGTCTTCATGGCCATCGGCGCGGTGAGTTGGCTCAACATGGCCCGGCTGACCCGGGGCCAAGTGCTGCACTACCGAGAACAGGAATTTGTCCAAGCCGCCGAGGCCATCGGCAGCCCCCGGCGCAAGATTTTGACCCGTCACCTGCTGCCCAACGTGCTTGGCCCGCTGATCGTGGCCGAAACCCTGGCCATCCCCAGCTATATTTACACCGAAGCCTTCCTCAGCTTTATCGGCCTGGGGGTCCAACCTCCCACGCCCAGTTGGGGCGGCATGATCAGCGACGCCTACGGTGCCCTGCGTTCCGCCCCCCACCTGATCTTCTTCCCCGCCCTGGCTCTCTCCCTCACCATGCTCGCCTTCAACTTCCTGGGCGACGCCGTCCGGGACGCAATGGACCCCCGCATGAAAAACCGATAGCCTCAGGCCACCCCTTCACCCAACCGCGCCAACAACCCATCATCCACCCGCTCCCCAACGAGGAAGCGGCGGTCGCCCTCCCGCGCCGGCGCGGTGAGGATGTATTGGCCGGGCTGGGTGCCCACATAGTGGGCGAGCAGCCGATCCGTGGTCTCCCGCCAGCGGGCTGCGGCGGGCAGATCCGTGCGTTGCAGCGCCGCCCAATCCGCGGGGATTTCCACGGCGATGGTGGGGGCGTTTATGTTGAAAAGGGGGGTGGCCCATCCGTCATTGACCTGTACGGTCGTAGCAGAAAGGTCTTGGTTAGACCGGTCGGCCCCAGGATCGGTTAGCGCATTCTGCACCCGATCTGTGCCGGGCAACAAAGTCATGCGCAGACGGGAGGCGGGCAGTTGGTTGAGCACATTGCGGAAGGGGATCAAATCTGCATAAAACTGGGTGCAAATGGCCCGCAGCTTGCCAAAGTTGAGTACGGCGTTGGCGAAAAGCAGGGGGTCCGTGGTCCACTCCACCAGATCCACCCCCGCGGCCAGGGCCTGTTGCGCCTGCATCCGTTTGAGATGAAAGGCGATATTTCGCCCGCGGAAGTCCGGCTCCACGGCCAAGGATTGGGATTCGATGCGCAGATCATGTTGAAAGCGATCCGACCAGGGTTGAGGCAGCCCGGAGCCATCCCATTTGAAAAAGCCAAAGAGACTACCCACCACGGGACCGCCCTCCCCGTCCCGAGCCACCAAAGAGTTGGCCAAGCCAAAGTCCGGCGTGTGGATGTCCGCGGGGTAGAGATACTCGTCCGCCACCATCCACACCTTCTGCTGAAGCCGCCGGATCTGCTCGGCCTCGGCTGCGTCGGGGCGGCCCAGATCTAGTGTCCTGTCAAAGCTGGTTTGATGGGTTGCGGAGTCGGGCATCCTCAGATGCCCGACGTTCGCATCTGAGGATGCGAACTCCTCAGTGCCATCACTTGATGCTTGACGGAACCCTAATCCGTCTTGAAGGTTATGGGTGGGGACAAAGGCGTGGGACAGCCCGGTGTCGTAAAGCCGTACGGTGGCGAGGGCCAATTGGGCCGCTACTCGATCTGCCACGGCTTGTCCGTCCACCGGCCCGGCTTGGGGGGCGGCGTGAAAGCGCAGGGTGGCCGTGCGCTCCCCCGTGGGCGAAAGGGGGCCGGGCAACAAGAATCCCGCCCCGACCATCTCTCCGCCCCGGTTTACGCTGAAAATCTCCCCGCCCAGACGCCGAAACGCCGATTTGAGAAAGTGGGGCGGCAACAAGGTTGGGTTGTCTGGCGCGCCCAGAGCCGCGCCGAGTTGATCGATGCCGTCAGCCCAGGCAGCGGTGGGGATTTCTCGGTTTGGTATTCGGGCAATGGTCAAAAGATCGGGCATGTGGGCGGGCCTTGGTGGGGATTGATTGAAAACACCGTGTGGGAAAGCGTAGGTGCGGTTTTCAACCGCACGGTTCACATGATCACGAATGATCGATGGAATTTGTGCGGTTGAAAACCGCACCTACGCTTTGGGTTGCAACTCCTACCCCAACACGATCCGTCGCTCGATGGATCCAGCTCGGTCGCTCAAGATTTTCACGCCGATTTCCGCCCCCGCCGGGCCGCTGACCACCCATTGGGCGTCCGTGCGGTTGTCCGTGGGGCTGGTGGCGAAGTGGGACATGGCGTAGACTTTGTTGCTGCGTCCCTCCAGGTGGCTCAAGGTGGTTTTGGCCTTGCCTGTCACCAACTCAACACCGTCCGGCAGATCCAACTCCACCCGCACGGGACGCGTGGCCTTGCGTTTCTTCCCCTGCACGCTGGTGAAGGTGGGCAGATAGCCGCCGTTTTCCACCACCAAGTGGAGGCGATAGGAACCTGCCCCCGCCGGGGTCACCGCCAGGCTGTGGACCGAGAGCTTGGGCAGCATGTCCCCCACGGCCAAGGCCCAGGGCACATTGCGGGCCGCCTCCTCGCCCATGAAGGCGTGGGGCGGATTGCGCCAGGTGTACATGTGGTTGATGCCGCCGATCTCCACCGATCCAAGCTGGGGATGGTCAAAGGGCTGCCAATCAAAGATAGAATCCGGCCCGGCGTTGGCCAACAGCCATTGAAAAACCTTCACATCGTCGCCGTGGGGATGCGCCCGCATCCAGTCGATAAACCGGCGATTCTCAATCCCCGACCGCCCCGGCAGATCCCACAGTTCGATGGTGAAGCCGTAGATGCCATATTGGTCGTAGACCCAATCGTCAAAGCCGCCCACGGTGATCTCTTTGGGATGGTATTTGAAATCGTGGAAGATCGAAACGTTGGGATAGCCCACCAGATCCGTGCCCCGCTGGCCAATGGCCTGAAAGGTCCACAGGTCTGGGGTCTCCATGGCCTCGTCCGCCTTGGTGCTGAAGGGACGCAGGATCACGCCGCTCTGGGTGTGATACGACAGGGCCACGCTGATATTGGGGTGGCCGGTGAAGAAGTCCAGCAGCGCTCGAATCTCCGGCTCGGAGCCGGGGTAGTCGCCCGCGCCCCGCTGGGTGTCTTCCGGCTGCCACTCCGACGGAAAATTGCGGTTGAAATCCAATCCCCGGTGCGCCGGTGCCGCCTGGATGTTGACGCCATCCCACGCCTCAGCGATCCCTTCTGGGAGTAGACGATAATAGGTGCCGCCTTGTTCATCCGCCCCCCGCTTCTGCATAATGCGCGGGTCCAGACTGCTCACCTTCCAATCTCCATGCGGGTCTTCCATGCGCATTTGCAGGATCAACCCGTTGCCATCCACATCGGTCTGGTGGATGCCCTCTTGCTTTTCGGGGAAAGGATAGGGCCGGGTTCCAGATCGGAGAAAGGTGGGCACGTCGGCCAGGGCCAGCTCCGCGCCATCGGGATTGACCCGGGGCACGATGTAATAGGTGGCCCCATCCAAAAGCCTTGTCACCTGGGTATCCGTGCCGTAGCCGGAGAGCAGGGTGTCGGCAATATGCAGGGCCACGGTCGTCCCCGCCACCTCCGTGGCGTGGATGTTGGCGTCGATCCACACCGCCGGCTTCGTCTCATGCGCCCCCGTGGCCCGGTTTGTCACCGTCAACAGCCAGATGGGTCGGTCTTCGTAGCTGCGCCCGATGCTGGAAAGCTCAACCAGATCCGGGTGTGCCTCCGCCCAGCCGCGCAAGATGCCGTCAAGTTCTTGATTTGTGAAATAGTGATTGAAGTTCATGGACCCCCCTCAAATATTGATTGGTTGATTGTGCAAGGGGCGAATTGCGAGGGGCGAAAAGTGGTTGACCGTCCACCAAAATGCTCGATACACGATACTCGATATCCCCCCTCGCCCCTCGCAATTCGCCCCCCGCCTCACCGTGTCTCACTCACATCCACCTGCCAATGCTTCCCCTGCCGGGTGATGCCGCCGCTGCCGATCTCTTCGCCCACAAAGTCCCCGTGGCAGGCCAGGATCTCGTGGAAAATAGCCTCTCGTTGGTCCAAATAGTGCTTGATATGCACAAACGCCCCCCGCAGATCCGGGCTGGGGTGGGCGTTGCGCAGATCGATCAACCACTTGCCCTTCAGTTCCTCGGCCTCTTCCGCCCCGGTGCTTTTGCGCTGGGAGCGGATGGTCCGGTTCACCCGCTGCTTGGGCATCAGGAAGAGGTCCACCACGGAGTAAAAATAGTAGGCGGTGGATTCCTGGCTGGTGTCCCGCACCAACAGTCCCGCGTTGGGCGCGTGGATCAAGATCTTGCGGGCAGCCAGATCGTCGATGATAAAAAGATGGGCTTCGGGAATGTCGGTCGGCCAGTTGCGAGGATTGTAACGCTGGCGCTTCTCTTTGGCGTCAAAGGCGAAATAGCGGTTGGTGAACTCGTCCCCATAGCCAAAATCCAGCCGGGTGAACGACCGGGAGCGGTCGTCATAGTCCACCCTGTGCTGGGCGAAGAAGTCCTTGATCTCTTGTTCGAGGGAGGGCGGTGTGGGCATGGGCGTGGTTTCCGGGATTGGGGGTTGGGGATTGGGGATTGGGTTCTTCCGACCCGATCCCCAATCCCTAATCCCCAATCACCCCTTCTGCTTTTTAGGCATTACATCCGCGGCCAAGACCTGCATGGTGCGGCGGAAACCGGCGACTTTGCCCCCGGCCTTGGCCACGGGATCGACCACGTTTTGGCTGACGAAGGTGGCTGTGCCGCGCACGGTGCCCACAGTCTCCTGGGTGTCGTCGATGATGGGCTTGATCTCGGTTTGGAACATCTTCACCAGCCGCCAAATCTGCCAGACCAGGATCACCAACAGGGCGTTGATGAAGATCGTCTCCACGGCGATGAGAATAATAGCAATATCACGAATGGTTCCGCTGATCACGGTGGGACTCCTTGGGTTTTGGGGGATGGTCGATAAAATCTAAATGTAGCGGATGTTGTTGTGAAACTCATCGGCGGTTCATAGGGCAAGGGGGTCTACCAATTCGTCGGGAACGCGGTTACGTTCGATGTATTCGTCGATCTCATGTTGATGGTCGCTGTAATAACTCAGGGCGTCAAAGACTTGGGCTAACGTGAGATGAGGCAGGTGGCGTGGAATCGCTTCCGGCTGTAGCCCCATTCGCCAGTTTTCCACAATCGATCTTACCGGCGTGCGCGTGCCTTCAATGATCGGCTCGCCGCTCAAAATTTTATCGTTGCTGACAATGTATCGATGCCTGGTCATAGTTACCATATTTGTTCTCCTCTTGGCCACTACCGGTCTAGACTCCCATCAAGCCATGCCATTCCTATGCGTTTTCGTTTTCGATGATTTGCGTGTCGATCTCGTTTCGATGTGAGCGATAGTAAGCCCAGGCGTTGGCCAGATCTTCCGCTCTCAATGTCGGGTAACTAACCAAAAGTTTGGAATCGCTCAAGCCGAGTTTTCGAGCCTGGACCAATGCCCAAACCGGTATGCGAGTGCGAACTATGCACGGGTCTCCGCCAACAACGCCGGGTGTACGCTCGATCCCTTGCATTGCTCTACTCCCCCATCACCAACTTCGCCAAAATCAACCCCACCCATGCTACAATCGTCGCCTCCAAGGCATGGACCGGACCAATCTGTAGCAAATCAATGTTCGTGAAAATCCCGACCACCTGCCCCAGCCCAAAGCCGACCAGGGCGACGATCAAAAAAACGCCCAAATCCCGCAGATGGCGTCCGCCCCAAAGGTGGAAAACGCTGGCATAGCTCACGCTCAACAACACGCCCAACACGATGCTCGGACTCATGCGGCGATGATCCCCCCGCCCAAACAGAGATCCCCGTTGTAGAAAATCGCCCCTTGCCCCGGGGTGATGTCCCGCAGGATCTCGTCGAATTGCACCGCCACCGTGCCATCCGCCTGGGGGAAGAGGGTGCAGGGAGCGGCTGTCGAACGGTAGCGGATCTTGCACTCGGCTCGCGTGCCGGGGGGGACAGGGGCGTCCATGGTCCAGTTGACCGTGTGGGCCGTCAACCGATCGCCGCCCAATTCGTCCAGCCCGCCCACGACCAGGGCATTGTTGGGCCGGTCCAACTCCAACACATAGACCAGCGCGCCCGTGCCGCTCAGGCCCAAGCCTTTGCGCTGGCCGATGGTGTAGCCGGGCAGCCCCGTGTGCTGGCCCAGGACCGTGCCCCGGCGATCCACGATGGGGCCAGGCTGCATGGCCGCCGCCGCCCAGTCCTGCAAAAAGCGCCGGTGATCGTCATCGGCCAGGAAGCAGAGGTCCATGCTGTCGTGCTTGGAGGCGATGGGCAGCCCGTGGGCCGCGGCGATCTTGCGCACCTCGGCCTTGGGATAGTCGCCCACCGGGAAGAGTACATCCCGCAACTCGTCCTGGCCCATGACGCTGAGGACGTAGCTTTGGTCCTTGTGATCGTCCACGCCCTTGAGCAGTTCGACCACGCCATCCTCCCGACGGCGGGTGCGGGCATAGTGGCCCGTGGCAAGGAAGTCCGCGCCCAGCTTGCGGGCATAGTTGAGCAGATAGTCAAAGCGGATGTGGCGGTTGCAGGCGATGCACGGGTTGGGCGTGGTCCCCGCGCTGTAGCCCTGGATGAAGTAGTCCACGACCTTCTCTTTGAAGACCTGTTCCACGTTGATCAAATAGAAGGGGATGCCCAATCTGTCCGCCACCCGCCGGGCGTCGTTGACGCTCTCCAGGCTGCAACACTTGTTGGTCGAGCCTTCCCCCCGGCCCACCTCGGCCCACAGGCGCATCATCACGCCGATGACGGTGTAGCCCTGTTCCACCAGCAAGGCCGCGGCCACAGAACTATCCACGCCGCCGCTCATGGCGACGACGACGGTGGTTTCGGAGGGGGGGCGGGTGTGTTTGCTCTGTGTCGACATGGGAGATATTTTACCACAACTGATCCAGACTCGGCACATGCGGAAAAGGTGGGCGGACCCAAAACGTCCCCGGCACGCACGAACACGATTTTGGGTTTAGGCCATGCCCACTCGCTTGGGGCCGACGTGCCGGGGATGGTTCTGAACCCGATTGACGCCGATGCCCCATCCGTGCTACCATCCACCCACCCCAATCAACCAACCAATCCACCAACCCACCAACCCACAAACCCAGAGACGCCCATGAACCCCACCGCCCTCACCCACCTGCTTGACGAAGCCCAACGCCGCCGCCTGACCCTCTTCATCGGCCCGGATCTGCCCCAGGCGGTGACGGGGCTGCCCAGTGCCGGGGACTTGGCCGCGGGGCTGGCCAAGCATTTGGGCCTTTCCGGGCTGGGGGATGCGCCGGCCCTGGCCGATGTAGCCCAGGCTGCCGGGCGGCTGCGTTTTCGGGACACGTTGCAGTTTTTGATGGATCGCCTGGACAGCAGCGGACATGATCCGCAGCCCGTGGACCTGCTTCTGGCCCGGCTGCCCGTGGACCTCTTCATCACCACCCGGCTGGATGATGGGTTGGGCCGGGCCTTTGAGCAGGTGAGTCGCCCGGCCCAGGCCCTGGTCAGCGATTTTGACGCCGGTTTTGTGGACCGATCCAAGCCCACCCTGCTCAAACTCTACGGCGACCTGCGCCAGCCCACCAGCCTCACCGTGACCCAGGACCAGCTTTTTGATCTGCCCAGAGACAAACGGGGTCTACTGCGTTTGGTCGAGCAGGCTTTCAGCACGAGTACGCTCCTCTTCTTGGGCGCGGATCTGGAAAGCCCTGACTTCCTGTCCCTGTGGCGAGGTGTCCTGCGAGACCTGGGTCGTCTGGCCCCCATGGCCTATGCCGCACCCGCTCGCCCCCTTTCACCCCAAGCCAAGGCAGTCTGGGCAGATCGCAACATCACTGTGCTGGATGATGCACCCCTGGATCTGGTCCAGACCCTGGCCGAGCGGCTGCCACCGGAAGGCACGACCCCCATTCGGCCTAGACCTCCTGGCTCTCGTCTCCTGCCCCCCATCACCCCGCCCATCCAGCGCTATCGCAACTTTGATCTGGAATTGAGCCGGCGCGCCGATGGCCGTATCCTGGCCCGGGTGCTGCGCTCGCCGGAGGGGGAGGGGGAGAGCGCCGTGGCTGACTTTGCCGAGATGCCGCCACCCTTGGATGGGGCGGCCACCCTGCGGGGCACGGACGAGGAGATGGGCCGTCGCCTCTTCCCCGGCGGCGTGGCGGAGCGCTGGGCAGCCAGCCTGGCCACCACGGTCCGGGCGGAGGAGGGGCTGCGCCTGCGCCTCTTCCTGGCGGACCCCTCCCTGGCCGGCGTGGCCTGGGAGGCGGCCAAGCTGGGCGACAAGTGGCCCGCCCTCAGCACGGTGACGCCCATGGTGCGCTATGTCTCCACGGGCCGACGCACGGACACCCTGGCCGCGGCCCAGCCCCTGCGCATGTTGGTGCTGATCTCCGACGCCGCAGAGATGGGTCTGCCCGTCCTGGACACGGCTCGGGAGCGGGCGCTGCTGGCCGAAGCCCTGGCCCCCTTGGAGGCCAAAGGCGCGCTCAAAGTCGAGTGGCGCACGGGCGCGGTCACCCGGCGGGGGCTGCTGGACGACCTGCGCCGCATTCAGCCCCATCTGCTCCATTTCATCGGCCACGGGCTGCACGACGAGGCAACCGGCTTGGGCAGTCTGGTCATCTCCGGCGATGGGGGCGAACCGGTCCTGCTCACCACCGAGGATCTGGCCATCCTCCTGGACGGGACGCCCGTGCAGTTCGCCTTCTTCAACGCCTGCCAGAGCGGACGGGCCGCCGGCGGCGTGGCCCAGGCCGTGGTGCGCGCCTCCGTGGCCGCCGCGGTGGGCATGCAGGTGGACGCCCCAGACCAAGCCGCCGCCGACTTCGCCGGGGCCGTCTACCGGTCCATCGCCGACGGTTGGCCGATTGATGCGGCTGTGGCCGAAGGGCGCAAGCTGTTGTCTACCACCTTGGGCGTGGGGTCACCGTGGTGGGCGCTGCCCGCGTTGTATTCGCGGTTGGAGGATGGGCGGTTGTTTGGGTGAGGCGAGGGGGCGAATGGGTGCAATTCAATTTGGGGGCGAGTTGGATTCGGCGCCCGCCCCACCCTGAAAGGGATGGGGCTACAACGGCTTCGCCTGGTAAACCAGGCTTTCCCTCTCACAAAAGCCCCGTTTGACGGGGCGTTGCTGTTGTAGCCCTGCGGCTTTCAGTCCAGGGCGGACGCCGATTTGTGCACAGATCCATGATCTGCCAATCCTGCCCCCAAATTGAATTGCACCCGGGCGAATTGCGAGGGGTGAGGGGGCGCGCAGTTGTGATATAATTATCCTCGCAGATAGGAAACTTAGGAGATCAGATGATGATGTGTCCCAACGGCTGTTCCACTTCAATGAAAACGGTGTACGTGGAGCGAATCTTTCATCGAAACGGTGAACCCGCTGTGATCCGAGACCTGAAGATGCACGTTTGCCCCGAATGCGGTTGCGAGTCCATGCCTTTGGCTTCCGCACGGATTGTGGAAAACATACTCAATGGCCTGATCGAACCGGTGGGTCAATTTTTAGCACCACTATTTCAACTGGCAACGCCCAATCCGGCATAGAAAAAGCCAGTTCCCAGGAGAAACCCAATGTCCGACACAACCATGATTCTGCCCAAGGAGACAGCCCAGGTGCTGGTTGACTTGACCGGCGAAGTGCGGGTGGATGCCGCCCTGACCCTGGTGATTCGAGACTATGCCCGCCAAAAGCTGGCCGACCTGGACAACGGTCTGCGCCAGTTTGAACGCAAGTATGGCATGTCGTTCGAGGTCTACCGCAAAATTTGGGAAAGCGAAGATCGAGAGGAAGATTATACCTTCGAAGCTGAGGATGACTATCTGATGTGGGAAGGATTGATCACGCGGCGCAATCGGCTGTTTGGAAGCTTCGCATGGCTGCCATAACCACGATTCAGCTTCTCTACAACATACGCCACGCTTGCCGCGGTTCTTCGTTTGTGCGGCATGTTGAAGAACGCGTCTTGGACATTGACGTTCTTCACGTCCGGGTGCATCTGAGACTGCCTGAAACTTTCATCAACGCCTTTTACAACTTGGCAACCGATAAGACCGCTTTTGCCCTGGTTCAGGCCGGAAGCCGGATCTATGGCGCGGATAATGCCAAGATGGGCTGGCATTACCACCCTTTTGCTGATCCGAGCCAGCACATCCCTTGCCCCCAAATGGCCTTTGCGGAGTTTCTGCAAGAAGTGGAGAACCACCTTGTCCCATGAACCAACCATGAGCGCCGAAGAGGCCAGGGCATATATCGATCGGTGGAAGGCTGTGGCAGAAATTGAGCAACGGGAACTGCAAGCGGCCACTATCCAAGAGAAGTGGCGGCAGCTCAATGCCATCAAACGACTCGCCGACGGTTTGGGGATCACACGGGAAGATGACGATGGCAAGATGGAGGTTTATTTGCGGTGGGCCAAGTTGAAGCGGCTTTATGAAGCAGGAATTACCGTGACTGAGGGACAAATTGCTGATCGATTGTAAATTTCTGGTACCCTGCCCCGCTTGGATGAGAAGATACCCGAAATACAAAACGAAGGGGGTGACGTGATTGCCACGTCACCCCCTTCGTTTTGCCAGAAATCGGACCCCCCTATGCCGCCACAAAGAGATGCTTCACTCGTTCCCATGCCCCATGTTTGACTTCACCGGCCAAAGCATCAATCTCATCCTCGGAAAGCTGACTGCGGCGTTTGATGGCGTGGAGCATGAGCGCATCAAAAATACGTGCCAGGTCATCCCGCTCGACTAGATCCCGGCTGACGCGCACGACATAGTCATTGGCCTCGGCAGAGACGGTGTATTGGGTTTGTAGTTGGTTACCTACAACGGTTTCCAGCATTCGAATCCTCCATTCAGGCGGCAGTAGACGATCTTTCCACTTGTCTGCCGTATTATATCATCTGCTGGGAGGCTACTCAACTATCATAAAAGCAGCTTTCTTGACGCCCCAGACCAAGCCGCCGCCGACTTCGCCGGGGCCGTCTACCGGTCCATCGCCGACGGCTGGCCGATTGATGCCGCCGTGGCCGAGGGGCGCAAGCTGTTGTCCACGACCCTGGGCGTGGGGTCACCGTGGTGGGCGCTGCCCGCGTTGTATTCACGGTTGGAGGATGGGCGGTTGTTTGGGTAGAGGGGCGGGGCGAATTGCGAGGGGGTGGGCCACAGACTACAGACCCAAAAATGAAGGGGGCGGCGTGGAAATCACGCCGCCCCCTTGTCTGTTTGGAGATTCAGGCCTACATCTCACTCACCCCTGGCACCCCCCATCCTCTTCCCTAATCGCCAATCTCATATCGGGCCTTCTCCGCCGCCGTGAAGACCGGCGGATTGCGCTGCACCCTTTTCAAAGCTACATCCAACAGCGCATCCGGCATCAACCAGACTTTGGCGGTCTGGTCGAAACTGCCGGTGATGATGCGCTGACCATCGGGGCTGAAGGCGGCGGATAACACCCAACCGGTGTGACCGGCGAGGGTGAAGAGTTCTTCTCCTGTGGCGGCATTCCAGACTTTTGCGGTCTGGTCTAAACTGGCGGTCACGATGAACTGTCCATCGGGGCTGAAGGCGACAGCCCTGACTCCCCCGGTGTGGCCAGCGAGAGTGAGGAGTTCTTCTCCTGTGGCGGCATTCCAGACTCTGGCGGTGCCGTCGTTGCCATCGGTGACGACGCGCTGGCCATCAGGGCTGAAGGCGGCAGACCTCTCTACGACGAAGTGGCCGCCGAGGGTGAGGAGTTCGTCTCCCGTGGTGGCATTCCAGACTCTGGCGGTGCCGTCGGCACTGGCGGTGACGATACGCTGACTATCGGGACTGAAGGCGGCGGACCAGACGTACCCGAAGTGGCCGACGAGGGTGAGAAGTTCTTCTCCTGTGGTGGCATTCCAGACTTGGGCAGTCCTATTGTTGGCATTAGTGGTGACAATGCGTTGGCCATCGGGGCTGAAGGCGGCAGAATTGACAGACCCAGCGTGGCCGGGGAGGGTGAGGAGTTCAGTGCCGTTGGTGGCATCCCAGACTTTGGCGGTGCCGTCGTAGCTAGCGGTGACGATGCGCAGGCTATCGGGACTGAATGCGGCGGAGTTGACCCAATCCGTGTGGCCAGCGAGGATGAGGAGTTCTTCTCCGGTAGCGGCATTCCAGACTTTTGCGGTTCCGTCGTAACTGGCGGTGACGATACGTTGATCATCGGGGCTGAATGCGGCTGAATTGACGTCTAGGGTGTGGCCGGCGAGGGTGAGGAGTTTTACGCCGGTGGCGGCATTCCAGACTCTGGCGGTGTAGTCGGCACTGGTGGTGACGATGCGCTGACCATCGGGACTGAAGGCGGCAGAATAGAGGTACCCGGGATGGCTGGCGAAGGTGATGAGTTCTTCTCCAGTGGCGGCATTCCAGATTTTGACAGCGCCGTCGAAGCTGGCGGTGACGATGCGCTGACCATCGGGACTGAAGGCGGCAGACACGACATGTCCGACGTGGCCGGCGAGAGAGAGAAGTTCTTCCCCGGTGGTGGCACTCCAGACTTTGGCAGTATGGTCGCCATTGGTAGTGATGATGCGTCGGCCATCGGGGCTGAAGGCAGCATCCCCCACACCCCCCGTGTGGCCGGCGAAGGTGAGGAGTGCTTCTCCAGTAGCGACACTCCAGACCTTTGCGGTACTGTCGCCATCATTGGTAGTGACGACATGCTGGCCATCGGGGCTGAATGCGGCGGACCAAACAGTCCCGTTGTGGCCGGCGAGGGAGAGGAGTTCTTCTCCAGTGGCGGCATTCCATACTTTGGCGGTCTGGTCATCACTGGCGGTGACGATGCGCTGGCCATCGGGGCTGAATGCGGCAGACCGAATGATCCCGGTGTGGCCGGCAAGGGTGAGTAGTTCTTCTCCGGTGGCGGTGTTCCAGATTTTGGCGGTTTGGTCATCACTGGCGGTGACGATGCGCTGACCATCGGGGCTGAAGGCGGCAGAAAAGACGTACCCGGTGTGGCCGATGAGGGTGCTCAGTTCGGCCCCGGTGGCGGCATTCCAGACCTGGGCGGTCCGGTCGGCACTGGTGGTAACGATACGCTGACCATCGGGGCTGAAGGCGGCGGAAAAGATCCAACTTGTGTGGCCGGCGAGGGTGAGGACTTCGGCACCGGTGGCAGCATTCCAGACCTCGGCGATGTGGTCGCTATTCGCGGTGACGATATGCTGACCATCAAGGCTGAAGGCAGCGGAATTGACTGAACCCCTGTGGCTGGCGAGAACAAGGAGTTCTTCTCCGGTGGTGGCATTCCAGACTTCGGCGGCAGTATAGGAATTGGCGGTGACGATGCGCTGGCCATCCGGGCTGAAGGCGGCGGACAGAATGGGTCCGGTGTGGCCGGCCATAATCCCCGTGCCGCTGGCAAAGGTGAGCAGTTCTTCTCCGGTGGCGGTGTTCCAGATTTTGGCGGTCTGGTCGGCACTGGCGGTGACGATGCGTTGACCATCGGGGCTGAAGCCGGCGGCGTTGACGGACGAGGTGTGGCCGGCGAGGGTGAGGAGTTCGTCGCCGGTGGCGGCATTCCATACTTTGGCAGTCCAGTCGCCACTGGCGGTGACGATGCGCTGACCGTCGGGGCTGAAGGCGGCAGACCTGACCCCGAAGGTGTGGCCGCCGAGGGTAAGGAGTTCTTCTCCGGTGGCGGCATTCCAGATTTTTGCGGTATTGTCGTCACTGGCGGTGACGATACGCTGGCCATCGGGGCTGAAGGCGGCAGACCAGACGTACCCTGCATGGCCGACGAGGGTGAGAAGTTCGTCGCCTGTGCTGGCATTCCAAATTTTGACGGTATTGTCGGCACTGGCGGTGACGATGCGCTGGCCATCGGGGCTGAAGGCGGCAGAGTTGACGGACTCGGTGTGGCCGCCGAGGGTGAGGAGTTCGTCTCCCGTGGCGGCATTCCAGATTTTTGCGGTATTGTCGTCGCTGGCGGTGACGATACGCTGGCCATCGGGGCTGAAGGCGGCAGAGTTGACGGACTCGGTGTGGTGGCTGCGGGGTAGGTCCATCAGCCAGGGCGAAGACTCACGCACTGTTTTGTTTAGGGCGAACATAGCAGCGTCAGTGACATAGCCGTCATCTCGCCAGGTGGTCAGCACACTTTCCCGGGCTAGGAGCAAGGCCAGGGCCTTAGACCCATTGGCGTCCAGGTCCAGTTCGGCCAGGGCTTGTCCCGCCAATTCGCCGGATCGGGCGGCCTTGCGCGCTGCTTCGGCCAGTTGGCGCTGTTCTTCAGCAATAGCCTTTTGGGCATGGTTCAGCGGGATAGTTGAGCACGTTAACAATTGAATGAGGAGGGAAAGCAGCACTTCGTGTAAAGTTCCGGTGTTGGGTCAAAACATCGGGATCATACAAGGAGGCTACTTTCCCATGAC
>JAGNDO010000154.1 GCA_018003515.1 Caldilineaceae bacterium
CCCAGATAGGCCAGATCAAAAAGCCGGGCGGCGTCTTCGTCGTTGAGCATGGCGCAGCCAAAGGTGGCGGGCTGACCGATCAGGCTGGTCCACAACTTCTTGCCCGTTTCCCACATAATGGGGAGACCGTGGATGCCGTTTTCAAACTCATTCACATCGTACAGCCCCAGCCAGAAGGGCATGTCCAGCCGATAGGCGCTGCTCTGGGCCATCTCCATCATGGTTTTGATGGGAAAGGTGCCCGTGCGGGTGGTCCACTCTTCGTGGCCTGTGCTGCATTGCCAGCTTTCCATCACCCGATCCCCGAAGAAGACCCAACACTGTTGGCGGCTGATGCTGACCAAAAAGCTGGTTCCCGAATGGGGCACAGGAGGGTGTCGTTGCCCCAAAGCCGCCGGACCAAAAGGGATGCGTAAATATAAACCATAATAAACACTCTCACTGTCCGGCAGCCCGTTGGTGGAGACCAGGGCGGGGACCGTGGTGGCATAGTCCCGGGCGATCTCGGACAGGGTCTCGCCGGGCTGGACGATGTGGTAGTCATAGCCGCTGACGGGCAGCCCCAGGGTGAAGGCTGTGCCGGGTTTGGTCTGGCCGGGGATCAGCAAAGAGTGCCCGACTTGTAGAAGTTCCGGGTTGGCAATGTCGTTGGCGGTTTGTAATTGGGCCTGGGTCAGGTTGTGGGCTTCGGCGATCAACCCCAGGGTGTCGCCGGGCTGCACGGTATAGTGGCTGCTGGGCGGGATGACGATCAACTCGTCCGGGGTGGCGGGCAACACCAGGATCTGGCCGATGACCAGACGGCTGGCCTCTTCCGGGTCAAGGTCGTTGAGATGGAGCAGGGTGGAAAGATCCAGACCGAAGCGGTCGGCGATGCGGATCACCGTGTCCCCCTCCGCCACCACATAGGGGCGGTTGAGGCTGTGGATGGAGATCGGCAGTTGGGCGGCTGGGTCAGCTTGGGGAGAATCGGTCACGGGCAGGGCTGCGGCACTGGCGGGGATGCGCAGCACTTGGTCGATCGTGACGGCATCGGCGTCGCTGATGCCGTTGGCCGCCATCAACTCCGCCAGGGTGAGGTCATAAGTCTGGGCAATCTCGCTCAACGTCTCGCCGGGGGTCACCACATGCTCGGCATAAACCGGCACGTCCGGGGTGATCTCTTGGGCCAGAACGGGGAGAGAGGGCATCATCAGCCCGCCCCCAACCAGGACGATCCACAGGATTAGCACAGTTCGACGCAAATACCCCCAGGACAACTTTGCTCTAGCCGGGTCCGTGACCCGGCGGGTAGATCCCAAGACCTTCTGCGGCAGACCCGCCGGGTCACGGACCCGGCTAGAGCAGCTTTTCCCGGATCTGTTTGTGCCAGACTGGGTTAGGTTATTGAGGGGGGAAGGTATCATAGAAATTCGATCCTGGGCTATCATCGAAACTTGCGGGAAACCGACCCGACGGACGGTCAGGTATAGGGTACTCACATCTTCCCCGGGTGTCAAGTAAGGCGTGAGATTTGCAGGGAGATCTAAAGCCGCCAAGGACTTTGCGCGGCCAGAGAGTCCATTGCCAATGTATTGCGGGACCATGATCCCTGTGATATTATTGTGCTGTTCAGCCCATTCATTTGGGGCCGAATCCCAGACGAGAATGCATTTGTCTGGACAACCCACGGGCGGCACAATCCACCCCCTGGAGGACGCATGATTCAACCCCGCACCTATCCCAAATATGTCGGCCAGGCCCTGGTTTTGGAACCAGATCCCTTTGTGGCCCTGGTGGACGATGACAACCCCTGGGTCGAAGGTCTCTTTCTCACAGTTATGATCGGGGCGCTGGTCGGGTTGGCCAAGTTTGCGGGCAGTTGGTTGCTCACGGCCACCCTGCCCGCCCCCGCCACTGTGTTGGAAGTGTTGATCCACGGTATCGCCAACAGCGGCATCCTGGCCCAGGCCAGCGACCCCGTGGCCGCGGAAGCGGCGACCCGGCAAGCATTGACCCTGATCTTCACCCAACAGGGCTTTGGCAGCGGATGGGTCAAGCTGTTGGCCCTGATCTTGGTGCCTCTGAGCTATGTGCTGCAATGGCTCTATTTTAGCCTGGCTGGTCATGGCATCGCCCGCCTGTTTGGGGGCACGGGGCAGCTTGGCCAGACCTTGGGGGCCATGTCCTTGATGGCGGCCCCCCGCATTTTGCTGCTTGCCACCGTCCTGCCCTTTGTCACCGTGGGAACCACCCTGCCCCTGGTGTGGAGCCTGCTCATCGTCTATCGGGCGCTGGAGATCAGCCACGATCTGAGTTGGCAGCGGGCCGGGCTGGTCACTCTGATCTTGGTGGCGGGCTTTGTGGTGATCTTCGCATTGACTGGGGGCGCACTGGCCGCCGGTCTCTCGATGTGGCTTGGAGGTGGCGCATGACGCTTCGACAATGGTTGCCCTCCACTCAACAGATGAGCAACGCCATCCAACTGCGTCCCCAGCCCTTTGGGGAGATCAGCATGCGCCAGGCCTTGGGCATGATTCTGGTGGCAGGCATCCTGGGTGGTTTCTTCTCCTTTGTGGTCAACTGGATTCAGGCCGCGTCCATGGGCACGGTCTTGCCCGTGGCCCAGGCATCCATAAGCCTGGAAGAGATGGCCAAAATTGCCAGCTTTGGCTTCGTCGGTCTGACCCCGGTCAACCTGCCCGCCCTCACGGACACCGTCCACACCCTGGCCGGGCTGGATCAAGCCCTGCCCGGATGGATGGCCGCCCTGCTCAGTGCCTTGGGCACCTGGATCAGCCTGCCCCTGGCCTGGCTACAAAGCTGGTTGGTCTATGGGTTGTTGGTGGCCCTGGCCGCCAAGTCCCTGGGGGCCACCATGACCCTGCAACGCTTCTACGCCGCCACGGGCTACTTTGCCGTGCCCCTGGTGTTGACCAACCTGACCGTCATCCCCTATCTGGGTGATCTGCTGGGCGTGGCGATCTTGGTGTGGGCGCTGCTGGTCTATGCCAAGGGCGTGCAACAGGCGGGGCAACTGGGCCCCCTGCGGGTGGTGGCCAGCCTGGTGCTGCCCCTCTTCATCGTGGTGGTGGCCTACGCACTCTTTGCCCTGAGTATCGGCTTGGCGGTCGGGATGCTTCTGGCCTGACCAAAATACCAAATTTTGCCAATTCGTCTATTGCCCAAAAGGCCGTCCGGTCCATCCCGGACGGCCTTTTTTCAAAGCCACCAAGAACAGTCAAAACTGCTATGCTGATTTTGACAGCGCTCCCAGCGCTGTGCTAGGATTTCAGCAATCTCCGTGATGTGGATTACAATTGATTATGCGAAAGCAAACCACTATCTCGCAACTGTTCGCCCCACCTTCAGCCCCATTTTCAATCGCGCATCAACAGGAGGCCTCATGTACCCGGAGAGCGAAATTCTCTTCCCAAATCGAGCCATTGCCCCGCTGAAAAAGGAGCGGGGCAACGATTGGCAATCCCTGGTTTCCCAGGTCGCCCACCAGCATGACGGCAGCGAGGATTCCCTGGCCTTCTCCCTGATGATGATTCGCCTGTGTGACTGTCTCAATTGCGACCAGAGCAGCTATAAGGCCTCCCTGGGCTGCATCTCCTGCGCCCGGCGCACCGTCTCCACGGACAAAGCCTCCGATGCCATGCTGGTGCAATCCTTCGAGCAGGCCCGCCAAGAAGTCCGCCGCCTCCGCAACGGCAACGGACGCTAAATCTCCCAATCTCGATCAAAAAAGGGCTGGTGCAGTGATGCACCAGCCCTTTTTTACGCCCTTACCGCACCCCGGCAGAGACAAAATCCCGCTGATAGACATCCCAATGGGCCTGAAAGACCGAGGGAGCCACGGCATAGAGCCTCTCCAACACCCGCTGGCTCATGTGGCGGATCTCCCACTGGGCGGCCTTGTCCACGGCCCGCAGCCACAAGAAGTGCTGCCAGGCGGCAAAATTCATGGTGGTGACGATCCGGGTCTCCGCCGCGTTGGGCAGCAGGAAGCGGGCATCTTCCTTGCGGATGCCCAACTTGCGCAGAGCCAGGTAGTTGTCCTGAAGCTCCGCCCAGGCTCGTTCCAGAATTTGCCGAGCCTCTGGGTTTTCCAACACCGCGTGGGGCACTACGGCCCCCCATTCTCCCTTTGTCAAATCGACATAACGCTGGGATTCCTGACTAAAACTAGCCAACCGATGGCGCACAAGCTGATGGGTACAGGCCCGGCTGATGCCCTCGAAGAAGAAGGTGGCGGAGCCGTGGTCCACCAGAAGCTGGGTGTCAGCCAATACGGGCTGGGTGAAGCCGAGCAGGGTGACCCGCATGGGCGCATCCTCCGCCACGGCCAGGGCGGCGGGGTCGATACCGGTCAACGGAGACGGGTCGGGCAGAATGGCCGGGGTCACGTCGCCAAATTCGCTAAAAACGCCGGGTGTAATGGCCTTGAGAAGAGGTAAAGCCTCCAGGGCCATGCCCATACGAAAGAAGGCCAGCCAGACCCGGGTGTTGCCGCTGACCACCCATGATCCATCCGGCTGGGGCGTGATCTCGCAATGGCGGTTGATCATGCGCCAGTTCTGGGGTTCCTGGCTCTCCCGGATGCGCACCGTGACCACCACATGCTCGATGATGTCCTC
>JAGNDO010000102.1 GCA_018003515.1 Caldilineaceae bacterium
AGATCTTGGCAATGGCCGTAGGCGGCCACATAGTGTACGATCTCTTTCTTGCGCGCCTCGCTCAGATCCGTGCGGTTCAGGGCCTCTTCGAAGAGGGGGCTGGTGTAGGCCAGCTCCACATCCTTGTTCCCATCCTTGAAGTGGCGGATGTACCCCAGAGCAAAGACCGGCTCGCAGCCATAGCCTTCGCAGCCCGTGACCGTGGCAATGGTCCCCGTGGGAGCCACCGTGGTCTGGGCGGCGTTGCGGATGCCGTGGGCGGTGATGCCGTTCACGATCTGCCGCCAATCGAGTTGAGGGCGTCCCCACTCCCGGCTGTGGGGGAAGACCGGGGTGGGGGTCTGCCACATCATGCCGCCGGGCAGATTGGGATCGTAGATGCTGCCCTCAAAGGCCAAGAACGGTGCCCGCTCTTCGGACAGATCGATGCTCTTTTCCATGCACACAAAGCGCACAAACTCCATGATCTGGGCCGAAAACTCCTGGCCCTCCTCGCTGCCATAGCGAATGCCCAACTTGTACATCATATCCCCCAACCCCATGATGCCCAGACCGATGCGTCGGGCACGCAGGGCGGCCTCCCTCACCTGGGGCACGGAAGGCACATAGGCGTTGGCGGTCACCACATTGTCCAAAAAGTGGGTGGACTCCTGCACAGTCACGGCCAGGGCGTCCCAGTCCACGATATGTGCGCCGTCGGCATCCGTGGTCACATGCTGGCTCAGGTTGATCGAACCCAGGCAGCAGTTTTCGTAGGGGCCAAGCCATTGTTCACCACACGGGTTAGTCGCCTCTAGATCATACAAATGGGGCACGGGATTCGACCGATTGGCGGCGTCGATAAAGAGCGCGCCCGGCTCGCCGTTGTGATGGGCGTAGGTGACAATCTTCTCGAAGAGATCCCGGGCCCGCACGGTGCGCCACACAGATCCGTCCCGGGGGCTGCGCAGATCAAAGTCCCCATCCGCCTTGACCGCCCGCATGAACTCGTCGGTGATGGCCACGGAGATGTTGAAGTTGCTGATTGTGCCCTCTTCAGACTTGCAGACGATGAAATCTTCGATATCCGGGTGGTCTACCCGCAGGACCGCCATATTGGCCCCACGCCGGGTATTGTGTGTGACCAAACCATTGGCCAAATACGTGTGATTGCCGTCTACTTCCAGGTCAAGCGTCAGTGCCTCGCCTGCGTCTACGGTCTTTGCGACGGTCACAAACCAAAGATTGTTGAGCGGGCGAGCGTACTCGGCAAACTCAGGATGCGCCGCCGCCAATTCCCGATAGCCGCTCAACGTCAACTGGCGCTCTCCGCGACTGTAACGGAGTAACTTTCTGCGCAGGGCTGGGTCGGTGGCCCGTAGATTCACCCCTTGCCCCCGTTGTCGTCGGTCGATTTGAGGCAATGTTATGGCCTCCAACACAGAGCCTGTCCACCATTCGGGATTGGGCAGCACGTAGCTGGTTTCCCGTTCCAGGTTTGGCTGGAAGGTATAGCAAGCAACGAAACGACTGCGCTGATCACAGCCGATCTGCTCGCGCCAGGCGGCTAAGCCTTCGTGGGATTGAATGCGCACGATCCACTGGGGTTTGTCACCCCAACGGTCCTCATAATCGTTAGATCGGACCGTAACCGGGCACCCCAGGCCAATCAACAGGGTTGCGACCTCTTGGGCCAAGCGTTCTGACGTTGTATTCAGTTGTGGGTAGTGATTGGAGAGCGCTCCGTCAGCCTCGAACAGACCGCGCAAATAGGCCCCCACAATCGATGCCGAACTGCGGCGGATCAGCCGGGGCACGCTAACCTCGTGGCTTTTGCCCTTAACCAAGCCATTTTCCTGCAAGAAGCGCTTGACCAACGCACTGTCGATCACAAACGTGACCGATGCATCTCCGCTCTTTTGCTGAGTGTGAACCGTGCAGCCAGGGAAGACGATTTGGAGCAGCCGGGGCAGCTCTTCGATCAAATATGAATTGTGGGCCACGCTAAAGCCCATGCGATGATCCTTGTCCCCTTCGGCCACAAAACCGTCTCCGGCCAAATAGCCCAATACAAAGGCCAGGGTTTCGTCCAAAATAGCCGGGAACCCAATTGGAGTCTGGTTGCCGTGGCTCTTTTGTGGATGCCGCAGGGCGCGCAGCTTGCCCTGATGTTGCCCCAACATCACAAGAATGGAATCTCCTGGCTCCAGGCTATCCAATTGTCGCCACATTGGACCCTCACTGGTCATCACCTTCACCTTATGGTTGTGCGTTCCGGTGAGGGTCAACCCTTGCTCGGTTTCCACCCGCAGGATAGGGGCCACGCCGTTGTTAAAGCCCCGAGGCGAGGATCGGTGGCCTTCGTCCGTCGGCACATTCAGCGTGTGGGATTGCCAGCCCTCTTTGTTGATGTCCACAAGTTCATCCAGACGCATCAAACCCGCTTCGGTAAAGACAAGGGTTTCGGGTAGAAGACAGCCGCCCTGAGCGATCTCCCCAAAGGCCTGATCATAGACGCGCAGAAAACCCACCGGCCCCGTGGCCCGACCCGCCGAGGTGTGGACCACATCGCTCTTGGGCCGCAGCCGGTTGAAGCTGAACCCATTGCCGCCACCGGTCTGCTGGATCAAGGCCGCCACCCGCAGGGTGCTGAAGATGCCGTCCGAATCCCGGCCCATGTCATCGGCGATGGGCAGGACGAAACAGGCCGCAAGCTGGCCCAGGGGCGTCCCCGCGCCGGTGAAGGTGGGGCTGTTGGGGAAGAAGCGCAGATCCGACAGCAGCCGGTAAAAAGTCTCTGTGGTGGCCTCCACATCCCCGCCATGCTCGGCTTCGGCCTTGGCCACATGATGGGCCACGCGGTAGAACATGCCCGCTGGCGTCTCCAAAATTTGGCCGTCCAACCCCCGGCGCAGGTAGCGTTTTTCCAGCACTTTCAAGCTGTTCGGGCTTAAATCAATGGCCTGATCATCAGCATAGGCGGGCGGAATTACCTCGATGGGCTGGCCCTTCACTTCTTCAAAAACCGTGCGGGCAGATGGGAGAGCAGGGGCAATGGGGGCGTGATTTGTGGACATGGAAGACTCCTGGGATCAACTGAATTTGGCTTGCTTGTGGAAGGTCAACGCGTTTGAGGCGCTCAGGCTGAAATCGGAAATAGAAAAGCCGGGGCAAAAGGCGCCGGCAGCAACGTTGCATACTGAAATTTGATTAGTTCGCAATGGGCGGTCGCGTGGTTTTTTGCGTAGCGCCGGACGAGACTTGTGATGGGCTACTCTATCGGCAGGACGGGCAGGACGAATGGTGCGATCAGTCGTTGACCATGCTGCGTCCGAACTTTGTATATATAGCAGGCAAATCATCAAATTCAAAATGAGGATTGACAATTAGTCTGGAAGTTGATAACATTAGAGGTGCTAAACTCGTGCCGGAGACATTAGATTCAGTCAAATGCTCAACGGTGCGATATCCTAAAGCGGCGAAAGCCAGTAGGTAGTTGCCGGTAAGCTTCATCCCTACTGACCTCCGCCAGATTTAAGCTCGTACTCTTAGGAGTGCGAGCTTTTTACTTTTTGTGCTGCGTCGGGTCGACGAGTACAAAGCCCTGGCCTGGCTTGGGTGTAGGGGGGAGCGGTTTGCCAGCAACAGAGGTTATCTCTGTTCCAAGCACACCACCTCGAGGCCCGACGACCGCATACTGACCAGATGTGGGGGTAGATTGTCCTGGATGCAGGACAGTTGACTTTTTTGCCATGTTATTCACCTCCTTTCGTTCGAGTCTAGGCGACTTCACTGCCGCCCGTGTCTATTTACAAACAATAGCTTATACGCAGAAACGGATTGCACTGATTGGTTAGATTGCTGGACTCTGGCGTCCGATGAGGCGGTCGATCTCCGTGCGGACGGCGGGCAGGTCATCCAGCTCCAAATAGACACTGGCAAAGCGGATGTAGGCGATCTGGTCGATCCCGGCCAGATGGTCCAACACCAGATTGCCGATCACGTCGCTCTTCACCTCGGAGCGGTTCAGGCTGTGGAGGGCGTCTTCGATCTGGGTGGCGACGTTCTCGATGGTGTTGCTGCTGATGGGGCGCTTGGCCGCGGCGATGCGGATGCCGGCCAACAGCTTCTGGCGGTCAAAGGGTTCTCGGCGGCCATCGCTCTTGGTCACCAACAGGCTGGGCGCTACATGTTCATAGGTGGTGAAGCGCTGATCACACGCCGTACACCGACGACGGCGGCGGATGGTGTCGGCAACGGTGCGGGTGTCGATAACCTTGTGTTGATCCGATCCACAGTGGGGACAGAACATGATGGATGCCTGATTTCTGGTGAAGTGCCCTGCCTCTAAGCCTCTTGGGGTGAAAAATGGCCGGGGTCATGAGGCCAAGCCATTCATTGGCTCGAAAGGGCAGCTATTATGGTCAAATTACGATATATAGTGTTATGGAAAGGTTGCACCACAAGATGTTGGGTATGTGGAGTCAGGATTATAGCACAGCTTTGACGGCTCTGCAAGTGAAAGTTTGCTGTTTTTGGCTTCAAAATGGCATTTTACCCCACTTTTTTTGATCCAGTTTTGCCACATCTCACCGGTTCGACAAAGTTGCGCGTAATCATCCATGCAGGTTGGTTTTGGCTGCAAAGACCGCAAAGTTTGCGTTTTGGCGATGAACGCGAGAATCGGGTTGGACTATCCGAAATGGGGGGATTAGTGCGTAAAAAAACGTGCCGGGGAATTTTTCCCCGGCACGTTTGGATTGAAGGATGGATGCGCTTGAACGCAATGCGGCCTAGTTGTTGCGCTTGCGCCGCAAGAAGGCGGGGATGTCTAGATCGTCCCGGTCAAAGGAGCGCACGGGGAAGTCGGCCCCGTGGCTGGGGTCCACCTGGCGGGTGGGGGCAGGGGGGGCAGAAGCCACGCCGGACGGGGCCGCCGGTCTGCGGAAGCGGGCGGGCTGCTCGATCACTGGCGTGCGGTCAAAACCCGTGGCGATCACGGTCAGGTGCAGTTCGTCGCCCATATCTTCGTCGATCACAGCACCGAAGATGATGTTGGCCTCGGGGTGGGCGCTGGCTCGAATCAGCTCCGCCGCCTCGTTGACCTCGAACAGGCTCATATCCGGGCCACCCTTCACGTTGAAGAGAATGCCCTGGGCACCGTCGATGGAGACATCCAGCAACGCGCTGTGGATGGCCTTTTCGGCGGCTTCCTTGGCTCGGTTCTCGCCGCTGGCCTTGCCGATGGCCATGAGGGCCGCGCCGCCATTTTCCATGATGCTGCGCACGTCGGCAAAGTCCAGGTTGATCAGCCCGGCCACGGTAATCAGTTCGCTGATGCCCTGAATGCCCTGGCGCAACACATCGTCCGCAGAGCTAAAGGCTTCGCCGATGCTGGCCTTTTTGTCCAAAATTTGCAGCAACCGGTCGTTGGGGATCACGATCAGGGTGTCAACGCTCTCTTTAAGCTCTTCCATGGCCGCATCGGCAATCCGGCGGCGCTGGCTGCCTTCAAAACCAAAGGGCTTGGTGACCACACCAATGGTCAGCGCACCCATCTCTCGGGCCGCATTGGCCACAATGGGGGCCGCGCCGGAACCTGTGCCGCCCCCCAAGCCGGCGGTGACAAAGACCATGTCCGCGCCTTGCAGGATCTCCTCCACATCTTTGCTGCTTTCCATGGCAGCTTGTTTGCCGATCTCAGGCTTGCCGCCGGAACCCAGTCCCTTGGTCAGTTTGTCCCCAATCCGTATCCGCTGGGGGGCGTTGGAGAGCATAAGAGCCTGGGCGTCCGTGTTGATCGCAATAAACTCGACACCCTGAATGCCCTCTTTGATCATGCGGTTGACCGCGTTCTGGCCTGCACCGCCGATGCCGATGACTTTGATTTGGGCAAAGTTATCCACGAATTGTGCGCTTGTGCTGGGTCGACTCATGTGGGGTTATCCTCTGGACCGGTTGGCTAGGTGGCTGCCGGCGAATCGGTTGGTCCATGCCGGCGTTAGGGCTTGGTAAGATGCTAAAAATACAATTGCTCTTTCATATCCTCGCCGTCCCGAATTCTCCCAGCGGGGGCGGATTGCGCATAATCATCGAGCCGCCGGGTGGGTTAGGTGCGAAGCAGGATACACAGCGCAGGGCTGCGGGGATAGTCATCGGCACCAAAAGTTGAAGGCCGAATCACAACCCAACGCAAATGGTACTACACTCCCGCGCAGATTGCAAAGCTGTTTAGCCGGGCAACAGCCCCCGCAGCCAACGGCTCACCCGATCGCTCCAAACACCATTTTCCGCCGCCCCAACATCGATCCGTTTGTGGATGGCCCGGGCATCTTCGTTCATGCCCCAGATCAACAGCCCCACGCTGGTGGCAAAGGCCGGACTTTGCAACTCTCGCGTCAACCCGCGGATGGGCAGTTGGCCGCTGGGGACGCCGATCCGCACGGGCATGCCAAATTGGCGTCGGCTCAACTGGGTCAACCCAGGCAGCAGGCTGGAGCCGCCCGTAAGCACCACCCCGGCCGGCAGGCTTTCCGTATAGCCGGCCTTTTTTAGTTCCCGCTGGATGATTTCGCAGGTCTCCTCGGCCCTGGCTTCCAGGATTTGGCTGATAAATTGGCGGCTAAAACTCATCTCCGCCTTCTCGCCAAAGACCCGGGCCTGCACCAATTCATCCTCGGCGATGCGGTCGGGGAGCGCATGCCCATAGCGCAGTTTTAGCTCTTCCGCCGTCTCGAAGGGGGCGCGCAGTCCCACGGCCACATCGTTGGTCATCTGGTTGCCGCCCAGATCCAGCACCACCGTGTGGCGCAGACCATCATGGGCAAAGACCGCCAGATCCGTGGTGCCGCCGCCGATGTCCGCCATCACCACCCCCATGTGGCGCTCTTCCGGGGTCAGCACCGCGGAGCCGCTGGCCAGGGGTTCCAGCACCATCTCGTCGATATCGATGCCGTGGGCCAAAATGCACTGCACCAGATTGTTGACCGCTGTGCTGCTGCCGGTGACAATATGGGCGTCCACCTCCAGGCGATAGGCGGCCATGCCCAGGGGTTGCTGCACATCCTTCTGCTCGTCCACGATCCAGCTGCGGGCGATGGTGTGGACCACCTCCCGGTTTTGGGGCAGGGAGATGGCCTTGGCCGCGTCCAGCGCCCGCTGCATGTCGGCAATGGTGACCCCCTGGCGCTGGTCCACCGGGCTGATGCCCCGGCTGTTGAAGGTCTGGATGTGGCTGCCGGCAATCCCCACATAGGCGCTGGTCATCTGCTGGTTGGCGGACTGTTCGGCCCGGTCCACCGCTTCGCCGATGGCCGCGGTGACTTCGGGCACGTCCATGACCACCCCGCGGCGAATGCCCCGGCTGGCCACCACGCCGCTGCCCAGCAGATTCAGGGCCAAATTACCCAAATTATCATGGGTCACCCCGGCGATCAG
Organism: Caldilineaceae bacterium; assembly: GCA_018003515.1. Taxonomy (GTDB): domain Bacteria; phylum Chloroflexota; class Anaerolineae; order Caldilineales; family Caldilineaceae; genus JAGNDO01. Next base: position 7,417 of record JAGNDO010000102.1, read on the forward strand.
GGCGCAAATTTTGGTGGTGCCGACATCAATGGCGCAGACGATTTCTCGGGGCACGGGGCGGTCCTTTTTTGGCGAGGGGCGAATTGCGAGGGGCGAGATGCAAGTTGCGGGAGACGGGAAGCGGGATGAATCACACATGACTCGCCCCTCGCAATTCGCCCCTACTTGTAATACGGCTTATTTTCGTAACGCACGTCAATGCGCTGGGCGCTTTGGTTGTCGCTGTCCAGGGTGCGCAGGATGGACATCAAATTGGTCAGTTTGGCATCCGTGGCGCTGCCATCACCCCAATAGACCAGGGTTTGGCTGCCCGGCAAGGTGAAATAGAGCCCTGGCCCCACAGCATAGCGGAAACTGGTCAATCCGGGCAAATAATGCGAGAGGGTTAGAGCGCTGTGCAGCAGACTCTCCTCCATTTTGATCCCGCTGTCCGCCACTGGCGGATAAGGGCTACGGGCGCTTTGGGGACCGTCGATAATGCGCACCAGATCCGGGTTGGTGGCGGCCCGGCTGCCCAAGGCCGTGCCATCGGGCAGCAACCAGAGTTCGCCGCCATCTGTCACCCACACGGCCACGGGGCTGGCCTCCTGCACAGAAACGACCACCCGCCCCGGCAACCCCACCCTCACCTTGGCCTCGGTCACATAGGGATGGGCCGCAATTTGTGCCTGCACCCGATCCGCCTCCACCCAAAAGATGCTCAACCCCTCCAACTGGGTGCGGGCATAGAGTTCATCCGGGCCGAGATAGGCCAGCGGCCCAAACTCCACCGAGTCCGCATAGACATAAAAGGCCGGGCTGGTCTCGGTCCAATAGAGAGTCATGGCCGCCAGGATCAAAAGCAACAGGCTGGCGATCTTGCTGGGCCGCAGCCCGGTTCCACCCAGCAAGGCCAGGTTCGGTCGGCGCAAATTGGCAAACTTGGGTAGGGCGGGCAGATGCAGCCGTCCCCCGTTCTGACCCCAGCTTTGGGGCAAGTTCTGCACCAGGGCCGACTCCAACCGACGCAGACCATTCCCGGTTTCGCGCCGACGCTGGGCGCGTTTGCGCTGGGTTCCCTTGCGGTTGGTGGCTGTGCGGCGTACGCCTGGGCTTCGGTTGGCGGATGATTTGGGCATAAGGGCTGTTTGTTGATTGGTTGATCTGTTGATTTTTGCGGGTTGACAGGGTTTTTGGCCAAAGGGTTGACAGGGCGTCCAACGACCAAATCAACCAATCAACCAATCAACGATTCAACCAATGACCGTACTCGACTCCTGCCGTTCCGCATACCGTTCCATCGCCAACTGCACCAGCCGGTCCACCAATTCGGGATAGGCGATGCCCGTGGCTTCCCACAGTTTGGGGTACATGCTGATGCGGGTAAAGCCGGGCAAGGTGTTGATCTCGTTGATGTAAAACGCACAACTTTTTTGGTCCATGAGAAAGTCTACCCGAGCCAACCCGGATCCGTCGATGGCCCGGAAGGCGTCCACCGCCATTTGCCGCACCCGGTCGCTCTGGGCTTGGGTCAGATCCGCCGGGATGATCAGGGCGCTGTTGTCGTCTAAATATTTGGCGGCATAATCATAAAACGTGTTGCCCGGCACGATTTCCCCCGGCACGCTGGCAATGGGATCATCGTTGCCCAGCACGCTGACCTCGATCTCCCGCACGTTGGGCACCGCCTCCTCCACCACCATGCGCCGGTCATAGCGGGCGGCCAGATTGAGGGCTTCCGTCAGATCGGCCCGGTTTTTGGCTTTGCTGATGCCGATGCTGCTGCCCAGATTGGCTGGTTTGATAAAGAGCGGATAGGTCAGTTCGGCCTCAATTTGGCCCCAGACCCGCTCTGGGTGATCCTGCCACACCCGGCGCAAAACCAGCCGGTACGCCGCCTGTTTCAGCCCGGCGGCGGCAAAGACCTGCTTGCACAGAGCCTTGTCCATCCCCACCGCACTGGCCAGCACCCCGCAGCCTACATAGGGCACATTGGCCATCTCCAACAGCCCCTGCACCGTGCCATCCTCGCCAAAGGGACCGTGCAGCACAGGGAAGATCACCTCAACCTGGGCCAAACTGCTATCCCCGCTGCCCGCCGGGATCAAGGCCCAGCCATCCGCTTCATGCGCAGGCTGGGGGGCGGACAGTTTGCCATCGGCAATGGCATGGCTGGCCGCGCTCAATTGCTGATGGGGGTCGTTGGATGTGATCCAGCGTCCCGTGCGGGTGATGCCCAGGGGGATCACCGTGTGGCCGGCCTCGCTCAACGACTTCATCACATTGCGGGCGCTGGCCAGGGAAACTTCATGCTCCCCGCTGCGCCCGCCAAAGAGGACGCCCACCCGCATTGGGTTCTTAGTTCGCATAGAGATTAGGTACTTTCTACCCCCCAATCTCCTAATCTCCCAATCTCTTAGTCTCTGAGATTGAGAGATTGGGAGATTAAGAGATTGGATTGGGTTCATCCCACTCGCCCACCAACATAATTTCGGGAGTGAGGGCAATGCCGAATTTGTCTTGGACCACGGCTTGGATGTGGCAGATCAGGGACAACACATCCTGGGCCGTGGCGCTGCCCACGCCGCCGGGGTTGATCAGGAAATTGGCGTGGAGTTGGCTGACCTCGACCCCGCCGATGCGGTGGCCCTTGAGACCGGCGGCATCGATCAAGCGCCCGGCAAAATCCCCGGTTGGGTTGACAAAGGTGCTGCCCAGGCTGGCTTCCACGGGCTGGGTGCGGCGGCGGTGGGCCAGAAATTGGTCGGCCCTGGCCCGCACTTCCCCGGCATCCGCGTAGGGCAGACGGAAGTTGGCGCTCAGGATCACGGGCTTGAACCCGGCCTGGGCGGGGTTCATGCGCTTGATTGTGCTGGTGCGATAGGCGTAGCCAAATTCCTCCACACCCCAATCCTGCAAATCCCCGTTTTCGTCCAAAAGCAAGGCATTCCACAAGGTATCCTTGACTTCGCCGCCGTGGGCACCGGCATTGCCCACCACCGCGCCGCCCAGGGTGCCCGGCACGCTCACAGCCCATTCCAGCCCGGTCAACCCCTCTTGCACGCTGCGCCGGGCCACGCCGGCCAGGGCCGCGCCGCTCTCGGCATAGACAAAGGGCCGCTCGTCGTAGGGGAAGACGCAGCAGGGGGCGGCATCGATACGCACGTCCCGGCAGCGGTTGTGGATCACCAGCCCGCGCATGCCCGCATCGCTGATCAGCATGTTGCTGCCCCCGCCCAACACAAAGTAGGGCAGGTCAATAGATCGAGACCAGCGTACCAATTTGAGCAGTTGGTCCACCGTGGTGACCGTGGCCAAATATTGCGCCGGTCCGCCCACCTTCATGGTGGTCAACCCGGCCAGAGGATGCTCCGCCTGCACCCGGATGCCCAAGGCTTCGGGGATGGAAAAATCTATATTTCGGATAGTCATTGGCTGATCAATCACGGGATAATTGCTCCAACAATAGCTCGCCCACCCTGTATCCGTCCCCGGCCCCCAGGGTGATGACCACGTCGCCGGGCTGGACTTCGGCGGCCAGGGTGGCGGCGGCTTGGGCCAGATCCCCCACGTGGCGGATGGCCGGATGGTCGCTGGCGGCCACCAGATCCTGGGCGCTGACCGTGCCGTCGTCCGTTTCCCGGGAGGCGTAGATGTCGGTGACGATCACTCGGTCGGCATCGGAAAAGCTGCGGGCCATCTCTGCCAGGACCGTGCGGGTGCGGCTGAAGGTGTGGGGCTGGATCACGGCCCAGATGCGCTGATCCCAGTGGCGGTGGCGGGCACCGGAGAGGGTGGCCCGCACTTCTGTGGGATGATGCGCATAGTCATCGTAGACAATGACGCCCTTGGCGCTGCCTTTCAGCTCGAAACGGCGGTCCGTGCCGCGAAAGTCGGCCAGGGTGGCGGCGGCGTCTGCAAGGGGCACGCCACAGCGCTGGGCCACGGCCAGCACGGCCAGGGCGTTGCGCAAATTGTGCAGCCCCGGCACTTGCAGGCTGATCTGGCCGGCTGGGGCGGCTTGCCAGGATAAAGTGGTGACATAACCGCCATTTGGACCGGAAAGCGGGGCGAGTGCCCGTAGATTTGCGCCTATGTTCAGGCCGTAGGTGATCCAGGACTGGCCGTGGGTGGTGCGATAGGCTCGGATCTCTTCGGCCCCTGGGTCGTCGGCGCAGGAGATCAGGAGGCCGTCTTGGGGCACGAGATCGGCGAACTGCATGAAGGCCCGGCGATAGCTGCCGGGGGTGGGGTAGCAATCCGGGTGATCCCATTCCACATTGGTGATGACGGCCAGGGCGGGGTGCAGCCCCAAAAACATGTGGTCGTATTCATCCGCTTCTATCACGAAATAGGGATGAGTGCCGGCGGCGGCGTTGCCAAACCCGGTCAGGACCGTGCCGATGATGTAGCCCACATCCAGCCCGGCCTGGCGCAGGACTTGGACGGTCATGGCCGTGGTGGTGCTTTTGCCGTGGGTGCCGGCAATGGCGATGACCCGGCGGTTGGCCAGCAGGGCGGGCAAGAATTGATTGCGTTTGACTACAGGCAATCCCATAGATTCGGCGGCCTGGCGCTCTGGGTTGTGCGGGTCGATGGCGCTGCTGATCAAGACCACATCAGGCCGCTGATCCGGTGCCATCCCAACCAAATTAGCCGCCTGTTGCCCCAGGAAGATGTGGACGCCCCCAAGAGCCAAACGCTGAGTGTGGCTGTTGGGCTGACGGTCGCTGCCGCTAACAGATACCCCCATTTCCACCAAAACCGTGGCGATGGCGCTGAGACCCGTGCCGCCAATGCCGATCAGGTGGACGCGTAAAGTGGGATCGGCGGCAGCCAATTTTTCCTGCCATGTTGTCTGTTGGCTCATACTCGTTGGTCCGCCAATCTAAAATCCAAAATCAAAAATTGCCTCATCCCTTCACCCGGATCAAAAGCAGGATGGCCACAGGCACCATCCAGTAAATGGGTGAGGGGAAGAGGGTTTGGGGCAGAAAGTTAGTCAAGGTTTCGGCAGTTTTGGTCAAGGGCAGGACGACCCACCCCAAGCGTTGCAGGGGATAATTGAATATGTCCTGATAGTACCAGATGGTGCCGCTGACGAGATAGCCGTTGAGGAGGGCGATGAGGAAGGTGTAGACGGTTCCTACGGGCGGTTTGGCCGGGCGGGCACCCATGTTCAAGGTGCGTCCGGCATAGCTGGCGAAGACGATGGCGGCAAAGGCCAGGGTGTAGGCCCCGCTGATGATCAGGGCTTTTCCTTCTGGGCTGCCGCCGCTGAGACCTGGCAGCCGGGTGACGACCACATCCAGCAGGCGCGTGATGGGGGTGTCAAAGAAGGCCAGGACAAAGATGGCCACCAGGATGATCACCGTGTTGCCCAGCTCCTTGTCGTAGCCCCGGGCCAGACCGATCAGGGTGACAAGGATGCCGATGGTGAAAAAGACTGCTTCAACTGGTCCCATGGTTTACCTGCCAGGCGGCATGGATGATGCCAGGAAAGAGGTGGGTGGTCACGATTTTTTGGCCTTGGTGCCGGAGCCGGACAGGGTACCGGCGGCGGTCAGCAGCAGGATGGTGAGCAGGAAGAGCAGCACAAAGGGGCGTTGGGCCTCGAAGACGGTCCACAGATCGCCCAGGCTGCGGCCCACCACGCCCAGGCTGCCGCCCAGGGTGCGCAAGATGTCGCCCACGTCCCCGGTGGTGGCGGTCGCCGTTGTCACCCCGCCGGGCAGGAAGATTTGGGCCAGTTTGGGCAGGAGTACCACGGCATAGAAGAGACCGTTCACCGCCCCAAAGAAGGCGGCGCTGCCGTTGCGTTTGCTTTTGCCATCTTTGACAAAAATACCCGTCAGCACGTAGACGCCCATGAGCAGAATCACCCAGATCAGGAAGAGAAAGGTCTCGGCGTTTTCTGGCGCAACCCAGTTCTTGGCGTTGCTTAAGGCTTCCACCAGGGCGGCGTCGCCCTTGGTCAGCGCGCCCGTGGGCAGAATGCCCAAAAAACGGCCCAGCAGGTTGGTGATAATCACAATCACATTGCCAAACTGCTGAAGCACGACCCAGCTGCCGGCCACCACACCCAGCACAATCAGCTCGCGCATCATCCCGCGGCGATAGCCTATCCAGCCAAAGAAGAATAGATAGAGGATAAAGGTGAGCAGAACCTGAATTTGGTTTGCCATAGCTCGTGTTCCCGTGGAACGTGTTTCGTGTCAGGTGGTTTGGGATTGGGAGATTGGGAGATTGGGAGATTGGGAGATTGGGAGATTGGGCGATTGGGCGATTCTGCCGCGTCAATCTCTTAATCTCCCAGTCTCTCAATCGCCCAATCTCTATTTTAGCCCCATGTTCGCCAACTTGACCAGGGCCTTGGCAATATTCGCCGCGGCGGCGGGTTGGGCCAGGTTGGCCAGGGCCGTTTCCATTTGATGACGGTGGGCCGGATTTTGCAGCAATTCGATCAACGCCGGGACCAACTCCGTGCCTAAGGCGTCGTCGGCCACGATGACGGCCCCGCCGTGGTCGGCCAACTGATGGGCGTTGGGCCATTGGTGTCCCCCGGAAATGGGCAGGGGGACCAGCACGGAGGCCAGCCGGGCCACGGGCAGCTCGCCCAGGGTGCTGGCACCGGCCCGGCAGACGCTGACATCGGCGGCGGCCAGGGCCAGGGGCATCTCGGCGTGCAAATAGGCCACAGGATGATAGCGATTCTGCCACGCCGTGGGCAGATCCGCCAATCCGCCGACCACCCGGTCATAGTCCAGGGTGCCGGTGAGATGCAAAATGTGGGCCACGGGCAACAGGTCGGCCAGGCTGGCTTGGATGGCCTTGTTGATGCTGCGGGAACCCTGGCTGCCGCCCCACACCAGAAGCAGGGGGGGCGTCTCCGCCTCGTCCAGCCCCAGATCCAGCTTCAGCGCGGCGGCCAGTTTTTGCCTGGACCCTCGCCGATCCTGGGCCGCCTGCACCAGATCCCCCCGCACGGGATAGCCGGTCACCACGGCCTTGCCGGGGAAATAGGCGGCGGCATCGGGAAAGGAGACGGCCACCTTTTGGGCTAGGCGACTGAGCCATTTGATGGCCAGCCCCGGCACCATGTCGGGCAGATAGATCAACAGGGGTACCCGGCGCAGCTTGCAGGCCACGGCCATGGGGGCGCACACATAGCCCCCGGTCACAAAACAGACGTCTGGGCGAAACTCTTTCAGAATGGTCAGGGCTTGGCCCACGCCCCGTATCATTTTGCCAGTATTTGCCAAAGCCGTCAACGGGTTGATGCCCCGCAGTTGGCCCGTGTCAACCCCCCGAAAGGTCAGCCCGGCCCGCTCCACCAATCCCTTTTCCAGCCCGTTGACGCTCCCCACCCACAGGATCTCGACCTCCTTGGGGCTATTTGTCGGACCGGGTCTTGCGGGTGGTGCGGCTGGTGCGGGTTGTGCGGCTGGTTGATTTGGTGGCCGGTTTTTTGGGTGTGCGAGGTTTGGCTCGACCAGTTGATCGACCACTGCCAGAGCTGGATAGACGTGACCACCGGTCCCGCCACCCGAAATCAAGACGCGCATAGGTTGACTCTCCCATGGGTGAACGCCGGGCCAGCTTGGCGGTGCTGGCCTGGGCGGTTGTGCCATATTTGCTCACGCTCAACAACAGCCCCACGGATGCCAACAGTACCATCATGGAACTGCCCCCATAGCTGATGAAGGGCAGGGTGACGCCCGTGGGGGGGACCAAGGCCAGGATCACGGCCAGGTTGAGTACGGCCTGGAAGATCACCATGCTGGTGATGCCCGTGGCCATGAGCATCCCGAAATTATCCCTGGCCCGCAAGGCGATCTGGAAGCCCCGATAGGCAAAGAGGGCAAAGAGGATGACGACAAGCAAGCTCCCCAGCAGCCCCATCTCCTCGCCCACCACGGCGAAAATGTTGTCCGACCAGCTCAGGGGGATCCAGCCCGCCTTCATCTCCCCGGCGCCGATCCCCGCGCCCAGGGGACCGCCGGAGACCACGGCCACGGTGGTGTTGCGGATCTGCCATGACGGGCTGTTCATGGGGTTTTCGGTGGAGGCCAAATATTGGTCGATGCGGTTGCCGGCATAGTCGCTCTGGGTGATCACAACCCACAAAGTGATGCCGGCCAGGAAGGCGATGAGCAAAATCTGGCGTGGTTCCGCCCCGGCGATAAAGAAGAGTACCGAGGCAGTCAGCACGATCAGAATGGCGGTGCTGATGTTCGGTTGGGCCACCACCAGGGCCGCGATCACCCCCATCAGCACCCCAAAGGGGATCAACCCCACGTTCAAATCCTTGATCCGTTCACCCTTGCTGGTCAGCCAGGCGCTGATATAGATGATCACGATCACCTTGGCGGCCTCGCTGGGCTGCACGCTGCCCCCGAAAAAGGTGCGCTTGGCACCGAAGAGATCACTGCCCATGACCACCACGGCCACCAACATCAGCAAGGCCACGCCCAAGAGCAGCACGCTCCATGTCTCCCAAAATTGATAGGGAATGCGAGCGGCGATCACCATAGCCACCAACCCCAACCCCACCCACATCACCTGGCGGGTGATGAAGTAGTAGGCGTCCTCATAGCCATCCAGCCCCTGATAAAAGCTGGCGCTGAAGACCATGACCAGCCCCACCATCACCAGCCCCAGCACAGAAAGCACCAGGGTGAGATCGTACGAGCCGCTCGGTTTTGCCATGCGTGTGTTCGATTTGGCTGCCATCGTCACGTTTTCCTCTGAGGGCTATCCACGAATCTTCACGAATCTTGTAACTGCCAACCCCCTCCCAACCTCCCCCAGATTGGGGGAGGAGCCGGGGATCGCCGCAGACGAAAGTCCGGTAAACTGGGACGGTTCCCTCCCCAATCTGGGGAGGGTTAGGGTGGGGTTAGTAGTTTCAACCAATCAACTAATTCTCCATCACCAAGCGCCGAAAATGCTCGCCCCGCTGCTCGAAATTCTTGTACGCATCATAACTGGTGCCGCCGGGGGAGAGCAAGACCACGCTCCCCGGCCCGGCGATGCGGGCGGCCAGGGCCACGGCCTCGTCCAGCCGGTTGACCACGGCGCAGGTGGGGGCCGAGAGCCGGTTGAGGGTCATGCGCTCCTGCACCACATCCACGATCATGGGGCCGGCGTGGCCAAAGCCGATCAAGAAGCTGACCCGGGCCAGCACTTCGTCCGCAAAAGGCGTCCAGGGCAGCTTTTTGTCCTTGCCTCCGGCCAGCAAAATCAACGTCTGCGCGCCGGGGCGGAAACAGCGCAGCCCGGCCACGGCCCGCTCCGGCGCGGTGGCGATGCTGTCGTTGATCCAGGTCACCCCGCCGATCTCGGCCACCACTTCCAGGCGGTGGGGCACCCCGGCAAAGCTGGTGGCGACCTTCGTCATGGCCGAAACCGTGGCCCCGGCCGCGCCGCTGATCAGCGCGGCGGCCAGCAGATTGCTGACATTGTGATCCCCCCGCAGCTTGACCTGATCTCGGCGACAGATTTCTTTGCCGTTAAAAAGCAGGCGATCACCGTCCAACCAGGCCCCGGTGGCCAAGACTTCCTCTCGACTGAACAGGAGGGGGGCCGAGTTGCGGGTTGCGAGGTGCGCGGCCGTGTCGGCCAGAAGCGCATTCAATTCCCGGTCCCCATTCGCCATTCGCCATTCGCCATTCAACACAACCCGGCTGTCGGCTTTCACATAGCGCAACAAATTAAATTTGGCATCCGCATACGCGCGCATGGACGGGTGACGGTCCAAATGGTTGGGCGTGATGTTGAGGATGGCGGCGATGTCCGGCCCCAGGTTGTCCAGGCTGCCATAGGCCAGGGCTTGGTCCCACAGTTCCAGTTGGAAGCTGCTCAGTTCCAGCACCATGATGTCCGTGGGCCGCACCTGATCCAGCCGGTCCAGCAGGGGGGTGCCGATGTTGCCGCCCACATGCACCGTGCGATCCGTGTCGGCGAAGCTCTCCCGCAGCATCTCGCCCACCAACGTGGTCGTGGTGGTCTTGCCGCTGCTGCCGGTGATGGCGATCACCGGACAGGGGGCCATTTGCAACGTGAGCAGGCTGTCGTTGCTCAGGGGAATGCCCCGCTCGATGGCCGTTTGGACGATGGGCAGTTGGGCAGGCACGCCCCCGCTCAGGCAGAGCAGATCACAGCCGTCCAGCAGGGAGAGGGGGTGACCGCCCAGGGCCAAGGTGACCGGCAAGTCCCCTAACGCCCCCAATTCCTCGGCCAGTTTTTCGGCTGTGGCGGCGTCGCTCACCGTGACCTGAGCGCCCGCTTTCACAAAGAAGCGCGCCAAGGCCAGCCCTTGACGGGCCAGCCCAAGAATCAGGATCGATTTGCCGGAAAATTCATGTTCGTTCATTTTTCTGTCCGTCACGGGACGCAGAGCGTCCGTGTGCGTTCCCACGCGGAGCGTGGGAACGAGGGTTTTTAGAG
>JAGNDO010000155.1 GCA_018003515.1 Caldilineaceae bacterium
ACGGGGATTCCCGCTTGCAGCAGCAGGTGGCGGCCAACTTCCCCCACGTCACCCTGCACGGGATCTACGCCGAGTTGACCGTGGACAACCGCAAGATCGCCCTGATCCACTACCCGGAACCGGCCCGCCCCATCGCCCACTCCGGCTTCTTTGACCTGGTCTGCTATGGCCATAACCACCTCGCCCACTGGGAAATGGTGGCCGCCTGTTATCTGGTCAACCCTGGCGAAATCATGGGCCGCTTCGGCTCCCCCAGTTGGGGGCTGTATGATTGTGCAGCGCATTCGTATCGGGCCGTGGGGATTGGGGATCGGGGATTGGGGATTGGGAACCCCGCCGCCGAATCCCCAACCCCCAATCCCCAATCCCCATGACCCTACTTCCTGTTCTCATCGTCCTCGTCTCCACGGTTCTGCACGCAAGCTGGAACCTGATGGCCCATGCCCGGCGCACGGACCCGCTCCTGCTTCTGCGCTCCGCCGTGGTAACCTTGGTTGTGGCTCTAATCCCTTTGCTGGTGGTGGAGTGGCTGGCGACCCCCATGCCGGGGATGGTTTGGGGGCTGTTGGTGCTGACCGGGATCTTCCAAGCCATTTACATGCTGGGATTGACCGCGGGCTACCAAGTGGGGGACTTCTCCGTGGTCTATCCCGTGGCCCGGGCCTTGCCTGTGTTGATTCTAGCCTTCGTGGATCTGGGCCGGGGCCACGCGCCGTCCCCTTTGGGCTGGCTGGGCATCCTGTTGGTGACCGTGGGCTGCCTGGTTTTGCCCCTGGAACGGTTGGGCAAGCTTGACCCGGCCCGCTATTTCAACCGCACGGGCATGTGGATTCTGCTCACCGCCATCGGCACCACGGGCTATTCCACCGTGGACAAGTTGGCCGTGGACATGTTGCCCCAAGGCCTGCCCTCAGCCATCCGCTATGGGGCGTGGGAGACGATCTTCATGGTGCCGTTTCTGCTGGTTCTGCTGCCCAAGTTCGGCGGCATCGCCCTCAAAAAAGGCAGCGCGGCACAGTGGCGGCAGGCCGCCCTGGCGGCCCTTTTCATCGCCTCGGCCTATTGGATGATCTTATGGGCCTTCCAACTCAGCCCTTACACCAGCTACATCGTCGCCCTGCGCCAATTCAGCATCGTCCTGGGCGTCATCGCCGCCGCCATCCTTTTCAAAGAGCCAGCCCCCCGCCTACGCATCGGCGCCTCCCTCGTCATCGCCGCCGGCGTCATCTGCATCGGGTTTGCGTAATGGGGATTGGGGATTAGGGATTTGGTTCTGCGGTTCCCAATCCCCAATCCCCAATCCCAAATCCCAAATCCCCAATCCCCAATCCCCAATCCCCACAACACGAGGCCATCATGTTTGAACTCACCTTTCTCGGCACATCCGCATCCGCCCCGTCGATTCAGCGCGGGTTGTCGTCCGCTGTTGTGCAGATCAACGAACACCGTTTCATGATCGATTGCGGCGAGGGCAGCCAGCGCCAGCTTCTGCGCAGTGGACTGGGCTTTCGGCGGCTGGACAAGATTCTGCTCACCCACGGCCATCTGGATCACATTTTGGGCCTGGGCGGGTTGGCCAGCACCCTGGGCCGCTGGGAAGCCTTGGACGAACTGAACATCTTCGGCGGGGAACCGGCCTTGGAGCGGGTGGGCGCGCTCATGCAGGTGGTCTTTGGGCCGGGCCAGGGCGAACACATGGGAGTGCATCTCAATCTGCTGGAGGAGGGGGTGATCTTTGAGGACAAGGATTTCTTCTTGGAAGCCTTCCCGGTCAGCCACCGGGGCGGAGGCTGCTTTGGCTTCACTTTCGAGGAGAAGCCCCATCGCCCCTTTCAGGCCGACAAGGCCGAGGCGTTGGGCATCCCCAACGGCCCTGTGCGCCGAGATCTGGCCCAGGGTCAGGCCATCACCTTGGCGGACGGACGGGTGATTCAGCCCGAGCAGGTGCTGGGCGAGGCGGAACGGGGGGCAAAACTCTGCTTTGTGGGGGATGTGGGGCGCACGGGGCCGTTGCACAAAATCGTGGACGGGGCGGATCTGCTGGCTATCGAGGCTACCTATTTGGACGAAGAGGCCGACATGGCCAAGAAGTTCGGCCACCTCACCGCCAAGGCCGCGGCCCGCCTGGCCCTCAACGCCGGGGTCAAACATCTGGTCCTGCACCACGTCAGCCGCCGCTATCACCCCAACGACGTCCTGGCCGAAGCCCAGTCCATCTTCCCCAACACCACCGTCGCCGCCGATCTGGACCTCTTTCAGGTGCGCAAGGGGCGAGCGGTGGCCCATGTGCGGGGGCGGGGGTAATTGGTTGATTTGTTGATTGGTTGATTTTTTGCGCTGACGCCAACTCCGCCAATCAACCAATCAACTACCCTACACCACCCGACTCCACGGCACCCCATACAACACATAGCTGGCCCAGGCCAGATGACCGAAGCCCATTTCCTCAATCACATGCAAACGGGCATCGCGCATGGCCGCGCCCACGGTTTTGCCCTCGGCCAGGTGGGTGTAGAAGGCCACGGCAAACTCGGCGGCCGCGGTATCTTCCACGGGCCAGGTGGTGCCGATGAAGTTGGTGATGCCGGAGCGGAGCAGTGTGCTGACCGTGCTGGCAGGCAGATGACCAAAGAAACGGTTGACTACTTCGGACTGCGTGGCATCCTTGGGCACGGTCTGTTTGCCGTTGGACCCGTTACCGTTGCCGTCGGCTGCTGCCTGCCCGGCCATCAGACCCAGGAGGTTCATCTCCTCCCTCTGCTCGGCGGGTACTTGATAGCTCGTGCCTGCGGATTCACAGGCGTTAAAGAAGATCAGCCGGGGCGGTGAGGTGATGCGGGAGATGGCCTCCACGGTCAGGATTTCGCCGCCAGCCATGACCAATCCGCTTTGGCTGGGCTGGGTGGTGTTAAAGGTGGCATGGCCGGCAAAGTGGAAGACATCGTACCCATTTTCGTCCACCCGGCTGAGTACTGCCAGGAGGGTAGCCAGTTTGCCGAAAAGATGGGTCACCTTCACTTTAACTGTGGGGTGGCTGTGCAGGATTTTGATTACGCGTTGGGTCTCTTCCTCTATGCTCTTTAGATCTCCCGTGGGATTTGAAACCAACAAGATACGCAACTCCCGGTCCTGGTTTGGATGGGGGACCAGATAGTTGCGCACCACTTGGGGCAACTCCATCTGGCGGCCCATCTCCCGGCTCAGGCAGAGAAGTTCCCCCTCCTCGTCGGCCATCAACTCCCAAGGGATAGAGACCGTCTCTTCATCCAGCCGCAGAAGCAGATGTTGGGCAGTCTTGCCGGCCAACTGGGCGCGGATGCCAGTGGTGGTTTCGGGGTTAAAGATCTGATTGTACAGGGTGCCGCCGATGGACAGAATGCGCAATTTTACTTCGATATCCAGCATGAGCTGTTTGTTTTTGGCCTCTGCGGCTGACTTGGCGTCGCTCCCTTTTTCATCCGTCTCCCATTGACGCAGCCGCGTTGGCACAAGGGCGTTGAAAGCCCGCAACCGCTCCCGGATAGCATCCACTAGATTGGCCTGGAAATTGTCTTTCACCGCCTGATCTGCCCCGCCATTGCCAAAGACCGTCAGCTTGATCTGTTTAATTGGCTTCTGATCCAACATGAGGGCACCCAGGCGCAGGTGATGAGGCGGCAGATCCATCTCGGCCTTGGGGATGGGGTCCAGATCGCCGATCCAGGCGTAGCCCTGGCGAGCCTCCGGGTTGTCCGCGTTGGCCGGGTCCGCACAGATACCCGCCCGGCGCAATTTGAGAATTTTGTCCAGATCCTTCTCATTGGCTTGCTGGATGCCCGCCACCAACTCGCTGCACTTGGAGGCGTCCTTCTCCACCAAAGTCAGGGTATAGGACTGGCCCGGTTTGGCGCTCTCCTGCAAACCCTGCCAATAGCCGATGAGCAGATGATGAGCCACAAACTTGGGCGGGATCTGGCTGCTGTCCCCTGCGCCGTGGGCCACCGTGGCCACATCCCGCTGTTCGGCGTCACAACAGGCAGTGGCCATGCTGCGGCCAAAGCCCTGCAAAGCCTTGACGATGCTGTCATCCGTGCCGTCCACATTGAGATCCTGCTTGGTGAAGATCTCATATTCGCCCAAGGAGAGGACCGCCACCACATCGGCGATCATGGGGGAGCGGCGGGCAGGCACAAAAGTGATGCGGCCGGCCGGGAAATCCAATTCGCCCCGGGCAGCGGCCCGCAAAATGGCATGGTTGACCTTGGCATCCACGTCCGCGGCCGCGCCGGTGACTTGGGCCCCGGCGTAGTGGTTCACCACCAAACAGTCGGCGTTTGACGTCACAATATCTTCGTTGATCACACGCAGGACAAAATGGCGGGGCAATGGGATGGCGGGAGAAGGGCTTGCCGCCGGAGCAACCTGGGCGTCCAGGACGCGGGTTTCGGTCATGGGGCATCTCGCTGGGATGAGTGGCAGTGGTTGGTTGATGAGAGCAACAATGGTGAACAGTGAGCAATGATGCCCGTACATCATACGGGGATTTCGCATCAAACGCAAGTGACAATTTTCACGAATCACATCTCGTTCCCACATCTCGTTCCCAC
>JAGNDO010000156.1 GCA_018003515.1 Caldilineaceae bacterium
ATTCACCTCCTTGGTGTGGTAGCCAGGAGTATTGTGTCCATGAATCCGTTTTTGGCAAAATATCAAGGGCCTTTGCGGTTCTTTTCGCCTTGGCGACCTGCCTATCACGCTATTGTGTAGTCCTACCTGGAATCCGTGGCCTATTTGTTTTATGTTTTTACAAAAAGGCTTGCCAGGCGAAGATGCCCAGCATGATCAGGCTGAGGGCGGTTTCGATCACCACGGCCCCGAAGAAGCCGACCAGGTAGGTTTTGGCCGATTTCCAGGCCAGATCCCAGTCCTGCTTTTCTCGATATTCAAACAGCACCAACCCACCGATGGCCCCCAGGATGGTGCCGACGATGGACCCCAGGATCAGCACGCCACTGAGCAGAATCCCGCCCACAATGCCCCCCAGGATGGCCGCGCCGATGGATTTCCAACTGATCCCGGCCCGGCGGCTCAGGATGGTGGTCAGGGCCAGATCCGAGACCCAGGCGATCACGGTCAAGATGCCCAGAAAGGCCAAAGTGGGCCAACCGATGGCTTGAAATCCATCGGCAGAGGCCCAAACCAAGACCCCCAACCAAATAAAAATCGGCCCCGGCAGCACAGGCAGCAGGGAACCGATCAGACCGAGGATCATGAGGATGTAGGCGAGAATGATAAGCATATGTGTCTCCTTGGTTATGGATTATCGAGTATCGTGTGTCGAGTATCCCGTGGCTCAACCACGGGATACTCGACACACGATACTCGATACGCATCCCCCCTACTCCCAGTCGCGCAACTTCAAACGAGTTTCCTGAACATGCTCCGGCTCGTGGCTGGGGAGGAGGAATGCCCGGCCATTTTCCACATGTACGGGCATGATCAGGCTGGTGGCGAAGAGGGGGGGGACGTCCAGGCCCAGGGCTTCGTAGAGGTGGGGCGGCACGCTGATGTCCCCCAGGTAGAGGTCGCCCACGGCGGACCGCCCATCTTCACTGAGCAGCCCGGCCTTGGGCAACGCCAAAGTCAGGGTGGCCGCGGCGTGGATGGCCGGGCTGTGCAGCACGCCGCTCTCCGTGTCCAGGCCGCTGGGCGCGTCCAGGCTGAGGATGGGGGCCATGCTGCTGTTGGCCAGGTTGATCAGGGTGGCG
Source organism: Caldilineaceae bacterium (assembly GCA_018003515.1). GTDB lineage: Bacteria > Chloroflexota > Anaerolineae > Caldilineales > Caldilineaceae > JAGNDO01. Next base: position 1,122 of record JAGNDO010000156.1, read on the forward strand.
GCCCCGTCCTGGGGCTGCCCCCGCAGGCCATAGCCGATCACGGCGTCGATCACCAGATCCGCCGGGGGCAGCTCCCACCCCTCCTCCGCCCAGGCAATGGGCAGCCCCATGCGGGTGAGGATGCCCAGTTGATGCGCCGGAACCCCGCTATATTCCGCCGGGCGGTGGGTGAGAAGCACCTGCACCCACGCCCCCCAGTTCAGCAGATGCCGAGCGGCCACCAATCCGCCACCGCCGTTGTTGCCCCGCCCAGCCAGCACCACGATGGGTCGGTCGGCCAAGTCCCCGTGCAGCAGGCGCTTGGCCAGCAGGGCCAAATCCCGCCCGGCATTCTCCATCATCTGGATCAGCTGGATGTCGAACTCCTCGATCATCAGCCGGTCCACCTCTCGCATCTGGTTCGTGGAAAGCAGGGGCAGCTCGATCATCCCAGCACCACCTCTCGCCCATTGGCCGCGGACTTGTAAATGGCGTCCAAAATCTGCACCCCCACCAAAATCTGACGTCCGGTGACCAGGGGCGCGTTCAGATCCCCGTCCAAATATTGGATTAAATCAGAAATTTGTTTGGCGTTGGACCCGGTCTTGTCTTGCGGAACGGGCTGCACCATGTTCACGGGGGCGTCGTTGACCTCCGTGAATAGCTGAAAGTCACTGGCCCCGGAGATGCGCGCCCCGCCCTCTGTGCCGAAAAGTTCCACGCTCTGGTCGTCGGGCATATTGCTGGCCCAGGCGGCCTGCAATTGCAGGGTGGCCCCATTCTCAAAACGCACAAAGGCCAAGGCCAGATCGTCCACATCGTAGCGAGCGCCGGGGGTGGGCTTCTGCTTGTCGATGCCCCAACCGCCCAGCCCCTTGCCCAAAGGACCAAACTTGGCATAGGTCACGCCGGTCACAGTCACCGGCTTGGGATAGCCCATCAAAAAGAGGGCCTTGTCTAGCCCATGCACGCCGATGTCAAAGAGGCTGCCGCCCCCGGCTAGATCCTTGTTGGTGAACCAACTGCCATAGCCGGGGATGCCGGAGCGGCGGCTGTAGACCGTGCGCACGGCGTAGATCTCGCCGAAGAAACCGGCGTCCACCTGGTGCTTGGCCGCCTGCATGGCCCCGCTCCAGCGATAGTGGGTGCCCACGGTCAGCACCTTGCCCAAGGCCTCGGCCCGCTCCACCACCTCCAACGCATCCGCATAGGTGATGGCCAGGGGCTTCTCGCACAGGACATGGCAGCCCGCTTCCAGCGCCGCCAACGTCATGGGCTTGTGGAAGACATTGGGCGTCGCCACCACGGCCAAATCGGGCTTGACCTCGGCCAGCATCTCTTTGTAGTCCGTATAAACGCCGGGGATGCCTGCCTCCGCGGCCACGCTCTTGGCCCGCTCCCCGTTTACATCGCAGACCGCCACGATCTCCACATTTTCCAATTTTTGAAAGGCCGGGATATGCCCCCACTGCACAATCCCCCCGGCCCCAATCATTGCCACACGCCACGTTTTTTTTGTCATTTTGAAGGTCTCTTTCTGAATTTTGGATTTTGGATTTTGGATTTCGTCTATTGGGTAGATTTGTGGTCAACCCGCTCCGGTTTCGATACGCCGCCACAAGATGATTGGTTTGCGGAAAAGTGTGGGTGGCTACTCAACCTGCGCTTGCTTAAGCAACACGTTCATTACTCGATACTCGTTAGGGATTTTAGATTTCGTCTGTTGGGTAGATTTGTGGTCAACCCGCTCCGGTTTCGATACGCCGCCACAAGATGATTGGTTTGCGGAAAAGTGTGGGCGGCTACTCAACCTGCGTTAGTCCAGCTAAACAGAAGCAAGTCCGGGATAACCGCCGCTCTAGCCAGGTCCGTGACCTGGCGGGGCGACACAAGATGCTCCGGTGATCCATTCGTCAACCCGCCGGGTCACGGACCCATAGGCATCAAGCTAAGGGTTTTGCGCTCAAAAACAGAGCATTCCGGGAATGGGCCGGACGATCTGGGGTAGAGTAAGTAGTTTTGGCCCATTCCCGGAATGGACGAGATCTCCCCGCCAATCCCGGAATGGGCCAAAACTACTGCATGAACACAAGAAGAACCGGCCCTTTCCGGGATTGCCCAGCTCATTTCCAGCGCTTTGGTCCACCCTGATCCCTTAGCTTGATGCCTATGGGTCACGGACCCGGCTAGAGCAGCTGATCCCGGAGTTGTTTGCGCCGACCTATACTACATCAAGCAACACGTTCATTACTCGACACTCGATACTCGATACTCGTTATGTTCACCTTCCCCGCATCAACGCCTCCATGTCGTCAAACAAAATGGCGTGGACCTGTTGCGGGCCGTGGACGCCCAAGGTGAGGTTGGACTCGATGTCCGCGGACTTGCTGGGGCCGGAGATCAACGAGACGTTGGCGCTGCTGCGCACAAAGTCCACCAGTTCGCCCGTGTAGCGCAGGCTGGCCAGCCAGGCCTCCGGGGTGGGGAAGAGGCGGCTGAGGGGGAGCAGCACGATGTGGCGCAGGGGCAACAGGGTGGCGGATCGGCTCTTGCCCGGCCCGGAGGCCACCACAATCGTCCCCGTGCTGGCAAAGGCCGCGTCCACCCCGGAGAGGCCGAAGCGCACATGGCCCGCTTTGGCCCGGGTCTCTACATCCGCCATGTCCGCCGGGGCCACCAGGTTGAAACCCGTGTCGTTCATGGCCGGTTCCAGCTCGGCGATGGGCAGCAGGGCCGGATCCCAGCACAGCACGGAGTTGATGTCCCCTGGCGGGGGCGCGGCCGCCTTGCGCAGGGCCATCTCCTCGTCCAGCCAGATCTTCATGCGGGAGATCAGGGCCAACCGTCCCTCGGCGGGGGAATCCACCAGCTCGAACGAGCCGTGCAACGTCTCCAATTCCCGGCCAAAGCGATAGGCCAGATCCCAGCGATCCCCGTCGGCATAGGTCACGGACATGCGCTGGCGGGGGTCCAAGGGTTGCGGATTCGCCGGGGGAAAGCGTAGATCGGGGCGGCTCAAAACAGTGCGCAAGCGGATCAAAATGTCGTCGCGGCTGCTCATGACTTCCGCTCCTTCCACTGGTCGCGGAAACTTTTCTTGGCAAAGGGCGGGAAGTCTCGGCTGCGGGTCCAATCGTACAAAGGCGGTGGCATGAACGTGATATTGCCACCCATCATGGTGGCGGCGAGATTACTGGCGACACTGGCCAGTTTGCCCGCCTGTTCAAACCGTTGGCGACTCTGAACAGTTTGCACAAAGGCCTGGATCGCCTTCTTTTCAAAAAAAGCGCTATCCCCTTGCGCCACCAGATCCGCCCGCAGATCGACCAAGAGCCGGGGCA
>JAGNDO010000157.1 GCA_018003515.1 Caldilineaceae bacterium
GCCAAACCTTCCCCGCCACGCTTCTGGGGGAGTGGCGACTGCCCGACCCCCAAACCGGCATCCCCGACCCAGTGTGGGCCGATGCCCTGGCCGCCCAAGCCCTCCGGGACGCCCAAGCCGTTGCCCCCTCCCCCCAAGCCGCCGCGGACCCGGCCCAGCTTGCCCAAGCCCAGGAGCTCTTGACCCAGCGGGAAATCGCCCGGGGCGACCGAGACTGGGCCACCGCCGACCGCCTGCGCGACCAGATCACCGACCTGGGTTTCCGGGTCATCGACACCCCGGATGGACCGGAATTAGGGGTTGGGGATTAGGGATTGGGGATTGGGGATTGGGTCACCTGGTCTCTACTCCCCAACCCCCAATCCCCAATCCCTAATCCCCAATCCCCAATCCCAACATTTCATTCAAGGAGAAAAGAGTATGGATCTCACTCGATTTTTAGCCCATAACCCGACATCCGAACTGGTTCGGGGCGTGGCCGACACGGCAAAGCTGCATATTCCCGACGGCTTTCTCAGCCCCTTGGTCTCCGTCTTCTTTTGGGTGATTGTGGTGGCCTTGTTGGCCGTGGCTGTGCGCCGCAGCGAAGAAGAACTGGGCGAGCGCCAGATCCCCCTGGCCGGGATCATGGCCGCCTTTATCTTTGCCGCCCAGATGATCAACTTCCCCGTGGCCGGGGGCACCTCCGGCCATCTGTTGGGCGGGGCGCTGGCCGCCATCGTCCTGGGACCGTGGGCGGGCATGTTGGTGATGACCGCGGTGATCGGCGTCCAGGGGCTGCTCTTTCAAGACGGCGGCTTGGTGGTGATGGGGGCCAACATCTTCAACATGGGGCTGCTCACGGTGATCATCGGCTATGGCCTCTATCGGGGCGCGGCAGGGCGCAGCCGGACGGTGAAATTGGCCGTGGCCGGTGTGGCCGCCTGGCTGTCGGTGATGGCCGGGGCCTTGGCCACCTCCCTGCAACTCTGGTTGAGCGGCACGGCCCTGCTGGCCATCGTCATGCCCACCATGTTGGGCATTCACGCCCTCATCGGCCTGGGGGAAGCCCTGATCACCGTGGCCGCCCTCTCCTTTGTCATGCGCACCCGGCCCGATCTGCTGGGCGAGGAGGACGCCGCGCCCAAGGGCGGGCGGGGCTGGGTGGTGGCCGGGGGCCTCACCGCCCTGGTTGTGGTCCTGCTCTCCCCCTTCGCCTCGGCCAACCCGGACGGGCTGGAACGGGTGGCGATGGATCTGGGCTTTATCAACCGGGGGGCAGAGGCACCCTTTTCCATCCTGTCGGACTATGCCATTCCTTGGCTGAACGAAGGGGCAGGCTCCACCATCCTGGCCGGGGCCGTGGGTGCCCTGGTCGTGGCCGCCATCGCCGCCGGGCTGACCTGGTTCATGCGCCGCCGTCATCGGTCTGGGATAAATGTCTCCTAATGCAAATCAGCTTTGACCGTTATCAAGTTGCCAATAGCTCGGTCCACCGGCTGGATCCCCGGGTAAAGGTGCTGGCCGTGGTGGCCTTCATCGTTTCCAACGTCCTGTTGCCCGATGGGGCGTGGATGGCCTTTGGCCTGGCCTGGCTGTGCATCGTCGGTGCGGGGCAGTTGGCCCGCATCGGCTATGGGTACACCTTCAAGCGCTCGTTTGTGGCCCTGCCCTTTGCCCTGGCCGCGGTCTCGGCCATCTTTGCCCTGCCCGGCAATCCCGTGGGCACATTGCACATCGGCTCGTGGGAACTGGTGGCCACGGATGCCGGGGTGCTGCGCTTTGTCAGCGTGGTGGTGCGCAGTTGGCTTTCGGTGCAGGCGGCCATCCTGCTCACGGCCACCACCCAGTTCCCGGATCTGATGCACGCTCTGCGTCATCTGCATGTGCCGGGGCCATTGGTGGCCATCGTCTCCTTCATGTACCGCTATCTCTCCGTCCTCACCGACGAGACCAGTCGACTGCTCCGGGCCAGAGAATCCCGCAGCGCCCGGCTGGAGAACGCACCGGGACTGAAGAGCGGCGGCTCCATCGTGTGGCGGGCCCGGGTAGCCGGGAACATGGCAGGCCAACTCTTCTTGCGCAGCTATGAACGCAGCGACCGCATCTACAACGCCATGTTGGCCCGGGGCTATCAGGGCCACTTCTATACCCTCAACCCCCACAGCATGAAAGCCAGCGACTGGCTGGCCGGGGGGATTGTGGCCGCCGGGCTGGTGCTGCTTCAGCTTGTGGGGTGGGGGGTGGGGTGAGTAATCATAGGTATCAGATTCTACTACGGGGATATTTATCATGACAGAAGTTGTTAAAATCAAGATAGGGAATGCTCGGCTGTCGATTGAACAATCCGGCGAAGGCAAGTCAATAGTTTTTCTCCATGCAGGCGTTGCCGACAAACGTATGTGGCATCACCAAATAGCTGAATTGAAAGATGACCACCTTGTGGTTGCCTATGATCGTCGAGGTTTTGGTGAAACAACAGCGATTGACGAAGCCTTTTCTCATGTTGAAGACTTGCGAGAAGTGTTAGACCAGCTTGGAATCTCCACAGTTTCCCTCGTTGGATGTTCGCAAGGTGGGCGTATTGCCATCGATTTTAGTCTTGCTTACCCGCAGCGGGTCACTGCACTTGTACTCATCGCACCTGCTGTCAGCGGCGCTCCCGCGCCCAAAGCATTCCCGACAGATATTCAAGCGCACATTGAAGCCTTGGACGAAGCAGAGAATGCAAATGATTTAGCACGTGTTAATACTATTGAGGCCAATTTGTGGCTCGACGGTCCAACTAGCCCATCTGGGCGAGTCAGCCATACAGTAAGGAATCTATTCCTTGAAATGAATGGGATTGCCTTAAATATGCCGGAACTTACCAAAGAAATTGACCCTTTCTCAGCTTATAAAAGATTGTCAGATTTATCATTGCCAACTCTCGTTATGTGGGGCGGGTTGGATTTCCCCCATATCAAGGAGCGGTGTCAATATCTTGTTGATAATATCCCCGGAGCCAAGGGAAAAGAAATTCCCGACACGGCTCACCTGCCAAATCTTGAACAGCCTGAAATAATCAACGGATTATTAAAATCTTTTCTAAACTAATGCTTTACACGCATCTTTCGATGATTTTCTGATCAGAATGTCTTTTTGGAGACTGAATCCAGGTCGAATCTCATCATTTTCTCCGAAAACCATCGAAAGATAGGCTCTACCTTTTTCAAAAACAGGAATTTTTTGACCTCATGCCGATTATTCACAAAGACAAAACAAAAAACGAGACGGTGGCCCGGGCCGCGCAGGGCAGTGTGATCTCCCTGGCCGTGGACGGGTTGAGCTTTGCCTATCCCGACGGCCACCATGCCCTGGCGGACGTGACGCTGAAGATCGAGCGGGGGGAGAAGGTGGCCCTAGTCGGCCCCAACGGCGCGGGGAAATCCACGCTCATGCTGCACCTCAACGGCATTTTGGGCAGCCATGCGGGCAAGGATGGGGATAGCCCCATCCGCGTGGGGGGGATGGCGGTGATCAAGAGCAATCTGCCCGTCATCCGCGGCCGGGTGGGGGTGGTCTTTCAGAACCCGGACGACCAACTCTTTTCGCCCACGGTCTTCGAGGATGTGGCCTTTGGTCCCCTGCACATGGGGCTGGCCGAAACCGAGGTGCGCAAACAGGTCAGCGCGGCCTTGGAACAGGTGGGCATGGCCGACTATGTCAACCGCATGTCCCATCATTTGAGCGTGGGCGAAAAGAAGCGCATCGCCATCGCCACGGTCCTCTCCATGCAGCCGGAGATTTTGGTGCTGGACGAACCCTCCGCCGGGCTGGATCCCCGGGCCCGGCGCTCGTTGATCAACCTGCTGCGGGCACTTCCCCTCACCATGCTGGTCTCCTCCCACGACATGCTCATGGTCCGGGAACTCTTCCCCCGCATGGTGATCATGGACGAAGGCCGGGTTGTGGCCGACGGGGAGACCGGGGCATTGATGGACGATGCGGCGTTGTTGCAGGCGCATGGGTTGGAGAAGCCGTAAGAATGGCGAATGGCAAATGGCGGACCAACGGATTCTCGTGATTGATTCGGCCTACTCAACAGCGGGTGCTAGCCTGCCATTCGCCATTTGCCATTCGCCATTCGCCATTCACCCCTCCGCATAATTTTTATGAAATTGATTTGACAAATTCCCCAAGCCTTGATATAGTCCCGTTCACAACTGAATATCGTACTCTTATCCAGAGAGGTGGAGGGACCGGCCCTTTGAAACCTCGGCAACCCGGCAAACATAGCAAAGCTGCTGTGCAAGCGCCAGGGTGCCAATTCCGGCAGGACATTCTGGAAGATGAGAGGAGATGGATCGCTTTTCCTGACTCCTCCCCAACTTTTGATAGTTTTGGGGATTTTTTGTACCAGGAAACCGCACCCCGCAACCGTCTACCCCCTCATCTTCCGCAGATGAGGGGGTATTTTT
>JAGNDO010000029.1 GCA_018003515.1 Caldilineaceae bacterium
TATTCTCTCTTTTCATCTGGAGGCCGCCACATAAGTCCATTGTCTTGATTTCCCTTTGACCACCGGCACAAACCCCCTCCTTTCGTGCCTTCTTCTGTTGCCTCTGCCCCATATTGAGAATTGCTGAGAACTTGGCTTACAAGTTGACAAATAGCCGAACGTGAAAAGATTGGAGGGAAAACACAAATTGCTCTGGTGTGGTTTGGATTATCTCGCAGACAAATTTCAGTATCGACGGATTCTCTTTTCTCCTCCCATACTCTAACGTGATAGGGTTACAATGGTGATAACCCCGGCAACAGCCAGCTCATGACGGTAAGGACTTAAAAAAAATAGCTGTCCACAGATTGCTTGATCATCCAGCCGCTAGAAAACGCGAAGTTGCTGTATTTCGATTCAATACATCATAGCGAATTTTGCGTTCTGAAAACGTTCTATGGGATTAGCCAAGACATATAGACGAATAAGGACGATGTTCGACTGGTCGGTTTGTTGCATTAAGAGAAGTGGCGCTTCTATGTGACCAATTTCCACCTGTTTTTGCAGCCATGTCAACAGGCAGTTGAGCGCATTTTTCAACAACTTGTTGACATGGTGGCCGCTATGGGATTAGCAACATCCGCTTCCAAAATTGTCGAACTCAACCAGCATTTCGCTTAAGTTGACACCTATGGGGTATGACTTACGGCAAACGCGGTGGCAGACTGCCCAGTCTGTTGGGGTGGCTTGCTGGAGAATTGAGGAAAATGCTCTTGGCTGTGCTGTTCCGGGAGCATAGGTGCTCCTTTGGCGAACCGAACAAACCATCAGGTGCGGTCAACTCAGGAACAAAACATCGGGCCGATGACGAAGGTATCGAAGTACGCCAACAGAACTTAATGGTAATACCGTTCATGTTGGCAAGGACGAACACACGACCTAATGTCTTGAGGATGTTTCAGCAGAGGCAATGAAGTGGAGCAGTTTAAAGTCGCAACATGCTCACCCCATTCTATCACAGAATCTAAAAAACAGTACTACCCAATTTTGGGATTTTTCAGGTTTCAGAATTCTGCAGTAACAGTGATCTGAGGCCTCTTGAAACCTGCCGAATGGGTATTGCTAGGCAATCGTCCATCCCTTTGCGCTGCAGAGATGACACATGCCTACTCTTTCTCGCAGCTTCCGGGAAGCCGCATAAAGCTTGATAACTCATCTTGTCCCGTGATGCCGGTGGAGTCAAGCCTCGGCAACGTGTGCCAGCCAATCGACATCTCGATTCCATTGCAAACTCCTCCAAGGGTTAGAACGCCCGTTCTTTCTATTTTGACAATCTCCCCCAAACCGACTACAATCCACCCCAGGGGACAGTCCGCCGCGCGCGGGTCTGTCCCTTTTCGTTTGGAGATGCGCCATGTCCCAACACCCTACGCCCCACCCACCTACTCTCACCGACTTCCAAACCCAACTCCTCACCCGCCTGGACGAGATCATCGGCCTGCTGGAAACCCTGACCACCACCCTGACTGACCGAGACGACGAAGATGCTTTCTTCCTCCCCGACCCGGCCATGCTGCTGGGGATGGATGACGAAGATGTTCCGTACTAGCCCGGTTCTCACTCCCCATGTCTAGACGCCCTGACCTTGCCCTGCTCGCCGCCGTCCTCGTTGCCATGCTGCTGATTCTGGCCGTGGGTGAAGGTATCCTGCCCGACTCGCCCTCCCTGGCGGCGGTGACGCCCCGGCCCACGGCCACAGCGACGGCTTCGCCCACGCCTGGCTGGTGGGGCGAGGTGTCAGTCGCCACACCGGTGTTGCCCGCTCTGCCTGCCCTGCCTAAGCCGTCCCTGGATGGTCCCTCCGGCAGCAGCGATGGCCCGATCCCCTTCACCGTGGTGGACTGTCCCACGGACGGGGTGCAGATCACGGCCATCACCCGCAGCGGCGTCTGGTGGCGCATGGCCGGGAGTGCCGCCATCCCCCACCTCTGGTACTGGAAGGCGGAACTCTCCCCGGACGGCGGTAGCCACTGGGTCGGCCTGCACAAATCGGAAGCTGCCGTCACCGCCGGACACCTCCTGGACTTCCACACGGGCACGGTCAATCCCGGTGCGTATCAGATGCGATTGGTGGTCGTTGACAGGACTGGCAACTATCCCGAACCGTGCGTCATTGGCGTGGAGGTGGAGAGATGACGGCACAAAGCCATCAGGCCGAAGCCGTCAGCGGCGGATCACTGACTTTCTTCGACGGATATCCCATCCTCGAAGAAACAATCCACTCCACAAAGCTCATGGCTTATAGCTGACCGCTCCCCATCCCACCAATCCACTAATCACCCCTGAAAGGACCACATTCCATGCAACGCAAATGGACCCTCCCCCTGCTTCTCGGCCTGCTCACCGGCGGGCTGATGGCCGTGCTGCTCTGGCCCCAAGAAGTGCCCACGGTCTCCGTGGTGACCGCCGCTCGTGACCTGGGGGCCGGAGCCGTGCTGACCGCCGCCGATCTATCCGTGATCACGATGCCCGCGGACCAAGCTCCTGCTGATGCCGTGGCCGACCCCGCTGTCCTCACCGGCCAGACCTTGGCCGTGGTGCGTTTCGCCGGGGAAGCCGTCACCCCTCGCCACCTGGGACCGGCGGTGGCCCTGGCTCCCGACGAGCGGGGTGTGGCCGTCCAGGTGCAGGCGGATACGGGGCTGGCCGGTCTCCTGCGTCCCGGCATGACCGTGGGCGTGGTGGCCACCCTGGAAGAGCAGGACAGTCTGGGCTTCGCCAAGGCCGTGCTGGACAACCTGCGGGTGGTCTACGTGCCGCCGACCTTCCAGGCCCAGCCCGCCTTGGACCTGGTCACCGTGGATGGAACCGGCACGTCCGGCGCCACACAGGTCAACCTGGACAAGGGTGTCATCGTCCTGGCCGTGCCCACGGGTGTGGTGGAGGTGCGGTATGAAGAAGCGATCCACGAATCTGCACAAATCGACACGAATCAAGATCCCCTGGCTGAATTGATCATCCCGACCGAGCCGACGCCGGAGCCGAAGATGGTGCGGGTGTCGCCCGTGGAGTTGTTGGCGGCCCTCAACGCAGCAGGTGCGTCTTTCACGTTGGTGTTAATGCCTGAAGGGGCAGAAATTGCACCTACTGTCGGGGTCAGATTGTCGGAACTGTTGCCGCCCAGCGAGGATATGACGAACAGATAGCCGTCAGCCCTCAGACTCGGTGGCTGCCCCATTCTTCGACGGTAGAACCGTGATCTGACGTGGTCATTCATCGAAGAACCACCCCATAGTCGAGTCTAATTGCTGATGGCTCTGAGCTTCTTCATCCAACCACTCAACCCACAGGACCCACTCATATGCCCAACAACTGGACCCTCGATGCCTCTCCCCCACTGACTATTGTGCTCGCCGCCCCGGCGGACCGGGCCAACGGCTGGTATCACGCCTTCGTCACCGATGGCCGCTTTCAGGTGCTGGCCCTGGCCACGGACCCCGGCCAACTGGGCGAACGGCTGACCCTCCAGCCCGACGCCCTGCTGGTGGACGCTGGCCTCTTCTCCGGCCCGGATGCCCTGGCCGCTGCCCTCACGGATTACCCCGGTTTCGCTGTGGCTATCCTGCCGGTCGGCATCGGCCAATCCCACATCGAGGCCGTGCGGGCCATCCCCGGCGTGCGGGAGACGTTGGTGGGCGACGCCCCCTTCCCGCTCCTGGCCGCAAGATTGACCGAACATGCCGCCGCCCGCCGCCGAGCCGTGGGGTTGACCTTCCCCGAACGCAACGGCGCGGGACCGGCCATCATCGGCCACCGGCGCATCGCCGTATGGAGCTTGCAGGGGGGCGTGGGCAAGTCCACGTTGGCCGCTGCGTTGGCCATGGAGTCCGCCACCCGTCGCCTGCCCACGTTGTTGGTGGGATTGGGCGCACCGGACCCCTTGCCCCTCTCCCTGGGCCTGCGCCCGGACCCCACATTGGCCGCCTGGCGCACGGACCCGTCGCCGGAAGGACTGCGCTCGTCCGTACAGAAGCTGGACGGCCTGGACGTGCTGGCGGGCTTCTTCGATCCCGTGGCCCTGCAAACCTTCGCCCCCTCCGCCGAAGACCCTCGCTCCGGTCTGCCCGGTCTGGCCGACAGTGCGGCCCAGGCCGGATATGCGGTCGTCGTCTTCGATGTCTCGTCGCCGGAACTGGCCGCCGCTGCCCTGCGGGCTGCCAACACGTTGCTCCTGGTGGGTACGCCCACGTTGCCCGGTGCGCTCCACGCCGTGGAAGCCGTGCGATTGCTCAACGACCTGCTGGCCGGTCGTCACCGCATCCCGTCGGACGCCGTGCACCTGGTCCTCAACCGGGTGCGCCCGGTCAGCCTGACCCCGGAGGAGATCGTCCGCGCAGGCAAGGCCCAGCGCCGAGACTTCCCGCCCCTGGCCGCCGTCCTGGACGACGACCCGGCCATCGAGGAGGCCCTCAACCGCAAGCGGCCTGCCTATCTTCACTCCGAGCCGTTGCGCCGCACAGTACGATCACTCGGTGATCTTCTATTGGGCCAGACCGCCAACGTTGTGCCCAGTGTGCCGACGGGGAAGGTGTACTCGTTGGGGCCGGTGAAGATACGGGTATAGGCCACCAGACTCGGCGGTTTGGTTCCTCTGTGGCGGCTGGACAGTGTGTCTAATCAAGAAGCCCAAAAGCCATCAGACTGTGCGAGGAGATCCTTTTTTCGACGGTGAAACCATGACCCGGAATGATCATTCGTCGAAGAATCGCCCCTCAGCCGAGTCTGTTGGCTGAAAGCTCGTCGGCTCAATCATCGCCGCCACCAATCAAAACAAATGGAGACCCCCATGTCGTGGACATCCTACACTACTGCTCTTTCCCCTGAACAGTCCGCCTCTTTGATCGATGAGACTTGTCGAGATTTGGCGGGCCTGCCCCTCTCCATCCTGCGCAACCGGCGGGAACTGGGCAAACGGGCGGATCTGGCCTTACAGACGGCGGCCCGTCGTCTGGGCCTGCCTACGCCCGACAGCCAGGCGATTTTGGCCCAAGTGCTGGCGAGGGTGGGTGGTCTGGGCTTTCTGGATGGCCTGATGCCGCCCAATGCCTCGAAATACACGGACCTTTTGTTGAATGCTGACGGCTCGGTGTGGGGACGGCCCAAGGGCAGCATGGCCTTTGACAAACTGGACCTGCACCCTTCCCTGGCGGAAGCCTGGCGCACGGTGGAGGCGTTGCTGGCTCCCCAGGGCCGGGCCTGCACGGAGGCCACGCCCACGGTCGATGTCAAGCTGCCCCGTGACAAAGAACTGGGTTTCGGCGGCGCACGGGTCAAAGTCGTCCATCCCGCCATCGCCAGCGGGGATGGCTACCCGGCCATCGCCTTGCGCCTCTTCGAGCCGACGCCGGTGCAGCCGAAGCAGATTGTGGAGTGGGGTGTCTTTCCCCAAGCGGTGATGGAGGGTCTGCTGGCCGCCGTCGCCGGACGGTTGCGGATATTGGTCGTCGGCGGCACCGCCACGGGCAAGACAACATTGTTGTCGGCCCTCTGCCACGGCATCGACGACGACGCCCGCATCGTCAAGGTGGAAGACCCGGAGGAGATCTGGCTGCCCCATCCTAATGTGACGACGCTTGAGGCCCGGCCTGCCCCGCCCGGCTCCGACGTGCCCGCCTACACGGTCAGCGACGGGGTGGACGACGCCATGCGCCTGGCCCCCAGCCACGTCATCGTGGGCGAGGTGCGCACGGGAAATGCGGCGCTGTCGCTGTTCCGTGCCCTCATGTCCGACCACGCCGGGCTAACTACCTTTCATGCTGAAGGGCCGGAGGAAGCGGTCTTCCGCCTGGGCGTGATCCTCTTTGCTGACGCCGGGGTCAAGTTCGAGGCGGCCAAAGGTCTTTTCGCCCAGGCCATTGACCTGGTGGTCCAGGTGGGTTGGCGAGAGGGCAAGCGGGTCGCCCTGGGCGTTTGGGAAGTGGCCGGGCTGTCCGGGAGCCGGGTGGAGTTTCGGACGTTGTGGTCGCCGGGCGATAACGAGATGGCTGCGCCGTCGAAGAAGCGGCGGTGAGGAATAGAGAATGGAAATTTGAGAATGGAGAAGTTTTAATGTTGGGTCTTGCTCCTCCATTCGTTCCATCCAACCCCGATCCGTCCGTTACCACGCATTAAGCCTTTTCCATTTCTTGGGTTGAGTAGGCCCACAGGCCATATCGAAACCTCAAATCTCAATTTTCCATTCGGAGTTCCTCATGTCCCTGATCCTGCCTCTCCTCACCGCTCTCTCCGCCGCCTTGACCGTGACCATGATCGCCCGTCGCCTAAACCTGGGCATCGGCCCCTCGGTCAGCCGCACCCTGGCCGACTATCTGGACGTGCAGGCGGATGCGCCTCGTCCCCTGGCCGTGAACCCGTCGGCGGTGATCCTGCTCTCCCTGGGCCTGCCGCCGGACCCTCGTTGGCTGGTGGGAATTCGGATTGCGTCCGGGGTTCTTCCGGCCCTGGGCCTGATGCTCCTGGGCTTTCCCCTCCTGCCCTCCGCCGGGGGCGGGGCATTGACCGCCGTCCTCGCCCACTCCATGCTGCAAAGCCGCTGGCGGGCCTTCCGAGTGCAGGTGGAGCAGGAGTTGCCCACCTTCGTCAGCCGCCTGGCCGGGACACTCCTTGTCACCCAATCTCCCCAGGCCGCTCTCCAAGAAGTCACCGACACCCTGCCCGACGGCTCGCCCCTGGCCGCCTGGATGCAGCGCCTGCTCACAGATCTGCGCTCTGCCGGGCCGCAAGCCATGATCGCCGCCCAGGCCGACGCCGCCGAATTGTCCCCCTCTCTGGCCCTGGTCCTCTTCCAACTGCGCCGCTTCTTCGAGACCGGGGGCAGCGGCTTCACCCGTGCCTTCTCCACCACGGCGTCGGAGCTGTCCGCCATCCTGGAAGCTCGGGCCGTGGCCGGGTCCAAGGCCGAGGCCGCCCGCAGCGCCGTCCTCACCATGCTGGCCATCATTGGCGGCATCCTGCTCCTCCTGCTCTCCTCCCCAAGCGTGCAGATGGGCTTCCGGGAACCGATGGTCCAGCTCATCGCCGCCGCCTGTCTGGGCACCATGGGCTTCGGCTATCTGTGGCTGAATGGGATGATTGAGGAGGCGATGGAGTGAATCAGCCTTCAGCAAAAAAAGCCGTCAGACTCGCCAGATGATGCCTTTCTTCGACGGGGGAGCCATGACCGGCCATGAACGGCCGTCGAAGAAAGCATCAACCAGCCCTCAGCGACTCAGCTTTCAGCGCGTCGATGTGATCCTTTCTTCGACGCCGGACCCATAACCCGAAGAGTGCATCCGTCGATGAAACGAACCATTACTCAAAGCTGGTGGCTGTCCAGCTACCTGCTCGATCTAACTGCCAACCCTGTTTCCCGCCGCCGCTGATGGCTGTGGGCTTCCAGCTTCGGAGATTCCCATGTCGCACACAACACTCATCGTTCTTGCTTCGTTCTTCGCCGCCCTCACGGTCGCCACCACCGCTTCCCGCTTCTCTTTTAGCCCCTCCGCCGCCCGCTCGTTGGCCGACTATCTGGACACCGCCGCCCCGGACGCCGTGGAGCGCATGGGGGCCTCAGCCCTGGCGAAGCTGCCCGGCCTGGCCGAATGGGTGAGCTTCGATGCCCAGCGCCGCTGGCTGGCTTTGGACGGGGTGGTCCCTTCTCCCGCCCAGACCGTGGGGTTGAGTCTGGCCTTTGCCGGGTTGGGGATGGTCCTGGCCGTGGTCACCGGTGCGCCCATGGCCGGACTGTTGGGCATCGTCGGGGCCGTCGTCCCCTTCGCCCGTCTGCGCAGCCAGGCCAATCGGGTCAAGCGCCGGGTGCAGCGCTCCCTCCCCGAACTGACGGCGCTCTTGGCCGCAGAGATG
Source organism: Caldilineaceae bacterium (assembly GCA_018003515.1). Lineage (GTDB taxonomy): Bacteria > Chloroflexota > Anaerolineae > Caldilineales > Caldilineaceae > JAGNDO01. Next base: position 7,882 of record JAGNDO010000029.1, read on the forward strand.
GCAGCAGGCAATCCGCCGGACAAGGCGTTGGAGCGGGCCGCTGAGTGGGGCGGTCCCCTGGCCGTGTTGGTGCGCAAGGTGGCCGAAGACGCTCGGGCCACAGGCCGTCCCATCTTTGGCCGGGGCAGCAAGGATGGGGCACTGGTGCGCACGGTCTCCGCCTACGAACTGCCCGCCCTGCGCGCCTTCGCCGCCCAGATCGACCTGGCCGCCCGCAAGGGAGCCGCCGGGCCGGAACTCATGGAAGGGCTGGCCAAGACCCTGATCATCGAGTTCAAGGACCGTGCCTTGCGGGAAGCCGAGGCGTTGGACAGCCGCCTGGCCGTGCCCAGTGTGCTGTTCTTCTTTCTGCCTTTTTTGTTCCTGATGCTGGTGCCGCTGATGTGGCCGGTTCTACAAGTCTTGTAGCCGTCAGCTCGGACGCCTGCGGCGTTCTGTCAGCCCACAGCCTGTTTTTTACCCAACATCATTCCAGATCCGTCCCTGAAAGCTGAGACCTGATGGCCGAAATCCTGAACGATCCCATGCTGCACTCTGCGTTCCTCGTCTTCTGGCTCCTCCCCTGCGCATTGCAGGACTACCGCACTCGCCACGTCTCCAACTGGCTGACCCTGCCCGCCTTCGTCCTGGCCTGGCCGGTGGCCCTGTGGCTGGGTGGGAGTGAGCGGCTGATCCTCACCTTCGCCGTCTTCGTCGGCTGCTGGGCCGCCTGGCAGATGCACACTATGGGCGCGGCGGACGGCAAAATCGCCGTGGCGTTGGCCGCGGTCAGTCCGGCGGCGTTGGGGATAGGCGTGGTGATCCTGGTCGGGATATTCGCGGGGCTGTGGGTGTGGAAGCGGCAGAGTGTGAGCGTGCCGGCGGCGGTGGGGTTTTATGCGGGGATGCTGGGGTGGACGGTAGTGGGGTGGTGGGGATGAATATCTACCAGAAGGTGAGAGGGCGGGATCCGAAGATCCCGCCCTCTTTTTGTTTCTGCTATCGTACCAGCAAAGGAAGATATATCGGCTTCCGCTCTCGCTGTATCACTGCAAAGATGGTCAAGTGATCTAACACCGCTGTCAAGGTGTGGTTGACTTGGTTGTGGACTGTGGGGATGTCCACCCAGATCTTTTTGTTCTCCTGCCAGAAGGTGAGGGCCGGAGGCGTGTCAAGGCCAAGAGGCAGACTGTCATAACGGACGACAAGGTAGAAGGGCGGGTCGAAGGTGGTGACTGGGTTTCCCGATAACGTGCGAGCCGTGATCTTGAAGATATGCCCGGCCACTTGGAATCCAAACCCATCGGACGGATCATCTGTTTGTTCGATGGTCACCTGGACGTCTTCGTCGACTGACCCTGGCAGGAAGGCCATCGAGACCGTCACCCCCACCGAGGCCGAGATGTTGCCGCCGGTTCCGGGTTTGATCACGCCTTCCACCCGCGTAGGTGACGGGGTTGGCGTATTCGTCGGCGTCACGGGGGTCGGCGTGTCTGTCGGCGTGACTGGTGTCGGCGTGTGTGTCGACGTAACCGGTGTCGGCGAATTGGTTGGCGTGACTGGCGTCGGTGTGTTCGTCGGTGTGACGGGCGTTGGTGTGTGTGTCGGCGTGACGGGCGTTGGTGTGTGTGTCGGCGTAACCGGCGTCGGTGTATTTGTCGGCGTCACAGGTGTTGGCGTGTTTGTTGGCGTGATGGGTGTCGGTGTGTTCGTTGGCGTCACAGGTGTGGGTGTGGGCGTCGTTTCAAAGACCACCGTGGTCCCGGCTGAATTATTCTGGGTGTTGCTCTCGGCCACACGGCCGTATGGGTTGACCACCACCTTGACCGGCACATTTCCGGTGAAGCCGGTGGTGTCCCACTGAATATTGACCTGGGCACTGCCCCCGTTCTTGGGCAGATTCGCCACGAACGCACTGCCGATGTACCAGTCTCCCCAACCCGGTGCGGTGGCAAAGAAGGCAGCGGTGACCGGGCCGCTGTCTACGTTCCCGGTGTTGCGGATGGTGGCCCGCACGGGGATCACGTCGCCTTCCTTCCACAAGGCCCCGGTGGGCTGAGATGTTGTCGGGTTGACCGTGAAGCCGTCGGCGGTGAGGTCGGTCTTGTCGCTGACCGAGGCGGTGTAGTCGTTGAGGGTGACGGTATGGTCCGGGGCCACGAAGATACGCACGGGCACATCCACATCGCCGGACTTGCCAGACAGATAGGCGTTGACCGCCGCCGACAGGTTTCCGGTGAGCAGGCGATAAGGCAGCCCAGGCGTACCGGTGTAGCTCCAATCCATCGAGCCGTTGTCGCCCACATCCAACGCCACGGTGAGCGGACCTGTGCCGCTGCCGCCCACGGTGAAGTCGAGCATGAAGTTGCCGTAGGTGTGGGCAGGAACCCGTACGCCGCGCAGTTTGCTGCCGGCCACAGACAGTTGAATATTGGTGAGCAATGCCTGGGCCGGTTTGGACAGATAGAGCTTGACCGGCACATCCAGCGTACCCGTGGTGGGCGCGCCGTGGGCGGACCAGTAGGCGTTGAACGCCCCGGCCAGGTCCGGGCTGGCGAAGGTGTAGGCATCGGTGATGTTGCGGCTGGTCTGCCAATCCCACGTGCCGTCGTTGCCGATGTCTAGTTTGACGGCAGTGGTGCCACTGATGATGCCGCTAACCAACGCATTTAGTGTGGCGGTGACGGCCATGCCCGCAGGAATACGCATTGTCGTTATCTGTGATCCGACGGTGATAAAATCCAGCTTGCGCCCAAACTGAACCTCATAGGTGTGGCTCTGGCCGTCAGGAATGGTATCGGGTAGGTTGATGCGGGTAGTATTGAACGGCGTACTATCTACCTGTTCGGCGATATAGCAGCTAAGTTTCTGCGTGCTGGCCGGTGGATTGGTCGAGAAAGGAGGTGGTACTTCACAATATTCCAGGCGGATGCGACCGTAGGATCCGGTACCTCCATAACCATTGCTGGGACCACCAAGTGCTGTGACTCTATTCACATTAATCACAGAGGATCCACTTTTCAATAGAATTGTGCCGCCAGCTCCACCACCGCCGTCTGCTTCATCCGCCCCATTGCCACCAACGCCGCCATTTGAGGATATTGTACCAACGGTTGAAAGCTGCAAGTCCCGGGCCATAACCAGAATGATTCCACCGCCCCCACCTCCACCACCGCTGTTGCTACTTGTGTCTTTATATCCACCTCCACCCCCTCCGCCAAGGAACAACGTTGAAAGCGTCTCATTCCCAGCCGGACCGCCACCCAGTCCCGCATGTGCGCTATTGGTTTTTACCCCATTTCCACCGCTGTTGGCATGTCCTCCTCCCCCTCCTGAAGCATTTCCGTTTGATCCAATGTTATCAAGTTGTCCTCCTCCTCCACCTTGTCCATTAGGATTTGGTGCATGCCCGTATAGCCCTGGGGATCCTTCTCCAGTGTAAGCGGCACCTCCATCGCCACCATTACCATCTGAATGGCTTGCACCACCCCTGAATCCGCCACCAGAACCACCATTTCCTGGCGCACTTCCATAATAAACGGAAACACCTCCATTTCCTCCGTTAGAGCTGATAACTCCGTCGACGGACAATATTCCACTCGAACGAAAAACTAAGACTCCACCCGTCCGTCCGTCCCATGCGGGCGCGACCCAGCGCCCACTGGCAGTGACTATTACATTATGGTAATTTGGCACACGCACTATTTGAGTATTGTTATTGGTATAGGCATGACTTAGCCCCTGATTTAGAGTCAATTGATTGCCTGATACTACTGCAATGCGACGGAAGTCATAGTTTCCTGCCCCCGCACCCTGAATTTGAATAATGAGAACTTCGTCACCCTGAGAAAAGCCATTTGCACTTGCCAATGAAATGTCAAGTGCGCTGACATTGACAGAAGAGCTCAATGCTGTCCTAGAAGCATCAAAAACCACGCTAGAGTTAACCGTGATGTCACCGTCCCGACCATCCCCAAACATATCATACGATGTAATGTCTTGGCCGAACGCTGTAGCATACTTGCCCACGCCATACAGCGTAGCGTAGTCCTGACTGAGCACCTTCACCGGATGCAGCGACTCCGGATTCGGCCCCAGGCTGTGGGTGAACTCCACCCAATCGCCCTGGTTCTGCGGACCCTGCACCGACACCGGCACATCCAACGGACGACTCAATGCGCCGCCGGATGTATCGCCCGTAGGCGCTGCGATCTGGCCGAGCACGCGCACGAAGACGTTGGGTCGGTTCGGGTCGCTGGTGTGTAGGGTGGCGGTCTGGTCGTAGGGACCGACGGGCAGGGCCGCTGTGCGCAGGACCAGTTCGTAGTCCACCAGATCCGCCGCGCCCACGGTGCGGGCATTGCGGTTGAGGCTCAACCCCGGTGTGGTGTCCAGATAAGTATAGAGTACACCGAAGCCCGTGTTGGCCAGAGGCAGACCGGTCTTGACCAGACTACCCTGGGCCACGGTGCCGATGTTCCAAGTGACGGCATCGCCGGTCAATTTGGGTAACGGGTCTTCCTGGAAACTGCTTAGGGGACGGCCCGCCGTATCCAGGATGTTACCCTGATAATCGGTGAGGAAGGCCATGACAATGTAGTCGTCGTCGAGCACAAAGGGCGGGTTGAAAGCAGACGAGTTGAAGGTAATCGGTGTGTAGGTCGGTCCCGGCGGCAGGGTGACGGTCAGGGGTACTTCCGAGACGACTGTGCCGGTGATGTTGACAAACTCCAGGAAAAGATGAGCGTTGGCCAGGGAGGTGGCCGCGGGGTTATTGACTAGCAGATTGACCCCATTGCTCCCGGCTGCAAAGGGGGCGGCGGTGACGATCTCCACGCCCACATCCGGCAGCATCTGCCCGGCGAACTGGCTGAGGTTGTCCGTGGGCGCGGTCAGGCTCATGGCCTGGGGCGGGATGACAAAGCGGTGGTTGCCCTGGGGGTCGTTGTAGGAGACGATGACCAAGGGCTGGGTGTGGGGTTCCCGGTTGATCGTGTATTGGAAGGTGTCCCGGGGCGTGCGGGCGCTGAAGGCGAAGCTCTCGCCGTTCTTGACCGATCCGCTATAGAGGGCCAGGGTCACACCAAGGCTGCCCATGGGCAAAAAGGTGGGGGAAGCATAGCCCGCCCCAAAGTTGAGGCTGCCGCTGTTGCCAGTTCCGTCGTTCCAGGCCAGAGTCCAAGTGCCGCTGCCCACAGCACAGCCACCCGTGGTAGCGCAGTTCACCGTGAAGGTATACATACGGTCGGTGTTGCCCGTGTAATAGCCTCCGGGATTGGGCACAGCGTGGCTGTTCTGGCCGTTCCACGGGGTCTGGGAGAGGTCCTGGGGCACGATGCGGCTGCCCACCACCACCTGTTTCAGCGCCCGTACCCGGCCCGATCCGCCCACGGTGTTGTTTGTGATGGAGATGGAATCGTCTGGCGCAACCATCACCGCCTCCACCCCATAGGCGTCGTAGAGACCGGTGTTGAGCAGGGAGAGGGTGGCCGTGACCTGGTTGCCGGCGCTGAGGCTATGCACCCCGGCCAGCACTTCAGGGTGGGGGAAGGAAGCTGCATCGTGAGGGTCCGTGCCTAGGCGATCTTCCGAGCGGTCGCTGAAGCCGTCCAGATCGGTGTCCTGGTTGAATCGGAAGAGGGCCACACTGCCCGGCACAGCCTGGGTGGTCTGGAAGCCCTCGCTGCCATCGCCCAACCCGTCGGTGTAGACATTCCACCAGTCCGCGGTGGAAAGGGTGTGCTTGCACCACAGGGCCTTGGTCGGCTGATCTGTGGGGCGGCGGGGTGATTGACACCAAGAGGGCGTGTCGCTGCGATATTCCGGCGTCCAGATGGCGGTCATCATGCCGTTGGCGTCGGTCTCGTGGGGGAAGTAGCGGGCCAGCACGTTCAGCACCGTCTCCGTACCCCAGGTTGGGATCTGGTAACTATCGATAGTCTCGTCGCCGTCCGCCGTGCCGTCCTCGATGGCGATCTGCACGCCAGCGTTGGCCGCATCCTGGTAGAAAAGCTCATCGATGCCGTAGGCGAAGTCTTCGACGACAATGCGCAGGGGCCCGCCCAGATCGATAGCCGCCATCTGTTCCAGGCTGATGGGGATGTGCCGGGCGGTGTAGGTGTGTTCCTCGCCGGGCATGAAGTTGACGAATTTGCCGTCACCGCCGACGTCTGGGGCCACGAAATAGGTAATGGCCGGATTGGGATCATCGCCTATGTAGACATTAAAGGCCAAGTTCGTGATCTCCCGAGCGTACTCGGTGCCCCTGTTGCGTACTTTGTAAGTGAACCACAGGTCGGCGGCGTGGGCCGAGTCGATAGCGGTGGCGGTGCGCCAGTCTTCGCCAGTAGTGAAGGCTTCACCATTGGTGATGGTTTGCTCTTCGTACTGGGTAGTGGTAGTCGTATGTGCGCCGCCTTCAGAATGCCCCGTCGTATTTGTGGTTGTCGGGCGTTGCGGCGGATAAGAAATCTGAATCTGAGGTTGAACTAGAACCTGCCCTGAACCACCCGCTGAATACTGAGTTCCTGTCCCGCCCTTTGCTAAATCTTGAGTTTGAACAGTCTGTGCCTGTTCCGTTGAAGAGGGGCCAGTTTCTGTTTGCATCGGCACAAACTGATTTATGCATTTGGGAAGAACTGGAACATTTGGATCACACCGATTGGCTTTCGCTTGATTTTGACTGTCGTCTATGTGGTCAAGTACTACGCCAGCTAATGCTATTCCGGCACCTACAACTCCTGCGCCTGCCATGATTGCACATCCTATTCCTGCAGTGGGAACGCATAGCGCCCCACCAACCGCTCCTATAAGCCCCAAAGTTGCTCCCGTAACTTCTAGGCCGAAGTATTTGCCCTGAACTGCTAGCGGTTTCAAACCATTGAATTGAGGATTCAAATCTCGAAGGGATGCCAAGGAATCCGGAACAGTCCGAGAGGTCTCTTGCCAATCATTCCACATGACAGTATCGGCATTACTGCTGCTCGTACCCTGAGTTGTTGCTGTACTGTAACTCTGCGTCTTTTGAGTCATCGTCCCTTTTTCAGTCGTCACAGTCGTTATCAATTCCACCTTCAATGACGATTCCACGACATCAATCCCCGGCAGGGGGAACGCCGCCACCAGTGGATGATTTCCGGGTGCTTTCACCCACGAGGGCATCTCGGCAAAAATCACGCCCCAATCCTCGTTGCGGGGCAGGGAGCCATAACCACAGAAACCGCCGCTGCCAGGACAGTCGGTATTACCGAACAGTTCCTGACCATCGTCAAACTTATCTCGGTCTGTGGACTCCCGATTGGGGTTCAGCCCCAATTCAAAGGTCTCCACCCGGTCTGGCACAGAGTCCTTGTCCGAATCGGTGCAGCCAGTAATGCTTGATGGCCAACCCAAAAATGGTTTGGCCGAAGCAGGCGGCCCGGCGGTTTCGTTATTCATCCATGCCTTAAGTGCTGTCACTTCAACGCCATCTTTCACGCCGTCAAAGTCGCTGTCCTGGTCATTGGGATCGGTACACCAGTAGCCTTCCAACGTGTCGGTCAGCCCGTCGTTGTCGCTGTCCGCGCTGACGGCGTCGATGATCTTGGCCTGTTGGTTGCTATTCAAGGCAAGAACTGCTGCATGCAAAGTGGAGCGCAGTCCGGTCACATTCGCCTCGTTTGTCGTGGCCGCAACATCCGTCACCCCCAGGACGGCAAGCTGGCTTTTCGCCACGCCGATCTGGTTGAGCAGATCCGGGATGGATCGGGCCAGAGTTGGGTTGGCCGTAGCCAGGGCATCGATGGTGTCCGTGCCGTCCGGGTTGAAACGTAGCCGGGCCAGGGCCTCCAACTGGGCGTCGTCCACCACGATCAGGGCCCAATCGTCACCCCGTTGCAGAAAAAGCGGGTCAAGCTGTTCAAGATCGTGCCAGGCGGCAGAGGTGTTCACAGTGACGTAGGTACGAAAAAGTAGATCCGGGCCGATGGCCGTTGTCTGGGTCAGGGCTACAGGTGACGACGAAGATTGGATCGTACGGGCTGGGGTGACGGGTGTCAGAACCATACCCAGAGCGACAATGAGGCTGATCAGTTTATGGATAATCATGGCGATCTCCTGGAGGAGCGGATGAGGTTGACATCAAAAGGAATGTGAGAGGGCAAGATCCGAAGATCCTGCCCTCTCCTGGTCACTATCGCAGCAGCATGGGCACGTAGACCCGGTACCCATCCCGCTGCATCACGGCGAAAATGGTCAGATGGTCCACCGACGCCTTCAACGTTCGGTTGACGGGATTGTGAGTGGTTGGAATCTCCTCCCAGGCCCCGCTGTCCTCATTCCAGAAGGTGAGGACTGGCGGAATGTCCGCCCCCAAGGGCAAGCTGTCATAGCCTACGGTGAAGTCGAAGGGTGGATTGAAGTTGGTGACCGGGGTGCCGGATAGGGTTCGGGCCGTGATTCGGAAGATTTGACCCATCACCTGGAAGCCGGACCCGTCCGATGGATCGGCCACCTGCTCGATGGTGACCTGCACATCTTCATTCACGGAACCGGGCGGGAAGGCCAGGAAGACGGTCACCCCCACTGAGGCAAACACGCTGCCGCCGGTGCCGGGTTGAATCAGTCCCTTCACTGGGGTGGGGGAAGGCGTAGGTGTTGAAGTCTTAGTTGCCGTCGGAGTTGGCGTATGCGTAGTCGTCCCGGTCTGAGTGCTGGTGGGCGTTTTGGTGGCAGAGGCCGTGGTAGTCGGTGTCGCTGTCGGTGTCTGAGTTGGCGTGTTTGTTGCCGTGGGTGTAAGGGTCGGCGTATTTATCGGTGTACGAGTGGGCGTATTGGTCGGCGTCGCCGTCGGGGTGACGCTGGGCGTTGGTGTGTGGGTCGGCGTATTCGTCGGCGTTGGCGTGTCGGTCGGTGTGGGCGGCAAGGATCCCACCAAGGTGATTTCCTCCAACACGATCTCGTTGACAAAGGCACCGGCGGCGGCATTGGTGCGCACGATGCGCACGTCGATGGCCCCATCGCTACTGTACGCGGCGGGAGGCACCACCCCGGCCACATCCACCCGCTGGTTGCCGGTCAACTGTACGGAACCGACCAACACATCGCTGTCCGTATAAACCGTCTGCTCGACTGTGTTGCCTGCCCCTTGGAAAAAGACCAGGGCTACCCGGTAATGTTTCGATGGGTCCAATCCGGTGAAACGATAGACTAACTCATTGTCCGGGTCGTCGGCGGTGTTCGAGTCGGCCAAGTCAATCCGCCGACTCTGGTAAGGCAACCCAAGCGGCGTGTTGGGAACGCCATCGATCCAGCCGCACTGGGGGGCCAACCCCGCCGGATAGGCCGGATCGTTAGCCCCGCCGCTGTCCGCATAGCAGTAGTCAATGTCGTAGAGAGTGATCTGGGAGACCACGGCATCGTAGCCGATGATCTCCTGAATAGCCACTTCAATACTGGTATCCCGATAGAAGGCCGGGTCTACTAGGATGGAAAGCCGCTGGGGTGTGCCACTACCCAAGTCCACGCCCTCTTCCACGGGCAGCCCATCGATGGTGATGCTCTCCTGGCGGCCCAAGCCATCGCACTCAGCCAGGACCAGGTCCAGGTGGTAGTGATGGCCGGGCAGCAGATGGTCGAACCGGTAGCGCACCTGACCGCCAGTGTCGTTGCGTTGAGACTGCTCCGAATCCGTGCCGCAGAAGGTGGAGGGCTGACCGTTTAGATAGCCATATCCCCGAACCTGGGAATAGGCCGCATCCCCAACCCCGCCGCTGTCCACATCCAGGGGACCGGCAAATCCCACATGCACATCTTGCGGACGATCATTGTTGGTTTCGTCCGACTCGTTGACCTGACCATCCCGATCCGAGCGCACGAAGAGCTGGTATGGGCCGGGGGTAGTCGGCGTCCAGGTGAAGGTAAGCGTGCGGCTGCTGGTGGCTGGAATGGACGCTAAGGTTTTGACCTGGATTGCAGTGTCGCCACCGTCAGGATTGCCCCGATACAGGGCCACCTTCTGTGTGGCTGCCGCCGTTTGGCCGCTGTTGGCCACCTTCACCGTGACCGTGACCGTCTCCCCGACCACCAGCTCGGCATTGGAGAGCGTCATTTCCGCCACGCTCAAATCCGGTCGAGTGAGGATGGTGATAGTGGCCGACTTGCTGTTGTTGGACTCGTCCAACTCCACTGTGCGATTGAAGGGGTCTACCACCGCCGTAACCGTCACCGGGCCGGTGAAACCCAAGGTATTCCACGTGAAGGAGGCGGGAATTGAGGAATTGGTAGAAACAGAAGGAACAAAAATGCTGCCAATGTAGGATTGTTGCGTGCCCTGTGTTGCGTAATAAGAGACAGTGAACGGACCGCTGTCAGCCGCACCGCTGTTGCTCACCGTGGTTTTGAGGGCAACATTGGTTCCTTCGGTGGGTGTGCCGGATAGAGTGAAGGCGGGAGACAACTCAACCGACTGATTGCGTTCCACCACCATGTTGGTGAGTAGTACCTGGCCGGGCTTGGAGAGGTAGACTTTGATTGGTACATCCACTTCGCCCGTGCCGCTCACATACGGAGTGAAGGCAGCGGCTAGTTGATCATTGAAAAAGGTGACAGCATTTGTGACGGTCTGGGTAGTTTCCCAATCCCAACTACCATCAGCACCCACATCCACCTTGAAAGTGACAACGCCGTTGCCCACATCAGAGACCAATGCATTCAGTGACGCAGAGGTCCATATCCCGACAGGAACCCGAATTGTTGTCAATCGTACACCCGCGTCTACAAAACCTAATTCTCTTCCGTATTGTGCCCTGAAGACGTAATACGTGCCGAAAGATTCGGGCAACTGAAGGGTTGATCGGTTAAAAGGTATTGATTCCACTTGCGCAATGGAATACTGGTTTGCTACAACGGACCTGACATATGCGAGCTTGAGGGAGGATCGGGGACCATCGCTTATAAATGGTTCAGGTCCGTTTTCTCCGCAGAGACCCCATCCAGTCAGATCTACCAATTGCCGCTGATTACTAATAGTAGTTACTCCATTTGCCAGATATCCTCGCACATAGAAGTTGACTGAGTTATCAATGACAAATAGTGTACCTCGTAAATCCACGTTTGCCGATCCAGGAGGAACACTAGTTCCAGCACAATTTGAGGCCGTGGCAAGAGGCACAGAGGCAAAATCCCATCCACCAGTTATATGCCCCGTGGACTGCGAAAAGGTCAAATCCCTAATATCAATCTCCAATGTTCTTGGATCTAGCCGCACTTTTGAGAACTGCGTAACCACATCTGTACCCTGCCAAAATTGTCCGGCCACTGCCCTTGAAAAATTGCTTAAATCGCCAGTGTTGACTAATGACAAATAGCCGGCTGGATTTGTAGACATGTGATGACAATATAACGAGAAAGGAGCGGACTCATCTCCGTAAACATAGAATGTATATATCCCATCCAAAGCGCTTGGATACCGATTATGAATATCCTGACAGGTGAATGGGTGAAGAAGGTATTTCCCAATCCCCAGCAATTTACCATAACCTTGGGAATACACCTTCACCGGATGCAGACTCCCTGGATCCGGCACTAGAGAATGTGTATAGGTGATCCACTCTCCCTGGCTATGAATTCCCGGTACCCACACCTCCACATCCAGCGGATGGTCCATGATCTTGCGGGCATAAGCGTCACCGACGAGGGGATCTATGGTCCCGCTCACCTGCACGGTGTAGAGAGGATGGGTCGGGTCACTGGTGCGAAGGGTGACCGTGCCAGCGTACGGTCCGGTGGGCAGGATGCGGGTGTCCAGAGTCAATTCGTAGGTTGCTACATCGCCCAGACCCAGAGGCTTACTGCCAGCCTGGGAGACGCTCAAGCCGGAGGTTCCGGTGACGTAGGTCGACAAGTCCGTTGCCCCCACGCTGGCAACCGAGACCTCCCGATTGGGTACCTCGCCCTGGGTCACTGTGCCGAAATCCCAAGCCACAATGTCGCTGGCCGCACCCGATTTTGGATCGACGGCGAAGCTATTCAGGGGTCGCGCTCCACTGTCGATGATGTTCTCTTCGCTGTCGGTCCAGAAGGCGATGAGCAAGTTGTCTCCATTTGGGTTGTAATCGGCGGAGAACTCGGTCGGCGACCAATCGGCGGCAACGGTGGTGGGACCAACGGGAATATCTTGGGTGTAGGACTTCTCCAGCACCAGTTTGCCGTCGGAGACAAAGTTGAGATGCAGGTGGCCGTCCACGATGGTGGCCGGGTGCGGACTGTTGATTACCAAGTCGGTGGTGTTGGTCCCGGTCGGGTTGAACGGCCCGGTGGCGACGATTTGCACGGCCAGCCCCTTGAGCATCTCGCCGGCGTGGGGGGCAAGGCTGTCACCCAGGTTGGACAGTTGCACCGGCGTCACAAAGCGATGACTGCCCTGGGGATCGCTGGCACTGACCACGATCACCGGTGGGGTGAAAGGGTCGCTGATGACGGTGTAGGTGAAGGTGTCCCGGGGCGTCAGGGCGGTGACGGTGAAACTGGTCCCGGCGTCGATGGTGCCGGTGTTGAAGCCAACCTGCAATCCCTGGGCCACATCCAAAGGCAGGGGCGCGTGGTAGACGCTCCCCAGGTTGAGGACGCCGCTGTTGCCAGCGGCGTCATTCCAACTGACGGCGGTGCTGCCCGTGCCCACCACCCCCGGCGTCTGGGCGCTAAAGGTAAAGGTGTGGTCAACCGCGCCGCTGTACTGGCCGCCGGCATAGGGTTTGGCCCGGCTGTTGCCCCAGTTGCCCAAGCCCGGACCCACAATCAGGCTGCCCACGGCCACATGACCGCCCGGCCGCACCTGACCGTTGCCGCCCACCGTGTTGTTGCCGATAGTGGTGGTACCGTCCGGCGAATACATCACAGCGTCAATACCATAGGCGTCAAAGGTACCCGTGTTCTCCACGGCCAGGGTGACCGTGACCACAGCGCCCACCCGTTGAGACACGTACCCGGCCAACACGTCGGGCTGGGGATGGATCTCCGGGCGCAGATAGCCGTCCGAGCAGTGAACGTGGTCGGGGTTGGTGGCGGGCAAGGCACAGTAGTAGCGGAACTCGGCCCGGTCATTGTAGCCGTCCCGGTCGCTGTCCCGGTTGAAACGGAAGAGGATGCCCGACCCGGCTTGGGCGGGCAGGTCCTTCAGGGGGATGTTGCCAGAATCGGCTTGGGTCAGATAGACGTTCCACCAGGCAATGTCCGAAAGGAAATGTTCGTTCCAGGCGTGGGCATTGACACCGCTAAACTCCGGCGTCCACAGGCTGTTGAGGTTGCCGTCAATGTCCTCGCCGTGGGGGAAGTAGCGGGCCAGCACATCCTGCACGCTCTCCACGCCCCAGGTGGGGATGACGTACTGGTCCACACTCTCGTCGCCATCCTCCACGCCGTCCTCGATGAAGACCGTGACCCCGCCGCTGATGGCGTCCGTATAGAAGAGTTCGTCTGCACCATAGCTGTAACTCTCCACCTTGACCGTCAGCCGCTCGCCCAGATCGATGCGCTTCATCTGTTCCAGGCTGAGGGAAATGGCGGTGGATACAAAGGTCTTGGTGCTGATCACACCGGGAGGCGTGTTGGGGCCGACCGGGAAGAGGTTCTCCAGCTTGCCGTCGGGGAACTGTTCCCAGGCCGGATAGGAAATGCTGGGCAACTTATCGTCGCCGATATAAATGTTGAATACCAGGCCGCTCAATTCCCGGGCGTACTCTGTGCCAGAATTTTGCACAGAATAGTTGAAGGTCAGGTCGGCGGCATGGCTGGAATCCACCGCCCAGGCCGTGCTCCAGTTCTGGCCTGTGGTGAAGGCTTGCCCTTCGGAGATGGTGTGTTCTTCGTAGACTTCGTGGGTTGTGGTCTGTGCCCCACCCCAGGACTGGCCGTTCGTGTGAGTTTCGGTCAGACGGGGGCGGGAAATCTGGTAGCTGATGTCCTGTAAGCCGCGGGAAAGCAATGTTCCTTGCTGGTTAATGGCATATTGGACACCGTCAAGGGAGTTGACTATTCCCTGAGTGTCGAGAGTTTGATTTAGAGTCAACGAAATGTTGTTCTCTTCTGAAAAATCATAGTAGTCGGGATTGTAGGAATAGTCATTGTAATTTGTGGTGTTATTGGTGGTGTTTTGGATGATATCTTTCGACTCATCAGGATTAGTCAAATCTCCCCACCCTTCACCAACAAGCGCACCGCCAACAACCGCGGCACCAGCGATCGCAGGGACACATGGAACAGCTGCTGCGCCTATGGTAATTGCAGCAGCCCCGGTGCAAGCCACAAGGGTACCAACTGCCAATGCAGTACCACCAACTATCTGCACACCACCCCAGACTCGATTCCAGAAGCCCTCAACAGATTTAACTCCTACTGCAGGATCAAGAGGCCTTTCTACTGCCTCAGACACTTCTTCCCAATTGTTCCAGGTCACCGTATCAGCGATGCTGGTGCTTTCGCCGCGAGCGACGCTAGTCTCATAGCTGTGAGACGCCTGTGTCATCTCCCCTTCTGAGGTGGTGATAGTGGTCACCCGTTCCACGTGCCAGGAACTGGGTTCCACGTAGACCTCCGGCACGGGGAAGGCGGCCACAAAGGGGCTGTCACCAGGGGGCAACACCCAGTTGGGCATGGACGCTTTGATGAAGTTCCAGTACTCGATAGCCGGGTAGCTGCCGTAGCCGCAGTTGGTGGGTGCACCGGGACAGTAGGTTATGCCGAAGAGTTCCTGGCCGTCATCGAACTTGTCGTGATCCGTACTTTCCGAATCGCCGCCCCCAACCCGTGTGCCCACCATATAGGCCTCGGCATAATCGGGAATCGTATCGAAGTCGCCGTCGTTGCAGACCTTGACGTGTGTTCCGTCCCGGTCGTTGAAGTTGGGCCAGGCATTGGGCGGGCCGAAGGGCGGCCCGTATCCCCAACGCAGGGTGCGGGGCTGGATCACATCCAGTAGCGCCGTCACCTCTTCTCCATCGGCGTATCCCTGGGCATCCCTATCGCTGTTGGGGTTCAGCGGGTCCGTACACCACCAGACCTCCTCCGTATTGGTCAACCCATCCCCATCGTCGTCCAGGCTAAAGGAATCGGCCAGAGCTACTTTTACCTCCGGTGTCAGGGTCTGTACCGCTGCCCGCAGGGAGGTCAAGGCCTGCATTGTCTCCGCCTCCTCAGTGTTCACCGACCCCAATGTTCGCTGCTCTACTTGGGACATCATCGCCAGGCTGCGCTCCAACACCGGGGCCACAGCTTTTGCCAGCCACAATCGATCCTGACTGTTGGCGGCCACCAGCGAATTGAACTCATCCGTGCCCGTGGGCTGATAGCCCAGTCGAGCCAGATCCGCCAATTGGTCAAAGTCTGCCAGGATTACCACGCCCGTCGCATCCTGTTCCAGAATTACCACGCCCATGTCAGCCAGGCGCGCCCAATCTGTGTTCTGCTCAACGGTAACATGGGTGCGAAAAAGAACGCCTGCCTCCGGCTCCACCTTCCCCAGTTGCACCGACTGGCCCACCACCTGGTTTTGCACAGGCTGAACCGGCTGGGCAGGGGTGATGGGCGTCAAAACCATGCTCAAGGCGACGAAAAGGCTGATCAGTTTGTGGGCAAACATGGCGTTCTCCTGGAGGAACGGATGGTGTTGTGTGTGGGTAAGGAAGTCAAAGAGGAAGAGAGGTGCGTACAAGATGGATCGTGACAAAGATCGTGGGCTTTTTCAAGAGGCAATCGTCCACACTTTGCCAGGGCAGATGCCCCTATTTGCCGAGCAGTGGACGAGTCCCTTTAATATTTGAGTGATTCCAAGGCCATTGTACACCCAAATGACATGCAGTGATCTATCAAATGTCTATCACAGGTCTCTCAAATGGGGTGAGGGGGTCTACCAACGACCTATCAGGAGCGGGTTTCAAGGCGGGTGAGGAGGAAAGTCATGGGGCGTCATTCCCCGACCGCAGCACAGCCCGTACCTGCATTAGCACATACCCATACCGATTCAGCCCTGTCCCGTCCGCGCCGCAGCCCCAGTAGTAGTCCGTGGGGGAATCCTCGACCAACTCCTCATCCCCTGTGGCCAGGAGGACCGCCCGCACATCGGCATGGGCCTCGTACTTGGCCAGGGTAGCCCGAAAGAGTATGTCCTCCTTCACCTCTTCCCAGTCTGGGCGCAGGGGGTAGTCCGTGGTTTGGCCCAGCCGTTTGGCGTCCATAGGACGAGGAGCCTGTCGGATGGTTTCGGCATGGGGTGTACCCGTAAACTTCTGGGCCTGATAGTAATGCTCAATCGTCGACCAGAAGAGACCATCCAACTCGAAGCCGTGGGCGGAATGGTTGCTCAGTTCCCCATTGGAGTCCCGGACTCGGTAGAAGCGGATGGTCATGGGTGAGCTTTCCCGGAGGTGCGCCGCTGCTGCTTCAACTTTCGCTTGGATAGGGGTGGGGCTATCAGTTCCAGGTCACGACCGAATTCCTTGATGATCGCCTTGCGAGCCGCCTCCCATTTTTCTTCGGGTAGGACAAATGCCGTGGCGGTGTAGTTCCAATCCCGCAAGCGCATCAAGTCCCGCTCTAGCTTGGCTGCACATATCTTGCACAGCTGAAGATCGTTGATGCGCCCATACATATCACAGGCTACGCATTGACCCTCCCACAATCCCCATTCTTCTTCCATTTGGATATCTCCTGTTTATGGTAGCTACCCGCCATTCTCCACCCGCTCCACCCGGCGGGCAAGTTCCTCTTCCCTCGGCTCGGTGTAGATCATCACCGTGTCCAGGCTGGCGTGGCCCAGGAGGGCGGCCAATCCCCGCAGGTCGCCGGGGTTGGCGTCCAGATAGCGGGTGGCGAAAGTGTGGCGCAGGCTGTGGGGACCCAACTGCTCCAACTTGGAGACCAGGGCATACTTCTCCAGGATGCGGGTGATGGCGCTGCGATCTCGAAGCGCACCCCGCTCCCCTAGCCAGAGGGCCGCTTTGGGATTCTTGTGTCCCGGATGGGTATCCAGATACGTCTCCACCGCCGTCCGCACAGGAGACGTGAGGGGCACGGTGCGGTAATTGCCGTGCTTGCCCTTGCGCACGGTCACCTTGCCCGACCGGGCATGGATGTCCACATCCCCCACCTTCAGGGCCAGCAGTTCGCTCACCCGCAGACCCGTGCCCGCCAAGAGTTCGATCATGGCCACATCTCGCCCATTGCCTCCGGCGTGGACGGCGCGCAGCAGACGGCGCAGCTCCGGCTCGGCCAGCCCCTTGGGATGACGAGGCTCCGGGGCCAGGCTCTTGGTGTGGGTCGAGGGATCGGACGCCATGATCTTCTCGGCCACAGCCCAGGCGCAGAAACGGCTGAGGGCGGTGAGCCGCTGGTTGATGGTGGCGGGCTTGGCCTGCTCCACGGTCTGCTGGAAGGCGCGCCAGTCGGCCACGTCTCGCCCGATGATCTGGGCTGGGTCAAAGGTTTGGCCGTAGGTGGTCTCGCTCCATTGCACAAAGTGGGCCAAGGCGCGGCGGTAGGCGGCCAGGGTGTGGGGACTCTTGCCTGTCTGGTCCAGGTGGTCCAGCCAGGCGATTATGGCAGAATGGTGGGGTTGGGATGCGCTCATAGATGGGGTAGAAACATTATGATGCTGATTTTTCCGGGCTTACGAGCCGGGCGAACCCCGACTCTACGACTAGAAGTTTAGCACAAATGTGCGAAATAAGCAACATAAGTGAGGTTATGGCTGGTGGTTATGGTGCGAGTTTTGGGGTAAAAAATCGGATGTTTTTTGGGTTTTTACTGTACGGTGCCAAAGTTGTTGCGACTGTGGACAAAGTTATTGAGACGGTGGACGAAGTTAGTGAGACTGGCCGGACAAAGTTAGTGAGACTGGGGTACATCCTTCAACTGTGCCAAAGTTAGTGAGACTGGGGAATTGGGTAGGCCCAAGGATCGACTTCCAAGCCCTCACAAATATCTCCGATTTCAAGGCGGATTAGCATCATGTACCGCAGTCTCAGCAACTTTGTCCACGGCCTTGCCGTACCCCAATCTCAGTAACTTTGGCACGGAAATTCGCCCTTCCGTACCCCAGTCTCACTAACTTTGGCATACGGTACCCCAGTCTCACTAACTTCGCCGCCAGTCTCAATAACTTAGTCCATAAGGGCCATTTTTGGCCTTCCCAGTCTCATTATCTTTGGCACCGGACATTTACGAAGAGAAGTAATGGGTTCGGGGTTGGAAGGGTGTGGTCAAAAAGCCTTCAGTCGAGTAGGTCATTGCCGATGAACTCCAAACTTTTGACTCCAAACTCCGCTGGTGGCTGACCGCTTTTTCGCTGTCGGCTCTTTTCCTCCCCTCCGGCCCCCCATCCACCGCCCGCTTCGGGTGGCCGGACCTGACGGCCTACCGGCCTGGGGTCCAGGCCCCACGGGAGGAGCGGGGACTTTTGGGCCTGCGGGGGACGTCTGCGGCCTATCAGCCTGCGGGCGAAAGACGGCCTATCGGCCTGACTGTTTCGGCCTACTGGCCTCAAGATAACTGGGCGATAGCGCGAGCCAGGTTGATGTGGGCTTGGGTTTCCAGACGTTCTCGGAAGAAGACTGTGGCGTAGAGGCGGGGACGGTCCAAAAAGGATTGCAGAATTGCCTTGCGTTTGCGCCGGAAAAGAAAGCCGGGCACCCAGGCATATTCCTGGCGGATGGCTGCTTCGTAGCGGTCATAGTCGGCAGGGTCGCTGCCCAGTATGGACAGGTCGATGTCCACGATCCAGGACTGGGCGTCTGTCTGGGTGGAGAACTGTGGTCCGTGGTCAGGATCAATCCTTGCACCCGGTCGATGGTTTCGGCGTTCGCCCCGGCGGCGGTGAGGAAACGCACAGTCCACGCAGCGCTGTCTACCTCGTTGCTGTCGGATCGGGCATCGTGAAACCAGAGAGCCAGTTCAATCTCGTCTCGATGAGGAAGGGACTGATCAATGCGATCCAGCCAGGCCAGACACGCGGCCACATGTTCGTCTGTGTGGGTTTACTGTAGGCCGCTGTCAACTTGGCGAAGGTGATGCCATCGTCGGCCAGATTGAGGCGAGAAAGGAGGGTATTCCAACGCTCCTGGCAGAGTCTACTCATCCTCTCCTCGATGGCTGATGGCATCTTCGTCCACCCAATCCTCTTCCACCCAGGTCATGCCCTGGCGACCGGGCACTTTGCGGGTGGGACCGGGCTTGTACAGGGTGCATGACTTGGGACCATAGCAAAAGGTCTCCCGACGATAGCGCACCTTGCCAGGGTTCCAGTGGTCCACGATGATCTCCACCGCCAAACGACAGCCCCACATGCAGCCGGTGCAGGCCGTGTCGTAGGTGCGGGTAGCCAGGCGACGATGGCCCCGCTCCCGATACTCAGCCAGAGGCGGCGGGGTATCCATCCACGGCAGGGGTGTGGGATTGGCTGGCGCTGAGCGTTCCAGGACGATCAGCTTGCTCACTTTGTAGAATTCCGCCGGTTCTGTCTGGGGAGTGACCACAGGCAGACATTCGCCCTGCACCTGGTCGCCCACCCGGAAGCCATGTTTGGCCTGGGCTGTCTCGCCAATACCCAGGGTGAAGGAGCGCTCCTCGTCGCCGATGACGCCGGTGACGGTCAGCACGTAACCAAGATAAGTGTGACTGCGCTGATCAAACGAACGAGTCAGACGGATGCGAGGCTGCACCGCCGTGAGGGTTCCCTGCCAGGTGAGTTTGGCGATCATGGTTTCTCCTTCTCAGTCCTCGTCCAATCCATGGCCATAAAACCGGTGAGATCGGCATCGTCACCTTGTGAGCTTGCCCAGCAAGACCTCACACTTGTCTGCTCCACCCACAGATCATGTACCATCGCCGACGCCCCACTTGAAGTTCTGGGCTAGGATCTGTTGGACCAATTGATCTGCGGAGACAGGTGCGCCGATAGGCAACAGATCATCCAGAAGCCGATGGGCCGTCTGATAGGGAACGACATCTGCTCCGGCGTGGAAGACTAGGGTATGGACCCCGGCAGCCACAGCCGCCAGCATCTGCAGAAGCGGCATGAGCACCCGGTTACCCCCGTAAGCCCCACATCCCCAATAACCCGTGTGGATGGCAATCTGGGTTTCCGACCCATGCAGATGTCGGGATTCGGCTACAGTAGACCCAAAGCCCGTATAGGCCGTGGTCAGGATGGTGCGAATCTGGCCCTCGGTGTAGCGCCCCCGCCCGTTGGCCGGTGCTTCAATAGCCAGGATATTGCTCACGGTCGGCGGGGTGAGCAGGGTGGTGGCTCGTTCGATGGCTTGCCCACTGGCTCGGGCGAAGTGGTTGCCGTAGAGACCGTGGGGCCGCCCCCCTGCCGAGTTCGGCTCCGTGGCGATAGCGCAACGCCGTTCCACCCCGGCCACCAGGATGGGTGTGGGTTCGCTCTGTTCTACGGTGAAGGTGGACAGACCGCTGTCCAGCAACGCGTGGCGCACCGAAGCCAGGGCCGGATGCTCGGTCACCTGCATCTCATCCTGGGCGAAGAGGTAACCGGCGTAGTAGGCGAAGAGATCCCAGTGGGCGAAGTTGAGATGCCAGTCGGACCAGCCCGGTACGGAGGGATCGTAGGTGAAGAAGCCAGGTCGCAACTCGAAGGTGGGACGGGCCTCGCTCCGGGCGATGGTCGCCGGCAGGTTAGCGCCAGACCAGCGGGAGACGTGGATCTCCCCGCTATGGACGCAGTTGGCCGGGCAGGTTAGGGCGAAGACGATCAGCTTGTTAGGGTCCTGGGGCTTGGGTGGATGGTCCGCCAGCAGTTGCTGGACCGGGAAGGTACGACGATAGTGGGGAGTCATGATTGTCGGTTCTCCAAATCAATGCCTGGCAGCGCCATATCCCAACGACCCACACTCTGAAGCTCCAGACCATATAGGTGCGGCAGCAGACCGGCATCCTGATCCGCCTGAACAGCGGTGTGGATGCGGTCCAGCCAGTCACCCACTTTGACGGCCTGGGACAGGGTGACCGTGGCATAGTGGGAGAGGACACCGCGGGGTTGGGCGTGTGGACCGGGCGGCAGGTTGAAGTTCTTGCCCTGGCAGGCCAGTTCCATGCCCGGTTCGGCCCGCATAGTTATAGCGGCGGCGTTAGCCAGCACACGGCTGGCCATCAGGTTCGAGTGTCACAGGTCGGGCAGGAGGATCAGCTGCACACCATCGGGCAAGGCCAGCGCGTCGAAGAACTCATCCCAGAAGAGATGGCCATGGGCCGTGGACTCGCCGCCATCGGCAAAGAGCAGACCGGACCGGGCTTCGTTTGCGGTCTCACCGATGAAAAAACCGTGGCCGCTGTAGTGGACGAAGAGGGTGCCGTCTGCCCAACTGGAGACATGGCGGCCAGCAGATTCCAGAAAAGCCAGGACCAGGGGTCGATCCAGATGGCCATGCAGCATGCGGATCTGGTCTACCGGGCAGCCTCGCCCCTGGAGGGCCTGGGCCATGGCGGCCATATCGTTGGCCATGGCCGCTTCCCCCGGCTGGGGTCCGGCCATGAGGAGAGCGAGTTGGTTGGAGGTCATGGCGTTGTCCTTTTGCATTTTTGCACAGCCCGTCGCCCACATGAGAAGGTGTGGAGCGTGCATAGATTCAGTCCGCCAACACCTCAGCCACGGTCTGCTGCCAGGTGCGGGAAGGATGGAAGTCCAGGTGGGTGCGCAGACGGGTGTCGTCGTAACGCCAGGATTGAGCGTAGAAGCGCATGGCCTGGCGGGTCTCTTCGTCCATGTCGGCCAGAGGACGGTGGATGAAGGTGCAGGCTGACCCGGTGAGTCGAATTATTTCAGCTACCAGGTCGTGCCAGACAAAGTGGCCGGCCAGGACGTTCATGGACCCGCCCAAAGGACGTTCCAAACATTCGGCCACAATCCAGGCCAGATCCCGGGCGTCGATCCAGGCGTCCCGGTGTTGGGACCACTCGGTCTCGTCTACGCCGGGGAGCAAAACTGTGTCGCTCTGGGTGCGGTCGGTCAGCCGCCGCGGGGCTTTGGGATGGGGTGCCCAGATGTGGGGGGCGCGCAGGCTGGTGAAGTCCGTGCGGCCTTGGGCGGCCAGCAACCCTTCGCTCACCACTTTGCCGTGGGCGTAGTCATCGTCCGTATCGGTAAGGGGTGTCTCCTCGCTGATCAGGGGAGCGTTGCTCAGGCCATAGACATCCAGACTGCTGAAGTAGACAAAGGGGCCATGCCGCCAGCCGTCCAGCAGGGCTTGCATGGCGGCGATGTCCACCGCCGAGTCGGTGAAGGTGCAGGCGGCGTGGACGATGCCCGTTACCCCCTCACATGCCCGGCGCAGGGAGTCCGGGTCGGAGAGGTCGCCGATGGCCACCTCCACCCCCAACGCCGCCAGCTTGGGGGCCGATTCTGCGCGAGCCAGCGCCCGCACGGGCAGGGTACGCCGTTGAAGTTCACGGATGACGTAGTTGCCGGATAAGCCGGTGCCGCCGGTGACGAGGATCATGGGCGAATTCTCCGTTTCTATTCACACACTTGCAGGCTGACGTTGTCCACCCTCATCCAGCGGGGCGCGGTGCGGCCATCGTTGGTGACCTGGAAGAAGAGACGCACCCAGGTGCCACGGAACGGGGTCAGGTCATAGGATTGGGAAGTGTCCAGGTCAGCCTGACCGGTGAGGTGCTCGGTCATTTTCACGGATTGGTCCAGCCCTCGGATCTGCAAGAAGCGGCCCTGGCTGCCAGTCTGTCCATCCGTGCGATAGTCAAAGGTCATGGTGGCGCTGGCGATTCTGTACGGGATCAGGATGTCCTGATAGGCAGTGGAATAGGCGAGTCCTCTGGGGGCTGGAGCTTGCGGACCCACTCCGAGAAACAGCACCCGTTGGCCCTCGCCCAGATCTTCGATCCTGGCTTGACTGGGGGTGAGGGAGAACGCCCAACCATCACCCGTGTCAAAATTGCCATTGCGCACGATTTCTTGGCACGAGACAGGCGTAGCCACTTGTAGGATAGGCTTGCTGGGCTGGGGTTCAACGGGTGAATCCAGGCCGACGCTACTTTCATCCTGCACCGCAAGAGTTTCACTATCAGGAGTTGTTGCATCCCAGTCAAGACGTGATTGTTGCTCTGCGGCTGGATAGACGACTACCCCGGAGTCGACAAGGTGGTTAGGCGCACTACAATTTGCCTCCTGCTCGGTCGCTACTCGCACCTTGACCACAAAACTGCTATCGTCCCCCTCAATCGTGCCCTGCCCACATGGAACTTCATCCACATAGACCGTGACGGTCATGCCGGATGTGACAGTGAAACCCGGCACCTGACTGGTCACGGTGCCGAAATAGATGGCAGGCGGGTTGGTTAAATAACGACTGCTTACCGAGGTTGTGAGCGTCTGAGTTTCTTGGGTATTGCCCTTGATGCGTAGGACAACCCCATCCTCTCCCTTTTTGTCAATATAGATCAAGTACCCCTGCCCAAACCGCATGGTCTCCAGGTCACTTGCCCAAGATTCCGCACCGGGAATGTAGACGTTCCAGGGATCTTCTGAATCATTCTCGTCGAAACCGTAGACCACCGAATAGTCACCAGCGATGGAAGCCAGCACTTCGGTGACCAGACGGGTTCCTTGAACGGGGTAACCGATCAGATTCCATCCATCCTCCAGGACAATCTCCACGGTCGAAAACATGGCGTAGATGCCCGGACCATCGACTTTGGCCGATGCCTGGTTCTGTGCCATATCGAGGGCGGTCTCCAAGGGCGTCCAACAATCTATGTCACTCGCATCGCCCACACACCTATCTTCCAGATGATAAATCTTCAGCCAAAGCTCTTCCCCGGTAGGCACTTCGTTGCCAAGATAGCCGAAGCTGATGACCGTATCGGTGATGGTGTCGCTCAACGCAAGATCCTGGGAGGAGACAACCAGGCGGTAGGCATGGCCGACCAGGGTGGCCCACTCGGGTAGTTTGGGCACATTTAGCACGGATTGGATGGTGACAAACTGCCCCTCTGGGAAGTCTCCCTGCTTGAAGAGGATGACCTGTCCGTCGGTGGAGACGGCGGGGGCATAGCGGGCTTTGGTATAGGCGAAGCCGACTCTAGCTCTTGCAAAGGCAAAACCGACTCTGGCCCGTGCAAAGGCAAAACCGACTCTGGCTCTAGCAAAGGCATAGCCGTTGTTCTCTGCACCTTCCCCGGGATTGCCGCCCACGGAGAAGTCGGTGATGACGCTGTCAGGATACGGCTCATGCGGATCGTCCGCAATCCAGACGTGGACATAGCCGCTGGCGGCGGGCGCTTCCAGGGAGAAGACCGTGGTGGCGGTCAACCTAGTTGTCACCGTCAAGCTCAAGACCTGGGAAGCGGGCAGATCCGTGGGGTAGATTCGCGCCTTGAGCAGGTGCACGCCGCTGGGGATGGCTGTGACCGTGACCGTGATCTGGTTGGTGCCCAAGGGTGTAATGGTCACATCCGGCTGCCAGACAGTTTTGATCAGCGACAACCCCTCGGCATTTGGTTTGACCAGACCGCACCCTTGACGATCACCGGCTGGGTCAAACACGCAGAGGGTGTCACCGGGGGCGGCTCCCCTGGCCAGCACCTGATCCTGGCGAGGACGGCCCAGGTCGGTGATCCAGTTGTTCTCACCCTCGAAATCCAAGCCGGTGAACAGGAAGGCGCGACTGCCTTCGCCGGGTTGAGCCGTGGTTTTCGTCTTATCATCGGTCAGATAGAAGATGGGAATATCCAGGGTGTCCGCAGGCTGCGCCAGGGGGACAAATTCCACAGTGGTCACGGCGATGGGCAGGCGGCTGGGGCCGACCTGGGTCAGGTTGTCATTCTGGTCATTCTGGTCACGGGTGCCCTGGCTGTTGATCGCCAACTCAGGATAGAAGGTGAGGATGGTCTCCCAATCGGAACGGCCTGTCTGCTGATTGGACAGGGTTTTTTCGCACTCACCGATCCATTTGACGTCATCCACGCCGAAGAATTCGCCCTTGAAGCTTCCACTCTGGTCGTCGGTATAGGGATCGGCCATAGCCCCGCTGCATCCTGTCACAGCCTCCAGCAACCCGACGAATGGGCTTTTTGGATCCGAGTTGATGCCCAAGTAGTTGTCATCCAGGAAGAGCAGATAGTGGCCCAATTCATGGGCTAGGATGCGGGGCCAATCCTCACCCAGGTTGCCGCCGCTGTCGCCAAAGCGGTTCCAAGTAGCGCCGATCTGCACTTGCCCCGGTCCGTAGACCACGGGTGCGTCGGCATTCTTCTGTACGGAATCGGTAATGACCTGGGTGACGATGCCGCCCTGGGCCGCGCTGGGGCGCAGACGGTTGGTGGCGTAGATACGGATGTGGCTGTCCAGCCAGGGGTCGCCTTCATACTGGCCGACCGCAGCCTTGGCGTCGTGGAAGACCCGAATCTTGCCCAGAGCCAGTCCGCCATTGGTCCAGTCGAAGAGATACTCCGAAGCCCGGCGCAGGTCAATGGCCAACTGGGAGAGGTATTGGGGATCGTTGCGGGCATCCCATTCCAGGGCCACATCCAGATCGAAGAGGTAGAGGGGGTTGGCGGCGGAGACGGTCAAGGTCTGCACGCCACCTTTTTGCACCTCAACCATTTTGAGTCCTGTGGGACTCGGTGCGGCGCTGGTGTAGTAGAGATTGCTCAGGCGGGCCTCAAGTCCCCAGCCGTCCAGCACAGCCTCCTCTGTTCCACGGTTTTCGATTTTCAGGGTCCAATCGCCCCCGGCTATTTCACTCCGCACGGTGTCAACAGGCAGAGTAAGAGAGAGATAGGTTTCAGCGAACGCTTGAGTACCGGTGATGAGGGGCGTACTCGTCAGCCCAGGCGAGGTCAGGGTAACAAAGAGATTCGCCCCCTGGGTGTGGGTGATGCCCAGCAACAGGCTTAGGTCGCCAATACGCCGGGTCTCGGTAAGGATCAACTGGGCGGTGACTGTAGTGCCCTTGGTTACGCTGATTGGGGCGGTATGGGACAGGTAAGAGCGAGTGGGCGTAGTGGCCGAAACGATAGCCGTGGGCCAGAGAGCGGCCAAGGTGTCCGAGATAGCCAATTTCCCCCGGCCTGGAATGTAACCGGTGGGGGCAGTCTGGGCCACTTCACCCGGGCGCAAATAAATGGGCTCAGCATCCCGGTTGTCTGCCTCAGCCCAATAGACGACGGCGTTGGCCAGCCCGTCCCCTTTCTCAACTACTCGCACTTGATTACCGCGAACGCGGAATGGCAAAGTCTGCGTCGAGATGAAGGGACGTTGAAACGGCCCAGGGATGCCGTTTTTGCGAGGTTTCAGGTTAGGATAAGCCACAAGACGTACAACAACATTGTCTGATTGCCCGAAGAAACCACTGGCGTTGACATCCCATGTGAATACATGTGTATTTGTCATAGTGGTTTGCGGGAAGGACAACGTGGCCAGATCGGTGGTTATAGTATCGGTCGAAGGCTTGGCTTGTAGCCAGTGTCCTCCCCCATCAAGGGAGAACATGGCCTTGACAGACCGCATAGGCTCGGCAATTGGATGATATAGCGTGTAGGTAATGGGAATCATCCCAGAGCGAACTAGGGGGAGTGCGTAATCGCTTGTGTGGAGTACCATTATTTCGGACGACATACCACCACTGAGTAGATGCGCCGGCCGACTGCCCAGATACACCTGGTTGGACTCACCCATACCAGCAGGAAGCCCATAGTTCCCGGTTGCGAGGTCCAAGATCCCATCGCCATTTACATCCCCCCAGGCCACACTATGAGTGGTGTCTGCCTCCGCTGACGACCACACTGCCTGCTCTCGTAGGCGTGTTCCGTCGTTCAGATATACCCGATTGGGCTCGCCCGCAAGGTCAGCCCCGCGAGCACCCAACTCTTCTGAATTCCCAACTGCCAGGTCCAAGTCACCATCGCCATCCACATCACCCCAGGCCACGCTTTGGGTAGCATCCTCCTCCCATGACGACCATGCCGCCTGTACTTGAAGACGACCGCCTTCGTTCAAATACACTCTGTTTGGCTCCAAGAGGTAGTTCCCCACTGCCAGGTCCATGTCACCATCGTCATCTACATCTCCCCAGGCCACACTACGTGTCCCATCCTCCTCCACAGACGACCATGTCGCATGTATCTGTAGGGAACCGCCTTCGTTCAAGTACACCCGGTTGGGTTGCCCTTGGTTTCCCACCGCCAGATCCAGGTCACCATCGTTATCCACATCCCCCCAAGCCACACTATAAGTGATGTCTGCCTCTGCTGACGACCACACCGCCTGTTCGCGTAGACGTTTGCCTTCGTTCAGGTATATCCGATTGGGTTCCCCTTCAGAATCAGTCCCAGTGGCACCCAAATGCTTTGAGTTCCCAACTGCCAAGTCCATGTCGCCATCGCCATCCACATCCCCCCAGGCCACACTTTGGGTGGCATCGTTCTCCAAAGATGACCACTCTGCCTGTTCTTGAAGGCTCCCATCTACGTTCAGGTACACTTGGTTAGTCTGTCCTGCATTCCCCACGGCCAGATCCAAGTCGCCATCGTCATCCACATCCCCCCAGGCCACGCTTTGGGTGGCACTTATCTCAGTTGACGACCGCGCCGCCTGTTCTTGAAGACTATGGCCTTCGTTCAGGTACACCCGGTTCGGCTGCCCTTCATTCCCCACTGCCAGATCCAGCTTGCCATCACTATCCATATCGCCCCATGCCACGCTTTTGGTTCGGTCCTCCACAGGCGACCAAGGCATCTGCGTTTGCAGACCACCTCCATTGTTTATGTATACCCGATAGTTGTTCCTGGAGTTCCCCACTGCCAAGTCCAGGTCACCATCACCATCTGCATCCCCCCAGGCCACGCTCCAGGTGAGATCTTCTTCGTCAGATTGCCACGTCGCCTGCTCTTGCAAGCGTTTGCCATCGTTCAGGTACACAAGATTGGATTGTGCTTTGCCTTCATCGAGAAAATTACTATGGGCATTGGTCCCAACCGCTAGATCCAGATCGCCGTCACCGTCTACATCTCCCCAGGCCACGCTCATAGTGTTGGTTCCCGACTCCAATGACCACATCGCCTGCGTTTGTAAAAGTTTGCCTTCGTTTAGATAAACTCGGTCCTTCTGGTATATTCGGTTGCCTACCGCAAGGTCAAGTTTGCCGTCGCCGTTAACGTCTCCCCAAGCCACACTCTGCGTATAATCCTCTTCATAGGATGACCACATCGCTTGGTCCTGCAGACGATTACCTTCGTTCAGGTATACCCGGTTTTTTTGTTGTCCAATGTTCCCCACCGCGAGGTCTAGGGTGCCGTCACCATCCATATCTCCCCAGGCCACACTGTATGTGTCATCCTCTTCCATCTCTTTAGATTGCCACGCTGGCCACTCCTGTAAGTGTTTGCCTTCGTTCAGATACACCCGATTAGGTTCTCGTTTAGCGTCACCCCATGTATCCGCTCTCCCATTCCCAACCGCCAGGTCCAGATTGCCATCACCGTCCATATCCCCCCACGCCACGCTATTGGTGCTATCTTCTTCCTGTGAAAACCATCCTGCTTTCCTCTGGAGGGTTCCGCCTTCGTTTAGATATACCCGATTGGGTGTTCCAAAGTTTCCTACCGCCAGATCCAGATAACCATCACCATCCATATCTCCCCAGGCCACGCTTCGGGTGTCTTCCTCCTCGATGGATGACCATGCTGCGTACACCTGCAAGCGGCCATCAACGTTCAGATATACACGGTTGGAGCCACGCATCCCTACTGCCAGATCCAGATCGCCGTCACCATCCATATCGCCCCAGGCCACGCTTCGGGAATCACCCAATTCTCCCGGTGATGAACCCTTGATCAATATGCGATCAGTAGGTGGGGTCTCGCTTTGAGCCTGAAGTGGTCTTCCGGAAGCAAACAGAAGTGCTGCTAGCACAAAGGTAAGCCCAACAGCAGAGACGACGAGCATGGGTTTGCGAGGAAACTCACGAAGAATAGATTTCATATTAGCAGCTCCATAGATTGATAGTGGCGCGAGCGTCAACCCCGCATCTGGGCCAATACTTTCTCTGCCGCCGCCTGTTCATCGGGCATCTCCATCTCTTCGGCCAGGGCGATGGACTGACGGGCCAATTTCTCTGCCTCGGTCAAATCGTCCTGGGCCAGGGCTACTTCTGCCTGAAGTCGGTTGATTTCCGGCAGCAGGTAACGGATCTCCAGGTCATAGGCCAACTGGCCGGCCTGATCTAGTAGGGCGTGGGCCTGTTCCGGTTGGCCCTGTCTCAGATGGGTGTCGGCCAGATTGCAGAGGGCGATCGCTTCAAACTCATGCTGTCCGTCGGCTCTGGCTCGGGCCAAGGCCGATGTCAACAGGGTTTCGGTTTCGGCCAGGCGATCCTGCTTGACCAACATGGCCCCCAGGTTCAGTTCCAACTCGCCCCGCCGCCGCTCGCTGCCGGTCTGTTCCACCAGCTCCAAGGCCCGGCGGTTGTCGACCACGGCCTCGGGCCAAGTCTGGGCGGGGTGAAAGTCCAGGTAGGTGTCATCATAGCGCCAGGACTGGGTATGGAAACGCATGGCATGATGGCTCCCCATCTATCTAGGCCAGGGGACGGTGGATGAGGGCGGCGTCCGACCCGGTGAGCCGAATTACTTCGGTCACCAGGTCGTGCCAGACAGAGCGAATTCTCCGTTTCTATTCACACACTTGCAGGCTGACGTTGTCCACCCTCATCCAGCGGGGCGCGGTGCGGCCATCGTTGGTGACCTGGAAGAAGAGACGCACCCAGGTGCCACGGAACGGGGTCAGGTCATAGGATTGGGAAGTGTCCAGGTCAGCCTGACCGGTGAGGTGCTCGGTCATTTTCACGGATTGGTCCAGCCCTCGGATCTGCAAGAAGCGGCCCTGGCTGCCAGTCTGTCCATCCGTGCGATAGTCAAAGGTCATGGTGGCGCTGGTGATGCTGTACGGAATACGAATGTCTTGATAGGCAGTGGAATAGGCGAGTCCTCTTGGGATCGGATCTTGCGGGCCAACCCCAAGCAACATCGCCCGCTGGCCGTCACCCAGATCTTCGATCCTGGCTTGACTGGGGGTGAGGGGACGCACCCACCCGTCACCCGTCTCAAAGACCCCATCTCGCACGATTTCGTGACAAACGGCAGTAGGAATTGCTTGTGGCACAGGAATGGTGGGTTGGGGTTTGACGGGTGAATTCAGGTCGATACTGCTTCCATCCGACACGACAAGAGGTACATTGTGAGGATTTGTGTTATCCCAGTCGAGATGTGTGTCTGGCCCTGTGGCCGGATAGCCTGCTATCCGGAAGCTTATAGTGTGGTTGGGCGCACTGCAAGATTCCTCCCGATCCGTCGCTGCTCGCACCTTGACTACAAAACTGGTATTGTCATCCTTAATTGTGCCCTGCCCACAAAAGATTTCATCCACATAGACTGTGACGGTCATGCCGGCTGTGACTGTGAAACCCGGTACTTGACTGGTCACCGTGCCGTAGTAGATGGCAGGTGGGCTGGTGAGATAGGAGCTACTGACCGTGGTTGCAAGTTTCTGGGTTTCTTGGGTATTACCCTTGATACGCAGAACCAGCCCATTCTCTCCTGTATCTGTGACACGGATCAAGTACCCTTGCCCAAACTGCATGGTCTTCAGATCGCTCGCCCACGGGTCTGCGTCGGGAATGTAGACGTTCCAGGGATCATCCGAACTGTTCTCGTCGAAACCATAAACGACCGAATAGTGACCATCAATGGAAGCCAGTGCCTCGGTGATGGGTCGGTTTGCCTGCACCGGATAGCCGATCAGGTTCCATCCTTGCTCCAGGGGTATCTCGACGGTGGAGAGCAGAGCATAGATACCCGGCCCCTCTGTTTGCGCAGAGGCCAGATTCTGCTCCGTGTTTAGCTTAGTGACCAAGGGTTCCCAACAGCCCCGATCCAGAACGTCGCTCCCTGAGCATTCCCTCCTCAACCGGTAGATCTTAAGCCATGCTTCCTCACCCGGCGGCACCTCACTACCCAGATAGCCAAAGCTGATGATGGTTTCGTCTAGCGAAAGATCTGAAGGAGACGCCTCTGGCTCCGTAGAAGAGACTACCAATCGATAGGCATTGCCCACCAGGGTTGCCCAGCTGGGCAGTTGAGGCGCATTTAGCACGGACTGAATGGTGACAAACTGACCTTCCGGGAAGTCGCTGTCTTTGAAGAGAATGACCTGCCCATCTGTGGAGACCGCCGGGGCGTAGCGAGCTTTGGTGTAGCCGTAGCCCGCTCTTGCCCGGGCAAAGGCGAACCCGGCCCGCGACCGAGCGAAGGCAAATCCACCCCTGGCGCGTGCAAAGGCGTATCCCCCTCTAGCTCGGGCGAAAGCATATCCGGCCCGACCTCGGGCGAAGGCATAGCCAGCTCTGGCCCGGGCAAAGGCGTAGCCTGCATCGACATCACCCGGATTGCCGCCCACAGAGAAGTCGCTGATGACACTTACCGGCATCCGCTTATCGTTGGCATTGGGGTCATCTGGCCACCAGATATGGACATAGCCGCTTGAGACAGGCGCTTCCAAGGTAAAAACTGCTGTTCCCATCAGTTCAGTTGTTCCTGTAATCGATACAGGCAAAGTGATGGTCTGCACCCGAGAGGCGGGCAAGTCGGTCGAGTAGAGCCGCACTCGGAGTTGAGCGGTCGTCGACGGTATTCCTGACACGTTCACTTCGACAGTGGTGGCCCCCGTCGGCCTAATGGTGAATTCCGGGCGCCACTGGGAGGAGTCGTGTAACGACAGGGACTCACTGCCTGCGGACACCGCTTCGCAGCCCTGGCGATTGCCTGCCGGATCGAAGACGCAAAGAATGTCGTCTGGGCCTGCGCCCCGAGCCAGCACTTGATCCCGGCGTGGACGCCCCAGATCCACAATCCAGTTATCCTCATCGTCGAAAGAGGATCCTGTGAGCAGATAGGCTCGGCTCCCCTCGCCTGGGCGCACAGTGGTTCCTTCGGTGTCGGTCAGGTAGAAAATAGGCACATCCAGGGCATCGGTCTGGATTGGCGGCTCCATGAATTCCACCGTGGTCACGCCGATGGGGAGGTGGTTGGGGCCGGCCATATCACCAGTTTTTGCCACGCCCTGGCTGTTGGGCTCCAGTTCGGGATAGAAGGTGAGGATGGTGTCCCAATCTGAGCGTTCAGTCTGCTGGTTAGAGAGGGTACCCTGGCACTCCGTCTCCCACCGAGCGTTCTCCTCGTCGGTCGGACCGTAGAACTCGCCGTCAAAGCTACTGGATGAGTCATCGGCATAGGGGTCGGCCATAGCCCCACTGCAGCCGGACGTCGCCACCAGTAGGTCATTTTCCACACCCCAGTAGTTGTCATCCAGGAAGAGCAGATAATGGCCCAACTCATGGGCCAGGATGCGGGGCCAGTCTTCTCCCAGGTTGCCGCCACTGTCGCCGAAACGGTTCCAAGTGGCCCCCATCTGCACCTGTCCCGGTCCATAGACCACAGGGACATCCGGCCTGATCTGAACCGGATCAGTGATGACCTGCGTGACGATGCCACCTTGGGCCGCACTGGGACGCAAACGATTGGTGGCGTAGATGCGGATGTGGCCATCCAGCCAGGGATCGTTTTCATACTGACCCACGCCGGCCTTGGCATCGTGGAAGACCCGGATACTGCCCAGGGCCACCCCCCCGTTGGTCCAGTCGTAGAGGATCTCGGAAGCTCGTTTCAGATCCGCCTCCAACTGGGCCAAGTACAGGCTATCCCTGCGGGCGTCCCATTCCAGAGCCACATCTAAGTCGAAAAGGTAGAGGGGGTTGTCCGCCGACACGGTCAGGGTCTGGACACCCCCTTGCTCTACGGTAAGCATATCCAACCCAGTTCGGGTGGGGGTAGCACTGGTGTAAAAAAGGTTGCTTAACCGTGCCGCCAGGGCCCAGCCTTCCAGCACGGCGTCTGCATCACCGCGATTTACCACGGTCAAAATCCAGTCGCCATCTACCAAATGGCCGTTAAACTGCTCCGTCGGCACAGCCAGGGAGGCTCTGGTGGTGATGACCTGGGTTCCTGTGATGAGAAAGGCACGGGTGATGGGTGAAGCCAAGCTGATCTGCAGATCTGCCCCGACGGTCTGGGTGATGCCCAGCAATACGCTCAGATCGCCGATACGCCGGGTGTCAGTCAGGGTCAAACGAACAGATGCCTCCGTGCCCGCAGTTATTGTGATGGGCGGAGTGAGCGACACAAAGGTGCGGGTGGGTGTGGTGGACGAGATAATCTCCGTGGGCCATAGGGCTGCCAAGGTATCGGAGATGGCCAGGCTGCCCCGCCCTGGCAGATAGCCTGTAGGCGCAGCCCGAGCCACTTCTCCCGGAACCAAATAGATGGGTTCACTATCTTGGCTGCCCGCCTCAGTTCGATAGATTATTGCATCAGCTCGACCCCCAGTTTCGTCTTCTACCAGCACCTGGTTGCCCCGTACCCGGAAGGGATACGTCTGGGTAGAGACGGCAGGACGCTGGAAGGGACCTGGGGTACCGTTGCGCACAGCCCCTTGATAGGGATGGGCAACCATACGAAAAACCACGTTGTCCGACTGGCCAAAGAACCCGCTTTTGTTTACGTCCCAGTGAAAGACATGCTTGCCGCCATCGGCGGTCTGAACCAGTAGAGCCCAGTCGCCGATCACTGCTTTAGCCGTCTGGGCAGGGATGCCTGTCACCCGCAGTTGCCATGTGCCCTGTAGAGTCTCGCCATCCAGAGTGGCCAGTCGTTCCACAGGTCGATACAGGCCGGCGGTAGCTGTCTGGCCCTCGACGAGGTCATGGATCGCCTGATCGCTGAACCGGGTGTTAGTGAATCGCATCGGGCCCTGACCTTCGGCCAGTCTAATCGTTCTCTCTCCCGGTGAGATAAGCTCAATGATAGGGTTGTCCAGGGTGGGAGTGATATTGACCAGGACATCCATATCCGTTATCAGGCTTGGGAGTTCAGCGTCTGTGGCGGTGATTTCCAAAGAGGATATGATAGTTGAAGTCAGAGGTGAGTCGACCAGTAGCTCCGTATACTCCTCAGGCGTCGTGCGGTTGAGATGGAGTGCCCAACTCAACAATGCACCTTCGCCGCTTGGCTGCCGGTCGATAATCTGCAGCGTCCACGTGCCGGAAATATCTGTACCATCCAGGATGGACAGCGGGCTAACAGGTAGAAAGCGTCCCGTGAAGGAACCAGTGCCCGTGGAAATATTCACTCCTGCTTGATCGTCCAGCACGCTCTCCACGAAACTACTGTCGCTGGAGACAGTCTGAATTAGGGGCACAGGCGCTACATTTGGCGTTGGCGGTATTAGCACGACTTCCAGCGCTGAAGAGTTGGTGTGGAGGATATTTAGCCACACATCCAGATCTTCAATGGATTGCGACCGGGACACAGTGAGCGTCGATGTGATTTCACCAGCACCCGACCAAGTCTGTTCGTCCGTAACCCTATAGATCTGCTGGGCAAGCGTAGATAAATCTGTCTCTTCCGAACGAGCGGAAACGGCAGGTGCCCAATATCCCCCGCCCTGTAGTGAATAGAATCCTTCGATCCTGCTCATGGGCCCGGCATCCTGGCTAAGTAAGGTGTAGGAAATAACGATAACATCCTGACGCACACCTGGAGCAGCGGTGAAAGCAGCCGGAGCCAGTTGCTCGGAAGTTGAAGATTCACCAGTGGCAACCGGATTACTATTGAGACTGATCGACATACCTCTAGCACCAACTGGTGCCAGCCGCCCTTCTTGATTCATGTATAATTGATTGGGGGCACCTGTGCCCTCATCGGCAAACGAACCCCAGGTCAGATACCTATTCCCAAGGAAAAGGTCCAGGTCGCCATCGCTATCTACATCACCCCATGCTACGCTTCGAGTTACATATTGAGAGTCTTTGCCAAAATGATCAATACCTTTCTCTAATCGTCCACCTTGATTCAGAAAAAGCTGATTTGGATTGGGTGGTTCCTCACGTCCTAGAAAACGATCCCGATTGATTGGACCTGTACCGCCTGTGAAGAGGTCAAGGTCTCCGTCTCCATCAACATCGCCCCAAACCATGCTGGTAGTGCCTTCCTCATCTCCGCTATTGAAGCGGACTGGGGCTATTGCCAAGTACCCACCACGATTTAAATACAGCCGGTTTGGACCGCTATTTCCAATGAAAAGGTCTAAGTCACCGTCGCTGTCAACATCGCCCCATACAACACTGTTGGTTCTATCTTCGTAGCTATCAGTGAATCGAATCTGGTCTTCAGCTAGCTGCCCAGCATGATTTAAATACAGCCGATTTGGACCGCTATTTCCAATAAAAAGGTCTAAGTCACCATCGTTGTCAACATCGCCCCATACAACGCTGTTGGTACTGTCTTCGTAGCTATCGGTGAATCGAACCTGGTCCTCAACCAGACTTCCATCTTGATTCAGATATAGTTGGTTTAGCCCTGCATTTCCAGCAAAGACGTCAAGGTCACCGTCGCTGTCCACATCTGCCCATGCAACGCTTCGGGTTGCTTGCTCCAGAGTATCAGAAAACACATGTGCAGGGGCTACTACTAATCGACCACTCTGGTTAAGGTACAGTCGATTTGGAGCACTCGAGTAGCGGTCACCCCCAAAATCTCTACGCACCCTCACATTCCCAGCGAAGAGGTCCAAGTCGCCATCTCCGTCCACATCTCCCCACGCCACACTTTGGGTGTTATTCCAGGTGTCATCGTCAAGGCGGTCTGGTGCCTCTACTAAGCGTCCGTCCCGATTTAGATAGAGTCGGTTTCGTTTTCTATTTCCAGCAAAGAGATCCAAGTCGCCATCGCCATCCATATCCCCCCATGCCACACTCCGAGTATTGTCTTTATCGTTGCTGAAGTAGTCTACACTTCTTACCAGCCGCTTTCCCTGATTTAGGTAGAGCCGATTTGTCTGTCCAGTTCCGGCAAAGAGATCTAAATCATTATCCCCATCCACGTCCCCCCACGCTACACTCTTCGTCTGATCCCAGTCGATGTCCTTGAAGTAGTTTGATGCTTCTTCTAACTGTCTTCCCTGGTTGAGATAGAGTCGATTGATTCCTTCATTTCCAGCAAAAAGATCAAGATCGCCGTCTCCATCTATATCCCCCCATGCCACGCTGTAGGTGTTGTCTCCATGATAATCAAAAAACACATCATTAGCCACTTCTAGCCGTCCACCTTCATTTAGATAGAGTCGGTTCTGTCGGTTGGCTGTAGCACTACCTCCCCCATTTCCGGTAAAAAGGTCCAAGTCACCATCCCCATCCATGTCTCCCCATGCCACATCTCTGGTGTTATTAAACTCATCCTCGAATCGATCTGAT
Source organism: Caldilineaceae bacterium (assembly GCA_018003515.1). Classification (GTDB taxonomy): domain Bacteria; phylum Chloroflexota; class Anaerolineae; order Caldilineales; family Caldilineaceae; genus JAGNDO01. The sequence goes on from JAGNDO010000029.1 coordinate 44,226, forward strand.
GATTCTACCAGCCGCCCACCTTGATTTAGGTAAAACCTGCTTGTATTCGTACCACCGACGAACAGGTCGAGAGCGCCATCTCCATCCAGATCTCCCCATGCTACGCTAGTCGTGTCGTCCCTGTGATCATCGTTGAAGAGGTCCAGTGTCTCTGTCAAACGCCCATCATGGTATATAAAGAGCCGATTTGGACCATTATTTCCAACGAAAAGATCCAAGTCACCGTCACCGTCTACGTCCCCCCATGCTACGCTAGTTGTTTTATACGCTTTCTCATCGTCAAATTGATCTAGTGCTTCCAACAGTCGTCCACTCTGGTTTATGTAGAGTCGATTAACACCATCATTTCCAGTAAAAAGATCCAAATCACCATCACCTTCAAGATCTCCCCATGCTACGCTGTGAGTCTTATCCTCGTAATGATCACTGAAATAGGCAGATGACACCGCCAGTAAGCCGTTCTGGTTAAGATAGAGATGGTTAGGCGAAGCCAAGTTTCCGGCAAATAGATCCAAGTCGCCATCACCATCAACATCCCCCCACGCCACACTTTGGGTGTAGTCTCGTTCGCTGGATGACCAGCTTCTGACCAGAATCGGATCAGAAGCTGGAGTTTCATCCTGGGCCTGAAGAGGACTACTGGTAATTTGAAGGAGTGCTATGAGCGCAACAGCGAGTCCGGCCGCACAGGCAATGAGGACAGATTTATTTGACACGCAATCGAGGGTAAAACTCATGGTGGCCGCCCTAATCTCATGAATACAGCGTTACTGAAACGTTTGTGCTACATCTGGGACAGCAGCTGCTCGGCGGCTGCCCGCTCGTCGGGCATGGTCAGATCTTCTGCCAGGGCGATGGCTTGGCGGACTCGCTCCTCGCCGATTGCCCGGTCTCCTTGGGCTAGGGCCACCCCAGCCTGCTGCCGGATAATCTCCGGCAGCAGGTAGCGCAGACCCATATTCTCAGCCAATGCCAGGGCCTGGGCCAGGGACTCATCCGCAAGCTCGAATTGCGCTTGCTGTAGATGCAGCCCCCCCAGATTGGTCAAGGCGATGGTCTCAAACTCTCTCTGTCCGTTCTCGCGGGCTGTAGCCAGAGCGGATGTTAACAGCCTCTCGGCCTCGTCCAAATCACCCATCTCGCTCAGCATGTAGCCGAGGTTTATCTCCAACTCTGCACGGCGGTGCTGGCTACCAGTCTGCTCCACCAATTCTAGAGCACGACGGTTATCGGCAACAGCCTCGGTCTGACGATCCAATTGAAACTTGTCGATGGCCAGGTTACTCAGAATCCCGATCATGCGGTAGACGTCATGGGTCGCTTCGGCCATGTCAAGAATTTCCTCGCCCAGCGCCACGCTCTGGTCTAGGTCGCCTCGGTAACTATGGAGAGAGGCCAAGTTGAGCAGGCCGTCCATGCACAACTGGGACGCGTGCTCAGGCAGCAGGTCCAGCCCGGTCTGCACCGCATCCAGGGCATTGGGGAAGTCACCAAGGGCCAGAAGCACACTGCTGCGGACGATGAACAGGGCCGCTTTCTCCTCGTTGCCGCTGTCCCCTACCAGGGCCAGACCCCGATCCACCTCGGCCAGGGCCGCCTGGGGATCCGACTGTTGCGCCATCTCTGCTCGCAGGCGATGGAGGGTAGCCCGCTCTTGCCGGGTGGACGGTGTGTCGTCAAGGCTTTCCAGAGTGCGCAAGGCCTCGGCGTAACAGCCTTCCGCCTCCTGGGAGCGGGAGCCGTGTTTGTAGAGCTGACCCAGGCTGCCCTGCACCTGCGCCCAGCGCATGGGGGTCAGATCCCGTTTACGAAAGCTCTCCAACAGGCCGCGCAGCCGTTGGGCCTCGCCCCGATTCACCACACCCCACAGATCCTGGGTGGCCAGCGCCGCGGCCCGCTCGACCTCTCCGGTCCGTTCGTAGTGGATAGCCGCCCGCAGCCCGTCCTGCTCTTCGTGTTCATAATACTCGGCTATCCGAAGATGGATGGCTTGACGCTCTCGCCGGCCCAGCAGGTCATAGTAAAAAGCTTGCACAATGGTGTGCTGCACATATTCCCGGTCCCATTCGCCACTACGGACCAGGAGCAGGTAGCGGTTGGTCAGATAGGTGAGGGTGCGGCGCACATTTTGCCCCGCCAACGCCTCCTCGATGGCGTCTCGGGTGCCAGGATAGCCCAGAAGCGCAGCCACCCCGCCCATCACCGTCCGATCCTCTTCGCCCAACCCCTTGTCCACCTCGGCCATCAGGTATCGCTCAATGTCGTCCGTCTCCACCAGCCGCTCGATCACCTGTTCGGGGCGGGGCGACTTGTCCAAGGCCCGGGCCGCCAGCAGGAGCAGTTCGGCGTTGCCCTCGGTGCGGGCGTAAAGTCGGGCAAAGAGCTCCTGGCTGAGGTTCACCCCGCGCTGGGTCAGCAGGGTGCGGGTGTCCTCGATTGCCATGCCGCCAAACAGGGGGGCGTCCACCAGGGACAGGAAGGCGGGCGTGCTGCGGGAGATGACCATCAGGCGCAGGGGTTCGCTCTCCACAAAGAGCCGCATGCGGTCAATAAACTGCTGCAACAGGGCATCGTCTTCGGCGTTGTCATAGAGCAGATGAAAATCGTCCAGACAGAGCAGGAAATGCTTGCCCCGCAAGAGTTGGAAGATGTAATCAACCAGCACATTGGGCGGGGGAAGCTGGCCACCGCTCTGCTGCGCGCCCTGGACCATCTGCCACAGATCCGGCAGGTCGTGCCAGGCCAGAAAGCCCGCCAACTTCCAGATCAGGGACTGGATGCCCTCGCCGTGGTAGAAGGTGTGCCAGAAGATGCCATCTTTTCCCCCCACCCGCTCGGCCAATTTGGCGGCGAAGGCACTCTTGCCCACACCGGGCATCCCCGCCACCACGACCAATCCCTCGGCCTGCAAGCGCTGGGCATAGGCGGTCAGCTCCGCTTCTCGCCCGGTGAAGGTGGGCATGACGGGCACGGGAATCGGCCTGGGCGGCGGCAGAATCGTCACCGCAGGGGCGGCAGCCTGGGGGGTTGCCAGGGTGAAAAGCACCCCATCTTTGGCCCGCAGATGTAGCACGGGCGCGTTCCAATCCGATGACCCGGCGTCGGCCAGCCACAACCCCTTGCGGGCTTCGGAGATGGCGGCATCCACGGGATAACCCAGGGCCAGAGAGCGATAGAACTCCCGGCTGAAGATCAGGGCGGCCTTGTCGGTCAAGGGGTACTGCATGGCCACCACCCCGGAGAGTTGGCGTTGCAGCAGGCGGGGGGCCATCCCAGCTAGGGGTTGGGTGGCGGAGAGGGTGGCGGTCTGGCAGGCGTTGAGCACCACCAGCCGGGTCTCCTTCTGGCCGGTGAAGAGCTCTCGCACCTGGCGCTCATCCACCAGAACGGCTCGATTTACTTCGTCAACCAGGACCAGAGACGCCTGCCCCTGGTCAAAAATGCCGTGGCCGATGAAATGGACGATGTGAGGCTGGAAGCGGCGCAGAGCCTGACTGATTCCCTCCACTGTGGCCAGGGTCAGGATCTCCAGTTCCATGTGCCCCTGCCCGGCGGCCTCGGTCAGGGCATCGCCAATGATGGCCTGCTCTTGCGCCACGTCCAGGGCGGCCACATCGGTTGGGTTGGAAATGATCACCAGCAGACGCAGGGGCAGCACCACTTCCGTAGGCCTGGCGGGGATGCGCAAGGGCACATAGCGCACCAGGGCTGTCTCCGCCTGGGTGGCCAAAAAGGCATCGTCCGCCGCGTCGTGGAGCACTTCCCAGGGCAGGGCGGCCAGTTCCGGCGCGTCCAGGCGCAGGCGCACCCGCAGGTTGTGGCCCCGGTCCCGCACCATGCTCAAACTGGAGCGATAGAGTTCCAACACCTCGCCGGTGAAGAGGGCGTCGAAGAGAAAGTCGCCCAGTTCAGCCAGAAAATCCCGGTCGGTCTCCCGTTCGGCCAGACTTAGCAGGGCGTCTTGCAGATTGTCCGGGTCCAGCTTGCACAAGGCCTTCCCCTCCCCCGCTGGGGACTCGATGACCGTGACCGGGTAGCCGCTACCGTTCAACTCGGCAATGAGGAGTTCGAAGGGGGCATAGTCAACAGTGGGCAGTGGCGGCATCATGGACTCCAGCGGCAGTGAGATTGGGTAGTGGGCGCGATACGAACGATGTCGCATTTTAGCACGGCAGGTCTGTCCGAGATCTATCCAATGGCTATTCTGGATCTATTTCAACGGGAGCAGAAGGTGAGGTACGGATTGATAATATGTCGCGACTGGCGAAGTGGGCATAGCGTAGCAGGGAACGGGGCAAACGTCAAACGTCTTTTTCGACAATCAGAACATGGGTTCTTTGCCTCCCGCTTTGAGATAGGCTACAATCCCATCCAGGGGGACATCCGCACATGCGGGTTGTCCCCTTTTCTGTTGGACTCTGGAAAAAGGGGGAGGGTTTGGGTGTTTTTTTTTGGTTTTGGCGGGGATGAGTAATGAGTTTGAGGTTGGAAGGGTGTGATCAAAAAGCCCTGAGCCATCAGACTGTCGGACGGGTCATTGCCGACAAACACCAAACTCGTGACTTCAAACTCCGCCAACGGCTTACCGGCCTTCTTCGCTGTCGGCTCTTCTACACCCTCCGGCCCCCTGTCCACCGCCCTCTTCGGGTGGCCGGACCTGGCCGACCTTCGGTCGAACGGCCTATCGGCCTAGAGTCCAGGCCCCACCGGAGGAGCGGGGACTCCTGGGCCTGCGGGGGGCTGCCGTCGGCCTTGCAGCCTGGGCGAGATACGGCCTAACGGCCTGGGAACGTCGGCCTATCGGCCTCAAGATAACTGGGCGATGGCACGGGTCAGATTGATGCGGGCCTGGGTTTCCAGACGATCTCGGAGGAATGCGGAGGCGTAGATCGTGGGACGGTCCAGGAAGGAGCGCAGTATGGCCCTGTGTCTGCGCCGGAAGAGGAAACCAAGCACTAGGCCGCGCTACCCAGGGGGTGTGCAACGGCGATGGTTGACGGGAAAGAAAGGGGGCTGGCCTCGCCATCGCCCTTTTCAGGGTAGCACGACAGCCCTGTTATCAACCCTTTCACTACTACTCTCGTCACCCACAGTGAGCGGCTCAGGTCTTGGGGAAGGCATGACGATTCGCCCATAGACAGATCGCTTTTCGAGGATCATACTCGTACATTGACCGGGAATATTCGTTGTAGGTAGATCACTTCTTGAAAATCAAGTGGATCACTTTTTAGTTAATAAACGCACATCAGCACAAAGCCCGCATCCGATGTGGTTACGGGCTTTGTGCGCATGCGAATCGAGCGTTTTTGATAGAAATAGAAACTGGTGAGTCGTGTCAACGGCCTGCGGGCACGTACTGCCCTTCTTCATAGAAATACTGCTGCTCGAATTGCACAGCGTTTGTTTCGTCCCGTACGATGACGGTGAGATCGCCATACTTCTGCGACGGGTTTGGCAGGAACTCGAAGGTATAGTCTCCTAGTTCAGAAAGTGACAACGCCGGCTCGTATTCGCCGCCTACCGGAGACTTCAGATAGAGCGTTGCGCCGGTGTTGGCATCCGCAGTACGGAAACGCTCTACGACGACATAGCCATAGATGTCTGGGCCTACCGCGTGGACCTGCCCAGTGATATCGCCGCCAATACCGTGGGTGACGCCGAAATCTACGAGCGCTCCCTCGTCATCCAGATTGACAAAGTCCACGGTGGGCACGGTGTTGTCGATCAGCCCGCGCACAACTAAGAAGCTGTAAGGGCCAAAATCGTAGGTGTCGATGGACAGCAACTGGTACCGCCCCACGGTTGAGTCACCGTGATATTTGGTATACCAGGCACCGGACAGAGCATATTCGAGGCTAAAACGGTTGTCAGTGGACCTCCACAAGGCGATTGAAGGCGCATACTCTGCTGGCTCATCGCCCAGCCATCCTTGGGTATAGACCAGGAATTTACCAGAGAAGGCGGCCCGGCTCGCACCTTCTATGACCCGATTGGGGGAGTCCATCCCTGCATCTTGCGTTGGGTAGGGCTGCGACCATACCTGCGATAGGACTGTGCGCAAGTACTCCGTACGCGCCGCCATATCCGTCTCAAACACAGGCGTCAGATAAGGAGCCCTGTCACCAGCCCGCCCCTCAGCGATCCAGCCGCGTTGCCCATTTTCTGCTTCAACGAACCACCAAGTATATCCCCCCCGACACTCTGGCCCATTTTGCACGGTGACCACAGAACCCGCAGGTAATTTCATGACGACTGTGCGTTCGGACACTCTGCGCCAATCACTCCATAAGGTACTGGACGAATCTGGCGTCACCTCAGCATCGCTGCCATGCATCAGCCAGCTTTGTAGCCCATCAGGGCACGAAGGCGAATGGAATGCTGTAAGCAGCAGGGGCATACTACCAGGGAACGCAGTCACGGGCGAAACGCTGCCGCCGTCTTGGAGAGAAAAGGAGTAGACTACGGGGGTTGAGGGTCCCATCAAAGGATCATTGGGACCAGCGGCCACGGTGTCCACGGCGACAGATCCGTCGTCTTCGATTGCCAGGGAGTGAATCCGGATGCGATCACCCAATTCCACATCGCCGGCATCGAAGTAGCCGCCGCCGGTGTTCAACATGACATGTAGGCTGAAGAAACGGCCCGTCGTCTCGGCCATCATCGATCTCAGCACCACGGCGGCGTCTGTCATACCGTCACCGTTGATGTCACCTTCCGCGATGTACTCTGTTAGTTCGATCAATGCCTCCGCCGTATAGTTATAATCGTCTTCGAAGACCAGTGTGGTGGTAAAGCGACCATCCTCCAGGGTTACCTCGCCGCTTTCTGTATACCATGTCTGGTAGGTGCTGTTGCGCAACAGTTCAAGCGGAGTGCTCTGCTGCCCCGGGATAATCAGGCAGTCACCCGGCTGAATAACGGTCCTTCTGCGCTGCCAGAGTTCCGGGTTGGCGTCGCGTAGCTCGTGAAAGCCGACCTGATGTTTCTGAGCGATTTTGGCCCAGCTATCCCCTGACTGAACGGTGTACTGCCCAACGCAGGTGGATTGCGCAAAAACCGGTACTAAACCTACCGGCGTAAGCTGCAACGCCAGCAGCATGAACAGAATTACACACATTCCCCAGTATGAGGATATCACCTCGAAGTTCTTGTACTTCTGCAGATGTTTCATAGAACAGTTCCTTTCGCTGTTAAATAAACGGAGAGATCCACCTATCCAGAAAGAGTTTACTCATCTGTTATTCGCATCCCTCACTACATGACCAAGCTGCCCAAAGGCGGTCATCGGTATTCACTATTCGGGGAAGTTCGTCTCAAGCCGATCCCGATAGCGCACCTCATGGAATTCAGCCTCACCACGCCATGTATCGATCTTGTTGCTACCATCCGGCGTGAAGCCGACACGCTCGTAGAAACGTCGTGCCCGTTGGTTGTCACGCAGCACCCAAAGGGTGACTTCCCGGAATCCTTGCTCGGTTAGGTGGGCCAGAGCAGCGTCCGACAACCGGCGTCCGTGCCCATTCCCCCATACGTCTGGATGGAGATAGATGGCATAGATCTCCGCCACCTGTGTCGAATCCGCTTCCTCATCCCGGCTTGGCCCACAGGAGACGAAGCCTACCACCCGATCCCCCTGCTCAACCACAAAGATGGGATCCTTCTCGTCAGTCAGCACCTGTTGCCAGAAGGACAGTCGGCCCTCAATCGAGAGATTGTCCAGCAGTTGGTCGGGAAGAATCCCCCGATACGCTGTCTGCCAGGAGGCAAGGTGGCTCTCGGTAATGGCGTTCGCATCTGCAAGCCGGGCCGCTCGCACCGAACCGGCTTCACTTTGGTGAAGAGACGTTGCCATCATGCCCTCTTGCGTTCCAACAGGGACCACCTGGGCGGATGGATGCACAACGGGTCGATACCCAGCGGCCAGCACCCGGACCGTCGACAGTGGAGTGAGCAAGGTGCAGGAGATACCCTGTTCCAGGGAAAGCTGCTCAACGTAGCCGAAGGGCGTCCACGTCCACAGGCTACCCTGCCAGACTAACAGCATCCGGCCATCTTCGCTCTGGACAAATGTACCGTCGGGCAGGTCTGACAGGGTGTGGAGGTGGGGCTTCTCGTCCGTCAGCCGCTCTTGATGAAGGCGGTCATCCACTTCCTCAACCCGGCCCGATCCGCCGTTGACTTCACGCCACAATGCCATGAAGCGGTTGAAGTCAGCCCGCCGGCACTCGGCGCAAGGACGATGACCCGCTGCCAGGGCCGTGGCTTCGTCCAGGAAGAAGAGTTCGGTGTAGACGCCGGGGGTCATCACCGGACGCCAGCGATCCTTGAAATCCAACAGGCAGGTGATCCACCGCTTGCCCTGATGGGTGCGCGCCAGTTCCCCTCGGCTGTTCAAAAGTTTGCCTCGGTTGCCCATGAAAAGACCTCGGGCTGGGGTGGCGATGATCTCGCCCGTGGGTGTAACTCGGTTGCGGTAGGGCATGGTTAGATCTGACCTCTTTGAAATCATTGAAGTGCAGTCGAGGGCCGAGATCACCGAACAAGAAACTCCCCCACCGTCCGATTGAAGGCCTCCGGCTGGTCGATGGGCGTAGCGTGGCGGGAATCGGGGATGACCACCAGTTCTGCCTGGGGCAGTTGGGCCACGTAGGCTTCTTTGATCGAAAGGGGTGTGTAGTCCTGGTCTCCGGCGATGACCAGTATGGGGCAACGGATTTCCCCCAGCCGGTCGGCCACGCTCCAGCCCAGCAGGGCGCGCAGAGAGGCGATGTAGGCCCGTTTGTCGTTTTCCAGCCAGCGCTCGGTGAAGGTGCGGCGGATCTCTTCCTGCTCCGGCTTTGGGAAGAGACGAGGGGCCAGGAAGCGGGCCATACCGCCCATGCCCAAAAGCTGCACCAGAGCCAGCCGTTGCCAGGCCTGCATCCGCTCACCCCAGGTGCGCAGGACCAGCTCCGGTCCGCTGTTGACGATGACCATCCGCTCCACCAACGCCGGCGCATCCACAGCCAGTTGAAAGGCGATCATGCCGCCCATGGAGATGCCGACCACAGCGACGGGGCCGGTGCCCAGATGGCGTAGGAGGGCGGCCACATCCGTGGCAAAGAGTAGCACACTGTACGGACCGGGCGGCTTGGCCGAGCGGCCATGTCCCCGCACGTCGCAAGTGATGACCCGGTGGGTGGCGGCGAAGACCGGCACTTGCAGTTCCCAATCCCGGCTGCTGGACCCCAGGCCGTGGAGCAGGAGCAGAGGCGGACCGCTGCCGAGTTCTTCGTAGTGGAGATCGATGTCGTTGACATGGGCGGTGGGCATGGTTGTCTCAGTTCTACAAAATAGCTGTCGACTCGATCCACATTGTAGCACGGAATCCAGAGAGCCGACCATTAGAACCTGTGTTCCTTGTTCACTTCTGTCGATTACGCTACAATACTTTTCGCCAGGGAGATTGTTTTCATAGTTCCTGATGATTCGGCAATTCCCTTCAAGTTGACGGCAGAGAAGTGGGAAAACGTATGGCTGGACGCAAAAGAACCTTCGCCTGCGGACATCAAGGGCGCGGCCAGTATTGTCATCGCTGCGCCCAAGAGCAGGAGGTTGCCGCCCGCAAGACCGCATGGAAAATTCGCTTTGAAGATGACGTGATCGACCTGCGCCATCTACCTAACCGGTCTCTGGTCGACAAAGCCCGAATCATCCTGGCTCAAATAAAAGAGGGCAAACCGTACACAGATTTTCGGGGGAAGCGGCTCAACCATGACCGCACCCTCATCTCTGTCCCTCTCGGTCGGGATTACCGTCTGCTCTTCCATGATGAGGGCGGCTCCCTTCACCCCCTGCAATGCCTGAGCCACGAGGCCTACAATACCAAGAAGCCCGGCGCATAGGCTATCCCCCTATCAAACGGCCAAACCTCATGGTCGATCTTCTAGCCCAGAACACCCGTTCTTGCCCATCCTGCCCATCTACGCTATACTCCACCCCAGGGGACGTCCACACGTGCGGGGCGTCCTTTTCTGTTGACGACGGGCCAGGAAAGTGGACTCTGGAAAATCCTGGGAGAGGTGCAGGACCATTAGGCCGGGTCCACCCCCGCTCTCCGCCCAGCAAGCCCTTCTCTTTCCGGCCAACAGCCCCTTTCTCTGTCCCGCAAGCCCTCCGGCTCCGCTCCCATCCTCGTGCGATTCCGCTCAACCACGCTGGACCATCCAGCCAAGTCCACCCAGGAGATCCGACCCCATGCAACGTACCGACTATCTCAACAGCCTAATTCCCCTGCCCAGCAGCCCCCGCCATCACCTGGGTCTACCGCCGCCCTTGGTGGATCACCTATCCACCGTGCAGCGGGCCGTCGCCCCGCCCCGAATGCCCCGCCCCTGGGTGGAGTACCGCCTCCTGGCCGGTCTGGCCCTCTCCGGCTGGTCCCTACGCTTCAGCCTGATGAGCCAGGAAGCCGAGGCCCGCAACATCCTGCCCATCTCCGGCACCTTGCGCCGGGCTGCCGCCTATCTGACCACGTCGGGCCTGTGGCAGTCGGCCACCGTGCGCGTCGCCGGATCGCCCACCATCCTGGTGCGCCTGACCGACCTGGGACGCTCCCTGCTAACGGAAGTCGGCCTGGAACCGGTGGAGTCCGAGTGGGAACGCATGGAGCGGCTGCACCGGGGCGACACGTCCACCCAACTGGCCCACACCGCCGCGGTCTGCACCTTCGCCCACCACGCCCGCACCTTCGGCTACGATGCCCAGGTCTGCCCTGACGTGGACGGTCCTGCTGAGCCGGATATTCTGTTGACCAAGGACGAGAAGACCCTCTTCGTGGAGGTGCAGCGCCGGGGCGGGGAGCCGTGGCGACGCATGGCCAAGTGGCACAATCTGGCCCTGCTGCAAGGTGAGGTACTCCTCTGCGCCGAGACGCCTGCCCAGGCTCACCGCTTCGCCAAGGAAGCCCGTGTCCACGCCGGAGCAAGCCAGGGACGCTTCACGGATCTGATCAGCCTCTTCAACGGCACGTCCAGCCTGTTTACACACCAGTGGAGCAGTCGGTATATGGAACCAGAAGTCATCGTGGGGATGTAAACAGGGAAAAAGCGGTCAGCACCAGAGCCGTCAGCAGGCGTGTAGACGTGTAAACATGCGGTTTGCGACTTTTCTGCGACCATGCTATGCTTCCCACAGAGTGTTGTCTGTCACGTTGTGGTTGGAAGCCACTGTCGGGGGAAGCGTGACAGCAACACTCTTTTTTTGTGCCTACAACTCGCCCCGTCACAACCCACAAAAAGAAACGCCCTCGTCGAGATGACGGGGGCGTTTTTTGTGGCCAGGCGGTGAGCCAGGCCAAGTGCGGACTATGTGCGGATCTGTATCAATGCAGGGAAGCATTGTCCTGGTCCAGGAAGTGACGCCAGGCCAGGGCAGGATCGTTGACATCGGTCATATCTGGACGAGGAAAACGGGAAGACGCTGTACGACGAGTGGAAGACGGACGGTCTTTGGCAGCAGGTTGGCTCAAGTGGCGAACCGTGGCCAGGACCGAGGTCCCCACCATGACGAACAGCACCGTCACCCCCATCAGGATGACCAGAAAGAGAAAGGCGAAGACGGGCAACAACGTGGATGCGTAAGATGCTGACATGGCGGACTCCTGTGGTGTGAAGATAGAGGGTTGAGATAGAGATAAAGATGTGAATGGTGTATCTTCTGCTACTGTTTGTCGCTATCAGGTGGATGCATTTGCCGGGCGGTGATGGCCAGGCAGACGAAGGCAACGATCATGATGACGATCATGGAAAACATTGTAGGCTCCTGTGGGTGGGATAGGGCATGAATTGGATGAGATGGAACGATGGATGGATCAGAAGCAGTCAGCTTTGAGCCTTCAGCAGCGGTTAGGCGACGAATCTTCGACGAGGGAATCTCCATCGAAGAAAGGATCACCTGCCGCCGCTGAAGGCTTGTGGCTGAGAGCTTTGCGGGACTACGCTACTTCAGCCCTGGCGACAAGCATGGCCACCACCGCAGGCAACTTGCGGACATCGTCCAGCACGACCAGGCGGTCGGCCAGGGTGCGGACGTGGTCCGGGTTGCCGTCGGGGATGACGATGGCGGAGGTGCGGGCACGGTCGCCGGCGGTGACGATGGGGGGCAGACTGCCCACACCGTCGGTGATGAGCAGCACCCGATGGTGCGGATACGCTCGCCACAGACCGGGCAGAAAGCGGAAGCAGGTACCGCCGCCCGCACCGGTTGGGGCGAAGAGGGGGGAACTGTCCGCTCGCTGGGACTGAACGGCCCGGCTGGCGAACAACACGCCCACCACGTCGCCGCCACTGCGGGTGACGGCCAACGCCACGGCTTGCGCCGCGATGAGGGCCACCTCCTTCTTGGCCTGCACCGTGCCGGGGATGGCCGCATTCATGCTGGGGCTGACGTCCAGAAGCAAGAGCAGGCGAGGGGCCGGAACTTCCTTGCCCTGGACGGCCAGGCGAAAGGGGATCTCGCCCCGTGCCGCCGCCCGCCGGTCGAAGCGACCGGGGGCGATGACCTCGATGCCGCCCCGTGCCGATTGGAAGCGGGGTCGGATGGCCGAGGCATAGCGCAGGGCTTCGGGGAGCGGCGGGACGTTGACCGGGAAGGTCTGGGTCTCGACGGAGGCATTGCCGCCGCCGCCACTCCCCCAACTCGATGCCTGGGCCTGGGCCTCAGCCAGCACCCCTTCTCCGATTCGTCCATTTGCATCGACCCACACCACCCCGTCGCCCAAGGGCATTTCCGGGACCGGCGTTTCGGCCAGTTCGGGAAAGGTGCGCAGTAGTTTGCGCAGGGCGTCGGGCAGGCGAGGGGCGGGCAGATGGGCGAAGGCGTGCAACTCGGCCAGAAACGCATCGGCCCGATGGCCAAAAGGACAGCCGGCAGGCAAGGGCATCAGGGACGAGAAGGGCACGTCCGGGTCGGTGAAGCGGGCTTGCAGGGCCAGATTTGCCGCCGCTTCGGTGAAGGTGGCAGCCGCCTCGATGGCCCGACGATACCCATCCTCATGGGCCTTCTTCACCGCCCGGCGCACGGCGTAGAACGGAGTGTCCAGGGCGGGGAAGAGCAACTGCATGAGGGTTTCATCGTGGATATCGAGTGCGATGTTGGCCAACCAGTGGGGCACATTGTGTTCCTGCTCCACCTGGATAATCTCGGCCAGGGGTTGCAGGAAGTGACCCACCTCATGGGCCAGCAGCCCCACGGCGATGGGCGCGGACTCGGCCACAGCTTCGCCGCAGAAGGTGGTGGGCATACGGATGGCGATGACGCCGTCGGTGGACGCCGTACTCGCCTCGTCACTCACGCTCACCTGGATGCGGGCCAGCCGAGACGTGGTCGGGGCCACCACCGAGAAGATCTGATTGGCGGCGGATTGAAGGGTGGGGGTCGTTGGGTTGGACATGGTGGAATCTCCTGTGGGTTTGAGCTGTCAGCCGACAGCAGTCAGCTCGTCGAAGAAGCGCCCAATGTAGAAATCGGGCACCCCTCCGGCGACGCTGAAAGCTGTGTGCTGAGTCCTGCTACACGCTGAGTCCGATCCCTTTCACCACCGTCTTGAAACCTTCGGCGGCGGCGGGGTCGATGACGGACAGGCGCAGCAGGTAGGCCGTGAGGATGGAGGTGTCGCCAGGATGGGCGGCGCTGCTCAAGCCCTGATATTCCACGGGCAGGGGCAGTTCCCCATTGGCGACGGCAGACCAGGAGGCGGTGATGGCGTCGGCCAGGCGGTTGTCGAAACAACTCGCCACAGCCGTGTCCAGCTCCACCCGGATGGGCCACACCCGCCGGATCAGGGCCGGGTCGATGGCTGCGCCCCAGGGGTTGGCAGCCAGCACCAGGCGCACCTTCTCCAAGGGTGTCCACTCCAAGCCCCACAAGGGCGCTTCCACCAAGCGCACTTCGCCCTGGGCGGGGAGGCCCATGCTGCGGGCGATGGCGGCGGGGGTTGCCTGAAGGGGGCGCATGAGCAGGTCCATGGCCCGGATGTTGAAACGAGTGGCCTCATCCAAGAACAGAAGAAGCTCCTCGCCGTTGCGTCCCCGTTGGAAAGCTCGGGCGAAGACGCCGGGCAGTTCCATGTGGTCCGTACGCAGACCGACCAGGTCGGCGTCGGCCCAGGAAGCGGAACCGGTGATCTCCTCGAAGCCCCAGCCCCGGTCCAAAGCCAGCGCCCGTACCGCCGACGTCTTGCCACAGCCGGTCGGACCGATGAGGAAGGGGACTTCCCCGGCGGCCAGGGCGGTGTAGACTTGGGCGGAGAGGGCATCGATGGCCCGCCCGATGGCCCGGCGCACCTGTTCTCGGAAGGGAATCTCCGAGGAAACGGGCGCAGGATCAGGGTCGGGCAGGGGGTCAAAGATGGGGTCTGGATCGGAGGGAACAACGGGGAGGGGTTGACCGCTGGCTTCCAACGCCAGGGCCAGGATGTGTTTGCATGGGCGCATACGATGTTGGCCGTGCTGGTAGTCGGGACAGTCGCACTGGGCGATGATTGGCCCGCCAACGGGCGAGGCGATCTCCACGGCATAGTGGCCGCTGATCACCGCCCGGACGCAGGCTGCGTCCAGGTGGGTGACGGTCACGCCGCCGTGGGCGACGATCTCCTTGGCCCGGTCGGCCCGTTTGACTTCCACGGCATAGGTTTGTGCAAGTTGGTCGTAGAGGGTTGGCATGGTGGTGGCTCCTGTGGGATGAGATAGAGGGTTGAGTGTAGAGATAGAGAGATGGGTGGATCAGAGCTTTCAGCGTCAGAGCAGTCAGCGTCTTCGACGAGGGAACCGATATGGTGATCGGCCTATACGTCGAAGAAAGGGTCTATTCACGGCACTGATGGCTTGAAGCTGAAAGCTCCTACTCCTTGTCGTGTCCGTTCTTCTCAACAAGTGCCTTGAGCGCCGGACATTCCGCATAGCCGCAGAACTTGCACTCCCAGGACTCTTCAGGCCGGGCAGCGGGTGGTTCGGTGGCCAGGATCAGGTGCAGGCGTTGGAGCAGGGAACGCTCCAACTCGGCCAGATCCTGCTCGGTGGGGGTCACCGCATCGAAGCTGCGGATGGCCCGCATGTGGATGTAGATCACCCGAATCGACGCAGGCAGGCCGACCCCGTTCTTCCAGAGCAGCCAGGCATAGAGCCAGAGCTGGCGCTGGTGGTGGGGGCGAACCCGACTGGGCAGACGTATGGCGGTCTTGTAGTCGGTCAGCACGCCGTTGGCCGGGTTGTAGCCGTCGATGCGCCCGGTGATGAAGGCGGCCACCTGGTCGTCGTAGAGGAAGGCGGTCAGCCGTCGCTCCACATGACCCTCGCCCATAGATTCCAGGGCGGCAT
>JAGNDO010000103.1:0-3209 GCA_018003515.1 Caldilineaceae bacterium
GCGCTGACGCCTCACCTGCGCTATCCCACCGGATTGGACGCGTAAGGCGTTTGACAGGCCAACAGATCAAACATATCATCTGCCTGGATAGAGATCGACTTAACCCACAGCATGACAACCTCACAGAAGGGAAGGTACGATGAAGAAAACGATCAATTGGGGCATTATCGGCTGCGGTTGGATTGCCAATATGTTCGCCGAAAGCGCTGCCGTGGTGGACGGCGTGCAGGTGATCGCCGCGGCGTCCAATACCCCTGGCCGGGCCGAGGCCTTTGCCAAAAAGCATTCGATCCCAAATGTCTATACCGACTACGCCGGGCTGCTCAACAATGCGGAGGTCGACGCCGTCTACGTGGCCACCACCCACAATTTCCACTATCAAAATGTCAAACAGGTGCTTGAGGCCAACAAGCCCGTCCTCTGCGAGAAGCCCTTTACGGTGAATGCCCGGGAGATGAAAGCCTTGATCACCCTGGCCGAGGCCAAACAGCTATTTATGATGGAGGCCATGTGGACTCGGTTTTTGCCCGCCATGGTCCAGCTTCGGGCCTGGCTGGCCGAAGACGCCATCGGACCCATCAAACAAGTGCGGGCCACCTTCGGCTTTCTCTTTCCCTTCGATCCAACCCATCGGCTCTACAATCTTGACCTGGCCGGCGGTGCCTTGCTGGATGCGGGGATCTATCCGCTCTCTTTCGCCAACATGGTGATGCGGCAAAAACCGGTTGAAATCAAAGCCCTTGGCGAAATCGGCTTTGCGGGTGCGGACGAGCAGTCGTCCTATCTGATGAAATACGCATCCGGCTGTTTGGCCTTTCTAAATTCGACCGTCAATGCGCCCGTGGCGTCCCGGGCGGAAGTCATCGGCACCAAAGGCAGAATTACCATTCCCAAAGATTTCTTGCGCACCCAGGAAGTTTGGCTTGAGCTAAACGATCAGGAACCGGTTCAGGTGAAACTGCCGTTTGATGAAAATACCGGGTTTAGCTTTGAAATAGAGGCGGCCTCGGAATCGATCAGAAACGGCTTGCTGGAAAATGAAATCATGCCCCTTTCCGACACCTTGCAGTTGATGGAAACCATTGACGAGATCAAAAAGCAACTTGGATTGGTCTATGCCAATGACAAGCTCATGTAGTCTTTGACCGGTTGTAATCGTTCACCCCGCCCCCCGGCCCCCAATTCTGGGGGAGGTGCTGGACAGTTCCCCCCAAAGTTGGGGGGCTAGGGGGGCGGGGGCTGAACGATTACTTTTGACGTGTGGCTTGGTCGTTACGCCAAAACAACAAACAAAAAAAGGGGGCGGGACACAACCCATCGTGTCCCGCCCCCCTTTTTTGCCGCAGAGTCGCCCTATTGCCCCGGCAGCAACGTGACCCGTGTGCCGCCATTCTCCTCATCCGGGCCGATGACCATAGAGAGGGTCAGATCGTCCTTGCTCCAGTTGAAGAAACCGGCCATGCCGTCCACGGTCCAGCCCAGGTCGGTCAGGGCCTCGGTGTAGAAGGCCGTCACCTCTTCCGGGCTGAGGGTGCTGGTCAGGGTGGTGATGCCAAACATGCTGGCCTCGACCTTGCTCTCTGGGGGCAAGGGGAACTGGCCGGGATCAAAGCCGGGCATGTCGATCTGGCCCGGCTCCGGGGCATCCGCCGGCCACTCAATGGTGATGGAGGTGTTGATGTCTCTCAGCTCATAGCTCATGGACATAAGCATCTTGGGGGCCATCACCTCTTGGCCATCAGCGTCCATGACTTTGGCATCTTCGGCCTCGATCACAAATTGATATTTGACGGCAAAACCGCCCTCTTTGGCAACCCACACATCGTAGCCAAGCTGGACCAATTTGCCCTCGTCCTCGTTCATCATGGTGCCCAGCATGGCCTCGAAAACGGTCTTGTCCTCCACTCGGTAATGGGTGGTTTTGATGCCGCTCACGGTTTCGTCCCCGATCTTTTCGGCGTCCCGCAGGGTGTCACCCATCTCCCCAGGCAGACCGGAGAACATCTCGAAGGAGGGGCTGGCCTGGTCCCCATCTCGGGCGGTCACGGTCCACTGTTCGCCCATCATTTGGATGGCCGTGTTTTCGCCCACAGAGATGATCACCATCTTCTCGGCGTCGGCTCCGGCCTCGGCAGCGTCCGTGGTCGCCATCTCGAAGCTCTCGTCAAAGCCAAAGGGGCCATCTGTGCGCACAAAGGCCGACTCGAAGCTGGATTTCTGCTCGTCCACCGTGCCGTCGGCATAGGTGGTGGAGAAGACCGACTCGCTGTGTGCCCGGAAGGATTTAAGCACCTTGCCCGGAGGCAACACCTCGCCCGCAGCGGGTGCGGATGCGGCTACGGGAGTCGGGGTATCTGATTTGCTGGCCTCTGCCTTTGGTGCGGAGGTGGCGGTGGCATCCGCCTGGGCCGGGCCGGCTGCGGCGGTGGTGGGGGCGGCGGTGGGATCAGGGGAGGCGGCTTCCTCATCCCCACCGCACCCGGCCACAACCAGGGCCAAGAGCAGAAGCAGGGTCAGCCCCAGACTGTGCCATCGGATACGTCGGATACGTCGGAGAGGCAGGACTTGGTGAGCGTTTATCATGGTGAATTACCTTTCTTTGAACGGATTTTCTTGACTCATTTTGAAGAGAGGAACAGCCCCGCGGGCAAGACGAGGCGGATAGACTCGATCCATACGGTGTTGGCTTGCTCGGCCTGAAAAATCAGGGTATCTGTCTCGGCCCCCACCGGGAGTGAGAACAGGATCGTCTCGCCTTGAGGAGCCGGGGGCAATTGAGCCAGGGGCTGATCCTCCGGGTCGCTCCCGGCGTGGACGACAGCGCGCCCATCAGCCTGGGTGCGATAGCGGATCTCCACCCCCGCGCCCACGGGCAGATGGTGCAGATCCAGTCGGGCCGGACCGTCCAAGAGGGCACGGGCGGCTGGGGTGTCGCCGTCCGCGGTCAGCGGTCCCCAGTTTAGCGCGCCCAGGGCGACATAAGGTTGGGGGGTTTCCGGTGGATGCACCACATAGGCCGTGATGCGGTCATCTTCGTATAGGGGGTCCACCCCTGCGAAGATGGCCCCGGCCAACTCCTCCGTGTACGTTCGCTCCAGTCCACCGGGCATCTTGTAGCGGTCCAGCACCACCCAGCCCACGCCCAAATCGCTCAAAACGGTCAGGCTGACTTGGCCCAATTGGTCCGGGTCAATGGTCAAAATGTCCGG
>JAGNDO010000103.1:3309-7361 GCA_018003515.1 Caldilineaceae bacterium
CCCAATCCCTAATCCCTTCTTCCCAATCCCCAATCCCCAATCCCCAATCCCTGCCAGCCCTATGGCCGCGGCGATGGCCAAACTCAGTTGCACCATGACGGCGAAACGGCTGACGCTGCGGCTGATGCGCATGAAGGGGATCAGCCGGTTGACCAGACCATAGAGGGTCCAACTGGCAGGGGCGTCCCCCACGGGGATGTCGGCCTGGGTGATGTTGCCCAGGTGGATGGCCGGTCCCAGAGCCAGGAGCAGGAAGAAGGCGGCGCTGACCAGCCAGAAGCCGGCGCGCCGCCGGTCTCGCCAGGCGGCGACCAGGGCCAAAATGATCACCGTGTAGCCGATGCTGATGGTGCGTTCGCTGACCGGAGCCAACTGGTTCCCCACCCAAGTGAAACTTTGCGGGCGAAAAAGGGTGTGGAGCCGGTTGGGGGTCAAAAAGTCCATGACGCTGGCGCTCAAAATGTACAGATCCGACGAGGGGCGCACCATAAAACTGAACTGGCGCGCCTCCTGAACCATAGGCAGCAGCATGGGGGAGAGGAGGAGGACGAAGAGGGTTCCGGCGACGAGGGCGGGAAGAAGGGATTGGGGATTGGGGGTTGGGGGTTGTGTGTTGCGGTCGAGGGAGCGCGAGCGCCAAATCCCTAATCCCCAATCCCCAATCCCCCAAGCCAAATACAGCCCCGTGAACAAGAATAAATAGAGGACGAAGTACCAATCGCACAGGCCGACCAGGGTGAGGAAGAGACCGGCCATGAGGGCGTGGCGCACCCAGGGCCGCCCGGACTTGGCCCGATCCGTGGCCTGGATTAGGGCCAGGAGGTAGAAGGGCATCCATTCCAGGCTCATCACCTGCATGTGGCCCAGGAGATGGGCCATGTGGAAGGGGGAGAAGGTGAAGATGAGACCGGCGATGAAGGCGGACGAATAGGCGAATGGCGAATGGCGAATGGCGGTTTGGGGGCGGGTGAGGATGTAGAGGGCCAGGAGGAAGACGCCGTAGCCGCCCAGCACCCAGCTGATCAGGACCACGGCGTTGTAGGCGGGGATCAGCCCGGCGCTGAGTTGGACGGGCAGGGTGGTGAGGCCGTTGAAGGGGTTGAGGGTGTGGAAATAAAGACCCACCCCGGTGGGATGGTAGAGCAGATCCGTGATCAGCGGGCTGCGCAGACCGTCCACCAGGGCGGTTTTGATCCACCATTGGTTCCAATAATTTTGCCAGCCGTCAAAGCTGTCACCGGGGATGGCCGTGGTCAGGTTGCGGGCCAGGGGCCAGGTCATCAGCAGGGTGAGCAGGGCATAGCCCACCAGCGCGCCCAGATGGACAAGCCCGCGCTTTGGCCCGCTGACCTGCTCTCTGGCCTTCTCCCTGGGCGCGGTTGGCTGGGCCATTTATTCTTCCTTCAGCATGTCCTGGATCTGGGTGGCCACGGACATGTGATCCGGGGAGTCCTCCCAGTTGAGGACGATCTGGTTGGTCACACGCTTGAGCAGGTCCGGGTTGATCTGGACCAGCTTGCGGGTGACATCCCGCCACTTGGCCCGCAGCCGTTCGTCGCTGTGGCCGGCGATCTCCGCGGCGATGTTGGTGGGGGAGGAGGTGAAGCGCACCTCGATGTTGAGTTCTCTGGCCAGGTTGCGCCAATAGTAGTGGAGCATGGGGTTGACCAGCCCCCTCATGCGGTCCCACAGGGGCGTGCCCTCTTGCACCAAGGAGAAGAAGGCCCAATAGTATTTGCGGGCTTCATCATAGAGATGCAGGCTCTGGGAAAGCTCTCCGGCCTTCACCGAGGCATAGGAGGCGATGTACCAGCGCAGATCGTCCAGGCTGGCTTCCGGGTCGCCCTGTTCGCAGGCATCCCATTGCAGACGGCAGGCATAGAGATAGTCCCTGGCCGAGGCGCTGAAATCTTCCGTGCGCTTGGCCATGCCGTTCTTGGCCAGCTCCTTGGCCTGGGAGAGATCCCGGTTCAGGCCGTCGGGCAGCCTCACCTCGCGGATCTCTTGGATGATGTCGGCCAGTTCCGGGTTGTCCAACAGGGGATTCTCACTGCGGCCAGCGGGACGATAGCGGCCCTCGGTCACCACAACTCGCTCCCGGTTGACCAAGTCGTCCAGCAATTCCTGGATATAGTCGGGCTGGGTGCGGTCGTGGAGCAGCAGACTGGCCAATTCGGCCTGATCGATCTCCAGTCCGGCCTCCACCACGGCATAGATAAAGCGAGACTCGGCCCGCCGGATAAAGGCGGATTGGCTGTCGATCTCCGGGGCCAGACGCACTTTGGTGCTAAAGGAGGGCGACCCCAGATAGTCATACGCCCGTTGATAGAAGCCCATCTGCCAGATGCGCATGAGCAGGGTCTTGCTGCGGGCCAGCCCCTGGGAATCGTAGCGATCCTGCAATTCGGCCAGCAGATCCCCCGGTACCCACTCGCCGGGCTTTTCGTTCAGCTCCCGATAGAGATCCCGCAGCACATCCCGGCGCACTTCCATGTCTGCGGCCACGGCGTTGGAGAAGATGCCGGCATAGAGATCGGCCAGACTGGTTTGGGGCTGAGCCGGGGGGGCTTCAAGCGAGCGGGCATCGGGCTGGCTGATGGCCGCAAAGCCTTCGGGTACCTTGAAATCCGCCGGGGCCACAAACATTTCCATGCCCCGAAAGTAGAGACGCACCATATCCAAGGTGTTTTCCAGCCAACCCCGAAACTGGTTAAAGCCCAGATTGGCCTCGTTAAAGGTAGAGTCCATGGAGAGCATGGTGGATTTTAGCTGGCTGGCCGAGACGGGCAATTCTCCTTTGCGCCCAAAGACGGCCAGAGCGTTGCGCAACAATTTGCGGGCATGGTCCCGTTCCGAGGCCAATGTGTCCAAGGTTTCCAAATTTTGTCCCATGACCGTTTCCAAATAGAGGAATTCGTCACAGGAACGCACCAACAGGGGGTGGGTGATCTCCCTGGGGCCGATGCCCAGCACATATTTGCCATATTCCCGCAGCTTGGAAGCCAGGGGGCCAAAGTCACTATCCCCGGACATGATCACAATGGTGCTGACTTGGGGCCGGATCAGCGCCACCTCGAAGGCATCCAAGGCCAGGCGGATGTCGGCCCGGTTTTTGCCCACCCGCACGCTGTAAAGTTGGATCAGATCCATCGCGTTGTTGAGCATATCGTTGCGATACTTGCCAAAGCGCCGCCAGTCGCCATAGGCCCGCTTGATCACCACCGGCCCGCGGGATTGCAGATATTCCATCAGCCGGGTCAGGTCCAGATCAAAAAAGTGTTCGTCGGCCCAGATGGCCACATTTTCAAAGTCTATAAACAAGGCCAGTTGATCGGCCATGAGCTGTTCCTTTCAAGGGCGGGTTGCGAGTTGCGAGGGGCGAATTGCGGGATGTGGAGCAGGAGTCGGGAACTGTTTGGCTCGCCCCGTGCCCCTCGTATCTCACCTCAACCAGAGGTAGAGGGCAGTGGCGACAATTTGAACCGCCACAATCCCCCAGAAGATGGTTTGAAATGGTTGTTTGCGGGTTTTGTGGCGCAGGATAAGTTGGCCGATCAGGGCCAGAGGAGATCCGCCCAGAAGGTGCAGCCCGTGCAGGACATTTTCCGGCATGCGCATCACCCCTCGGGTTGCGGCGGTTTTGTCGTAGGCATAGAGGGCGAGAGTGGTGAGGTTGACGGCGATCAGAAAGCTCCACTGCCAGGATGCCCCCAAGATGATGGCCGCCAGGGCCATCAACGGCGCGCCGATCACAATCGCCACGGTCATGGCCACTGCCGTGGGGGAGCTGGCCTTGAATCCGACCCGCACCTTCACGGCCTGGGGGCCTTTGGGTGTCTGGATCACCTCAAAGGTCACATTTTGACCTACGATCAGAGGCTTCTGATTCTCCACACCGCTGATGTGGACAAAAAAATCTTTGGGATGCTTTTCCCGTTCATTTTCCAGGGGCCGGATAAACCCAAACCCGCGTTCTACATTATATTTGACGACGACTCCGCGCATGCCGAACCCGATCTTGTGAGTGATTTTTTGGAGGGGGATTGGGGATT
>JAGNDO010000103.1:7461-11984 GCA_018003515.1 Caldilineaceae bacterium
TAGGTGGTGCCGAAATCCACCACCACCGCGC
Organism: Caldilineaceae bacterium; assembly: GCA_018003515.1. Lineage (GTDB taxonomy): Bacteria > Chloroflexota > Anaerolineae > Caldilineales > Caldilineaceae > JAGNDO01. The sequence continues at coordinate 7,493 of JAGNDO010000103.1, forward strand.
CGGGCTTGACCCAGTCGGCCTTCACCATCTCCGGGCGGCCAATGGCCACACACAGGATGTCCGCCTCGCGACAGCGGGCGGGCAGATCCACCGTGCGGCTGTGGGCAATGGTCACCGTGGCGTGGCGGTGCAGCATCAGCATGGCCATAGGCTTGCCCACGATGTCGCTGCGTCCCAGCATGACCACCCGCTTGCCCTTGAACTCGACCCCGGCGGCCTCCATCAACGCCACGCCGCCCAGAGGGGTGGCGGGGACAAAGAAGGGGGGACGCTGGGCGCTCAACCGACCGGCGTTGATGGGGTTGACCCCGTCCACGTCCTTGGTGGGGGCGATGCTCAAGACCAGCACGTCCAGATCCACCTGGGCGGGGACCGGCTCCAGCACCATGATGCCGTGGACCGTGGGGTCGTCGTTGAGGGCGTTGACCGCTGCCGCGGCCTGGGCCTGGGTGGTGTCCGCGCCCAGTTCCACGCCCCGGAAGGCCATGCTGACGCTGGCGCAATTTTTCTCGATGGCCCGGGCATAACCAGCCGCTCCGCCATCATCGCCGATGAGGACGACGGCCAAGGTGGGGGTCACGCTGTGGGCCGCGGTAAAGGCGGTCACTTCTGTTTTAACCCGGTTTTTGATCTCTTTGGAAAGGTTCTTGCCATCTAAAAGGTGGGCACTCATAGGGAAATCTCCAAGGTGGTTTCACAGGCGGCTTTTCCGGCGGCATAGGCTGCTTTGGCGGCGGCCAACACCGTCTCTTTGCGGGCGGCAAACTCGGCCACAAAGGCCTCGTCTTTGATAAATTTCAGGTTGATGTTGACATTGATCAGGGCGCTTTGCAGGGCGGCAAAGCCCAAATACATGGCTACGCCGGCATCGCTGACCACATTGGTGTTGCCCTGGCTGCCCACAGGGGCCACCAGTTCCAGCACGGCCAGGCACTTCTCGGCCACGGTCATGGGCACCTTGGCTGCACCCTTGGTCGCGCCTTGGATGGCCTCTGTGCGGGCGGCTTTTTCTTCGTCCGTCGCCTTGGGCAGACCATAGGTGGCCATCACTCCGTTGAAGGCAGCCACATCTGCATCGGCCAGGGCCAGCAGTTCGCCCCGCAGGACTTCCGTGCGGACCAAATAGCCCTGGAATTCCTCTTCCACCGCGGCGTATTTCTTCTTGCCCACGGTGAAGTTGATCACCATACTGAGCAACGCCGCGGCTTCACTCCCGGTGAGGGCGGCGGCCCCTCCACCGCCTGGGGTTGACTGGCCGGAAGCCAGGGCATCCAAGAACTCAACAACTTGATTATTGGCGGTCTTTTCTGACATGAGTCACACTCCGTTCTGTGGTGAGTAGAGGCGAGACCGACCCCGGTTCTTTGACCTTTTTGCGGCCGCCCCAAGACATGCGTCCGGGCCCCGTTGCCCGGCGCAGATACGAAAAAATCTCGGGGGAATCCGTCCAGAATTATACACCCGGACGGGCGGAACGACCAGATGGAGAGGTGAAGGGGTGAAGGGGCCAGCGCAGGTTGAGTAGCCGCCGCCGAGATCTCCGCTGACCATTCAAGTTCTCGGCGGCGTATCGAAACCGGAGCGGGTTGACCCATTATGAGTCAACCCACTCCGGTTTCGATACGCCCTCCCTTTTTGGATCGTGTCACTGATTGGGTCAAGCCGGGCTACTCAACCTGCGCTGGCCTCGCTCCTTCACCCCCTCATCCCTTCACCCCTTCACCCCTTCACCCTGTCTCTCAATCCCCTGCCAATTTCCCTAGATGTGGTAGAATGGGAGACGTGGAAATTGACCCGGCCAAAATCAACTTTATCAGGTAGGAAAGCAAATGGGTAACACTATGAACTACCTCGACGATTACGACGATTACGACGATGAGTTCGAGGATGAAGTACTCTACGAATCGGATGAGTTTACCGATTACGATCTGGGCGGGATACCCGATCTGGATGACGGCGACCCTCTGATTGACGACGATCTCGCCGTGCTGCCTTTGCGCGGCCTGGTGGTCTATCCCATGATGTGGCTGCCGCTTACCATCGGTCAGGCCCGCAGCCTGCGCTTGGTGGAGAGCGCCTTGCCCACCAGCCGCATCATCGCCTTGGTGACCAGCCTGGACGAAGGGCTGGACGAGCCAGGGCCGGACCAGATCCACCCCATCGGCATTGCAGCCCAGGTGCATCGCATTTTGCGCGCCCCGGACGGGGTGATCCGCCTGGCGGTGCAGGGGTTGGAGCGCATCCGCATCAAGGAATATATCCAGAATGAGCCCTATCTGCGCGCCCGGGTGGAATCTCTGCCCGAAAGCATGGAGCAAAATCTGGAACTGGAAGCCCTCTCCCGGGCCGTGCAGGATCTCTTCCGCCGCTTTGTGGAGTTGGATCATCAGACGCCCGACGAGCTGGCGGTGATGGCCCTCAATGTGGAGGATCCCCGTCAGTTGGCCTATCTTGTGGCCGGCAGCATGCGCCTGGCCGTGGGGGTGGCCCAGGAAATCTTGATCATGGACCCTGTGCGGGAGAAGCTCCTGCGTCTGATCACCCTGCTTAACAAAGAGGTGGAGGTGATGGAACTGGGCCGCAAGATCCAATCCGAGGCCCAGAGCGAAATGGAACACATGCAGCGGGATTTCTTCTTGCGAGAACAGCTCAAGGCCATCCAAAAAGAGCTGGGCGAAGAGGACGAACAGGCCGCCGACATCCGCGAACTGGAAGAGCGCATCCAGGCATCGGGCATGGCCGAAGAGGCGGGCAAGGAGGCCCGGCGGGAGCTGGACCGTATGCGCCGTATGCCCATCCAGGCCGCCGAATATAGCGTGATCAAAACCTACTTGGATCTTATGGTCAGCCTGCCCTGGCAGAAGATCACCCCGGACAACCTGGGCATCCGCCATGCCCGCCAAGTCCTGGACGAAGACCATTATGGCTTGGATGAGATCAAGGATCGCATCCTGGAATATCTGGCCGTGCGCAAATTGCGGGCCGACCGCAAGGCCGAGGATGCCGCCGCCCTTGAGGAGCTGATGGCCGGGTTGGAGCCAATCGGCAGCGGCGATGACGGGAATGGGACTGGGACTGGGAGTGGCGGCAACGGGGCCGACCCCGGCGTGTTGCCCATGCTCCCCCCCGCAGAGGAAGACGTGCGGGACAAGATCCGTCGGGAGCGGGAGGGCGTGGTCCTCTGTTTTGTGGGGCCGCCAGGGGTGGGCAAGACCAGCCTGGGCATCAGCATTGCCCGGGCCATGGGGCGCAAATTTGTGCGTCTGGCCCTGGGCGGCATTCGGGACGAGGCCGAGATCCGGGGCTTTCGCCGCACCTATATCGGCTCCATGCCCGGTCGCATCATCCAAAGCCTGCGCCGGGTGGAGTCCAAAAACCCGGTCTTCATGTTGGATGAGGTGGACAAACTAGGCCGCGACTTCCGGGGCGACCCCAGCAGCGCCCTCTTGGAAGTGCTGGACCCGGAGCAGAACCGGGAGTTCCGGGATCACTATCTGGACGTGCCCTTTGACCTGAGCCAGGTCATGTTCATCACCACGGCCAACGTGTTGGACACCATCCCCGACCCCCTGCGGGATCGCATGGAGATCATCCAACTCAGTAGCTACACCGAGAGCGAGAAGGTCAAGATCGCCCAGGGCTATCTGGCCCCCCGGCAGATCAAGGAGAATGGTCTGCGCCCGGCGGAAATTGTCTTCCCCGAGCAGACCTTGCGGGCCATTGTGGAGGGCTATACCCGGGAGGCCGGGGTGCGGGCCATGGAGCGGGAGATCGGCAAGGTCTGCCGCAAAATTGCGTCCAAAGTGGCCGCAGGTGACCTCCTCCCCAACCCAGAGATCCTGCCGGAGCATTTGACCGCCTACCTGGGCAAGATCAAGATCCACAGCGAGGAGATCGCCGAACGCACCCAAATGCCCGGCGTGGCCATTGGCCTGGCCTGGACTATGACCGGGGGCGACATCCTCTTCTTTGAGGCCACCCAGTCTCAGGGCAAAAAGGGCTTCATGATCACCGGCCAGCTTGGCGATGTGATGAAAGAAAGCGCCCAGGCCGCCCTCAGCTATGTGCGCAGCCGGGCCGCGGATCTGGACATCGCCCCGGATTTCTTCGAGAACATGGACATTCACCTGCACATCCCGGCTGGCTCCATCCCCAAGGACGGACCCAGCGCCGGCATCACCATTGCCACGGCCCTGGCCGGTCTGCTCACGGGCCGCTCCGTGCGTCCCAACCTGGGCATGACCGGGGAGATCACCCTGCGGGGCAAGGTGCTGCCCATCGGTGGCCTCAAAGAAAAAGTCCTGGCCGCCACCCGCTTTGGTCTGGACACGGTGATCCTGCCCAAGCGCAACGGCGCGGATCTGGACGATGTCCCCGAAACCGTGCGCGAACGCATGACCTTCATCCTCGTAGACACGGTGGATGAGGTGCTGGACGCGGCTTTACTGCCGAAGGGGTGAGCGGGTGAGCGGGTGAGCGGGTGAGCGGGTGA
>JAGNDO010000103.1:12084-16551 GCA_018003515.1 Caldilineaceae bacterium
CCTTTTGACATAACCCAGCAACTGTGGCACACTGCCACGTGGGTGTCGCTCGGCACCTATGTTTGCGATGGCGACCGAACCCCATAAGCCCCAATTTCTGGGCAAACCGAACCCGTCCATCAATTTGCCAACATATTTTTTTAACCGTAATGGTTCAGGCCTTTTCAGCATTTTTGCAGCGGCCAACCGTTACACAATACTACCACCACAGATCCGGCGGATCAGCGATTTGGCCGGACGTGCAGTGGAAAGGACAGTGAGTTTTAGTGACTAACCGACGAAAACCGAATAGAGGATCCGCAAGTACCCCAGGTACTGCTGGCAGCGCAAGCGACACCAGCAGCACAGGCCCAACGGCTCCCACCGCCCCCACGGGCAAACGCAATTGGTACAAGATGGATCTCCATCTTCATACCCCCGCCTCCAACGATTATGAACAGCCCAAGGCGACCTATTTAGAGTGGTTGCAAGCAGCAGATGCCAAGGGATTGGACATTGTGGCCATCACCGACCACAATACCGTGGCCGGTGTGGGGGCCATGCGCCGAGAGATCGAGTGGCTGACTCGGTTGGAAGAGCAGAAACGCTTGACCGACACGGAGCGCACCCAATTGGCCGAATGGCGCAGATTGGCCGACAAGATCCTGGTTCTGCCCGGCTTTGAGTTTACCGCCACCTTTGGCTTCCACATCCTGGGCATCTTCCCGCCGGAAACCTCTGTTCGCCAACTGGAACATATTCTGCTCTCCCTGAATGTGCCGGCCGAAAAATTGGACATGGGCAGCACGGAGACTGGCTCCTCCGCGGATGTGATCACCGCGTACCGCACCATCAACGAGGCCGGGGGCATGGCGATTGCGGCCCATGCCAACAGCACCCACGGTGTGGCCATGCGCAACTTCCCCTTTGGCGGCCAGACCAAGATCTCCTATACCCAGGATCCCAATCTGATCGCCATTGAGGTGACAGATCTGGAAAGCCGCAGCTATCAGGCCACCCGCCGCTTCTTCAACGGCAGCAAGCCCGAATATCCCCGGCGGATGCATTGCATCCAAGGCAGCGACGCCCACCGCATCATCTTTGACCCCAAAAATCCCAAACGTCTGGGTATCGGCGACCGGGCCACCGAAGTTCTGCTGGACGCTCCGACCTACGAAGAATTGGAAGCCCTCTTCGAGAGCAAACAGTTTGACCGCACCCGGCCCTTCCACCACAAGGAAGAGGTGGTGGATGAACTGGAGACCGCCTGGAAAGAGGGCAGCACCCTGGTCCAGAGCTTCCACGAGTCCACCAGCCAGCGGGGGGGACGCATCATGGCCATTTTGGCCGATGTGTGCGCCTTTGCCAACACCAGCGGCGGCACCATCTACCTGGGGGCCAGCGCTCGCAAGGGCACGCCCAAGGGATTGCCCAAGCCCAACCTGGTTCTGCAAGAGGTGCAGGATGCTATGGAGGAGCGGCTGACCCCGCCCCTGGATGTCAAGATCGAGGGACTGAAGAGCCACGGGGTCAACCTGTTGCGAATTTCCGTGCCTCGGGGGGATGAACGCCCCTATTGTCTGGACGGCTCCAAGTTCTATGTGCGGGATGATGGGGACACGAACCTGGCCGTGCGGGATGAGATTGTGGCCCTGGTCATGGAGACTTTGGCCGGCGACATGGATGCCTTCCCCCAGAGCGCACCGGCCCAGCACTCAACCCCGGTTGAAAAGCCCGCTGAGGGCAAGGATGCCAAGGAGAACGCCGCCAGCAAGAAGCGCCGCTCCTCCCGCCGCAAGCGCTCCGGCAAGGAGGATGTGAAGCCCCAAGCCGAGACCGAGATCCCCAAGGCCACGTCGGCCCCAGAGAAGATCTCGGACACGGCTGACAGCTCTCCCCACACCATCATCCCCGGTGACTCTTTTTATCTGCCCCAGATCGGGGTGGAGATTGTGGAGGTGGCGGACCGCAAGGGCATCAACTATTATGGCATCCAAGACCTGCGCAATGGCCGAGTCGTCAAGAATGTCACCCGCAAGAGCGCCCGGCGCCTGTGGGAATATGCCATCTCTCAATACGAAGATCACCCGGTGGACAAGGCCAAAGTGGAATGGAAGGGCGATGCCGGTCTGATCATTGCCAGCAAACGGGCGGGCAAGGTGCGTTATGACCTGGCCCTGCGTGAAAATGGACAGGTGCGCATCTTCTACGGCGTCACCGATGACGGCATGGAAGGGGCGTGGGCCCAGTTTGTGACGGAATAAATGAGTGATGAGTAACGAGTAAAAAAATGGGGCATGTGACGGTTGACGTCGCATGCCCCATTTTTTTACTCGTTACTCATCACTCATTACACCGGCCAGTAGATCACCGCAATGGCCGCCGCGCCCCACAGGATCACCCCGGCAAGAAGGGGCTTGTCTTCAAACAGAAGCTCTTCGGGCGCGCCACCCAGCTTTTTCACATGGATCAGGTAGAGATAGCGCAGAACAAAGTAGAAAACAAAGGGCACGGTGAGCAACATGCGCTGGCTGCTGGCCAGGGCGGTCTTGGCCTCAAAGGTGTAGAGGGTGTAGGCCAGGAGCATGCTGGTGGTGATCAGGGTGATGATCTGGTCCAGAAAGGGCAGGTTATACTCTTGGAGGATGGCCCGGTGGCTGGTGGCGTTGCCGTCCAGCAGAACCAGTTCGTGGCGGCGTTTGCCAAAGCTGATGAAGAGGGTGAGCAGGGCGCTGCACACATAGAGCCAGGGGCTGAAGTTGGTGACATGCACCACGACGACCCCGGCGATCACCCGCAGCAGAAAGCCAAAGGAGACGATCATGGCGTCGATGATCACCACGTGCTTGAGCCAATAGCTGTAGAGCAAGTTTTGGGCCAGATAGAGCAGCAGGATGGCCCCCATCCACGGTTCCAGGGCAAAGCCGCCGCCCAGGCTGAGGAGGGCCAACACGGCCGCGGTCACCGCGGCAAATCTGGGGGACAATTTGCCCGCAGCCAGGGGGCGAAAGCGCTTCTTGGGATGCTCCCGGTCCTTCTCGATGTCCACCAGATCGTTGAGCAGATAGACGGCGCTGGCGGCCATGCAGAAGAGGCCAAAGGCGGCCAGGGTGCGCAGAAAGAGATCCGGCATAAAGAGCTTGCCATCAAAGACCAGGGCGGCAAAGACAAAGACATTCTTGCTCCACTGCTTGATGCGCATGGTCTTGACCACACCCCGCAGGTTGGCGGTCAAACTAGGGGAGGATGTAACGGTACTTGTGGACATAATAATCAATTTTCCAAAATAAGTCGGGCGGCTCTCTCTCGTTCCCACGCTCCGCGTCTCTCGTTCCCACGCTCTCTCGTTCCCACGCTCCGCGTGGGAACGCAACCGGGCGCTCTGCGCCCCACGGCGCAGTCCATCTTACTGTATGCCCGCAGAAGCGTCAAAACCAGCGGCTTCAAAGGATACCAAAAAATGCCTAGATTTGCCCAAACTCACCGATTGGCCTATGCACGAAGTCTAATTTAGAATTGAAATTGGAGAATTGAGAAGTTTTATTGGTGTGGTTCGGTGATACCCACCAGTAAAACTTTTCCATTTTCAATTTTCCATTTTCAATTTTCAATTTTCACTTCTCTCCACCGAAAGGCCCCACCCATGCCCATGCCCATGCCCATGCCCACCCCACGCCCCAAAAAGCAACGGCTGGATCTGCTCCTGGTGGAGCAAGATCTGGTGGAAAGCCGCGAGCAGGCCCGACGGCTGATCATGGCCGGGGAGGTGTTGGTGGATGAGGTGGTGGTGGACAAGCCGGGGACCAAAGTCTCCGTGGAGGGCACGATCCGGGTGCGGGCGGGGTTGAAGTTTGTCAGCCGGGGCGGGTTGAAGTTGGAGGCGGCCCTGGAGGATTTTGCCCTGGATGTGACCAATCTCGTGGCTGTGGACGTGGGGGCCAGCACCGGCGGCTTTACGGATTGTTTATTGCAGCGGGGCACGGCCCAGGTCTTCGCCGTGGATGTGGGCTACGGTCAACTGGCCTGGAAATTGCGCTCGGATGACAGGGTGGTGGTGGTAGAGCGCACGAACATCCGCTATTTGGATCGGTTGCCCGGCCCTGACGAATCAACCCCGCTGGTCCTGGCGGATCTGGCTGTGATCGACGCCAGCTTTATCAGCCTGCGTTTGGTTTTGCCGCCCACCCTCAACTTGCTCAAATCGACCGGCCAGGTCATCGCCCTGATCAAGCCCCAATTTGAGGCCGGGCGCTCGGACGTGGGCAAAGGCGGCGTGGTGCGGGATGTCCACACCCACGCCAGGGTGATCCACGAGACCGCGGAGCTGGCCCAAGAGCTGGGCCTCTCCGTGGCCGGTCTCACCGTCTCCCCCGCCCCCGGCCCCGCCGGCAACATCGAATTCCTGATCTGGCTGCGCAAGGACGACCTGGGGGCCATCGACGTGGGCGAAGCGGTTCGTCAAGCCATGATCGCAGCGCAAGGACTGAA
>JAGNDO010000030.1 GCA_018003515.1 Caldilineaceae bacterium
ATTGGGGATTGGGGGATTGGGGATTGGGGGATTGGGGATTGGGGTTGAAGAGATGAGCAGAATGCTGCATATTTTGTTTGTGACTGGGGAGTATCCGCCTATGGCTGGGGGGGTTGGAGCCTATACAAAGGCCCTGGCCCAAGCCCTGGTGCCTTTGGGGGCGCGGGTGAGCGTGTTGACCTCCAAAGCCGCCGGGCCGCCGCGGACTGAGGACGGGGTGACGATCTATGCGCGCCATGGGCGTTGGGGCCGTCGGGCCATGCGTCAGGCGGTGGTCCTGGCCAGGGAGATTGGGGCCGACTGGATTCATGTCCAATATCAGACCGCCGCGTTTCGCATGAATCCCAGTATCAACATGGCCCCGGATTTCTGGCGCAGGAATGGATTGTCCACGGCCTGGACGTACCACGATCTGCGTTACCCCTATCTTTTGCCCAAGATTGGGGATCGCATCCGCATCTTGATCAATTTGATGCCGGTAAAGAGCAGCGATCTGCTCATTTTCACCAACGAACCGGACCGGGATATTGTGGAACTCGAACGGTCCGATGCCGTTTCCATCCCCATCGGCAGCAACATCCCGGCCCGCACGGTCACACCAGCGCAACGCACCGCCCGTCGCCAGGCCAGGGGCTACAGCCCGCAGGATCTGGTTATCGGCTACTTTGGCTTCCTCAACCGCAGCAAGGGCGGCCTCACCCTGATCCGCACCCTGCATATCCTGCGCCAGTCCGGCCTCCCGGCCCGGCTGCTCATGATCGGGGACCGGGTGGGGGCCAGCGATCCCACCAATCACGCCTATTTGCAAGAAGTGGAGACCCTGGCCCAAACCCTGGGCGTGGTGGACCACATGCAGTGGACCGGCTTCCTGCCCGATGCGGAGGTGAGCGCGGATCTGGCCGCCTGCGACGTGATGCTGCTGCCCTTCACAGACGGAGCCAGCCTGCGCCGGGGATCTTTGATGGCAGCCCTGGCCCAAGGTTGCCCTATTGTCACCACCACCCTTGCCGAGGGAACGACCGAGCTGGTGGATGGCCGCGACCTGCTCTGCGTCCCCGTGAACGATGCCGAGGCCGCCGCCCAGGCCGTGGCCCGCATCGCCCAAGATCCGACCTTGGCCCACTCTCTGGGGCATCATGCCCGGCAGGCCAGCGGTCAGTTTTCCTGGGAAAACATCGCCCAACAACATCTTGCGCTGTATTTACATAAGGGTAAATCTGGCAACGGGTAGCACTCCGTGTTGGCCTCACTTTTGCGTGCCGATGGGGGGTCGGGCATAATAGACCCCATGCAGCCTCGACGCTCGTCCTCTCTACACCGGCTTGATCCAGCTTCAACGTCTGCCGTTTTTTCCTTGCCCGCCCCCTCTGCGTGGCTACGTTGGCTGCTGCTTTTTTTGATTTTGGCCGCCTTTGGTCGGCTGGTCTGGCAGTTGGATCTCAAAACCTTGTGGTGGGATGAGAGCCTCAGCTTGCAGCGGGCCGAGTCCGGCTGGATCGACTTGCTTCTGGGCCGCATCACGATTGTGGATGGAGTGCTTGCGCAGGGGGCCGGCCAGGTCGTCACCCGAGATCAACACCCCTTTACCTTTTTCCTGCTTTTGAGTCTTTTCGTGCGCCTGGCCGGGATCAGCGAGTTTGTGTTGCGCTTCCCCTCGCTCCTGGCCGCCACGCTGCTGGTGCCCACGGCCTGGGTTTTTGCCCGGCGTCTGGCCAAGCAGACCATTGCCCCGTCAAGCACCCCCATGTGGGCCGCCTTGCTGACCGCGGTCAGCCCCTTTTTTCTTTGGTATGGGCAAGAAGCCCGCCCCTATGCCCTGTGGGCCTGGCTGGGACTGTTGACCACCTATCTGCTCATGCGCTGGGCCGAGCAAGGGCAGGCCCGTTGGGGATGGGCCTATGGGGGGCTGCTGCCCTTCTTTCTCTTCACCCACTATTTTGGGGTGCTGTTGCTGGCGGTCCATGCCCTGATAATTTTTAGCCATTGGGTGCCGCGCAAACCGTGGCTGGCCTGGGGCTTGTTGGGGACGATATTGGCCGGGGCTGCGGGCCTGGGTGGACTGGGCGCATGGTGGCTGCTGGGTCAGCCTGGGGCCGGCAGCAATCTGAGTACGGTTTCCCTGGGCATCATGGTGCGGGACATGCTCAACGCCTACAGTTTGGGGTTGAGTGTAGATATCACCCAGGTCTGGTGGTTTGATCTGATCTACGCGGGACTGGCCGGGGTGGGGGTGCTGTGGGGCATCCGGCGACCGGGTCTGCGACGCCAGGGGGGCTGGTTGTTGCCCGTCTATCTGTTGATCCCTGTGCTGGTTCTGTACGCTGTCAACTTGGTGCAGCCCGCCTATATGAATGCCCGGCATTTGGCCCTGATCGCCCCGGCCTTTCTGCTTTTGGCGGCCAGCGGTCTGGGGATGATCTGGGGAGAGATGCCCGGTTGGTTTGGCGTTGGCATGGCCAGGAAAAGTGTGGCCCTGGCGGTGGCGTTGATCCTGCTGGTTGGGGTGGGGCGCAGCACGGTCAACTATTTCACCGATCCCATGTACAGCAAAGGCGGACGGCTGGATCTCATGGGCGCGGATCTGCTTCGCCAGATGCAACCCGGGGATCTAGTCCTGGTTGATCCTCCCTTTGGCTGGCGTAACTTTGCCTACTACCTGCCCCTGGACAGCGCCACCGCCCATATCCAAAACGCCGATACCGGCTGGCGGGCTGTCCCCTTGATGGGTGTGGAAGCCTGGCCCCGCACCTTCACCTTTCTGGATCAGGCGATCCAACACTACCGACGCATCTGGTTGGTGACCGAAGGCACCCACCCCTATATCGATCCAGAGAAGAGAGTGGAGGCGTATCTCCAGCAAAACGCCTTCCGAGTGACCGAAGCTGGCTATTTCAGCCCAAACACATATTTGGAACTGGATCTCTTTCTGCCCGCCCCACCCATCCGGGATGATTTGCCCCCATCCCTCCCGGAACAACCCCGCATCCCGGCTGTGTTTGGTCAACAGATTCGTCTGCACGGCTATGATGTGGGGGCGCGTTTTTCGGAACAGAGTGTGATTCCCATCACCCTGTACTGGGATCCACTGGTGGATATCCAGCAGCGTTTCAAATATATCTTGGAACTGGTGACGGCGGAGGGTCCACAAGCTGGGCAAATTCTGGCCCACACCGAGAGAGAACCCTATAATGGGTTCCTGCCCACCCTCTGGTGGCGGCCTGGGCCTATCATCCAAGAATACAGCGATCTTTTTCTGACCGGCCCGTTGCAGGCCGACCGCCGATATGAATTGCGCATCACTCTGTACGATGCAGATACAAGCCAGCCCATTGAGGTGGAAATGGCGGCCACGTCCTCCGCGCCAGATCTCCCCGGCTTCCCGCGCATAGAAGACCGCACCCTTGTCACCCCTTTCTATGTGCCGTCTATCCTGCCCTAGCCACCCTTCCCCCCAAAAACATCATGCCAAACACCCAGCACCATCCGCTTCCAGCCAAATCATCCCTTCAGCGCCACACCCTTGCCCAGCCCAAAAGGACTGGGGCTGTGACGATCATCCTGCTGATCTTCGCTTGCATCAGCCTCTGGTATAGCCAGGTTGTCCCCCCCTTTGAGGCCCCGGACGAGCTATATCATTATGCTTTCACCCGCCATTTGGCCCAGGGCAACCCTCTGCCCATCCAAGAATCCGTGCGCACCGGGCCGTGGGAGCAGGAGGGATCCCAGGCTCCTCTCTACTATTTCCTGATCGGGCGTCTGACCGCGGGCATAGATCAGAGCGATTTTTCGCAGATCAACACCATCAACCCCCGGGCCAATCTGGGCGATCCCCTCTATCCCGGCAACAAGAATTACATGCTCTATAGCACCGTGACCCGGTCTTTGACTGGGGCAAACCTGGCCCTGCATCTAGGGCGTTGGTTTTCGGTGGCTTTGGGCTGTCTCACCCTGCTGCTGATCTACGGACTGGCTCGTCTGGCTTTTCCCAACTCTACGCTGCTGCCCCTTTACACCATGAGCCTGGTGGCGGCAATTCCGCAATTCGCCTTTATCAGCGCCACGGTCAATAACGACAATCTGATCATCCTGTTGAGCGCAGCAGTTCTTAATTGGCTGGCGCGGATTGTGGTCAAAAACCCTACAGACGCTGTGGGTGGGTGGGAATGGGGAATCCTGGGTCTGCTCTTGGGGCTGGCTGCCTTGAGCAAACTGCACGGCCTGGGCTTGATCGGCCTGGCTGTGGGAGTGATCCTGATGCGAGCAGTACAGCGGCGGCAGTGGCGATCCGTCGGGCTGCCGCTGGCAACAATTTTTTTGACGGTGATCATGGTTGCCGGGTGGTGGTATTGGCGCAATTTCACCCTGTACGGTGATTGGTTGGGGGTGCAGCACCTGATCAGCGTGAATGGTCAACGCGCTGCTTTTCCCACATGGGCAGGGCTGGTGGGAGAATTGCGAGGGTTACGATACTCGTTCTGGGGGCTATTTGGTTGGTTTAGCATTTTGATGCCAGGGTGGATCTATCCACTCCTGGACAGTATCACCCTGCTGGCCTTGGTCGGGGCGGTGTTGGCCTATGGGCGGGGATGGCTCTCCAGTTCCGGGCCAGCGCGCATCCGCCCGGCTGTGCGCGTCCATTTGTTGGCGATCATGTGGACATTGCTCTCCCTGGGTCTCATCGGCTATTGGATCGCCATTGCCCAGGGTAGCCAAGGCCGCCTGTTTTTCCCAGCCATCGGCAGTTTTGGCCTGCTTTTAACATTTGGATTGGGGTATTGGGGGCATTTTTTGCCCAAAAGATGGATGACCATGGGATTGGCTCTCCTGCCGGTCGGCTTAATCGCCTGCTCGCTCTACGCCTTGACCGTGTTGCTGCCGACCAGCTACCGAGCCTCCCCCCCCATAGACGAAGTGCCATCTTCAGCCCAACACATGGGCAAAATTTACGGCGATGCCCTGGAATTGGTCGCCATCAACCTGCCGGAGGGCCGCTTTAAGCCTGGGGAGACGGTACCCATCACGCTCTACCTGCGCGCCCTGGCCCCTCAGCTTCAAAATTCTGAACTCTTTGTACAGTTGCTGACCCAGGATAATCTGCCCATCGGCAACATCACCACCCACCCGGGCTGGGGACGCAACCCCACCACGCTGTGGCAGCCAAACGCCATCTATGCCGACACCTATCTGGTTCCCGCTTGGGACAATATCAGCAACCGCTCCCCATCCATAGCCAAAGTTTATGTAGGTTTTGCCCATGCGCAGACCGCGGATCTGCTGCCCGTGCAGGGGAACAGCTCGGATTTGGACAACCGCACCGTGGGGACGGTGCAAGTGGATCTGCCCGCCCCCCTGGATCTGCAACAGCTCTCCTTGCGGCAAGCAGATGTCCGCTTTGGCCCGGCAGAGGGAGATGTGATGCGCTTGACCGGCTATACCCTGCCCGCCCAGCCAGCCATCGCCAGGGGAAAACCGATAACCGTCACCCTTCTCTGGCAGGGAACGGGGATTCCAAGCGGGGATTACACCGCCTTTGTGCATCTGAACGCCAGGGATGGCACTTATCTGGCCGGCTATGACCAGCCTCCCGCGGAAGGTCGCTTCCCCACCAGCCTGTGGCGACCCGGGGACAGCAGCCTGAGCGATTTCACAATCACCCTGCCGCCGGATCTTGCCCCCGGTAGCTATGATCTCTGGACCGGTCTCTATGACCCGGCCAGCCCCACCTTTGCACGTCTGCCCATCACCGCCAGCGACTACCCCACCCAGGACAACCGGGTCTGGTTGGGCACAGTTGTCCTGCCATGAGCCTGGCTATTTGGCGCATGAGAGAAAATTTCTGCGAAGCCCTATGACATCCAGGACACGATCTTTTCGACCGCTTATTGTCTACCTCCTGCTTGCCGCTCTCTTTTACGCGCCCATTGTCATGGGGCTGCGCACCTTCCCCGATGGGGACTTCACCCATCACTTTTTGCCCTTTAGCCTTTTTCAGCAAAGCGAATGGCTGGCCGGACGCTGGCTGCCAGTTTGGAATCCCTATACCTATGCCGGCCACCCCTTTTTGGCCGATATCCAGGCTGCGCTCTTCTACCCTCTAGGCGATCTGCTGCTTTTGTTGACCCTGCCCTTCCGCAGTCCCGCAGCCCGGCTCTATTTTCTGCAAATAGAAGCGGTGTTGCATGTTGCCTTGGCCGGCCTCTTTACCCACTTGCTGGTTCAACAGTTGACTCGCAGCAAACTGGCTGGCTTTACGGCTGGCGTACTCTTTGCCTTCTCTGGTTATCTGACCGGTTATCCTCCTCTGCAATTGGCTATTCTGCGCACGGCTATTTGGCTGCCTTTGATCCTCTGGCTGCTCTTGCGCGCAGCAGAAGAGCCAGGTCGTTGGCGCTGGTGGGTGGGGGCGGCCCTTGCCTGGAGTACCGCCTTCCTGGCCGGGCATCCTCAAACATTCATGCATTTGAGTTACGTGGTTGCAGGCTGGCTTGCCCTGCATGGAGTTAGGGCATTTTTTATACAAAGACAACAGCGTGAATTAGCACCGAATCGGCCCAAACAGGTCATGGCGGGAATGATTGCCTGTTGCCTTTTGATGGTTGCCTTCTGCGCGGCCCAACTCTTGCCCAGCCTGGAATTTACCCGCTTGAGTGTACGGTCCAGCGTTGACTACGCATACGTCAGCGGCGGCTTTCCTGTGCAGGACATCTGGCAGATGCTCTTTCCGGCCATCCTTACCCAGTTTTCTCCCCTTTTCATCGGGATTCCGGGTCTCGCTCTAGCCATGCTTGGTCTCACCCAACTACGCAAGACCTATTATCCATTCATTTTTGTTTTGATAGCTGGCCTATCTATACTGCTCTCCCTTGGCGACAATGGCTTTCTCTATCCCCTTTTCTACCGCTACGCGCCGGGCTGGAATCTTTTCCGGGGACAGGAACGGGCGGCCTATCTTGTGGCTTTTGGACTGAGCGTCCTGGCTGGGTATGGGATGGTCGCGCTGACAGAATTGAATCTGCGGGCGCGGCGACTGATCGGCGGCGGGCTGATGGTTGCGGTGATTATCGCCGTGCTGATCTTCGGCCTTTTTTGGCAGAAAACTGGCCGCGGTGCCTTGAGCGGAGGAGAGTTTGCCGGTGTTGGCCTGCTCTCCATATTGATCGCCCTGGCCGTGGCCTGGCTGCTTTGGCAGAAATCCTGGACAGTCTGGCGGGGATGGATACTGGTGGGATTGGGGGGGGCGGTGCTTCTGTGGGCAAATGGGGGAACAAATGTGGCTGATTTCAGCCCTGCCCGCAAGACATTGATCTCGCCGGAGATAATGGCTACCCAGGCCGCCCAGGCCAATGGGCGAGTCTACAACGAATATCGGGTGTATGAGGACTATGGCGTTTCTGCCTCTGTTGAGGATGTGTGGGGCAGCAGCCCCCTGCGCTTGACCGCGTATGCTGCGCTCTTTGACAATTTTCCTCTGGACCGTATGTGGCGCTTGCTGGGCGTAGAGACCGTCCTGACCTGGCGGCGGGAACTATTTGTGCCATCCGAACTCCTGGCAGAGTATGCACAGGCCACAGATACAACCTACCTGCACCGGTTGACCGATCCCAATCCCCGAGCCTGGTTGGTGCAGGATGTGCAGTTTGCCAACGACGCCGACACCTACGCCCTCCTGGCGGACCACACCTTTGATCTGGACAAAACGGCGCTGCTTCCCCTGGCCGCCGAGTCGTCAGCCCAACCCGATGTCCTGCCCGCGTCCCATCCGCCCACAATCCAATTGGACCGCCCCGCACCCAATCGTATCCATATCACCCTCACCGACAACCCTGGCGGCCTCCTCGTCGTCAGCGAAAACTGGCTTCCCGGTTGGCGTGTTCAGTCCTCAATGCCAACTCCCCAAGATCCAATACCCGTCCTGCGCGCCAACTTGACCCTGCTCGCCCTCCCCCTCCCCGCCGGTGACTTGGCCCTTGATCTCGTCTACTGGCCCGATTCCCTTACGTGGGGGCTCGTCATCACCGGCGCAGCGTTTGTGGGGGTGTTCATTGGTTTCCTCTATCACCGGCGGAGGAAACCCCATGCTTGATACGTTGCGCCCTGCTTCTGGTGCCTCACGCAGTCCATTTCACTCCTCAACCATCCTTGTCTATGCCAGGCAAAATATCCACTATCCTATCCTTCTGCTTGCCTTTGCCCTGCGCCTCTTCCGTCTGGATTTCCAGGAACTGCGGGGAGATGAGGCCTTTGGCTACTTCTTCAGCCTGCGTCCCTACACCGATATCATCGCCGCCACCCTTTCCCTGCGCGAACCCCACCCGGTGGGCAGCTATTTCCTCCAACACCTTTGGTTGGGGATGGCGGGCCATAGCGAGTTTTCCTTGCGCTTTGTCAGCGTTTGGTTTGGCGTGTTGGCCGTGGCGCTCCTTTACCGCCTGGCTCGGCAGATGGGCTTTGCGCCCACGACAGACGCTACGGCGGCCCTGCTCCTGGCCGTCAGCCCTTACGCCGTTTGGCACAGCCAGGACGCACGCATGTATTCGATCCTCGCCGCCCTGACACTGTCCAGCACATGGTTGATGATAAAAGCCTTGCAGGGAGGAGGCCGGCCAACTTGGCTGCTCTACGTGATGGTTAGCTGGCTGGCCCTGCACACCCACTATTTCGCCCTTTTTGTGTTGGTGGCCCAAAATGGCTTTCTTCTGGGGCGAGTACTCCTCATCTCCCAAGAGCGTTCCACTACCGTGCGATGGGTACAATGGCAGATTGTCCTGGGGCTTGCCTACCTGCCCTGGCTGTTCGCCGCGGCGGGCACGCTGACCGGTTATGGCGGCAATGGCGATTCACCGGGCTTTGGGGCGATGGTTCAGCGCTCTTTGGCCGTCTTTGTTGTCGGTGAGAGCCTCTCCACAAGCTGGATGACTGGGGTTGCTGGGGGCGTAGGGCTTTTCATTTTGCTGGGGGCAATTTTGCTCTGGCGAGAGGGGAGCGGCCAGAGATCGGCCTTGATTCTGCTAACTTTTCTATGGGCCATCCCCGTGCTGATCACCTGGGCCAGCGCCCAGAACCGTCCCATCTTCAACGAGCGCTATCTGATTGCCGCCGCTCCTCCGTTCTACCTCCTCTTGGCGGCAATTTTCACCCATGCGCCCCCCGCCATGCCCTCTGTTTTGCGTTTCGCTTTGCGCTATCTTTCCCCGCTTCTTCTATTTGGCCTCCTTCTCCTCTCCCTGACCAATCACTTTTATCACCCCGCCTACTCCAAAACCAGAGGCTGGAGAGAATTGGCCGCAGCGTTCGAACGTTTTTCTGCCGGCTTACCGTCCGATCAGGTGCGCCTGGCCCAGAATTTTCCAGATCCAACCATCTGGTACTACTATGAGGGATCGGTAGCACACATCGTCCTGCCACCTCGGGCCGGGGATGAAGCCGGGGCGGCGGAGGTGGTGGCGCAATTGGCCGCGTCCGGCGTGACCAGGGTGATCCTGCCCATTCAGCCAGCCGCCTGGTGGGATGACACGCAGATTGCTTCAAGATCTTTGGCCCAGGCATACGGGTTGACGGCTCAATTCCCCGTGGGTGTCTGGCCCCTGGAAATCTACAGCCGTCCATTCAGCAGGCCGCACCTACTTAGCGCGCAGTTTAACAATGGCCTGCGGCTGAGTGGGTCAATGGTTGAGCCAGATGTCGTCACCCCTGGCGGGTTGCTGACGGTCTACCTGACCTGGGACACGCAAGCCGCGCTTTTGTCTGGCAGCGAGAAGCTCTTCCTGCACCTGCTGGACCCCGCCGGGCAGATCGTCAGCCAGACGGATACGCCATTTCAACCCCACAGACAAGCGGAAGAAGCCATGATCTATGGTTTGTTGCTTCCAGAGCCATTGCCGTCTGGTCCATATCGATTGATTGTGGGGCTGTACGATCCATCCCAACCCACTGCCCCGCGTATGGGGACAACCCTGGGAACGGAATTTGTTGAGTTGGGCGTGTTGCCCGAGTGGTAGACAAGGCGTTGCGTTCAATCTGAAAGGTATTCTTATGACCGAATCCACCATGCCCGACATGCCCGACTTCCCGCCAGAGTTGGCCGTCTTTGCCAACCATCGCTCCATCCGCTTCTTCAAGCCGGACGCCCTGGCCCCCGGCCACACGCAGTTGATCATCGAGGCCGGCCGCCGCGCCCCCACGGACGCCCAGGGCCACATGTACAGCTTCATCCGCATCACCGACCCTGGCCTGCGGGACGAGATCGCCACCCTGTGCGCAGATCAGCAGCACATCCGCGACTGCGCCGAGTTCTTCGTCTGCTGTCTGGATGTGTACCGCCTGCGCCAACTCATCGAGCACCGGGGCGGAGAGTTTGGCATGGAAGCCCGCATCTCCCTGCTCTACGGAACCAGCGACACCACCATGGTGGCCCAAAATATGCAGATCGCCGCCGAGCTTCTGGGCTACGGCACCTGCTACATCGGTGCGGTCCAGAACAACACAGACGCCATCGCCCGCCTGCTGCATCTGCCCGCCGGCGTTCTCCCCCTCTACGGCCTCTGCATCGGCGTCATCGACGAAGAGAAAGCCCCCCGGCTCAAAGAGCGCATCCCCGGCGACCTCTGCTTCTTCGACAACACCTACCCCCCCACCTTCCCCCCCGCCGACCTAGACCGGACCTACACCGCCATGAGTCCCCTGCGCGACTGGTACGCCAGCATCAGCCGCTACTTCACCACCAACGGCACCATGCACAACCGCGAAACCATCATGCGCCGTGCCTTGGATCAGCAGATGTTAACCCCCAAATAGCCAGTCAACCACACCCTTTTGCCTTTTGCACTTTGCCTTTTGCCTTGAGGTCTTACCTATGCACTTTGACGCCCTAACCCTAGCCGCCGTGACCGCCGAACTCAACACCGCCATCGTCGGCGGACGTGTCCAAAACGTCCTCCTGCCCGACGACCGCACCGTCGGCTTCGAGATCTACGCCCAGCGCGAGCGCCGCTATCTCCTCATCACCACCGCCCCCGAAGCCGCCCGCGTCCATCTCGTCGATCACAAACTACGCCGGGGCACGGACGCCACCCCCCCCATGCTCCTCCTCCTGCGCAAATACGCTCGCGGCGGACTCCTGGCCGCCGCCCGCCAGCCCGACCCCACGGAGCGTGTCCTGATCATCGACTTCGACCACCCGGAG
This sequence comes from Caldilineaceae bacterium, assembly GCA_018003515.1. Classification (GTDB taxonomy): domain Bacteria; phylum Chloroflexota; class Anaerolineae; order Caldilineales; family Caldilineaceae; genus JAGNDO01. Next base: position 11,183 of record JAGNDO010000030.1, read on the forward strand.
CACGGCGTCACCCACCTGATCATCGAACCCCAAGGCCGCCACGCCAACCTGATCTTCACCAACCCCGGCAACCGCATCCTCGACTGCCTGGTCCGTGTCCCCCCCGGCCCATTCACCCAGCGGGTCGTCCTCCCCGCCCGCCAATACGCCCCGCCCCCGGCCCAGACCGGTTTCTCTCCCCTCACCCAGACCGCCGAGCTGGCCCACGCCGCCGTCCACAGCGAAGGCCGCCTCTGGAAAGCCCTCATCGCCCACGCCAACGGCATCAGCCCCACCCAGGCCAGGGAGATCGCCCATCGCACCACGGGCGACGCCAACGCCCCTGCAGCCGGTGTCGATCCAAACTCTTTGAAAAGCGAGTTGGACCTGCTGTGGTCAACCATCGCCTCAGCCCGCTGGGAGGCAGGTCTGGTTTTGGACCAGGGGGCAGTCGTGGGCTTCTCGCCCTATCCGGTTCATTTCCGCGGAGAGTGGGCAGGCACCCCCACCATCAGCGCCGCCTTGGAGCAGTTTTATTCACCCAAAACCGAGGCCGCCCAGCCCAAAGTCATCCAAGAATCCGACCCCTATGCCGGGGTGCGCGGCTCCGTCAACGGCCTGATCCGCCAATCCGAAAAGCGCGTCCAGCGTCAACTCACCTCCCTGGCCGGGGACGCCCCCGCGCCCGGCGAACCAGAATCCCTGCGTCTCCAAGCCGAATGGCTCCTGGCCCTCAGCGGCCAGATCACCCCAAACCAGCCTTTCTTGGACGTGCCCATGGGCGAAGGCGATCCCCTACACATCGACCTCGACCCCCGCTACACCCCCGTCGAACAGGCCCAGCGCATGTTCAAACGAGCCGGAAAACTGGACCGGGCCGCCCGCTTCATCCCCGGACGCCAAGCCATCTTGCAAGGCGACCTGGCCTTCCTCGACCAACTGCGCACGGACCTGGCCCTGGCCCAAAGCCAGCCGGAGATCGCCGCCGTCCAAGAGGAGCTGCGGGACGCCGGTTTCATCCGCCGCCGCCGCAAACACGACGCCCCCCGATCCGGCAAAGCCATCTCCCTCTTTCTGCGCTACCTCAGCGACGACGGCTTCCCCATCCTCGTGGGCCGCAATGCCCGCCAAAACGAGATCGTCACCTTCGGCGAAGCCAAGGCCGACGACCTGTGGCTCCACGTGCGGGACATGCCCGGCGCCCATGTCGTCATCCGTAGCAGCGGTCGCCCCGTCAGCGCCGAAACCCTGCAAGCCGCTGCCCAACTCGCCGCCTTCCACTCCCGGGCCCGGGACGAACGGGCCGTGGCCGTCATGGTCACCGAGCGCCGCCACGTCAGCCGCGCCCCCGGCGGCCGCCCCGGCCTCGTCCACGTCCGCACCAGCGAAACCATCACCGTGCCGGGGGAAGATCCGCAGATCTAAGCCGTTGCCCACACCTGCCCGGAATGGGCCAGCACTTCTCGTTCTATCCAAGATCGTGCGGCCCATTCCGGGCAGGTAATTCGGCCCCCTTGAATTCAGTATGATATCCGTGCTATACTGTGCATACTTGGCAGAATGTACAGTATGTTCGTTTGGACAGGAGACAGATCATGGGTCAACAAAGTATTGGCGTCACCGAAGCCCGCAACAATTTCAGCGAAATCGTTGACCGCGCCCACTATTTGGGCGAGACGACCGTGCTGATGAAAAGCGGCAAACCCGCCGCCGCCATCGTCCCATACATGCTTTTGGAACAATGGCAACGAGACCGCGCCCAGCTTTTCGCTTTGGTGGACCAAGTTCAATCGCGCAATCTGAATATGGGTATGGACGAAGACGAATTGATGGATTTCGTGAACGATGCCGTCCACGAGGTTCGCACCGCAGCGGATTGACCCAGGAAGCCGACAATCACAAGGATCCCCATCCATGCGTATTGTGCTTGATACCAACGTGTTGATCAGCTCCTTATTCAAGAAGGAGAGTACATCGGCCCAGATTTTGGCTCTGTGGCGGCAACAGGCCGTGGAGTTGCTCATTTCTTCCGAGGGGCTGGCCGAAATTGAACGGGTGCTCACCTATCCGAAGGTCCGAAAGCGACTGGTATACAGCGATGAAGAAGTTCACGACTTCATCAACCTCTTGAAGTGCGTTGGCACAATCATTCGACCAGATTTCATGACGCCTTTGGTTGGAGCAGACCCGGATGATGACAAATTTGTCGCCTTGGCTCTGACCGGCCATGCACAATATCTAATTTCCGGCGATGGTCATTTGTTGGACATCGGACGCGTCGGCGATCTTCAAATCGTCACGCCACGGGTTTTTCTGAATTGGTGGCAGACCCACAAGACGGAATAACCGTACAAAAACAAAAAGGGGTGGACAAATCTTCTGCGAAGATTTGTCCACCCCTTTTTGTTTTTGTAAAATCCGCGGAAATCCGTCAAATCAGCGTCATCCGCGTTCTATTTGTTCCCCACCCTCACGACCCGAAATCTATATCCACCCCGCCCCGCCGAGACTTTTTCTCTTCCTGCTTCGCGGCCTTGGCCAACTCTTCATCGCTGCGCTGGATGGCGTGGTCGATCAGGGCCCGGGCGGCCAGCAGCCCCTCTTTGCGGGCCGCGTAGGCGTGGACCCAGAAATCTTCGGGCAGGCCCAGATCGTTGTGCTGGATTTCGTCCAGAAAACCCCCTACCCCTTCGATCAGCCAGAGGGTGGCGTTGAAGGCATCGGGCCGTTCGCTCTTGGGCTGCCGGGGCGACTCTTCGTGGACCGGCGCGTAGGCGGCAGCCGCGCGCTTGCGGGAACGGCGCTGTCCGCTCTCCGCCGCTTTGGGCTTGGCCCCGCCAACGTCAAAACCATCCGCCGCGCCGTTTGATGAACGTTTGTCCTCAGCCACTGGGTTTCTCCTCAGTCCTCACTCCTTTTGCCGCTCCACAATCACCCGCATGACCGGATGGGTGCGGGCACCAAAGCGGTACTTGTACTCTTCGTCCCCTTGCATAAAATCAAATTGCTCGTTGCCGATGGCGATGGAATATTGGATCGCATAGGACAACAGCACCCAGCCGGGACTGAGTTGGGCGTATTGATCGGGATCATAGCCAGAATTATACAACAGAAGTCGCCGATTGTACTCGAAGGCGAAGAGGGTGGCGGCTTTGTATCCATCCAGGGTCAAAAAGAAGAGGCGGAGCTGGCCGGTTTCCGACATCCTGTGGGCGACAGCACGAAAAAAGCGCTTCATTTCCTGGGTCATGAAGGTGGCCTTGTTGGGATCACTGAGCATCTGAAGGCGGATGAAGTCATCCATTTCGGCGTTGAGATCATGTTTGGGCCCCACCATATAGAAGCCCACCTCGGCCTCCCGCTCGGCCCGCCGCTGTTTGCGCCGAATCTCGTGGCGCTGCTTCTTCTCCACCTGATCCGTCAAATAGCCATCGTAGGTGGCCGGCAGATGGATGCTGGGGGCCACATCCTCTTGGAAAACCTGGGCCGTGTACCCGGCGGCGTTGAAGATGTCGGGCAATAGCCGATAGGTCAAAGAGACATCGAGCAAATTGCACAGATCCAGCACATCCCAGGTGGGGGCGGCGGGGCTGTCCAGCCAGTGGGCCAGGGCCGCGTAGACCTCGCTTTCCCACCCGGCGGCGGCAATCAGATCCAGATAGTCGCTGACCTCCACACAGCCCACAATGTTGAGCTTTTTCTCGCCATCTTTGGTCTCGACGAGATAGAGGGGCGCAATGCCGACCAAGACAGCCGTCTCTGGGCAGCGAAAGGCGATGATCCAGAGATCGCCTTCGCCCAGCTCTTTCCACCATAAAGTTTGCCATTCAAAGGTGAGGAAAAAGGTGTCAGACCGGCTGCGGGAGACCAGGCCATTCCACTCGGCGGCCAGGGCCAGAAAGCCGGTGGGCGCGGCGTCCGGTGCATAGGTGGTGACGGCCAGGGGACGGGGAGCCGATGGCGCAACGCTTTCGATGGATGGGTCCGATGGGTCCGTAGTCCGCAGATGCTCCGGGGCAGGCGGTTGACAAGTCATGAATGGGTCCAATCTTGGGCAAGGTGACAAGAAACGCGCCGTTTGGGCAATAATGCGTTTCCCAAACGGCGCTGATGGTTCGATTTGAGTATAAGGCCGTCAGGGGCTTTTTCCAAGTAGGCTAGCTTCCTGGGCGGATACCTGGCCGCGCAAATGGCGTCCTGTTCCATGGTATACGCTTACCAGAGCTGTGGTCTGACAGGTCTGCCCGGCTAGTCTAGGGGTGCTTTGGACCCCGGTTGCGGGCGAACAGAGCCGCGACCACTGCGATTACAAAAATGATGAAGATCGCTCCGCCGATAAGATTGCCAAAGGTTAGACCAGTGCGGTCAGCTACCGGAATCATCGAAATTGGCGTCTGGCCTATGGGGGTGACGGGGCGGTTGCCGCCGATCTTCTCATCTCCCACGCGCTCCACGTTGGGATCCAAAGTGGGTGTGCCCACGGCCAAGGTAGCCACATCTTTGGCCTGATTGATCAGATCCGATGCGGTGTCCGCTACACCCACTGCTGTCGCCAGCATGTCCACTGCTGTCTCCGCTGTGGCCGTGGCGATCGGCGTGCTTGTTGACGTGGCAGTCAACGTGCTTGTTGGCGTGCTTGTTGATGTAGTGGTCGGCGCGGCTGTTGACGTGGCGGTCGGCGTGGCTGCCGGGATGGGGGTGATGGTGGCCGTGGCGGTAGCCGCATAGGTGACACATAGGCTCACATCGTCCAAATAGGCCCAAGTCCGCGCCCCGTTGCCGTCGTTGTAAACGTTGAAATAGATGTAGAAGGGAGGGAACCCTCTGTAATCCAGAAGAGAATGTTCTTGGGGCGGTTCCCAACTATTGGTGTTGCGCAGACGGCGCTCAACAATCGCCAAAGTCGAAAGATCCCCGTTGAGCAGGATCAATTCTTGGCGGTCGTTGACGTTGCTGGGGTTCTCGTCCGGGGCTTGATCTGTGCGGAACTTTAGACGATAGTTCAAGTTGGCCGTGACAGCCGTTGAAGGGATGGAAATCAATTGGCGCACAGACGAATAAGTCGGCACATTGATCGTGTTTGCATTCGATGGCACGCCCAGGCGCACGGAGCGAGTACCGCTAAAGTGTTCCCCGGTGTCATAACTAGCCGGATAGGGATCTTGGCCGAAGAACCAATCGCTATTGCTCTCAAAACCACCATTGGGGACCGGTTGACAGTTCTCCCCCGTTGGCACAGGTGTGGGCGTTTGAGTGGCGGTCAGCACCGGGGTGGGGGTGACCGGGGTGGCCGTGCCGCTGGCCGTGGGCGAAGGCGATGTGGTGGCTGTGGGGGTGACCGATGGCGTACGCGTGGCCGTGGGGGACGATGTAGAGGTGAGCGTGCGTGTGGGCGTGGCGGTCGGCTGGTCATCACAGGCCCGCAAGGTCAGATCATCCAAAAAGAGGGCCGTGGTCCCGCCACCGCCATCATTGGTCACGGCAAAAAAGATGCGGATGCGATTGGTCATCCCCTTGATGTCATTCAGGCTCTCGCGCATGAGCGGCCAATCCTGAATCTTGGCATCTATCTCATCATTTTTCCCATCACCGTTCATGTCCAAGATGGGGGTACTGGTTTTGGAGAACCAAATTCGTTTGAGAAATTGGTTGTTGTATGCGTTGTAAACATCCACATATTGCAGATCATTGCCCACATCGCCACCGCTGATGATAGACCAATAGCGCATGGACAGGGTGAGATCCGTGGTGGGGGAGAGTGCGAGGCTGGGAAGATCCATCGTCACCTGTATATAGCTGATGCTGGGCACATTGTCTGTGTCCACAATCCCCAAACGCATGGATTGGGTGCTAAGATAGGCCCTGACCGTGGAATAGTCGGCGCTCACCAGTTCCCACCCGGTCTGGGTTTCAAAGCTGGGGTTGATCAACAGATAGTCAAGATTTTCGCAATGAGCTTGGGACTGCGCAGCGGGCAAGGCAAACGTCCCCAGGGATCCCCCCAGAAGCAGGGCTGTGGTCAATAGGCCAAGCAAGAATAAGTGGTGGATGCGGCGCAGAAAAGGTCGCTGAGGTGACAACGCCAGTGACGAAAAATTGAAGGGTCGCAAGGTCGTACCTCCTGGGTGGGGAGAGATGATTGGGTAGGCAAATTGTACCACACAGCCGATCCTGTCGCAATCACGGGCAGAATATGTCAACCGCAAAAAGTATTTAAGCGCAGAGGATACGCAGCGGGCGCAGAGAGTGCAAAAAGGGGCTAATTTCTCCTCAATCTCTTTGGTTTTGCCCTTTCCTGTGATACACTCCCCAATAATATCAGCCCATATCGCCCTGTATGCATGAAACCTAAAAACGAGGAACACTATGGCCAAGTCCAGCAAGAAAAATGGAAGCAAGCAGAACGAATCCGCCAAGGGTGGGTCAAAACCCCAATATGCCGCGGCCATTGACCTGGGCGGCACCAAGGTGCTGGCGGCCATCGTCGATGAAAACCACACCATTCTGGCCACGGCCAAGATCAAGACCGATGTGGGCGGCGGCGCCGAAAGTGTCATCGCCCAGATGGCCGCCGGGGTGTTGAAGGCGGCCAAAAAAGCCAAGATCAACGCCGCGGATCTGGTGGCCGTGGGGGCGTGCGCACCCGGTCCTGTCAACCCGGCCACTGGGATTGTCAGCCGGGCGGTCAACCTGGGCTGGACCGAACCCGTGGCCCTGGGTGAATTATTGGGCAAGGCTCTGGGTGGCATCCCGGTTTTTGTGGAAAACGATGTCAACGCCGGGGTCTATGGCTCCGTGGTGGCCGGCGTGGCCAAGGGCAAGCAGGATGTGGTGGGCATCTTTGTGGGCACAGGCATCGGTGGCGGGCTGGTGTTGGATGGCAAGCTGCGCCGGGGTGCGCGCTGGGGAGCCGGTGAACTGGGCCACAGCATCATCATGGCGGATGGCCCCGTGTGCGGCTGCGGCAACCGCGGCTGTATCGAATCCTTGGCCAGCCGCACCGCCCTGGAACGAGATCTGCGTCTGGCCTTGGACGCCGGCCGGGAGAGCATCATCACCGAACTGATGGGCGGCAAGGACGGACGCATGACCAGCGGGGTGATCGCCGCCGCCCTGGATGCCGATGATCCCTTGATGACGGAACTCATGGGCCGCAGCAATCGTTATTTGGGGCTGTTCACAGCCTCCATCGTCAATATTTTGGATCCGGAGATGGTGGTCTTTGGCGGCGGGGTGGTGGAAAAGTTGGGCGACGCCATGCTCGATCCCATCCGCACGGTGGCCGAGGCCAACTATTTGCAAAAAGAGGGCAAGGTGGAGATCGTGGCCGCCCATCTCAGCGACAATGCCGCCATCATCGGCGTGGCCGCCCTGGCACGCGAAGCCTACGGTTGAGCAATCCGGGTAGACCGTCGCCAATCCTACAGTCTGCCCGGCGGGGATCGTGCTAGACTATGAGGAATAGAACTCGGATGACGCTGATTTGACGGATTTCCGCAGATTCCAGAAAAAATCCGCAGGAACCCGCCAAATCAGCGTCGTCCGCGGCCTATTTCCCCCTTGTCAGCGCCATACCGAACAGGACATCCATGACCATCTTGCTTTTGATCCGCCACGGCGAAAACGATTGGGTGGGTACCCATCGCCTGGCAGGACGTACCCCCGGTGTCCACCTGAACGACAGAGGCCGCCAACAGGCCCAAGAATTGGCCGACCGTCTGCGAGAACAGCCCATCACCGCCATCTATTCCAGCCCCATGGAGCGCTGCATGGAGACCGCCCAGCCCCTGGCCGACGCCCTGGGGCTGGCGGTCATCCCCCATCCCGGCGTGATCGAGGCCGATTTTGGCGACTGGCAAGGGGCCAGTTTGAAGGATCTGGCCAAGCAGCCCGAGTGGCAGTTGGTCCAATTTTATCCCAGCGGCTTTCGCTTTCCCGGCGGTGAGACTTTGCGAGAGGTGCAGAGCCGCATGGTGGGGGCTTTGGCCCAGATCGTGGCGGATCACCCCAAACAGGTGGTGGCGGTCTTCTGCCACAGCGATGTGATCAAAACCGCGGTGGCCCATTTCCTGGGCACGCCCCTGGATCTCTTTCAGCGCATCCTAATCGACACGGCCTCCATCAGCGTGATCGGCTTTCACCGCACCGGCCCCCACATCATCCGTATCAACGATACCGGGGCCTTGCCGATCTTCAAACAGCCGGAAGATCCCACCCCAGAGCCAGAAGATGAAAAATCAGACCAAGAATCAGACCAAGAATCAGACCAAGAATCAGACGGCATAGCGAAATCCAGCACACAGGAAGGCGGCGGCCAGCCATGACCACTTTTACCTATGATCTGCATCCAGTCCAGCGCATCACTGCCGATGCCGTGGGTGATCCGGGCAACCGCACCTTTTTTCTTCAGGCCCGCCAAGGCACCAAATTGGTCAGCCTGATTATGGAAAAGCAGCAAGTGGCTGCCCTGGCCACCAGCATTCTTCAACTTTTGGAAGAGTTGGAGGAGCAGAACCCAAATCTGGCCCGGGCTCGCAGCCAAGTCAACCGGCTCTCGTTGGACATGCCCCTGAATCCCGCCTTTCGAGTCGGCCAATTGGGGTTGGGGTACGATGAAGAGGAAGATCTGGTGGTGATTGTGGCCCAGTCGCTTGCCACGCCCGAGACGGAGCGCGAGTTGGAACCGGAAACAGATGGGGATGATTATGCCGACGACTATCCTCTGGCCTATGCCGGAGGCGGGGGCGATGATGACGACGACGGGGATGAAGAAGATCCCGCAGAAAAAGCCGAGGTCTCCCTGGCCAGATTCTATGCCACCCGCAGTCAGATGCGCGCATTGGGCGAACATGCCCTTCAGGTGGTCCAAGCCGGACGCCCGGACTGCCCGCTCTGTGGGCGGCCAATTGATCCCATGGGCCACTTCTGCCCCCGCACAGATGGCCACGCCTTCCCGATATTGATCTGAGATCCGGTAAATGGTTCCCGATATGACGGTTCTTAACTCCTCATGACCACCTCGCCTCCCAAGCAGCCTGCCCTAAATGCCGGTCTTGGCTCTGATATTGACCCCGCTGGGGCTGTGATCCGTGTGACACCGGCCCAGTTGCTGGCAGCCCTGACCCAGGGCGAGGTGGACGCCCACGGTTTGCTGCCCTATAGCTCAAATTATAATTTTCTGGTCACGGTGGTCGCCGGCGACATGCAGGTGCCGGCGGTCTACAAGCCCCGGCGCGGCGAATCGCCCCTGTGGGATTTTGCCCAGGGCAGCCTCTGTCTGCGAGAGCGGGCGGCCTTTGTGGTCAGCGATCTCCTGGGCTGGGATCTGGTTCCCCCCACGGTGCTACGGGACGGTCCTCACGGGTTGGGCAGCGTCCAGTTTTTTGTGGATGTCCTGCCCGACGACCACTATTTCACCGTACGGGAGGATGCCCGCCACGCCGAGACTTTGCGCCGCATGGCCCTCTTTGATGTAGTGATCAACAACGCTGACCGCAAGAGCGGCCACTGTTTGATCGATCACCAGGCCCGGCTGTGGGCCATCGATCATGGCATCTGTTTTCACGAAGAACACAAACTGCGCACAGTCATTTGGGAATTTGCCGGGCAACCCATCCCCCCGCATCTCCTGGCGGATTTGACCGATTTTCAGACCCTGTTGGCCGACACGGATCATACCGAGGCCCAGGAATTGCACCACCTGCTCGGCCCCAGGGAACATCACGCCCTGGGTGATCGACTCAGCGCCTTGGTGGAAGCGGGCCAATTCCCCTCCCCCCTGCCCCATCGGCGCAATTTCCCCTGGCCGCCGATTTAATTGGTATCGAGTAGTACGTATCGAGTATCGCGTTGGTTTTGAAATGGGTTCTCCTATAGACCATCGCATGTCTTCACAACGCGATACTCGATACGTATTACTCGATATCCTTACTCGTTACGCATGACTCATTACGTAAAGGATTCTCTATGAAAGCTGTCGTCATGGCTGGCGGCGAAGGGTCAAGACTCCGCCCGTTGACGGTGGGGCGGCCCAAGCCTATGGTGCCGATTGTCAACAAGAATGCCTTGGCGCATATCCTGGATTTGCTAAAAAATCACGGCATCACCGAGGTGATCGTGACATTGCGTTATCGCGCCGCCGCCATTCAGGATTTTTTTGGCGATGGTGCCAACCTGGGCATGCACATCGAATATTCCGTGGAAGAGGTGCCCCTGGGTACTGCGGGCAGCGTCAAGCACGCCGCCGCCTTGTTGGACGACACCTTTCTGGTCATCAGCGGCGACGCCGTGACCGATTTTGATCTCCAGACTGTCATCGCCGCCCACAAAGAGCGCAAAGCTCAGGCCACCCTCACCCTCTACCGAGTGTCGGATCCCCTGGAGTTTGGCGTGATTGTGATCGACGACGAAAACAGGGTCACCAATTTCTTGGAAAAACCAAGTTGGAGCGAAGTCTTTTCGGACACGGTTAACACCGGCATCTATGTTTTGGAGCCGGAGGTGCTGGCCATGATCCCCGATGACCGCCCGTATGATTTTTCTACAGAGCTTTTCCCCCGCATGTTGGCGGATAAAATGGCGTTGTTTGGCTATGTGGCCGAGGGCTATTGGTGCGACGTGGGTACCTTTAGCGAATATATGCGGGCCAACGCCGACATGCTCATGGGCAAGGTGAAGCTTTCGCAGCCCCTTGGCACCCATATCGGCGGCAACATCTGGGTGGGCACGGATGTGGAGATCGCCCCCAGCGCCCAGCTTTTTGGCCCCATCTATTTGGGCAACGAGGTCAAGATCAAGGGGGATGTGGTGATCCACGGCCCCGCGGTGATCCGGGACTACACCATCGTGGACAACTTCACCCATATCGAGCGGGTGGTCATGTGGCGCAACACCTATGTGGGCGAATCCTGCGAGCTGCGAGGGGCCATCTTCTGCCGCCAATGCAGCATCAAATCCAAGGTCTCGGTCTATGAGGGGGTGGTCGTGGGGGATCAGTGCGTCTTGGATGAGGGCTGTGTGATCCATCCCAATGTGAAGCTGTGGCCGGGCAAGATGGTGGAGCCAGGGGCCACCGTGCGGGAAAGCATCATCTGGGGCAGCCAGGGCCGCCGGGCCTTGTTTAGCCAATTTGGCGTCACTGGTCTGGTCAATGTGGATTTAACACCGGAATTTGCCGCCAAATTGGGGGCCGCCCTGGGGGCCAAACTACCCCGGGGCAGCTATGTGGCCATCAACCGGGATGCCCACCGCAGTTCCCGCATGTTGAAACGGGCCATGATCAGCGGTCTACCCGGTGCCGGCATCAACGTCTGGGATCTGGGAGTGGTGCCCGTGCCCGTGGCCCGCTATTTCGTGCGCCGGGATCCCCGCACCGTGGCCGGCGTGCATGTCCGTCTCAGCCCCTTTGACCAACGGGTGGTGGACATCCGCTTTATGGATGGCCAAGGCATGAACCAGAGTACGGCCGTCGAGCGGGCCATCGAAAGTGTCTTCTTCCGGGAGGATTTCCGCCGGGCCTATCTCAACGATCTAGGGGTGATCGACTATGCCCGTCAGCCCAAGGAGATCTATACCGCAGACTTTGTCACCAAGGTGGATGCGCCCCTCATCCGCCAGCGCGGCTTCAAAGTGGTGGTGGACTATTCCCACGGCTCCACCGCAGATGTGTTGGCGGATCTGTTCAACAACCTCAACGTCGAGGTTGTGCCCCTCAACGCCCGCATGGATGAATCCAGATTAGCCGTGCTTTTGGATGACTTCCAGGCCCATCTGCGCCAACTGGCCGCCATCGTCACCGCGGTGGGGGCGGATCTGGGCATCATGCTGGACGTGGCCGGGGAAAAGCTCTTCCTGGTCGATGAGCAAGGCACCATCCTGGACGATCTACAGGCCGCCGCCCTGCTCATGGAGCTAGCCCTCTATCGCCATCCGGGACGCAGTGTGGCCGTACCCATCCGTCTGCCCACGACCTTCGATACCATTGCCGGCTGGCACAAAAGCCCCCTGATCCGCACCAAAAGCAATCTGCACAACCTGATGCAGGCTGCCAGCAGCGAGTCTGTACTCTTGGCTCTGGACGGTACGGGCAACTTCATCTTCCCCGATTTTCAGCCCGCGGTGGATGGCATGATGGCCGCCGTGCGTTTGCTGGAATACATGGCCCACCGGAAGATGACCCTAAGTCATGTGGCCGCCTATCTGCCCCATTCCCATGTGGCCCACGACCGGGTGGCTTGCGGCTGGGAAGACAAGGGTCGGGTCATGCGGTTGCTGAATCAGCGCTATGCGGACGCCAACATCGACATCACCGACGGCATCAAGATCATCCTCAGCGAGCGCGAGTGGTTGCACATCTCCCCCAACCCCGAGCGCCCCGTCTTCGAAGTGATCGCCGAAGCCGAGGACGACGCCAAAGCCAAAGAAGTCCTACAGGAATACATCGCCGTGATCCGCTCTCTGGTCAGCCAGAAGCCGGACGCTGACAAAACAAACTAGGGGTGTTGCGTAAAAGGTGATCTGTGAGGGTCAGAACAGCTCACCTTTTACGCAACATCCACATATCCATCGAGGAGACATCATGAAGAAAATACTGATAGGGTTGATCGGAATAGGCCTGCTGATTGCGGGCTGTGGCCAGGCCATACCCACAGGCGGCGCACAGGTTGCCCCCCCGGCCAGCCAGGAACAGGCCCCCGCCGCCCCGGCTGCCACCCCCACCCCAGCCGCTCACGCAGATGTGTTGACCGCCATCTGGGCGGCGGTGGCGGACAACTACGTTTTTGTGGATGAGGCCGGAGCCATCCCCGGTCTGGATTGGGCCGCCCTCCACGATCAGACCGCCGCCCAGATCGATCCGGCCATGCCCCAAGAGGAATTTGTGGCTGTAGTGCGCCAGGGTCTGGCCGCCCTCCCCCCCGGCGCGGTGATCTGGCAGACCAAGGCCGACGCCGTGGAAGAGATCAAGGCCACCGTGGGCGGCTACGAAGGCATCGGCGTCTATGTGGGGGCCAGGGGTGAACCCAACCCCGCTGCCGTGATCTTGGACGTGGTGCCCGGCTCCCCGGCAGAGGCCGCTGGGCTGGCCATGCACGACCGCATCCTGACCATCGACGGCGTGGCCGTGTCCGCAGACGAAGGCATGGCCGTGGTGGATCGCATCCGCGGCCCCCGGGACAGCCAGGTCGTGCTGCGGGTCCAATCTCCCGGCACCGACCCCCGAGAGGTGACGGTGACCCGCAGCCAGATGTCCTTCACCCAACAAAAGAGCATCTTCGCCCAGCGCCTGGCCGAGGGCACGGTGGGCTATATTCGTTTCCCCGCCGGTGCCCACGGCACCCTGGGCCAGGACTTCTCTGCCCGCCTGCAAGAGATGGGCGGCGAGGGCGCGGTGAGCGGATTAATCCTGGATCTGCGTATTTCCAACAACAGCACGGGCTGGCCGTTGATGACCATGCTCCCCCTCTTTGGCCAGGGCGAAATGGGCGCGGTGATCAACCGCAAGGGTAGCGCCCCCCTCAACATCGCCGCCAGTGAGGGCAACAACCTGGCCGCCTTGCCCCTGGTTCTGCTCATCGGCCCGGACACCCAAGGCACCGCCGAGATCTTCGCCGCCGCCCTGCAAGCCGCCGGCCACACCCTCCTCATCGGCCTGCCCACCCAGGGCCAGGTCGAGGGCATGACCATCCAGCGTCTGCCCGACGGCTCCGAACTCTTCATCGCCAACTCCACCTTCCTCACCCCGGACGGACGTGACATCGGCATGGAAGGCGTCCACCCCGACATCACCGTGGACGCAGACTGGAGCGACGTCTCCGCGGACATGGACCCCGTCATCGCCGCCGCCCTCGAAGCCCTGACAAAATGAACGGGTGAAGGGGTGAACGGGTGAACGGGTGATTTTCGCTGGAAAGCGATTCACCCCCTCACCCCCTCACCCCCTCACCCCCTCACCCGTTCACCCCCTCACCCTCACCCTCACACAAAAAATGACCCTACCCGCCCTCCTCTCCGACCTGCAACGTGACCCCGGCTTCATGGCCAACGTGGTGGCCTGGGAGACGATCCCGGCGCGGGCGGCGGATTTTTCTCTTTTTTCAAAGGAATTGCACCCGGCTTTGACGGGCGCCTTGGGGGCCAGAGGAATTGATCGTCTCTATAGCCACCAGTCTTTAGCCGTGGACCATGCCCTTGCCGGGCGCAACGTCACCGTGGTCACCCCCACGGCCAGCGGCAAAACTTTGTGCTACAACCTCCCCGTCCTCCACACCCTGCTCACCGACCCCACGGCCAAGGCCCTCTACCTCTTCCCCACCAAAGCCCTGGCCCAGGATCAGCTGGCCGAGTTGCAGGAATTAAGATTGAAGATTGAAGATCAAAGATTGAAGATTGGTGACCATGCCAATCTCCCAATCTCCCAATCTCCCAATCTCCCCCCCGAAAATCTTCAATCTTCAATCTTCAATCTTCCCCTCTCCACCTACGACGGCGACACCCCCACCGCCCAGCGCGCCGCCATCCGCAAAACCAGCCGCCTGATCATCACCAACCCGGACATGCTCCACACGGCCATCCTGCCCTATCACACCCAATGGCAGGACTTTTTGGGCGGTCTGCGCTACATCGTGATCGACGAAATGCACGTCTACCGAGGCGTCTTTGGCAGCCATGTGGCCAACGTCCTGCGTCGCCTGCGCCGTCTGTGTGACTTCTACGGCGCCCATCCCCAGGTGATCTGCGCCAGCGCCACCATCGCCAACCCCGGCCAACTGGCCGAGCGCCTCACCGAACAGCCCACGGTCCTGATCACCGAGAACGGCGCGCCCAGGGGCGAGAAGCACATCGTCCTCTACAACCCGCCCATTTATGACCAGGAGTCTGGCCTGCGCCGCTCCGGCGTCCTCGAAACCCAGGAGATCGCCGCCCGCTGCGTCCTGGCCGGTGTCCAAACCATCACCTTCGCCCGCTCCCGCCTCACCACCGAAGTCCTCTTGACCTATCTGCGGGAACGAATTCGTCGATCTCCCCAATCCCTAATCCCCAATCCCCAATCCCTGATTCGCGGCTATCGCGGCGGCTACCTCCCCTCCGAGCGCCGGGCTATCGAAGCCGGGCTGCGGGATGGCAGCGTGCGGGGCGTGGTGACCACCAATGCCCTGGAATTGGGCATCGACATCGGCCAACTTCAGGCCGCGGTGCTGTGCGGCTATCCCGGCACCATCGCCAGCACCTGGCAGCAGATGGGCCGGGCCGGGCGCACCCAAGAGAGCGCCCTGGCCATCCTGGTCGCCACGGGCCTGCCCCTGGACCAGTTCATCATCCAGCACCCAGATTTTATCTTTGGCCGTTCGCCGGAACACGCTTTGATCAACCCGGACAACCTGATGCTGCTGGTGGACCATCTGCGCTGCGCCGCCTATGAGATGCCCTTTGAGGTGGGCGAGCGCCTGGGCAATTGCGAATTCACCGGCGCAGCCCTGGATCTCCTGGCCGAGCAGGGGGATGTGCAGCGTCACGGCGAGCGCTATTTTTGGACCCACGACAGCTATCCCGCCCGCTCGGTCAGCCTGCGCAGCGCCGGGGGCGAGACTGTGTTGATCCAGGCCCGCTATCCCGACGGCGCGGTGTCCGTGATCGGCGAAGTGGATGTGGAGAGCGCCCCGCTTTTGCTCCACACGGGCGCGGTCTACATCCACGAAGGCCAGAGCCATGTGGTGGAATCTTTGGATCTAGCCCAGCATTTGGCCGTAGTGGTGGCGGTGAATGTGGACTATTACACCGTGGTGGACACGGACATGGCCGTGGAGGTGCTGGCCGTCCACGAGCGCAAGCGGGTGGCCGGGGCCGAGGTCTGCCACGGCGAGGTGTTGGTGCGGTCGCAAGTGGTCAGCTTCCGCAAGATCAAGCACATGACCCACGAAATGCTGGGCGTGACCCCCCTGGACTATCCGCCCAACGAGCTGGAGACCACGGCCTATTGGCTCTCCGTCCTGCCCGAAACCCAGGCCGCCCTGGAAGAAGCCGGGCTGTGGCACGATTCGGAGAACGATTACGGCCCCAATTGGCAGGAACAGCGGGCGAAAGTGCGGGCGCGGGACGGCTATTGCTGCACCCAGTGCGGCGTCCCCGAGGCCCAGGGGCGGCAGCATGATGTGCATCATGTACGCCCCTTCCGCACCTTTGGCTATGTGCCGGGGGGCAACGAGCATTACCGCCTGGCCAACCAGACCAGCAACTTGGTCCTGGTCTGCCGGCGCTGTCACCAGCGGCTGGAAGCTGGCGTGCGCACCCGTAGCGGCCTGAATGGGCTGGAATACGCCTTGGGCAACATCGCGCCCTTCCATTTGATGTGTGACCGGGGGGATTTGGGGGTGTATGCCCAAAGGGCGCAAGGCGAAGGCAAAAGGCAAAGTGCAAAAGGCAAAAGTGGCGGAGAGCTTCCCGATGCCAACGGCAACTCAGATCTCGCCACACTTTTTATCTTCGAGCGGATTGCAGCGGGGTTGGGCTTCAGCTTGCGGCTGTTTGAGATGCATGGGGATCTGCTGGCCCAGGGCGAGGAGTTGGTGCGCCGCTGTCCGTGCGCGGATGGCTGCCCGGCCTGCGTGGGGCCGGTCTTGGAAAACGAACTGGCCAGCTTGGAGACCAAGCGGCTGACGTTGGCTCTGTTGGGGGCGTTGCGCGCGGGCAAGGTCGAGCAGGGTGTGGCGGGGAAGGCTACGCATGGGGACATTCAGCCCAGGGGCTTGGCAGCCGATGTCCAGTTCCAGTTCTAATCATCGTCCGCGTCGTCTTCGTCGTTAAACTCATTGCCCGGGTTGCTGTCCAACTGGGGATGCAGACCGGGCCGGTGGCCGGACTTGGTGGCGATGCCCATTTTCCGGGCGGCCCGCCGTTGCTTGACCCGTTGCAATCGCTGCCGACTCAGCTTTTCGCTGACTGGGCGCAGGGCCACCAGCACAAAGGTGGCCAAAACTGCCGTGAAGATGGCCAGAAAGTAGGCTCCCGCCCCCGCGGCCATGCCGATGGCGGCCACCAACCAGATCGTGGCTGCCGAGGTCAACCCTCGCACGCGGCTCTTGCTGTGCAGCACCGTCCCCGCGCCCAAAAAGCCCACGCCGCTGACGATCTGGGCGGCGATGCGGGCGGAATCCCTGGGGCCGTCCACGGTCAGGGTGGGGAAGCCGTAGATGCTGAGGAGGGTGAAGAGGCACGAACTCACGGCGATGATGATGTTGGTGCGCAGGCCAGCCGGGCCGTGCCCCACTCGTTCCAGCCCCACCATCCCTCCCAGCAGGGCCGCCAGCGTGAGTTGACCGGCCATTTCCCACTGCATCCCCCGCAGGGCCATCACCCAATGAGGCAACTGTTCCATTCGTGGACTCCTTTCTTCACAATTGTAATCGTTCACCCCCGCCCCCCTGACCCCCCAACTTTGGGGGGAACTGTCCACGACCTCCCCCAGAATTGGGGGCCGGGGGGGCCGAGGGGGTGAACGATTACTCACAATTTTCGTGCTCGCCGCCGCAGTCCAGGAAT
Organism: Caldilineaceae bacterium; assembly: GCA_018003515.1. Classification (GTDB taxonomy): domain Bacteria; phylum Chloroflexota; class Anaerolineae; order Caldilineales; family Caldilineaceae; genus JAGNDO01. The sequence continues at coordinate 28,697 of JAGNDO010000030.1, forward strand.
CAGCCGGGGCACCTGGGCCTGATAGCGCACGTAGGCCTCGCCAAATTCCCGCACCAGCCGCCGCTCTTCGTGGATGGAGCCGAGGTAGAAATAGGCGGTGAAGATGGCGTAGGTCACCGCCAGGTTGACCGTCATGGTGGGGGTAAGCCAGATCAGGAGCAGGCTGTACGTGTATAATGGGTGGCGCACCCAGGCATAGGATCCGCGTCTGCTCAACGACCCCGTGGCTGTGGGATCCGCCGCGGTGATCTGGGCCAGCCCGGCGAAGTGCCATAGGTTGGTCTGGAGCAGGGTGATGCCCGCGCCGACCAGGGCTGCGGCCTGGCCGGCCATCATCAACCACGCCCAGGGAGATGGCACGGCGTACAGCCCTCGATCCGGCAGCACGGCCAGCATCCAAAAGAGGGGCAGGATGCTGATCCCGGCGAAGACGTTGTAGACCAGCCGATACCAGCGGTCAAACAACGGCCCAATCCACCCCCGCAGACGGGATTTGAACCAAGTAGCCGCGGTCACGCTGTGTAACAGGCCATAGATGGTAAAATAGAGGAAGATCAACAGGATGCTCGATTTCATCCCAGGAGTATACCCCAAGAATGCCCAATGCCCAATCCAAAATCAAAAATCACCAATCCAAAATCAGGGGTTTTGTCATGCAACACCAAACCATCGCCGTACTCGATTACGGCAGTCAGTACAGCCAACTGATCTGCCGCCGGGTGCGGGAGCGCAATGTCTACGCCGAACTGATCTCCTGGGACCGGGCCGCGGAGCTGCTGCCCCAACTCGACCCGACGGGGATCATCCTCTCCGGCGGCCCCAACAGCGTCTACGATGAGGGCGCGCCTTCGTTGCCCCAGGCGGTGACGGACCAGGGCGTGCCGGTCCTGGGCATCTGCTATGGGCTGCAACTCTTGGCCCACACCCTGGGCGGCCAGGTGACGCCCAGCCACGAGCGAGAATATGGCTCGGCCACGGTGCGTGTCACCGGCCAGCGGGCGGACGCGGCCACCAATCCCCTCTTCGCCGGGCTACCCGCAGAGCTGCAAGTGTGGATGAGCCACGGCGACCGGGTGGAGAAGCTGCCCGCCGGCTTCCTCTCCATCGCCCACAGCGACAACTCACCCTTGGCCGCCATCGCCAACGAAGCCCGGCGGCTGTACGGCATCCAATTTCACCCGGAGGTGGTCCACACCCCCTTGGGCGGCGACCTGTTGGAGAACTTCGTCAAGGGCATCTGCGGCTGCGTGGGGGACTGGACCGCGGGCAACTTCATCGAGGAGAGCGTGGCCCGCATCCGCGAACAGGTGGGGCCGGACGGCCATGTGATCTGCGGGTTGAGCGGCGGCGTGGACAGCGCGGTGGCCGCCTCCCTGGTCCATCGGGCCATCGGTGACCGGCTGGCCTGCGTCTTTGTGGACCACGGCTTGCTGCGCCAGGGCGAGCCGGAGCAGGTGGTGGAGACCTTCCAGCAGCACCAGGGCATGCACCTGATCGCCGTGGACGCCAAGGAGGAATTCCTGACCGATCTGGCCGGGATCAGCGACCCGGAGCAGAAGCGCAAGCTGATCGGTACCCGTTTTGTGCGGGTCTTCGAGGCCGAAGCCGCCCGGCTGGCCCTGGCCTGGGGCGTGGATTCCCCGGCCTTCCTGGCCCAGGGCACCCTCTACCCGGACGTGATCGAGTCCGCCGGCAGCGACGAGACCCGCAACGCCCGCACCATCAAGACCCACCACAACGTGGGCGGTCTGCCCGCGGACATGACTTTCGCCCTCATCGAGCCTCTGCGCAGCCTCTTCAAGGACGAAGTGCGATCCGTGGGCGAAGCGTTGGGCTTGCCCGAAGAGATCGTGTGGCGGCACCCTTTCCCTGGCCCGGGCCTGGCCATCCGCCTCCTGGGCGAAGTCACCTGGGAACGGCTGGAGACCCTGCGCAAGGCCGATGCCATCTTTTTGGGCGAACTGAAAGCGGCCGGTCTCTATCGCAGCACCAGCCAGGTTTTCGCCGTCCTCCTCCCCGTGCGCAGCGTGGGCGTCATGGGGGATGGGCGCACCTATGGCAACGTCCTGGCCCTGCGCGCCGTCACCACGGACGACTTCATGACCGCCGACTGGGCCCGCCTGCCCTACGACCTCCTGGCCCGCATCAGCAGCCGGATCGTGAACGAGGTAGACGGGGTCAACCGGGTGGTGTATGATATTAGCAGCAAGCCGCCGGCGACGATTGAGTGGGAGTAGTACAGTCCGGCGTGAGGTAGTCCTGGATAATCTTCGCTCTAGCCGGGTCCGTGACCCATAGGCATCAAGCTAAGGGATCAGGGTGGACCAAAGCGCTGGAAATGAGCTGGCCAATCCCGGAAAGGGCCGGTTCTTCTTGTGTTCATGCAGTAGTTTTGGCCCATTCCGGGATTGGCGGGGAGATCTCGTCCATTCCGGGAATGGGCCAAAACTACTTACTCTACCTCAGATCGTCCGGCCCATTCCCGGAATGCTCTGTTTTTGAGCGCAAAACCCTTAGCTTGATGCCTATGGGTCCGTGCCCCGGCGGGTTGACGAATGGATCGTCCGAACATCCTGTGTCGACCCGTCAGGTCACGGACCTGGCTAGAGCAACTTTTCACCGAGAAATTTGCGCTGACCTGTAGTAGTGAAGATTTGGAGGAGAAGATGACGGAATTTGTAGAGGTGAAACTGCCAAAGGGCGGTGTGATCCATATGGCTTCCCCTCGTTTGGCGAATCAAGCGCAAGCCGTCTATTTTCGAATGGACGTGACAGAAGTCAATCTGGGCGATTTTGCTGGGGTTGGCAAAGATCTGTGGCAAGACACAGATGTGGATCGATATCTCGATGAGGAACGCGATTCATGGGAAAAGCCTTCATCCGAATAGGCAATCAGCGTCCGCCAATCCATTTTGCACATACCGTATTGATTTTGACCTGAATCTCATATGCGTAAACTGATCACAATCACCCTAGTCGTCGTCGGCCTCCTCATGCTGACCCGGCTTTATTCCAACTTCAAAATTAGCGCGGCGCCTGTGCCGCCGGGGGTGACCTTGGGCGGGGTGGATGTGGCCGGTCTCAAGGACCCCGCGGAGATCCAGGCCACCCTGGAGCGGGCCTTTGCGGATCCCATCGCCGTCTATTATGGGGAGGACCGGGTGATTTTGCGCCCCCAGGACGTTGATTTCCAGGTGGATGCGCCTGCGATGTTGGCCGACGCATCGCGCTATTTGGAGGGCAACGCCTTTGTGGAGATCGCCCTGCGCTATGCCCTCAGCCTGGACCAGCGGCCTCGTGATGTGCCCCTGCGTTTCAGCGTGGACTCGGCCAAGTTGACCGTCTGGTTGCAGACCGTGGCCGATACGTACAATCGCCCGCCGGCCTCGGCCAGGGCGCTGCCACCGGGCCAGGCCTGGGCGGGGGATGCGTCCGCAGAGACAGTGGGGGCGGGCGGGATCCCCGGCGGCTATGTGGGGGAGGTCTACGATGATTGGCGCTGGGTGAGTGGAACCCCCGGCTATCAGTTGGACATGGCGGCCAGTCCCGGTCGTCTGGCCGCCGCCCTCGCCTCCCCGACGGATCGCAGGGCGGATCTGGTGTTGAACGAAACGCCTCCCTCCTCTTTAGCAATGGCGGATCTGGCGCGAGCGCTCAATCAATATCTCTTGGATTTTCCGGGTTTGGGATCGGTCTATGTGGAGGACTTGGGGGAGACAGCCACCCAGGGGCAGATCGCGGCGGTGGATGTGGATGTGAGCTTCTCTGGCATGAGTACCATGAAGATCGCCATCGTTTCGGCGCTTTTTCAGCGCATGGAGGGGCTGGAAAGTGCCGAAATCGGCCAATTGATGGACTATGCCCTGGGGGAGAGCAACAACTATGCCGCCAATTTGATGCTGAATTGGCTGGGGGGCGGGGACACCTACGCCGGGGCCAGGGTTTTTACCCAATTTGCCAGAGAATTGGGCATGGTCAATACCTATATGCAGTCCGGCTACGACGACAAGAGCAATTTCCCCCAGATCTCCACGCCGGGCAACAGCCGGGAAGATTGGAACACGGACCCGGACACCCATGTGCAAAGCTCGCCCAGGGAGATGGGGGAGTTTCTATCGGCCATCTATCGCTGTTCACAGGGCGAGGGGCTTTACTTCGAAGTCTTCCCGGCAGATTTCACCCCAGATGAGTGTGAAACCATCCTTTTTTACATGACCCACGACACCTTCCGGGAACTGGTGTGGGCTGGGCTGCCGGACAAAAACAGCGTCTGGCTGGTCCACAAGCACGGCTTTGCCAACGAGACCCATAGCGACGTGGCCCTGATCTGGGGCCCCACCGGCCCTTACGTGATCAGCGTTTTCCTCTACCGTCCGGTTTGGATGGATTGGTCCACCTCCAACAACGGCATGAAGGCCCTCAGCCGCATCACCTGGCGCTTCTTCGAGTTCAAGGCCCAGCAGGAAGGCATCACCCCGCCCCCGCCGCCCCAACTCACCCCACCCGCCGACTACCTCCCCGTGCCCCTGGCCCAACCCGCTGCGCCGGGGTAGGGGGACGGGGGTTGGGGATTGGGGATTGGGGGTTGGGGACTGGGGGTTGGGGACTGGGCGTTAATCAACACCCAATCCCTAATCCCCAATCCCTAATCCCTATTCCCCCGCCACCAAGATCAACCCATCCCAAACCACCGTGTCGCCGCTGCGGCGGAAGGTGAGCAGGCCGATTTGGTCATCGGCCCAGCCGCGCGTGACCGCTACCCAAAGCAGATCCTTTCCCAGCGCGTACTCCGGCAGAAGGGCGGCTCCGTCTACGGAGAGATCCAGGGAGATCTGGGTGTCTGAGGCCGCGGATTCGGTCAAGAGGCGATTGATCAGGGTGACGGCGATGCCGGACCCCAGCAATCTGCCCCGAGGGGGGATGTCGCCCAAGCGGAAGCTATTCTTGGCCATAATCGCCCGCACCGGGACCGCGTCACCGGCGGCCAGGGCGTCCCCCACGGCGCGGATGGTGGCGTCCAGGTCCAGCCCCTGCAAGGTGACGGTGCGGCTATTTAGTTGCTCCATCGCCCCATCCCGCGGGCTGGTGGTTGAGACTTGAATGCGTCCGGTCTGGCTGTTGAGGGGCACGGTGAAGGTGATGACGCCCAGAAAGGGTGTATAGCCGGCCGGCGCAGGTTGATCCGCTGTAGCCTCCACAACCCCGCCGCCGATCTCGTGGCCCGTGGCGTCCAATATGCGCACGGTCAATCGTCCATCCCCGCCCGGCGCAAAGGCGATCAGGGTGAAGGGAGTGCGGAGGGGGGCATCGCCTGATGGCTCCACGATCTGGATAAAGGGCTGCACGTCCGCGGGCAGGGCCACTGGGCCGGGCAAGGGGGTCGGCGTTAGGGTCGGCATGGGGGTGATGGTGGGGGTTGGCGCGGGCGCGGGGATGACTAGCACTTGGCCCACCTCCACCAAGTTGGGGTCCGTCAGTCCGTTGGCCGCCATCAGATCGACCAGGTCCACGCCAACGCTCTGGGCGACCAGGGAGAGGGTGTCTCCCACCTGAACCAGGTAGGTGTCTGCCGGGGGTTGGGCATCGGGCGCGGGGATGATCACTGGCTGGCCCACCACCAAGCGGCTGTCGTCCAACAGCCGGTTGACCCGTTGCAGCAGCACCGGGTCAACCCCGTGCGCCTGGGCGATGGAGACAATCGTGTCGCCCTCCTGGACCGTGTAGGTCACTCCTTCACTTTGGGCCAAGACAGCCAACGTTCCAAACAAGATCAGGACCATCAGGGTCAGGACGATCCATTGGCCCACCCTGCCCCGATCCAAAAATTTCCACTGTTCCATACCACGCTCCCGACGTTAAAATTCCGGCTCAAAAACAAAAAAAACACCACAAAGAACGCAAAGAAAAGCCTGTTTTTCGCTGGGATCTCGGCGGTTAAACGTCTAATCGATGCAAGCTCACGGTCTGGGCTTCGTCATCGTAGATGGCGAAGCGGGGCCAGGGGCCGTCTTCCGGGGCACCCAGGCTGCCCACGCCGATCAGGTAGCGGGCGGGGGCGTCCGGTGTGCCAGGGTGGAGACGGAGATGGGTCACGCTGCCAGCGAGCAGGATGCGCCGGATCTGTCGCCGTCCGTCCCTGTCTGGCTGCCAGGCCCAGGCCAACTGTACATGGGTGTGGCCGTGAAAGGCTACCCGCAGATCCGCGGCTTCCAGCGCGGCCAGGGCGGACCAGCGGGCCGCTTCGTCCAGATCCAGCCGGGGGAAGAGGGTGCGCCAGGCCGTGTTATGGGTCTGCATGGCGGCTATGGTGAACGCGGTGTTGGTGTGGGCGGGGTCCACGTCTGGCGTGGCATGACAGAAGAGGGCAGTTTCTTGGCGCAGGGTGGCGGGCCAAAGCCCCACAGGGGCTGCCAAGTAAATCGGCATACGGCCCAGGCCGCTCACCTCCCAGTTGCCGAAGACACAGGCCACGGCGTGCTGGGCCAACAGGTCAAAGAGGGCCGGGTGGTGGCCCACATCCCCCAGGCAGATGAGGCGATCCGCGGCCAGTTCATCCCGCAGGGTCAACAGCCGTTCCAGGCTGGATAGGTTGTCGTGAATGTCGGAAAAGATCAGGGTACGCATAGTTCACTATTGTACCCGTTCCTGGGATGTGGGCAAAGTTGGGCACACACGCATACCTTCCCCACATCTTCCCCACACCTTCCCGGAAGGGGCCAGCAGATCTCCCGTTAATCAAGATTTGTTGGCCCCCTCCGGGCAGGTTTTCACGACTGCCACGCGTTGAGAAAAGCCCCCTTCTGCGCTATACTTGCTTGGTTATTTCGGCTGTTGTCAAAAAAGATCATTGGATCCCTTTCACCACCCATGACCAAACGTATTGTGATCAAATTGGGGACCAGCGTCCTCACCGAAGGCACCAAGAACCTGCACCGGCCCCAGATGGTGGAGCTGACCCGGCAGTGCGCGCAGCTTCACCGCCAGGGCCACGAGATCATCCTCTGCTCGTCCGGGGCCATCGCCGCCGGGCGGGAGGTGTTGGGCCATCCGGATCTGCCGTCCAGCGTGGCGATCAAGCAGATGTTGGCCGCCGTGGGCCAGAACCGGCTGATGCAGGTGTGGTCCGATCTCTTTGATATTTATGGCCTGCATGTGGGCCAACTGCTCCTCACCCGGGGAGACATCGAGAGCCGTCGCCGCTTTCTCAACGCCCAGGATGCCCTGCAATCTTTGCTGGCCTATGGGATTGTGCCCATCATCAACGAGAACGACGCCGTGGCCACCGAGGAGATCAAGGTGGGGGACAACGACAATCTCTCCGCTCTGGTGGCGACCTTGGCCGCGGCGGACCTGTTGATCCTGCTCACGGATCAGCCCGGTCTCTTTACCGCGGACCCCCGCACCCACGTCGGTGCCGAACTGATCGCCGAGGTGCGCACCATTGACGCGGAGTTGCGGGCCATTGCCGGGGGCAGCAGCACAGGGCTGGGCGTGGGCGGGATGGTGACCAAGATCCAGGCCGCGTCCACGGCCCGGCGGGCGGGCACGGAGGTGGTGATCGCGGCGGGCAGTGCGCCCAACGTGATCCTGCGTATCGCCGGCGGGGAGGCCGTGGGCACCCGCTTCCCCGCGCTGGAAAGCCCGGTGGAGAACCGCAAACGGTGGATTTTGGCCGGAGGACTGCACGTGGGGCGGCTGATCGTGGACAGCGGCGCGGCCCGCGCCCTGCGTCATCAGGGGCGCAGCCTGCTCCCCGCCGGGGTGGTGGCCGTGGAGGGCAGCTTTGATCGGGGGGACACGGTCTCCATCTGGGAGCGGGGGGGCAACGAGCTGGCCCGGGGCATCGCCCGCTACACCGCCGAGGAGATGGCCCAGATCCTGGGCTGCCACTCGGACGTCATCACCGACCGCCTGGGCTACGCGTATGGCCCGGTGGCGGTGCATCGGAACGATATGATCTTGATTTGAGAGGAATTCAAAATAGAACACGGATTGGACGGATCGAACGGATTTTTACTGATCAAAAAAAGATCTGTTTTAATCCGTTCGATCCGTTCAATCCGTGTTCTATTTTTTAGAAATGGAGCGTGAACTATGACTGAACAGACATCTCAATTGATCGAAATGGGCAAGGCGGCCCGCGCCGCCAGCCGGATAGTGGCAATTTTGACCACGGACCAAAAGAACGCGGCCCTGCTCTCCATCGCCGACGAATTGGAGGCCCAGACCACCACGGTCTTGGCCCAGAATGGCCTGGACATTGCCGATGGCCGGGCCAAGGGGTTGAGCGACGCCCTGCTGGATCGGCTACTCTTGACCGAAGCCCGCATGGCCGCCCTGGCCGCGGACAGCCGCCAGGTGGCCGCCCTCCCCGACCCCGTGGGCGCGGAGTTCGAGAGCCGCCTGATGCCTAATGGTCTGCGCCTGAGCAAGCGGCGCATCCCCATCGGCGTCCTGGGGGTGATCTACGAGGCCCGGCCCAATGTGACCATCGACATCGCCACCCTTTCCCTCAAGACGGGGAATGCCACCATTTTGCGCGGCGGCAGCGAAACATTGCGCAGTAATTTGGCTTTGGTGCGGGTGATCCAGGCCGGGCTGGAAAAGGCGGGGCTGCCCCAGGCCGCGGTCCAATACATCGACAACCCGGACCGGGCCTTGGTCTCCCAACTTTTGCGTTTGGACCAATACGTGGACATGATCATCCCCCGGGGTGGGGGCGGGTTGCACAAGCTGTGCCGAGAACAGGCCAGCATCCCCGTGATCACCGGCGGCGTGGGTATCTGCCACCTCTATGTGGACGAGACCGCGGACCAGGCCAAGGCCCTGCCCGTGATCGAAAATGCCAAGATCCAGCGGCCCAGCGTCTGCAATTCCCTGGACACGGTCCTGGTCAACCGGGCCGTGGCCGCCGACTTTTTGCCAAAACTAGCCGCCCGCATGGCCGAAGTCAAGGTGGAACTCCGCGCCACCCCGGACGCCCTGCCCCTGCTCGATGGCCAAGGAGCCGCCCTCTTCCCCGCCGGGCCGGAGGATTTCGACACGGAATGGATGGCTCTGATCCTGGGCGTCAAGATCGTGGATTCCCTGGACGAGGCCGTGGCCCACATCCAAGACCACAGCATGGACCACAGCGACGGCATTCTCACCACCAGTTTGGCCAACGCCACCCGCTTTGTCAACGCGGTCAATTCGTCCGCGGTCTTCGTCAACGCCAGCACCCGTTTCAACGACGGCGGCCAGTTTGGCCTGGGCGCGGAGGTAGCCGTCAGCACCCAAAAGCTCCACGCCCGTGGGCCAATGGGGCTAACAGAACTGACCACCTACAAGTGGATCTGCATCGGGGATGGCCATATCCGTGGCTAAAAATTCTTCGCATGCCCAATCTGCGCCCATCGGCGTCTTCGATTCCGGCGTGGGCGGGCTGAGCGTCCTGCGCCATCTGCTGCGCCTGATGCCCCACGAGCACTATCTCTACTTGGGCGATTCGGCCCGGGTGCCCTATGGCAGCAAATCCCCGGAAACCGTGCAGCTTTTCGCCCGCCAATGTGCCCAATTCCTGTTAGATCGGGGCGTCAAACTGATCGTCGTGGCCTGCAACACCGCCTCCGCCGTGGCCTTGGACGCGGTGCAGGCCATCTCCCCCGTGCCCGTGGTGGGGATGATCCAGCCCGCCGCCCAGGCCGCCCTGACCGCCACCCGCAGCGGGGCCATCGGCATCATCGGCACCCGGGCCACGGTCAACAGCCGGGCCTATCCCCAGGCTATATTGGGCCAATACGAGGCTGGCCTCAGTGCCCAATCTCTGGACGCTGTGGACGATCTGGGCGGCCGTTTGCAGGTTCATGGTCAGGCCTGCCCGCTCTTCGTGCCCATTGTTGAGGAAGGATGGACCGATCACCCCGCTGCCCGCTTGATTGCCCAGGACTATCTCGCCCCGCTAGGTTCTTTGGGCATAGACACCCTGGTCCTTGGCTGCACACACTATCCGCTCTTGGCCCCACTATTGGCGGACCTGTTGCCCCATGTCACCCTGATCGACTGCGGCGAACACGCGGCCTGGGATGCCCGCTGCATCCTGGAAAACGCCAACCAATTGGCCTCGCCCAACGGCACCGGGCCAGGGGCCGCCGCAAAAATCCGTTTCCACCTCACGGATGTCCCCACCACCTTTGAGGAAGTAGCCCAGCGTTTTCTCGGCTTCCCCATCGCCACCCCCCAGCGGGTGACCATCGACCATCTCTGTTTGGAGACGGCGTAAACTGTGAAACGCTGACCAATTGGCACACGTTTCACCCCTCACGAAAGGTCCACCCATGACTTCACGATTGATTCTGCTCCGCCACGCCGAAACCCAGGCCAATGTGGCCCAGGTCTGGCAAGGCTCGCTGGACGCGCCATTTTCCCCCAAGGGCCAGGCCCAAGTGGATGCGACCGCCCACAATTTTCCCCAATTTGTGCAGAAATTCCCGGTGGATCGCGCCTATGTCTCCCCAACCGGGCGCGCCCAACGCACCGCCGCCCCTTTGGCAAAGGTGCTTGGCACCCCAGCGATTGTGCATGATCCTTTGCGGGAATTTGATCTGGGGGATTGGGAAGGACGCTCCTTCGAGGATCTGCGGGAAAACGAGGATCTGTGGGCGCGTTGGGATCGAGATCCCACCTTCGCCCCGCCCAACGGTGAATCCCCGGCCAGCTTTCAGCGCCGGGCGGTCCAGGCCCTCAACGCCCTGCTGGATGCCCACCCCGGCCAAACCATCCTGGCCGTCACCCACGGCGGCATCATCGCCTACGCCCTTTCCGAGTTTCTGGGCAACGGCCAACCAGACTGGGATCGCTGGGAGCCACCCAACTGCGCCCTCACCGTGCTGGACCGGGACGAATCCGGTGACTGGCACGGCGTGCTGGTCAACAGCATCGAGCATTTGAGCGAAGTGTAGGAAATGGACAATGGACAATGGACAATGGACAATGGACAATGGACAATGGACAATGGACAAAGGACAATGGACAATGGACAATGGACAATGATCGGGTATTCACCACATCATTGTCCATTGTCCATTATTTGACCGCTGCAATCGGCAGATCCCGCTCCTCCGCCCAGGCCTCCCAGGTCGCGGCGGATTTTTGTGCGAAGATCGTCGCCAGGGATTCCCCGTCAGCGACTGAAAGGCCCAGGGCGTCCAGCAGCCGGGCCAAGAAGTGGGGTTCCAGGGCCGCCACGGCGATCCAGCCATCCGCGGTCGCGTAGAGGCGATAACCGGGCAGCCCTCCGCCCAGGACCGCGCCGGGCTGGGTGATGCCGTATTGCCAGGGCAACGTAAAATCGTCCACCGCGTCCGACAGGGCGACCTCGGCAAAACCGGCCCCCTGTCCCCGTAGCTGGGCCAGAAGCAGGGCGAGGGCCGCCTGCACGGCCCGCTCGGCCCCGGCCAGATCCGCCAGGAGGGTGCGGGGCATGTGGGGCGGGGTCAACATCCCCGCCGCGGCCTGATAGGTCAGGTCGTGGCCCGCCACCTCAGCCTTGTCGCCGGGATAGCCGACGATGGCCACATAGCAAAGATTGGAGAAGCGGGCGTGGACCGTTTGCCAATCCAGCCCCAGCCGGGCCAAGGCGCTGGGCCGGTTGGAAGTCAGCAGCAGATCCGCCTGGGCCAACAGCCGGTCCAATTCACCCCGATCCACTCCATCCTTCAGATCTAACACCCGCACGGCCACATCCCGATGCAGATCCGCATACCAATCCGCCCCAGCCACCGCCAGGGGATCGCCGAAGGGCGGCTCCACTTTGATCACCCGCGCCCCCAGATCCCGCAGGCGGGCGGCGGCGACCGGGCCGGGGACGTTGGCCGCCAGGGTGAGGATGGTGAGGGTGGAGAGAGGGGTTGACATCATGGGGTCTCCTTTGATGATGGGAATCAAGAAATTGGGTGATTGGGCGATTGGGAGATTGGGAGATTGGGAGATTGGGAGATTGTGTCGAGACAATCGCCCAATCTCCCAATCGCTTAATCTCTCAATCATACCGCAACTTTCCCAAGGCGGGTAGCGTCTATACTCTTGTGGAGGCGTGTTTGCACCGTCGGGCTGGCCTGGCCGAAAAAAGGCGGGCCGGATTCTTCGCATATCATTCCAGCTTTCGTGGTTCTCCTTTTGCGGCGACGGGCGAGTATGCCTGTCGTCGTTTATTTTATGACCGGCCCTGTTCCGGCAGCAAGGAGGATCTATGTTTCCCCATTCTCGATGGTTCCGCTCTGTCCGTTGGCCCTTTTGGTTGATCGCTGCCGTAGCCCTCGGTTTGGGGCTTTTGTTGTTTCAACTTTCCGGCTCGATTTCTGCATCGTCTGTGGGAGTGGGGGGCGATCCGGCCTATCCCGATCCCTTCTGGCGGGCGGGGACGTTGGGGGATGTGGCCGTGGTGGACATGGCCGCCTCGCCCGACTATGACCGGGACAATACCCTCTTTGCCGTGACCGCGGACAAACTTTATCGTACGCAGGATCGGGGTAATCATTGGTGGGCACTGCCGGTGGGGTTAGTGTGGCAAGGCGAGCGCTTTGGTCGCATCGTACTCTCCCCAGGTTATGCCGTAGATATGACCCTGTTTGCCACATACTTTACCCCCGACACCAATACCACCACCATACTCCAAGCATGGAATAGGGGGGATATCTGGCTGCGGGTTGGCAGTTTGGCGGATGAAGTACGGGTCATGCGTCTTTCTCCCGCCTTCAATCAAGACCACACGATCTTTGCTTTGAGCGGCGCGGGGATGGAATTGTGGCGATCCACAGACGCTGGCCAGAACTGGTCAGCGTTTCCCTTTGTGGCCGGGGATGTCTTCAATGCCACGGATTTGGTCGTTTCGCCCAATTTTGCCGCGGACCGCACACTTTTTGTCACGGGTTTGGGCGGGGTGAGCCGGAGTACGGATGGCGGCGAGACGTGGGTTGCCCAAAACCGCATGGGGCCGACCTATGCCGCGGCCATCTCGCCGGACTTTGCCACGGATGGCACGGTGTGGGAGAGCTATCGGCTGATGGAGGGGATCGGGGATGGCACGCCGGAGAGCGGGGTCATCCGCACGCTGGACCGGGGAACAAACTGGGCACTGACCTCCGCCGGGCTGCCGGATAGCTATGAACCGTTCCCCCGCAGCCTGGCCGTGTCGCCCAACTTTGCGGCGGATCAAACGATCTTTGCCGCGTATGGGGGGCAGATCGTCTCCACGCCGGAGCGGGGGCTTTTCCGCAGCGGGGATGGGGGCAGCAGTTGGACCGATTTGGGGGCTGTGCCGGGCAACCTGGACATCAACCAGATTGTGGTAACACACTCGGCCCGTACGGGGTTGACCGTGCATTTGGCCACGGCGCATGGGGTTTGGCACTATGGGGATCCGGTGGATCGGCTGTGGTTGAGGGCTTTTCTGCCCCAGCTTCTGCGTCTGTGGCCCTTGCCCACGCCGACATCAACCGCTACCCAGACCCCGACGCAAACGCCCACGTCTGCCACCCCGACGGGCACATGGACAGCGACCCCGTCCTCGACGCCCACGGCTACGAGGACGCTGACCCCCATGCTGACGGCGACCCCGTCAAGCACGCTGACGGCCACCCCTTCTTCAACACCGACAAGCACGCCCACCGGCCAGCCGCCGATTAGCTGCTATGCGGGTTTTGCCAACCCCGGTTTTGAGAACGACGAGGGCTGGGAGATTCGCACCAACCCGGCGCTGGCGGCCTATGTGACGTCGCCGGTGCATGGGGGCAGCCGCAGCCTGCGCACGGGGATTGGGGCGGACGGGGCCAATGTAGCCAGCTATTCGCCCGTGCAACAGGCCGTGAGCTTCCCCGCGGGGCTGGCGTCGGCCCAGTTGCGCTTCTGGCGCTACTCGGTTTGGGGCGATGGGGCGGTGAACGGGCCGGTGCCGGATATGGCGGATCTGCCCCGTACGTTGGCCGAGTTGGATGGGGCCGCGCCGGATGTGACCGACTATTTCTACGTGATCGCCATTCTGCCGGACAACTCGATTGACTATCTGCTGGTGGAGCGGGTCAACTCGGCCACGTGGCGGGAAGGGGTGGTCAATCTGGATGTAAGCCGGTATGGGGGCAAGCAGATGCGCTTCCAGTTTGGCACGTACAACAACGGCACGGGGGGAATCAGCCGCACCTTTGTGGATGATGCGGCGATTTCGCTCTGTTCGCCCACGGCCACGGTGACGCCGACGTTCACGCCCACGTCAACGCCCATTCCGGTGACGACGCCTGTGGGCTGGCCCACGCCCCATCTGCTCACAACCATGAGCTTTGCGGACAAGTCTCGGCCTGTGGGGTTGACGGTGAGCGGGGACGGCACGGAGCTTTATGTGGCTTTGCATGGCGAAGATCACTCTGGGCGGGCGGTGGCCGTGGTGGGGATGGGGCCGTGGCAAGTGACGAAGGTGATCACTTATGCCCAATCCGCGGCGGGGCCGAACCAGGTGGCGCGGCTGCCCAACGGCAAGCTGGTGGTGAGCAACCGCCAGACCGATAACGCGTCCGTGGTGGATGTGGGCAGCGGGTCAGCCGTGGCGACGATCCCGGCCAATCTGCTGCCCAACGGGGTGGCCGTGGCGGGTGGGTATGGCTATATCGCCAACTTTGGCAACGATACGGTGACGGTCTTTGACCCGGCCACCTATGGGGTGATCCGCACGTTGTACAACGTGGGCCATCAGCCGTCGCTTTTTGCCGCAGACCCCGCCGGCAACGACGTCTTCCTCTCGGCCTATGGTTCGGACGAGGTGATCCATCTGCGGGACGGCAATGTGGTGGGCCGCTGGCAGACCGTGAAGGCTCCCTACGGCCTGGCCTATGACCCGGCGGGCAAGCGGCTTTACGCGGCCAACCGGGGCACGGCCCATACGGTTACGGTGATCGATGTCGAGAACAATCAGATCGTCGGGACCATCGGGCTGGACAAGGAACCCTTTGTCTTGGCGGTCAACCCGGACAGCGGCCATCTCTTCATTGCCTGCGGCATGGAGGTGAAGGTCTATCGGGCCAGGGATTGGTCGCCCGTGACCGTAATCCCCGTGGCCGTGGGCGCGGAGGAGGGGATCGTGGCGGACTCGATCATGGATCGGGTCTATGTCACCAGCCGGGACAGCAACGTGTTGAGCGTGATCCAGGATGCGTGGCAGCCGGAGGTGATCTTCACCAAGAGCGGCCAGGGCGCGGTGGATCTCTACGCCATGTGGCCGGACGCTACTCATCTTAAACGGTTGACGAACAGCCCGGAAATAGTGGAAATGGAGGCGGTGGGCTCGCCGGATGGCCGCTGGATCGCCTTCACCCGCTGGTCGGCGGAACAGGGCTTCTTCAAGCTGTGGGTGATGAGCCGGGATGGCTTTGCCGCCCACGCCCTGACCACGGGCAGCCACACGGACGGCGGCCCCACCTGGTCGCCAGATGGCACCAAGCTGGCCTTCGCCTCGGACCGGGACGGGGACATGGAGATCTATGTGATGGCCCTGGGGCCGGGCATGACCGCGGGGGCGGTGACCCAATTGACCCACAATGCTGACTTCGACTACGCGCCGGATTGGGGATGGGCCAACAACCGCATCGTCTTTCAATCCAACCGGGTGGGGCCAAACTCGGAGATCTTCGACATGCGGGCGGATGGCACGGATGTGCGTCGGTTGACGGTCAACATCAACGGCGACGCGGACCCGGCTTGGTCTACCGATGGAACCCAAATCGTCTTCTGGGGAACGCGGGGGCAGCAGACCCTTCACATCATGAACGCGGACGGATCGAATATCCAGGTGCTGGTTCCCCAAATCCCATACCGACCCAATAGCCCGGCGTGGGGTCCGCCGGGACCGCAGGCCGGGGCCATCGTCTTCAGCGGCTACCGCCCGGACAGCGGCTTCAGCGAGATCTACCGGGTCCAGCCCAACGGCGCGCAGATCCGGCTGATGACGCTGAATGAGGCGGAGTGGGATTACGGTCCCCGGTGGCTGCCGGGGCGGGGGTGGTGAAAGGGCTGTGGGGGTGAAGGGGTGAAGGGGTGAGGGGCTGTGGGGGTGAAGGGGTGAGCGGGTGAGCGGGTGAGGGGGTGAAGAAGGGTAGCGTAGGTTGAGTAGCCCGACATACCTCCGACCCGGTTCTTGACGCTTGGAGCGAGGGCGTATCGAAACCGCAGCGGGTTGACCTGTTTTGGTCAACCCGCTGCGGTTTCGATACGCCGCCGACATCGTGAATGGTTAGTGGAGATTTCGGCGGCGGCTACTCAACCTGCGCTGGTCGCGGGGAACGAAATCGTTTCCAGACAAAAAACAGCACGGCACCGATAATGAGTACGCCGCCCAAAAGCCAGGGCAGAAAGTTCCGCTGGGGACCATAGAGGATCTCTCGCTGGGCTTGACGGTCTGCGTCGGTGAGGGGGTAGGCCAGGGTGATGCGCCGGTTGGCCGGGACGCGGTCGAAGTTCTGCTGCGTGCCGTCCGGCCAGCGGATGTGGAGGGTGGAAATCGTGGCGTCCCCCAACCCAAAGTGCAGCCACAGACTATCCCCCGCACCCAGGCTGGAGCCGTTTTTGACTTCCTGCATTTGGGTGCGGCCTGTGGAGTCGGTCAGGGTGACCCGGGTGCCCACGCCGTCCCGGTTGACCGGGGCCAACGCCGGGTCTGGGCTGCCCACCATGCGAAGCGAAAGCCAGCCGTTGGCCGGGCCGTAAGTCCCCAGGTTTTGGTAGAGTTTGTAGCCCTCGTCGTAGTTGCCCACCACCATTTCCACAAAGCCGTCGTTGTTCCAGTCCGCTGCGGCCACGCCGACCGTGTGGTCCGGGTCGTCCGCGCCGTTGTCCAGCACCCGGCGGAAGGTGCCATCGCCCTGGTTTTCGTAGAGGGGATTGGCCGGGCTGCCCCGAGAGGTCATGTCCTCCAGGGCCAGGTAGATGTCCTGCCAGCCGTCATTGTTGAAATCGAAGAAGACCGTGCCCCAACCCACGGCCCCTGGGTCCACCTCAACCCCGGCGTCCGCGGCCACGTTTTTGAAGGTGCCGTCCCCCTGGTTTTGCAGCAGGGTCATCACCCCCACGTTGGAAAAGTAGAAGTCAAAATCCCCGTCATTGTCATAGTCCGCCGTGCCCAAGCCCATGCCCATGACATAGGTGTTGGCCCCGGCCTCCTTGGCCACCTGGGTGAAGCACCACCCCTCGCAGCCCGACCCATCGTTGCGCCACAACATATTGCCCACGGGGTTGATGAACTCGTCGTTGACCAAATAGATGTCCAGATCGCCGTCGTTGTCGTAGTCCACCCAGGTGGCCACAAAGCCCGCGCCCGTGGTGCTGCCGCCCCCTTCCAACAGCCCGGTGACGTCGGTGAAGTTGCCGTCGCCGTTGTTGTGGTAAAGCCGGTCCCGGTCCCCCAGGCTGGGATGGCCGCACAGGGGTTCGCATGACCAGTTGGCCACATAGAGATCCAGCCAGCCGTCCCCATCATAGTCGGCCCAGGAGGCGGTGCGCCCGTCGCCGGTGTCGCCGATGCCGGCCTGGACGGTCACGTTTGTGAAGCCCTGGCCCTGCTCGTTGTGATAGAGCACGTTGGCCCCATAGCTGAGCACGTAGAGGTCCGGCCAGCCGTCGTTGTCGTAGTCGGCAAAGCTGGCCCCCTGGCTGACCGCGCCGGGCAAGTTGACGCTGGCGGAGAGGGGCGAAAGGCCAAAGGTGCCATCGCCGTTGTTGTGGTATAGGGCGTTGGGGCCGGCGGTGTCGGTGACATAGAGATCCAGCCAGCCGTCGTTGTCATAGTCGCCCCAAGCCTGGCCCACGGCCTTTTTGGTGCCTTCCCGGTGCAAGGTGATGCCCGCGGCCTTGCTCATGTCCCGGAAGACCGGGCCGCTTTCTGGTTCCTGCTGGGCAGAAACGGTTGTCGTCGCCACCAGGGCCAAGACCATCAAAAGCCCCGCTATGATCCTCAAAGGTCTATACCACATCGGGTTCTTCCTTTTCATAAAACCTGCACAATTCCGTCTGACACCAGCGCCTGGATCTGTGCTTCATTGTACCCCAACTCGGCCAAAATCTCCGCGGAATGTTCGCCCAGCCGGGGCGGATGGCGGCGGATGGTGGGCGGCGCGGTGGGGATGGTGAGGGGGCTGGCGACCACCGAGACACTGCCCAGGGTGGGGTGAGAAATTTCCTGGCGCATGGCCCGGTGCTGGACTTGGGGATTCTCGAAGACCCGATCCACCGGGTTGATGGGGGCGGCGGGCACGTCCGCTGCCTGGCAAGCGGCCAGCCAGTGGGCCGCGGGCTGGGTGCGGAAGAGGGCGGTCAGCAGATCGACCAAGGCGTCCCGGTGCTGCACCCGATCCGGGTTGGTGGCAAAGCGGGGATCGTCGGCTAGGTGTGGGCGGTCGATCACCCGGCGGCACAGACGTTGAAACTGGCCGTCGCTGCCCACGGCCAGCACCCACCACTCGTCCGCGCTGGGGAAGGCGCTGTAGGGCACGATGTTGGCGTGGTCGTTGCCGAAGCGTGCGGGCCGCTGACCGGAGACCAGGAAGTTGCCCGCCACGTTGGCCAACATGGCCACCTGGCTGTCCAACAGGCTGATGTCTATGCGCTGGGCCTGGGGTTTTCGGCCCTGGGCCACGGCCCGTTCGCGAGCAAAGAGGGCGGCCAAGATGGCCTGGGCCGTGTTCTGCCCGGCGAAGAGGTCGGCAATCGCCACGCCCACCTTCATGGGCGGCCCATCCGCCGGGCCGGTGATGGACATGAGTCCGCCCACGGCTTGGATGGCGTAGTCGTAACCGGGGCGGGCGGCCCACGGTCCCTCCTGCCCATAGCCGGTGATGGAGGCGTAGATCAGCGCCGGATTGTCCTGGCGCAGACTGTCGAAATCCAGCCCCCACTCGGCCATCTTGCCCACGGTGAAGTTCTCCACCAGCACATCCGCCCGCCGGGCCAGATCCCGCACGATGGCCCGGCCCGCATCCGTGCGCAGATCCAGGGCCAGGCTGCGCTTGTTGCGGTTGACGCACAGATAGTAGGCCGATTGGCTCTCTCCTTTTTCGCTTTGGGCGAAAGGCGGTCCCCACTGCCGGGTGCCGTCCCCGGTCCCCGGCTGCTCGATCTTGATCACCTCCGCGCCCAGGTCACCCAGGGTCATGGTGCAATAGGGGCCGGCCAGGATGCGGGTGAGGTCGAGGATGGTGATGCCGTGGAGGAGGGGTTGGGCGATTTGTTGATTTGTTGATTGGGGTGCTTGGGGCATAGGGTGGTTGCCTTGGGGCTTTACGCCGGGGCGGATTCGTGGGGGCGGTGCATGAGTTGCTGAATGTCTTTGGCTTGGGTCATGATCTCCAGTGCCGAATGCAACACGGCTGAATCCCCATCTTCGGCATAGTCGGCGAATAGCTCGGTCAGAAAGTCGTCGATCTCATCGGGGTGCTGGAAGAAGTATTCGGCTGTTACTGTTGTGAGTGTTCGGTAGTTTGGCACGTCGAAACCACTCCCTTCAGATCAATGGTTGTTTGGCATTGTGCAACAAACAGTTCTCTCAAAGAAACAACTGGTCATGGGTTTGCAGCAGCTTCGGCTGATCGTCGGCGATGTTCAGAACATCTCGCAGAGCGGCCTGGATGTCAATGGCGGCCTGTTCCGTGTCAACCTCGTGGATGATGCGGATCTGCCTGCCGTCTCTTGTGTGGACGTAGACGGGGAAAATAGAGAAAAAGGAGCTCCAACCAGCGAAAAAGTTCTCTTTACGATACGTAACATTTCGAACACTGCCAATATTCCGCGCCCGATCTCGAAACGCGGGGAGGGGACGGTGATACACTTTTAGGTTTCCGGTCTTGAATACGACAATAACGGTCTGGTTGTAGAATCCCGTCAATATACTGTAGGTCATTAGAACAACAAAACTGACCATAATCAACACCGCAAACCAAGACTGAGAAAGATCTGTAGACCAGGCAAATCTCCATGTCAAGCTGATGATCCATGTAAGCAAGCCGAGATACGTGAGCAAAGCGAATGCAGACCAATAGTGACGACTATGCAGCCAGCGATAGGTGATGAGCTTGCCCTCAGTGAGGTCCGTGATACGCAATTTCGTGGGTCGAATCTTCGGAACGTAGTAGAGACGATCAAATTGCCAACCGAGTAAGTATAGTGCCGCAATCGCCAACAATACATAGACAAAGATCATATGGGGATTCCGCCTCAGATTGGATTCTAAAATTCATCAAGTATCAATTTCATCACAGCGGCCAATCCAGCATTATACATAAACCACTTCCTCTTCAATCCGCTGTTTGAGAAAACTGTTCATGCGCGGACGAGAGCGCACGATGTCCACCGGGCGGTCCAATAGTTCTTCCAATTCCTGTTTGATGCCGATTAGACTAAACAGATCTGGACGCAGCAGTTCGACCACCACATCCACATCGCTGCGATCCGTGGCGCTGTCCCGTGCGGTGGAGCCAAAGATGCCGATGCGGACGATGCCAAATTCATTCTGCTTGGCCGCTCGAAATTGGGTTAGGATGTCCAAAACGTCTTGTCGTGGCATGGTTTTCTCTATTCTACAACGGTCCTATTCTTACGGGGAGGTGAAACTGGTCAACTCCTCATCCGAATTGTAATCTGCCAACAGCAGAGCCGCGGCTTCGGCCAGCGGCAAATGCTCCCCATTCACTTTTTGCGAGCGGCGAATGGTTGTCTCCAGAACCCCCAAAGCCGCCCGCAAGGTTTCCAACTGTTGATCGATGGAAAGCCCTTTGAATCCCTGCAAAAACTCCATTTGAGTCATATCGCCTCCTCAATTCCACACATTCCCACACAACTTCCTGCCCCCATTATAGCAGAAAAGCCAGGCAACCCACACCCGGCCTTTTCTCCCCCAATCCCCAATCCACTACTTCTTCCCCACCCGCTCCAACGCCCCCGCCACCTTGGGCGGAATGGATCGAGTGTGTTGTTTTAGGAAATCAAGCAACTTGGCCGCGGTCAGCCCTTCGGCCTCGGCCCGAGCCAGGCTGCGCTGGGTGATCTGGTAGACGTAGCGGGGATAGCTGGCCTGCCACTGGGTGAAGCGCTCGGCCCGGAAGCGGTCGTAGAGGGGGGTATCTTCGGGCAGGGTGATGGTGAAGTCTTCGCCCACCAGATAGGGATGCCGGGGCGTTTCGTAGGGCGGCACCGCGTCCTGGCCCAGCCAGTGCAGGCCCCACGGGGTGAGGCAGATCTGCATGTCGTCCCCACCGGAGGGCTCGGCCAGGTCCATGACCCGCAGCCAGTGCAGGGGGCCGGCAAAGAGAAAGCGCAGGAGCGCGCCCTCCACATCGCCCCAGTGCTCGAAACCTTTGAGGAACTCGTTCGTAGAGGTGCTGCGGATGTACCAGGTATCGTAGCGGCCCGTGGGACGCTGAAAATCCGGCTCGGTTTCCAAGATGGCCCGGATCACGTCGGACTGGTTGTACCAAATGCCCGGTTGAAGCTGGCCCAACAGGCGCAAAATGGCCTCACGGGACTGGGTGGGATCGTTGCGCCAACTGCCCGATTCCACACACTCCAAGGCCGGGGTGCGGCAGAGATCGTTCCACTCCCCCGACTGCCGCCAGGCTTCCCACAGGCTGAAGCGCTGTTCGGGCCGGGTCTGTTCCAAAAAGGCCCGCACCCGGTTGCCGGTCAACTGCACAATGGCCTCACCGTCCTTGTTTTTGCCCGGTTTCAGCCAGTCCAATTGCTTGGCCAGATGCAGGAGTAGCTCCAGCCGCACCTGAAATTCCGGCGTGTCCAGGTAGGGCAGGCGGAAGCGCTCCACCAGCCGGGCCACGTCCTCCGGGTGGGGACCGCTGACGGTGAGGCGCAGTTCGTCCGTGTGCAGAAAGCCCAGCAGGGTGCCGGCGTCTTCCAGCAGGCCATCATCCGCCGCCAAGAGGCGAGAAGCCGGGGGCGGCGGGGCGGGCATCACCGGCAGACCGCCTTCGATGGCCGCTTTGGCCGGTTGAGGCAGCCAGGGCAGCACGTCCGACGGGATGTAAATAATGGTTTGGGCCTGTTGTCCGGCTCCCTTGTAGCCCCGGCCCAGCAGACCGTAATAATAGAGCATCTCAGCCACGCTCTCCGGGTGAAACCAGGGGGTCTCGCGTTCCAGCTTGGCCGGGCCCATCTGGCGGATGCCGCCAAACTCCCGCATGAATTGGGCCTCCCCCACCTCGCCGGCGGCCTCCATCAGGGCGTCCAGGGCATCCTGGGCCTGGGGGTGGAAGTCTACGGCCTCTTGATAGGCCATCAAGATTGAGGTCGGCTCCGTGAGCTGGGCGGTGAGCAGGTCCATGGCCTGATGGCGGCTTTCGGCCCCGTCCAAAAAGGCCCCCCGCATTTCGGCCAGGACTTGGAGCAGGATATCGGGATAGTCGGCGAGCATTTGCGTGGTGGTTGGCATAGGCTTGGATTTGGGCTTGAATATGAAGAATGGCCGCTTTGTTGTCAGCCCGGCAAAACTTGGTTATACTGACAGCGGCAAGAATGAACTTTCAGAAGGAGAATGACTTTGAACAACAACTATGATGATGCAGTGCCCGGCGGTTGGAGCTTGCGGGAGATCATTCGGGATATCTGGGTGGCTTGGCGGCTGCTCTGGGATCCTCAGGTCTCGTCCCTGCTCAAGATCATGCTGCCCGTGCTAGCCCTGGCCTATTGGCTCTCCCCGGTGGACCTGCTGCCCGGCTTGCCCTTTGATGACTTCGCCGTGATCCTGGTGGCCTCACGTCTCTTTGTCAACATGGTGCCCAAGGATGCCTTGGCCCGTGCGCTCCACCCAGGGCCGGATGAAGGTCTTGCCGGCTGGGTTCGTCGTCAAACTGCTGCGAAATCCGGTTCAGCTGGGGGCGATGACGATGTGGTGGACACCACTTGGCGGGTTATTGACGAAGAGTAAACGATCAAAGATTGAAGATTGGATCTATGAGCGAAGAGCAGGCTACGTCACAACCTAAATCTCAAACGCCATCTGCTTCGGATTCGGCCCCAATGGGTGACGAAACTCAGGCGGATGGCTATAGCTTTGCCGATGTCACCGAACTGTTGGACGTGGCCCCCGGCACCCTGCGCCGCTGGACCCAGCGCTTCGCCGACTTCTTGGGGGCCGCGGCCCAGCAGGATGATCCCCTCTTCAGCCAGGCCGACGCCGATCTCTTGGGCTTGGTGCGGGGGATGCTGGCCGAGGGACAAAGCTACGAGCAGATCGCCCATCGCCTGAGCGTGTTGGTGACGGCTCAACATGCGCCAGAGGGGGATGAGGCCATGACGGCCCTGGCCACGGTCAACGGAGCGGCCATGCCCCCGGCTCTCAACGCCGTCCTCCACACCATCGCCGACGGTCAACATGCCTTGGCCAACAGCCAGGCCGCCAGCCGGGAGCTGATGGGCGTGGTAGTTCAGGACAATTTTAACCTGAAGGACGAGAATCGCAAACTGCGGGACCGGATGCTGGAATTGGAGCGCTCCCTGGCCGAGTATCAACGCCGGGAAGAGACCCGCAAAGAGCGGCTGGAAAACCGTCTGCGCGCCCTGGAAAGCACCACCGCCGCCCTGCAACAACAGGTGGCCCAACTGGTGCAATTTGCCCGGCAGGGGCAGAAGCGGCGGGGCTGGTTTTGGTAAAAATTGAGTATCGTGTGTCGAGTATTGAGTAGGGGCGTGGTTCGGAAATTTTGGGACTACGAGGAGGTAACATGGACACAGTACAACTTACATTAGAATTGCCACGAGGTATCTTCTCGGCCCTGCGACAGGAACCGGATCAGTTTTTACGTGAGATGCGGCTGGCGGCTGCCGTCAAATGGTACGAAAACCAGCAAGTTTCGCAGTCCAAAGCGGCTGAAATCGCAGGCGTGTCCCGTTTCGATTTCCTGGCGGCGCTGAATCGTTTTGGCATAACACCGTTTCAGTTGACCGCCGAAGAGTTAATCCAGGAAGTTGGCGATGATTGAACGTTGGGTTGTCAATGCCTCGCCTCTGATTGTTCTGTCCAAGGTCGGCCATCAGCATTTGCTGACTGAACTGGCCGATGAAGTTGTCGTCCCTCAAGCCGTTGTGGACGAGATTAACGCTGGCCCGGCTGATGACCCCGCCCGCAACTATCTGGCTGGCGCACCGCTCCCGGTTCTTGTCACCGTTTCTGATCCGCTGGTGCAGGCATGGGATCTTGGTGCGGGTGAAACAGCGGTTCTCAGCTATGCACTCAACCACAGCGGGTGGCGCGCCGTGATCGATGACGGTGCTGCACGGCGCTGTGCCCAGGCTCTCGATGTCCAACTGATCGGCACCCTCGGCGTGATCCTGGGGGCACGCAAGGCCGATCTGATCCCCTCCGCCGCGTCCGTCCTGAAAGCGCTTCGAGAACACGGCCTTCGCTTGAATGATGCCGTGATTCGTCCCGCACTCTGGCGCACTGTTGGCGAACGTTGGGACTGAGCCAAATCCCCTGCGATAAAAAATACTCGATACACGACACTCGATACGTCACATCAGCGCAATACTCGCCTTCGTACTACTAAACGTCTCCGTCGTCAACACCTCACCCACCAGATCATACTCCATCGCCCCGGTGATGTGGACCTTGAACATGGAGCCGACGGGCGCACCGCTGACGCCGGGGACCAGGACCAGGCCATCCACCTCCGGCGCGTCCCGGTAGCTGCGGCCCAGGATTAGGGGATCGCCGTTGCCCTCCACCTCGCCTTCGCCTTCCACCAAAATGTCCAAAATCTTGCCCACTTGGGCCTGATTCTTGCCCAAGCTGATGGGCTGTTGTAACTGCATCAACCGGGCATAGCGTTCGTCCATCACCTCGTCGGCCACCTGATCTTCCATCAAAAAGGAAGGGGTGGTCGGCTCTGGGCTGAACTTGAAGGCCCCGACTTTGTCGAACTGGATGGCCTGGGCAAAGTCGAGCAGGCCCTGAAACTCCTCCTCGGTCTCGCCGGGGAAGCCGACGATGAAGGTGGTGCGCAGGGTCATGTCGGGCATGGCGGATCGCAGCTTGCTCATGTGATCGTAGACCATCTCCAGGCGGCTGGGGCGGCGCATGCGGCGCAGGGTGCGGGGATCTCCGTGTTGGAGGGGCATGTCCAAGTAGGGCACGATCTTGTCTTGGGTGGCCATGACCTCAATCAGCTCGTCGGTGACGTGGCCCGGATAGGCGTACATCAGCCGCAGCCACGCCAGATCCTCGCCTGTGCGGTTGCAGATGGCGGCGAGCAGTTGGGCCAGGCTGTTGGGTTCGCCCCAATCCCGGCCATAGTCTGTAGTGTCCTGGGCCACGACCACCAGTTCCCGCGCCCCGGCCCGCACCAGGGCATCCGCCTCGGCCACAATGCTCTCCAACGGGCGGCTGCGCAGCTTGCCCTTGAAGCTGGGGATGGTGCAGAAGGCGCACGGGGCATTGCAGCCATCGGAAATTTTTAGATACGCGCTGCCCCCCACCACGGGCGGACGGGGCGTGGCCGCCTCGAACTGGGTGTCCGGGTCCCCAAGCAGGCTATAGCGTTGCAGGCTGCGCTTGCCTTTGGCCCCCCCGGCCCCGCCCCGGATCTGGCGCAACAATTTGACCACATCCATCCAACGGCGCGTGCCCAGCAATCCATCCACGCCAGGGACTCGCTTCAACACTTCGTCCCCGTCCCGCTGGGCCATGCAGCCGGCCGCAATCAGGAATTGGTTGCGCCGCTTGCCCTGGGCCAACTCTTGCAGCACGCCGATGGACTCTTCCTTGGCCGCCTGCAAAAAGCCGCACGTGTTGACGATCAACACGTCCGCGTCCCCGGCATCGTCCGAGGGGGCATAGGCCGCGTCCCGCAGCATCATCTCCATGCCGTCGCTGTCTACCTTGTTTTTGGGGCAGCCCAGGGTAATTAAGTGATATTTGAATTCAGTCTGACGTCGTTTCATAGGTTTTCTCGTGGTTCAACTCTCAAAATAAAGCGGTCCTTCAGGAGAAGGACCGGCGCATCTCAGGATAACAATCGGGTCATGGCTCTGCCAGGTCGTGGCCTTGCCAAAAAGGGTGGCTTAGCGGGCAGGGGTCAACACTTGCGGTTCCAGATCCATGATCCGGTATGGATAAACGTTGACCACGTCTGTCTGGTGATATTGGGTACTGGCAACCGTATCGTGGCGGTAGATGTGGATATGCCCGTGGAGCAGATAGCGGGGCTTGAAGACCCGCATAAAGCGCAAAAAACTGCGGAAGCCCGTATGGGTGGGGTCTGGCTCGTCGTGGATGCCGAAGGGGGGCGAGTGGGCGATCAGCACATCCAGCCAGCGCCCATACCGCACCCGATTCTTGAGCAGGCTGGGGGCCAGCCGGGCAATATTGTTCCACATCTCGGTCTCGGTGTACTGAAATTTGGACGAGTTGTTGTAGCGAATCGACCCCTCCAGCCCGGCCAAGAGCAATGTGTCCTCCTTGGTCGTGTGGCAATGCAGATTGGTCGCCCCCCCCGGCCCATAGACTGGCCGACCATCTTCCTGATATTCCACCTCTCGACCATGATTGCCAAAGACAAAATAGCAGGGCTTGTCCAACATACTGACCAAAAACTCAATATAGTAAAAAGGCAGGTCGCCGCAGCCCAAGATCAAATCGATGTCGCCGACCCGATCTCGGACGCCGCCATCGTGGAGTTTTGGTTCAACTTTGTCCGAGACAATAAGTGCGCGCATGGGTGTCACAGAGTGTAACATCACGGGCGCGTGGGGTCAAAAGGAGGGATTGGGGAGTGGGGATTAGGGATTGGGCGAGGCGGCCCAGTCCCAGTTGAAGACATCCAGCAATCGCTGATAGACGACCGGTGTATCCACCAGCAGGGTGACTTCCCGGTTGATCTTGTGGCTGATCTCACTGCCGTTGAGGCTGCCCACGCCGGACCACGTCTCGCCGCCCACCCGCACCAGCACCACCTTGGCGTGGATGCCCAGCCCCGTGGGATTCCCCACCCGCACCTGCATGTCCAGCCCCTCCGCAGCGGCCAGGGCATGCAGATAGTCCGCCGTGGCCCGGTTGCCCCGCAGGCTGGACGGGTCATCAAAATAGCTGTCCAACATCAGCCGCACCACCGCCCCCCGCCGGGCCGCGCCAATGATGGCTTCCAGCCGCGGATTGGGGTCGGCGATGGGATTGCTGGTCGCCTCCCCCCAAAATTTATGCTCATAAAGCTGCTCCAGCCGGATCTCGTCGCCAGCTCCCGCCCGCTGGATCAGAGCCATCAGCCCCTCATCCGGGCGGGTGGCATTTTCCGGCGCACTGCTCAACACAAATCGCACGGGTCCATCTGCGCCAATGGTTTGGAAAAAAGAAGAACCATTTTGGGTATACTCCGTGGTCGTTTCAAAGACAAACTCCGGGGGAGGTCCGCCATAGGTGGCGTCACCGACCGTGAAGGGCATCAAGTCCAGGAATCGTTGCGGAGACCAGTCTTCGGCGAAGAGGCGAGCCAGACCATCCGCAATGGCCCCGACATTGGTGAACAGATAGACCCCTCGCCGTCCTTGGGGATGGGTCAACGCTGGGTCTGGGCTGGGCAAAGGCAAGGATTCCACCCCGAAGTTGTCCGTGCCGAGCAGGGCGTTGACATAGTCCGTGTCGCCGTCAATAATCGCATACTTGGCATGCATATAACGGTAGCGGGGCCGATAGCCGTTGGGTGCTTCCGGCTGAACGGCCAAATAGCGCACATCCACCCCAGCCTCGACTATACGCGCCACACACCACCGTTCCAGATCCGTGATCCCGCCGGCGGGTCCGCCCTCCAAAAGCAGACGCACCCGCACCCCCCGCCGGGCCGCCTCCGCCACAATCTCGGCCAGGGCAGGCTGCTCGAAGGTGTAGACGCTGAGGTCGATGCTTTGCTGGGCCGCACCAAGCGCCGTCGAGATCGGCCCATACAACCCCTCTGGCCCCACGGCCACGCCGACGTTGCCCCACGCCGTGCCGGTGATGGGTCGGCCCAGATCCCCATCCGTCCACCCCAGCCAGCCGGGGAAGCGCACCTGCCGCCCCCAGGCCAGGTCGGCCAGATCCCCGGCCCAATCCGCCGCCCGGTCCGTATCCACGGGCCATCCCGTCTGGGCGTCCCGTTTGCGCTGCCACACCTGCCCAGACGCCGGAATGGCCCCCCGATCATAGGCCTGGGCGGGCAACCCGATCCACCCCTGGGCCGGGCTGCTCTCGTTGCCATAGACCAGGCTGTCGGCCAGCGTGCCATCCCCGCGCCACACCTGCACCGTCCCCCCACTGTTGCCCAAAGCCAAATCGCCGTCCAGATCCGGGATGGCCGAATCCGTGTCGCCGCCCCACTCGCACCCAGGATCATGGCCGAAGCTGACCCGAAACGCCCCGGCCTCGTTGGCGCACCACAACCGCTCCCCCGGCAAAAGGGTCAACGTGCTGGAAATGGGAAAAGTCGCCGTACGCCCGCCCCCAGTCAACCGCCAACCGGCCAGCCGCTCCACCCGGTAGCCCGTATTCCACAGCAAAAGCGCCTCATCCGCCTCCCCGCTCACCGCGCTATCAATATGTGCGGCAGCAATCACCACGCGGGAGAGGGGCGCGTGGATGATGGGTAAGAAAACCACAGGGTCCACCCCGTCCACCCCGTCCACCAACGCGGCCTGAACCCCAGAGCAAAGAAGCAAACCAAAAAGGAGGGCAAAGAAAAAACGCATGGGATCACCGCCGTTCATTCATTTCGTCCCGATCAAAACGTCGCCCCGCATCCACATGGCTGAGTTGGGCCATGAGCGCGTTGTAGTCAGCGGTTGCGGCAGGTTGGGCCACGTATCCCTCCATCCAAACTCGAAATAGGGCGTTGAGTGTCGTATTTTCAGCCTTGGCCCGCTGACTGGCCATCTCAAAAGTGTCTGAGTCCACGATAAATGTGATGGTTTGTTGCATAGATTTCCTCCTCCCTACAGTATCGGCCGCGGCCGATACTGCAACGCCTCGGCCAGATGGGACACCTGGATCTGCGCCTCCCCGGCCAGGTCGGCGATGGTGCGGCTGATCTTGAGTACCCGGTGATAGCTGCGGGCGCTGAGGTTCATCTGCTGGACAGCGGCTCGCATCAACTCTTTGCCGGCGGTGTCGATGTCGCAGAATTTCTGCACTTCCGCTGGCCCCATATCCCCGTTGATCAGAATGTCAGGTTTGTCCAAGTTGTGAAAGCGGGCATGCTGGATGGTGCGGGCGGCTTCCACCCGGGCCCGGATCACCGCGGACGTTTCGCCCCCATCCAGGCTGGAGAGCTTCTGGAAGGGGACGCGGGGCACGTCCACATGGATGTCGATGCGGTCCATGATGGGGCCGCTGATGCGGTTTTGATAGCGTTGCACGATGCCCATGCTGCATGTACATTCCTTGCGGTCATCGCCGTAAAAACCGCAAGGACAGGGGTTGAGCGCGCCCACAAACATGAAGTTGGCCGGGAAGGTCAGCGTGCCGCTGGCCCGGCTGATGGTGACCACTTTGTCTTCCAAGGGCTGGCGCAGGGTCTCCAAATTTTTGGTGCCGAACTCTGGTAATTCATCCAAAAAGAGGATGCCCCGGTGGGCCAGGCTGATCTCCCCGGGCCGGGGCCAGCGTCCACCGCCCACCAAACCGGCATGGCTGATGGTGTGATGGGGTGCCCGGAAAGGGCGGGTGCGTACCAGGTGGGTGCCTTCGCCCAGGGCGTCGGCCACGGAATAGATGCGGGTGATGTCCAGGGATTCGGTCAGGGTGAGTCGGGGCAAAATGGAGGGCAGGGCGCGGGCCAACAGGGTCTTGCCCGCGCCGGGCGGCC
>JAGNDO010000104.1 GCA_018003515.1 Caldilineaceae bacterium
CCATGTCTGGCAGCATGACATCCAACAAAATCAGGTCGATTTCCCTCTCCTTGGCAAGGATATCCAGGGCCTGTTGCGCGTTGACAGTGCCAATGGCGCTGTAGCCTTCGGTCTCCAGAATACGGAACAGAAGCTTCAAATTGCTGGGAATATCATCGACAACCAGAATCTTTCCTCTGGCCAGGCCTGTTACGTTACTTTGCATGGAAGATCTGCCTTCCTAGTATACGTCGGCATAAATGGGTCCGGGAGTACTTTGCTCCCGCCACAGAAGATCCTGGGAAGTACCCGCCGGGTCACGGACCCATAGGCATCAAGCTAAGGGATTTGTGCTCAAAAATAGGGCATTCCGGGAATGGGCCGGACGATCTGGGGCAGAGTAAGTAGTTTTGGCCCATTCCCGGAATGGACGAGATCTCCCCGCCAATCCCGGAATGGGCCAAAACTACTGCATGAACACAAGAAGAACCGGCCCATTCCGGGATTGCCCAGCTTATTTCCAACGCTTTGGTCCACCCTGATCCCTTAGCTTGATGCCTATGGGTCACGGACCCGGCGAGAGCAGCTTATCCCGGAGTTATTTGCGCCGAGCTGTCCTAGCTTGATTGCAACACCCGTCGGGCAATCACCAAACGCAGGATTTCGCTGGTGCCTTCGCCGATGGCCATCAGCCGGTTGTCCCGATAGATGCGCTCCACAGGGTACTCCCGGCTGTACCCGGCCCCGCCGTGGATCTGGATGGCCTGGAAGCAGGCCCGCTCCGACGCCTCCGAGGCGAAGAGTTTGGCCATAGCCGCTTCTTTGCTAAAAGGACGACCCGCATCCTTCAGGACGGCGGCTCGATAGATGAGCAGCCGGGCGGCGTCCAACTCGGTGGCCATGTCGGCCAGTTTGAATTGGATGGCCTGGAAGTCGGCGATGGCGCTGCCAAAGGCCCGCCGTTCCTGGGCATAGACCAGGGCCGCCTCATAGGCCGCCCGCCCCAGCCCCAAAGCGCAGGCGGCGATGCTGATGCGCCCGCCGTCCAGGGTTTTCATAAACTGGATAAAGCCATCGTTGACCTCGCCAAGCAGATTCTCGGCAGGAACCCGGCACTCTTCAAAGAAAAGCTGGCTGGTGATGGAGCCTTTCAGCCCCATTTTCGGCTCGTCCTTGCCGGGGGTGAAGCCGGGCGTCCCCTTTTCCACAATAAAATTGGAGATGCCCCGCCCGCCCTTGCTGGGATCCGTCACCGCGGCCACAATCACCACATCGGCCAGGGAGCCGGAGGTGATCCACATCTTTTGGCCGTTGATCACCCACTCAGCGTCCTCTGCGGTCCCATCCCGCACGGCCCGGGTCAGCAGCCCGGCCGCGTCCGAACCGGACTGGGGTTCGGTGAGGCCAAAGGCCCCCATCCCCGCGCCCGAGGCCAGGTGGGTCAAATGTTTTTGCTTCTGGGCTTCCGTGCCAAACCAGAGCAGGGGCATACAAGCGAGGGAAGTATGCGCGGCATAGGTAAGGGCCGTGGAGCCGCAGGCCGCGGCCAACTCCTCCACAGCCAAGGCATAACTGATCGTGTCCGCGCCCACGCCCCCATACTCCTCCGGCACGGGCAATCCCATAAAGCCCAACTCCGCCATCTTGCGGAAGGTCGCCGCGGGGAATTCACCGGCTTCATCCGTGTGCTGGGCCAGGGGGGCCACCTGCTCCTGGGCAAACCGGCGCACCGCCTCCCGGATCATGCGCTGCTCGTCATTGAGTTCAAAGTCCATGTCGATCCTCCTTGATCGGGGATTGGGGGTTGGGGATTGGAGGCTGGGTGCCCAATCCCCAATCCCTAATCCCCAAAATCCCCCCTCACCCCTTCACCTCCGCCTGGGCTGACTGGACGGCGGTGAGGGCGATGGTGTAGACGATGTCGTCGATCAGGGCGCCCCGGCTGAGGTCGTTGACCGGTTTGCGCAGGCCTTGGAGCATGGGGCCGACGCTGATGACGTTGGCGCTGCGCTGCACGGCCTTATAGGTGGTGTTGCCCGTGTTCAGGTCCGGGAAGATGAAGACCGTGGCCTGGCCGGCCACGGGGCTGTCCGGGGCCTTGGCCTTGCCCACAGACTCGATGGCCGCGGCGTCGTATTGCAGGGGGCCATCAACGATCAGGTCGGGGCGCAGGCTCTGGACCAAGAGGGTGGCATCCCGCACCTTCTCCACATCCGTGCCCCCGCCGGAGATGCCTGTGCTGTAACTGATCATGGCCACCCGGGGGATGATGCCAAAGGCTTTGGCCGAGTCTGCGCTCTGGATGGCGATGTCGGCCAGCTCTTCGGCGTTGGGATTGGGATTGACCGCGCAATCCCCATAGACCAGCACCTGTTCCGGCAGCAACATAAAGAAGATGGACGAGACCAATTTGGCCCCCGGTGCCGTCTTGATCAACTGTAAAGCCGGGCGGATGGTATTGGCCGTGGTGTGGATCGCCCCAGAGACCAAGCCGTCCACCTCGCCCAGGGCCAGCATCATGGTGCCCAGCACCACATTGTCCTCCAGATGCTCTTCGGCCAGGGGGCGGTTCATGCCCTTGTGTTTGCGGGCCTCGACCAGGGCGTCCACATAGTTGGGGCGAATTTCCGCCGGGTCCAGGATTTCCACCCCCACAGAGAGGTCAGAGTCGGTGGCATCCGCCACCCGTAAAATCTCTTCCCGGTTGCCCAGAAGCACGCAGCGGGCAATGCCCCGCTGGGCACAATTGGCGGCTGCCTGCACCGTGCGCGGCTCCGACCCTTCCGGCAGAACGATGCGCTTGTTGGCCGCCCGGGCGCGCTGGGCCAGGGCATAGCGGAAGGCGGGGGGCGAAAGACGCAATTCTCGATCCGCGGCCAGATGCACCCGCAGCCACTCGCTGTCGATGCGCCGAGCCACGGTGTTCATCACCAGTTCGATGCGCTCCACATCGTCCAGGGGCACTTCGTTGTTGAGCCGGTGCAGCCGGGCCGCGGTTTGGTAGGTGTCCGTATCCACAATCATCACGGGCAGATTTTCCAGGGCTCGCTCACACAGCCGGGCCAGCCGTTGATCAGGATAGATGCCGCTGGTGAGCAGAATGCCGGCCAGGGGCACCCCGTTGAGGGCGGCAATACTGGCGGCCAACAACACATCATCCCGATCCCCTGGGGTGACGAGCAGGACATTGGGACGCAGGGCCGCGGTCATGTTGGGCACGGTGCGGGCGCAGACGGCAATACTATGCACCCGGCGTCTCTCAATGTCGCCTCGATTGATCACGTTGGCCCGCAGATGTTGCATCACATCCGAAGTGCGGGGGGCCACCATATCCTGTTGAAACGGAACTGTCCCCAAAAGGCGAAAATCGCCATTCTGAAAGACCTTGCACTGCTCGCGGATGATGCGATCCTGGTCAAAGGTTTCGGCAAGCCGCTCGTACGGCATGTTGAAGCCGCCCAGGGGTTCCACCTCCACCCCCCGATCCGTGGGCATGTTGATCTTGTTGACAATGCAGCCCAGCACCTTGGGGTGGTGAATGCCGCCAAAGAGCGAGGCGGCCATCTCGATCCGCTCGTCCAACTGGACCCGGTTGCCCCGATCCAGGGCCGCCACCAGGATGATCTCGGCGTCCAAGGTGCTGGCGATCTCGGCGTTCAACTGGTCGGCATAGGATTGGGTCAGGGTGGGGACCAGCCCCTCCACAATCACCACATCCGCGCCGGCGGCCACGGCGTGATAGCGCTCCACGACCTCTTCCATCAACTGGTCGTGGCTGTCTCCGCTGATCAACTCCTGGGCGTGGCTGATGTCGATGGGTTCCGGTGGGTTCAGCAAGGGCATGGTCTTGCTGATAAAGAGGGAGGAGCGATCCGGCCCCTTGTCCGTGGCGTGGGGCTGGGCAATGGGCTTGCAAAAGCGCACCCGCAGACCAATCCGGTCCAAGGCGCGCACCAGCCCAATGCTGACCGACGTCAACCCCACCCCAGGGCCGGTGGGGGCGAGAAAGAGGGTGTGAACGGTGTTTTGTGTCATAGGTGGATCCTTTTTTTAGTGAATATCGTGTGTCGTGTATCGAGTATTGCGTGGTTGAGGGCTTTCAAACGTTGGAAAGTCCTCAACCATGCAATACTCGATACGCATTACTCGATAAGAGTCGCTGTATCCTGGGCGATCATCAGCTCTTCGTCCGTGGGGATGACCAGGACGGCGGGGCTATTGGGTTGATTGATGGGGCCGTGAGCGCCCCGGGGCAGGCTTTCGTTGCGGACCGGGTCCACTTGAAAACCAAGAACGGCCAGATGCCCCAAGGTTTTGGACCGGACCAGGGGGCTGTTTTCGCCAATACCCCCGGTAAAGACCAGGGCGTCAATTTTTCCCCCCAACCCCACGCTCAACCCCACAGCCAACCCAGCGATCTGCTTGGCCAGGCGATAGCAGAAGACGTCGATGGCCATGATGGCCCGCTCGTTGCCTTCCGCCGCCGCGTCCTCCAGGGTGCGCAGGTCGTTGCTGAGGCCGGAAAGCCCCAACATCCCGCTCCTTTTGTTGAGGATGTCGGTGATCTCGGACAGGCTCAACCCCAAGGCCCCGGCCAAGAAGCTGTGCAGGCTGGGGTCCACGTCCCCGCTGCGGGTGCCCATGACCAGCCCTTCCAGGGGGGTGAGGCCCATAGTCGTGTCCACGCTGTGGCCGTTGAGGACCGCGGCCGCGCTGCATCCGTTGCCCAAATGGGCGCTGATCAGGGCGCAGTCGGTGTAGGATTTGCCCAAAAACTGGGCGGCTTTTTGGGTGACATAGCGATGGCTGGTTCCGTGGAAGCCATATCGACGCACGCCAAGCTCGGTGTAATACTCATAGGGGAGGGCGTAGAGATAGGCGTGCCGGGGGAGGGTTTGGTGGAAGGCCGTGTCAAAAACGGCCACCTGGGGCAGGTCGGGGAAGAGGGCCTGGGCCGAGCGGATGCCCAGGAGGTTGGCCGGGTTGTGGAGCGGGGCCAGATGGTTGCACGCCTCCACCGCGGCCAGCACACTCTCGTCGATGACCGTGGAGGCCGTAAAGGCTTCCCCTCCATGCACCACCCGGTGGCCGATGCCCCGCAGCCGGACCGCCACGGATTCGCCATAGCGGGCCTGGGCCACCTCCTCCAGCCGGGCGCTGATGTGGCGCATGGCCACCGCGTGGTCCGCGCCGGGGATGGGGCCTTTGTCCTTGTGGCCGTCCACTTTCCAGTTGAGCATGGCCCCCTCTTCGCCCAACCGCTCCGCCAGGCCGGAGACGATCTGCTCGCCGCTGGCCGTGTCGATCAGGGCGAACTTGATGGACGAACTGCCGCAATTGATTACCAGTACATTCATTTTCTGTGTCACAATATCTATTGCCTTCCTGTTTTTTTGTAACGGCCAAGCCACCCCCTCCCAGCCTCCCCCAGTTTGGGGGAGGCTGGGAGGGGGGAACGAATGGGTGTCAACCCATAATCAGTCCCCTCCCCAAACTGGGGAGGGTTAGGGTGGGGTTTTGTCGAATCTTTCGCACTGCGTTATAGGCTATTATACACGATCCCCCGCCATTCCACGGAATGGGATTGCGGGATTTTGCACAATAGGGCGGATGATTCTATAGTGTGAGCAGCCCTCGCTACCCGCTTCCAAGAAAGACGACCGCAGGGCACTAAAGCGCTGACCACGAACCAGAGAGAAGCCACATGGACATCCTCGACTCCCAAATCCGCCCATCCGATCCCGAATTCCAGACCAACGCCGCCCACAACCGGGGCTTGGCCGAGGAACTGCGTGCCCGCACAGCCCAGGCTGCGCAGGGAGGCGGTCCCAGCTATCGTAAACGGCACACGGATCAGGGCAAGCTCCCCGTCCGCGAGAGAATCGACCACCTGCTTGACCCCGGCTCCCCGTTTCTGGAATTGTCCCCCCTGGCCGCGTACGACCTCTATGGCGGCGACGCCCCGGGCGCGGGATTGGTGACCGGGATCGGTCGGGTGTCGGGCCGGGAGTGTCTGATTTTGGCCAACGACGCCACGGTCAAGGGGGGAACCTACTTCCCCATGACGGTCAAAAAGCACCTGCGCGCCCAACAGATCGCCCTGGAAAACAACCTGCCCTGCCTCTACCTCGTGGACTCCGGCGGAGCCTTCCTGCCCATGCAGGACGAGGTCTTCCCCGACGTGGACGACTTCGGGCGCATCTTCTACAACCAGGCCCGCATGAGCGCGGCCGGCGTGCCCCAGATCGCCGCGGTGATGGGGTCGTGTACGGCCGGCGGCGCGTACGTGCCCGCCATGAGCGACGAGGCGGTGATCGTCAAGGGCACGGGGACCATCTTCTTGGGCGGGCCGCCCCTGGTCAAAGCCGCCACGGGCGAAGAGGTCACCGCGGAAGAGCTGGGCGGTGCGGACGTCCACACCCGCATCTCCGGCGTGGCCGACCACTTCGCCGAGGACGACGACCACGCCCTGAGCATCCTGCGGGACATCGTGGCCACCCTCAACACCCGCAAGCGCATAGACATGGACATCCAGCCGTCCGAGGAGCCGCTCTACGCCCCGTCCGAGATTTACGGCGTGATCCCGCTCAGCTTCAAAACCGCCTACGACGTGCGGGAAATCATCGCCCGCCTGGTGGATGGCAGCCGCTTCCGAGAATTCAAAGCCCGCTACGGCGAGACGTTGATCACCGGCTTTGCCCGCATCCACGGCTACCCCGTGGGGATCGTCGCCAACAACGGCATCCTATTCAGCGAATCGGCGTTGAAAGGGGCACATTTTGTGGAACTCTGCACGGCCCGGCGCATCCCCCTGCTCTTTTTGCAGAACATCACCGGCTTCATGGTGGGCAAGGCCTACGAAAACGGCGGCATCGCCAAGGACGGGGCCAAGATGGTCCACGCCGTGGCCAACGCGGGCGTACCCAAGCTGACCGTGATCATCGGCGGCAGCTTTGGGGCGGGCAACTACGGCATGTGCGGACGGGCCTACGGTCCGCGTTTTTTGTGGATGTGGCCCAACGCCCGCATCAGCGTCATGGGCGGCGAGCAGGCGGCCAACGTCCTGCTCACGGTCAAACAGGATCAACTGGCCCGGCGGGGCAATCCCATTCTGACCCCGGACGAGCAAGCCGCCTTCAAACAGCCCATCCTCGACCAATACGAAACCGAAGGCAGCCCCTACTACGCCACCGCCCGCCTGTGGGACGACGGCATCCTGGACCCGGCCCAGACGCGGACCGTGCTGGGGTTGGCGTTGTCCGCGTGTTTGAATGCGCCGGTGGGGGAGACGAGGTATGGGGTGTTTCGGATGTAGGGCGGGGATTGGGGGTTGGAAGTGCGGATTAGCCGCTGGAAAGGAAGTTTACAGTGAAACCGATCAGATTGAGCGCCCATGCCCAGGGATACACGGAGCGGCGTGGCTTCACAGCAAGTGAAGTGGAGCAAGCCATCCGCACAGCAGTATGGGAACCTGCTCAACAAGGGCGGTTGGAATGTCACCTGGAAATCGAGTACAATGACGAATGGAACGACAAGTTCTATGCAACAAAGCAAGTGAAGCCGGTCTTTGTTGACGAAGAGACGGAGATCGTCGTGATCACCGTCTACACCTACTTCTATTAGGGTGTTTGAGTTCACAAGGTGGAACCAACTATGAAAATTCGCTACGATGCAGAGGTAGATGCACTCAGTATCATCTTTTTAGACACGACCGTCACTTCAAAAGAAGTGGCCGAAGGCATCGCCATCGAATATGATCGAGAAGAGCGCGTGGCGGGGATCGAGATCCTGGATGCCCGTGCCCGCTTTGGCGCAGTTGACCCGCTCCAGTCCATCACCCTGGAAGGGATTGCCGTGGCGAGGCCGGCGCTAGTCTCGTAGACGATTTGTGTCAATGCATGGGGTGAGGAAAGGTAACAATTTCGGGGTGGTGTGAATGGGTTAATCATCGATCCTCATGCGGTCAGTCGTTGATCTTGCATGAACTGACGGACGGGCAGAGAGGTCAAATATAAATGGTACAACCCCGCCCACATCATCAAATCATCGTCATCGCCCAGTTCGCCGTCTTGATAGCGCCGGAAAAATTAAATCGTGGAGTACCCATATTCCCGTTCATAGGCGCGCAACCGCTCGCGTAGATCTTCAAACGTCACTCACTGTGATTTTAACATGGGTGATTTTCCTCCTTTTTCACGATCCACCATCACAAATTATGCTGGAATCATACCCGTCCTGCTTGCTTCAAGCAATCTCCCTTGACCTCACGATCGCCAGATCGATAAACTGGTCTATGATCTGTATGAGCTGTCCGCCGAGGAGATCAGGATTGTGGAGGGGCGGGCGTAGATCCGGGGAGACGTGATATACTATAGAAAAATCCTGCCCATAGCCTTGGATCAAGGAGGACAAAATGACGCTAGTTTTGAGTTTATCTGACAATTTGGAGAAACAGTTAACCGTAGAAGCGACAATGCAGGGATTCTCTGTCACTGATTATGCTCAACGCGTTTTGGAAAGACATTTACAGCAGCGAAGAACGAATCAACTCCAAGCTGTAGCACTGCTGCAATCTTGGATTGATGAAAGCGATCCTGAAGAGCAGATAGAGACTGGAAACTACCTCATACAAGCATTGGATGCGGATCGACTCTCTGACCGCCAACTGTTTCCACCGGAGATGGAAGGGATAACCTGGTGAACCAAGTCGTTCTCTTGGATACCGGTCCTCTGGGTCTGGTGACAAATCCTAATCGGACGGCAGCAACCTTGGCATGCACTCAGTGGCTCCAATCCATGCTGTCAGCCGGCGTTCGAGTCATGATCCCCGAAATCGCCGATTACGAAGTTCGTCGAGAACTGTTGCGCGCCAACAAGAGCCGAGGCATTCTGCGGCTTGACGAGTTGATTGTGTTGACTGAGTATCTGCCGATCACAACGGAGGCTATGCGCCAAGCTGCCCAGCTTTGGGCGCAAGCCCGACAACAAGGCAAACCAACTGCCGCAGATCTGGCCTTGGACGGAGATGTGATTCTTGCGGCCCAAGCAATTACCCTTCGGAGCAGAACTGCTGTGATCGCCACGACCAACGTCAAACATCTCGCCCGTTTCGCGCCTGCGCAAGTATGGCACGAAATCAACACGGCCTCATAATTGCAAACACGATGAAAACACACGATGAAATGATCCACGAGTGGATGCAGGATCCCGCCTTCGTCCAAGAATACGATGCGCTGAAAGACGAGTTCGACGTCGAACACTTTCGGTCCGTCGCTGCGACTTTGGAAGCGCGCTATGGCATGACCTATGAGCAATTTGAAGACTATTTGAGCGCTCGATCTAAGACCCTCATAGAACACCCCAGCCCCGAACTGGGCCAAGCCGTGATGACCGAAGAAGATGACGCCCAAGAGTGGAAAATCGCCCGAGAAATGACGCAAAGCTTTCTGGGACTGCAAAACGAAAGGACCACCCCATGAACCTCGAAGAAGATTACATGGACGTCTTCCAAAACATCGAAGCTGTCATCGTGCAGGTCTATCACAACTACCCGGACCTGGCCGACTTTGATGTGGAGATGGCCGTGGGCAACTTGATGGACCGCTACAAATCCGAGCAGCGAGGTCGCGCCCCCCGGCCCATGCCTCTCAACGAACTCTCCCAAGAGGTCTTTGCCGCCGCCGAAATCATGTGCGAATGGCGCCTGGGCCGCGGCGACAGCGGCCTCCCCCCCACCCCCAATCCCCTCCCCCTGGACATCATGACCGCCATCCTCAAACGCCTGCTCAAATCCATCAACACCTGGAATCAGCGCGGCGGACGCCGGGGCTATTTGACCTTCATCCAGGAGTTTATTGTCTGATTTGAGACAAGGAGAAGAGGAGACAGGGAGACAAGGAGCGGAGGAGACAAGGAGACCTGTCCAACGTCGATCCTTCGTCAACCCACCCATTAAAAATTCTCAACTCTCAAATTTCAATTCTCAATTACCCACGGAGACCCCATGCCCACACCCACCGCCCACCGCCTGACCGCCTGGCACGCCATGCTCGCCACCAAAGACCTGTCCCAAGCCCCCGGCTTCCTGGCCGAGGATGTCATCTTTCGCTCCCCGGTCTATTGGAAGCCCATGCAGGGCCGCCAGACCGTGGCCCTGGTTCTGGGCACGGTGATCCAACTTTTCGAGGATTTTCAATACCATCGCGAATGGATCATGCAGGATGAACAAGGCGAGCAGTGGGGCTTGGAATTCAGCGCCCACATCGGCGATGTGCAATTGAAGGGGCTGGATCTGATCCGCTGGAACACCGACGGCCTGATCCAGGAATTCGAAGTCATGATCCGCCCCCTCAACGCCCTGACCGTAGTCGGCCAGGAGATGGGCAAGCGCCTGGCCCCCTATCTGGCCGCCGCCAAGCAGCCCCTGCCATAACCTTACCCTGGCCCTCGTCTTTCCCTGAGAGGGCCAGGGCATACGGCTGATCATCGCTCCGGATCGCCCAACAAGACTTCTCCACGCCCTCCACGTTCCACCCTCTCTTCAGCCCCTCCCCGCGACCGCTCCTCCGCAGAACCTCCATCGCGCCTCCATTGCGCCTCCATAACTTCTTGGCATAATCCATGTATTGGGGTTTCGGTACGCCCCAGTTCTGCACCCTGCCCGTTGGATGGTCAGAGACGGGTGACGCCATCCCGCAAGAACACATGGAGAGACAAGCATGCCCAAAATGAAGGCTCAGCGCAAAAAACGGAGCAATGGTTGGTGGTGGGTCATCCTGCCACTATTGGCAATCGCAGGTGGGGCTTATTATTATTTCCAAGTTTACATGCCCACCCAGACGGTTGCCGCCGCCCCCACCATGAAGACCGCCAAGGTCCGCAAGGGCGACATCACCGTCAGCGCCAGCGCCGCCGGGGTGATCATCGCGCCCACGGAGATGGATCTGGCCTTCTCGTCCAGCGGCCGCTTGGTGGAGCTGTTGGTGGCCGAGGGCGACATGGTGCAGGCCGGGGATGTGCTGGCCAAGCTGGATGACAGCGACCTGCGCATCAACCTGCTCCAGGCCGAATCCAATCTGGCCGCGGCCAAGCTGAAAATGGCCGACCTGCAAGACGATGTGGATCCCATTGCCCTGTCCGCCACCCTGGCCACGGTCTACACGGCCCGGGAGAACTTGAGCCAGAGCGAAAACCCGGCCAGCGCCGCCGATCTGGCCGCGGCCCGGGCCAATCTTAATGCCGCCCGCCAAGCCTTGTCGGAACTCTATGCCGGCCCGTCGACCACGGAACTGACAATTTTGGGCGCGGAGTTGGAAAAGGCCACCATCGCCCTGCAGCGGGCCCAGTCCGACTACAACGCCATCGCCTGGCGCAACGACATCGGCACGACGCCCCAGTCCGCCGCCCTGCAACAGGCCACCATCGACTTTGACCGAGCCAACGCCGCCTATGCGCTCTCCACGGCCCCGGCCAGTTCGGAAGCCATCTCTTCGGCCAATGCCAGGGTCGCTTCGGCAGAGGCCACTTTGGAACGGCTGCTCCTGCCCCCCAGCGAGGACGCCACCGCCGCATTGAAGGCCAAGGTGGATCAGGCCGAGGCGGAGTTGGCCCAGCTCATGGCCGGGGCCAACCCGGCGGACATTGAATCTGCCCAGATCGCCATTGCCCAGGCCAGCGCCGGGGTGGATGGGGCCAAGCTGGCTCTGGAGCGGGCCACCTTGATCGCCCCCTTTGACGGCACCATCACCGCGGTCAACGGCCAGGTGGGGGAGAATGTGACCACAAGTCCCCTGCTCACCATTACCGATATGCAAAATCTGGCAGTCGAACTCTATGTGGAAGAGTCCGACATGGGGTTGATTTCCCCAGGCAATGTGGTCAACATCTCTCTCCAGGCCAATGGCGATGCCGAATACTACGGTGCCATCACCCATGTCAGCCCCCTGCTGGTGATGATTGACGGGGTGCCCGCCCTGCGTGCCCAGGCCACCATCGAGAACCCGCCGGCCTATGCCCGACCCGGCATGACCGCCTCTCTGAAAGTGATCGCGGCCACGGCCAACAACGCCCTCCTGGTCTCTCTGGAAGCCCTGCGGGAACTTAGCCCCGGTAGCTACGCCGTCTTCGTGGTGGAAAATGGCGTGCCCCTGATGCGCCCGGTGGAAGTCGGCATCATGGACTTTGCCAACGCCGAGATCCTCAGCGGCCTCTCCTTGGGCGAAGTCGTCAGCACTGGCATCATCGAGACCCAGTGATCAAGCCCGCCAGGATCAAAGCGACAGGGAACGAGGAGTGTTGACCGATGACCAATCCACTGATTGACGTGCAAAGTCTATCCAAGGTCTACGGCACGGGGGATATCGCCGTGCGGGCCTTGGACAATGTCAGTTTGACCATCCAGCCCGGCGAATTTATCGCCATCATGGGGCCGTCCGGGTCGGGCAAGTCCACGCTGATGAACATCCTGGGGGCCCTGGACCGGCCCACGGATGGCCATTACATCCTGGATGGCC
This sequence comes from Caldilineaceae bacterium, assembly GCA_018003515.1. Taxonomy (GTDB): domain Bacteria; phylum Chloroflexota; class Anaerolineae; order Caldilineales; family Caldilineaceae; genus JAGNDO01. Next base: position 12,492 of record JAGNDO010000104.1, read on the forward strand.
AGGACATCAGCGGGCTGAACAAGACCGAGCTGGCCCACATCCGCAACAAGAAGTTGGGCTTTGTCTTCCAAAGCTTCAACCTGCTGGCCCGCATGTCCGCCTACGACAACGTCATGCTGCCCCTGCTCTACGACCCGGAACTGATCTGGAGCGACGAGGAGATGCACGAGCGCACTATGGCCGCCCTCACCGCCGTGGGCCTGGCCGACCGGGCCGACCATCGGCCCAACGAGATGTCCGGCGGCCAGAAACAGCGAGTGGCCATCGCCCGTGCCTTGATCGGCGAGCCCCCGGTGATACTGGCCGACGAGCCTACGGGCAACCTGGACACCCGCTCCAGCGAGGAGATCATGCAGATCCTGCACGGGCTGCACGCACAGGGCCACACCATCGTCATGGTGACCCACGAGCCGGACCTCGCCGCCCACACCCAGCGGGTGATCTGCGTGCGGGACGGCAATATCATTTCGGACGATAAAGACGGCAGCGGCTGTTCAGGGCCGCACGTGGGAGGCACAACACAATGACCTTTTTCAGAACATTACGCTCGGCGTTTTCATCACTGATCAACAACAAACTGCGCTCCTTCCTCACCACCCTGGGCGTGATCATCGGCGTGGCCGCGGTGATTATCATGGTGGCCGTCAGCGCCGGGGCAGAGGCCGTGATCGCCGAGCAGATCAACAGCCTGGGCGCGGACCTAATCATCATCTCCGCGTCCCGAGGCACGCCCGGCGCGGCCAAAACCCTGATTTACGATGACGCCGTCGCCATCCAAAACGAGATCAAGGGCGTCACCGGCGTGGCCTCGGAACAAGCCCCCGCCCCCCAGACCATCAAGGCCGGCAGCCTGATCTTCGAGGCGGATGTGTTGGGCACCACGGTGGATTTCCCCAGCGTGCGGGATGCCCCTGTGGGCGATGGCCGCTTTTTCAGCGAAGATGAGGTGGATGGCGCCCGCAAAGTGGTCGTCCTCGGCTCCGGCCTGGCCAAGGATCTCTTTGGCGACGAGTACGCCATCGGCCAAAGTATGAGCGTGGGTACGACCCAGTTCACGGTGATCGGGGTCATGGCCCCAAAGGGCAACGTGGGCGGCATCGACTACGATGGCCGGGTCTACATGCCCATCACCGTGGTCTTTCAGAAATTTGTGACCAGCCAATTGGCCAGCGACAAGGTGAAGACCATCTACGCCCAGGCCGAGAGCAAGGATACTCTGGACAACACCATCCTGCAGATCGAGGCCCTACTGGCCCGCCGCCACAATGTCTCGGCGGAGCAGCCCGACTTCACCGTCCAGACCCAACAGGACATCATCTCCACCCAAGAAGCCACCACGGAAGCCTTTCGGGCCTTGTTGGCCTGGGTGGCCGGCGTCTCGCTCCTGGTGGGCGGCATCGGCATCATGAACATCATGCTGGTCTCGGTGACGGAACGCACCCAGGAGATCGGCACCCGTCAGGCCATCGGTGCCACACCGGCCGACATCCGCCGCCAGTTTCTGATCGAGGCCCTGGCCCTCAGCTTGATTGGAGGACTGATCGGCGTGGGGGCGGGCATCGGCGGGGCCTGGCTCTTTGGTCAATCTGGGGATCTGCGCACGGTGGTGGTGCCCAGTTCCATCGTGGTCGCCTTTGGGGCCGCCCTGGTGGTGGGGGTCTTCTTCGGCTATTTCCCCGCCAACAAAGCGGCTCAGCTTGACCCGATTGAGGCCCTGCGCCATGAATAACAGCACTTTTCAAAAGGAACCCATCATGCGAACAAAAAACTTTGTGCTCAGCCTGACCCTGATCCTGCTCTTGACCGTCTTGGCCGCCTGCGGCAATTCGCAGCCGGAGACCGCCACCACGACCAGCGCCGCGGCGGCCACGTCCGCCCTCTCCGAGAGCTATACGGATGCCCTGCCCCTACGTACCCAACTGATTGTGGGTACGTTGCAATTGGAGGGCACGGATCAAGCGGTGACCCAGGAGCAGGCCCGCACCCTGCTGCCTTTGTGGCAAGGGTCCAGCTCGTTGCAACGCACTGGCACAGGGGCCCAGGAAGAGGTGGTGGCGCTGCTGGCCCAGATCGAAGGGTCCATGACCCCGGCCCAGATCGACGCCATCAAGCAGATGCAGCTCACCCGCACCATCTTGCAAGAGACGGCCCAATCCTTCGGTCTGGTGACCGGCGGAGATGGCACAGGGACGGGGCCAGGGGCCACGGGTCAACGGGGCACGGGCGCAGGCACAGGCCAATCCCAGCGCAGCGGGCCCAACACTTCGGAGATGCTGCTGGACGAACTGATGACCGTTTTGCAGAATCGACTACAGTAGAGATCATATTTTTGCCCAGTCACTCAATCAACTGTCAACCCAGCCTACTTTCCCCGGATCAGAGATGGTTCGGATCGATGCCCAAAGGAACTCGACCATGAAAACCACCAAGCTACTGATTTCCCTGCTCGCCCTCTTCTCCATCCTGCTGCTGGCCGCATGTGGCGGCAGCGATGAGGCCGCCGAATCTGCCGCCGCCCCGGTCAGTGCTCCGGCTGCCGTCGCCGCGCCGGCCCAGGATAATGCCCCAGCCCAGGCCGCCGCACCCGCCGACGCCGCACCCGCAGCCGCAGCCCCGGCAGAGTTAAACGAAGAGTATGAAAACGCCTTGACCATCAAGAACCAACTCATTCTCGGCTCAATCTGGATGGAAGGCACCCCCGACGCCATCACCCCGGAGCAGGCCAAGACGCTGCTCCCCTATTGGCAGCTCTATCGTTCTCTGACCGCCAGCGAGACCGCGGCCACGGAAGAGACCACTGCGGTCCAAAACCAGATCCTGGCCCTGATGACGCCGGATCAGATACAGGCCATCGCCGCCATGCAGATCACCAACATCGACATGCAGGCCTATTATGTCGAAATTGGTGTCAAGGAGGCCAAGGACGACACGCTCACCCCCGAAGCCGATTCCACAGGCGTGCCCATGCGGGACCTCTCCCCCGAAGCCAAAGCCACTGCCAAGGCCGAGCGAGGCATCGAGCCCTCGTCGTCCGGCCTGGGCACCATCCTGGCCGACAATTTGATCACCCTGTTGGAAGGCAAATAACCGGGCAGATTAATGGTGGGCTATCATCCCATCCAAGAAGTCAAGACAAGAAAAGAGGGGATCCGGTGGTTGCCGGATCCCCTCTTTTCTTGGCGAAAATCATACGGTTCTTCACAAACATTTGGGACAGACCCAGATCATGGCGGAACGGGCGCAAATTCGGCCCTGCGTGGTATACTACTGGCTCAGATCGACCACGGACCCACCCGAAAGGACCGCCCTTTGAACCTCGCCCACATCTCCGTCATCGCCAGCGACCTGGACGACACCCTCCTGCGCAAGGACGGGACCATCTCCGACGCCACCCTGGCCCTCTTCGCCCGCTGGGAAGCCCTGGGCAATCGGCTGATCATCGCCACGGGCCGCCCCACCCGATCCGCCCGGGCCACCCTGGCCCCGATCCTGGCCCACGTGCCCCTGATCTGCTATAACGGGGCCGTGGCCTTCGAGAATGGGGACACGATCTACGAGCAGTACATCCCCGGCCCAGATGTGCAGACCCTTGTGGAACGGCTGCTGGCCCGGGCCCCCAAGGCCCGCGTCGGCCTGGAGATCGACGATCAGCTCTTCCTCAACCAAGAGCCGCCCCGGTCGCCCCTCTCCGGCCACACGGTGGTGGATCTGCGCACGGTTTCCCACCGCCCCGCGGCCAAGATACTCCTGCGCCACAGCCAGGCGGATCTCCTGGGCGATGCCCTGGACGACCTGCCCGATAGTGTGCAGA
>JAGNDO010000158.1:0-1151 GCA_018003515.1 Caldilineaceae bacterium
AGGAGGCGGAAGTAGGCTTCGGGCTGGCGGTTTTGCTCCCAGGCGTCCGTGGCGCGTTTGAGATACCAGGTGTTGGCCACGCCCACCCAGGGCCAGTCGGCTTGGATGCGGGCATAAGCGGCGGGCAGGTAGTTGGCCTGCTTCTCCGGCGTCACCCGGCCATAGCGGGGGTCCACATCTTCCGGCGCGGCGTTCCAGTTCATTTCGCTGATCCAGATGGGCTTGTGGCCGTCCCCGTTGGCCACCATCACGTCGCGGAGGAAGCGGGGGCGGCTGAAGTTGATCACCCTGGGCTGCATGCGCTGGTCTGTGGGGCCGCTGTAGAGGCCGTAGCCCTGCATGGCCATGATGTCGAAGTAGTCGGCGGCCCCAGCGTTGTACATGCGTTGAAGAAAGAGCATGTCGTTGAGGCTGTTGGTCGGGGCCGGCGCGGAGGGTGAGAGATCAATCGTGGCGGCCAAGGCCCCGGCGATGATCACCACGCCCGGGTTGGCCGTGCGGGCGGCGGTGGCCCCGGCTTTGAGCAACTCGGTATATTGCTCCGGGTTGATGGGGTACGCGCCCCATTCCGGGTAGATGTTTGGCTCGTTCCAAAGCTGGAAATGGGTGACGCGCCCCCGATAGCGGCTGACCACGGCGGTGACGAAGTCGGCGTAGTCCTGGTTGTTGTCCGGGGGGGCATAGGTGCCCATCTCGTCGCCTTGGGATCGGGTCCAGTTGGGCGGGTTGCTCAGGCGCACGATCAGGTCCAGGCCATTGGCTTCGGCCAGATCCACGATCTGGTCGTATTTGTCCCAGGCCGAGCGATAGGGTTCATGGCGGCGATCTTCGAAATCCCCCTTGGCGTGGATCTCGATGTCTTCCCAGGGGAACTCTTGACGCAACCAGTGAAACCCGGCGTCTGCGGCCATCTGCACCACCAGGGCACGCTTGGCCGGGTCTGCTTCTTGTTCTAAAAAGACGTTGACGCCGAAGGGAATGACGTCCGCATGGGCCACCGGGGTGTCGTCCCCAGTTGTGAGTCTTGGACGCACTAGGTCGGCGGCCAGATCAGTGAGTCCTTTTACCTGAGAAAAAAAGGCCTCCTCACCGGTTTTTTCCAACATCCATGCGCGGGCGGGGGACGTGGAGAGCAGGCCCGCGCCAAGGCC
>JAGNDO010000158.1:1251-4198 GCA_018003515.1 Caldilineaceae bacterium
CTGTCGAAGTCCACCACGGCCTGGTTGCAGCCTTCGCCGGGGCCGGTGCTGGTCCAACTGGCCATCTCGGAGATGCGGGCACCGCTGGCGCTGGCAACCCAGACATACCAGGTGCCGACGATGGGACCGGCCGCGCTGATGATGTGGCTGTAATAGCCAGCGTCCCAGTTGGGGTAGCCGTCGTGGGGACCGCTGATGGCGGGTTGGGTGATCCAGGGGCCATCCGCCGCATAGCTGAAGACCACGTTGTAGCCGCTGGCCGGTTGGCCGCCCTTGTAGGTCTTGCCCTCGAACCAGGTACCGGCCGGCTGGCGATCGCAGCGACCGACCACGGCCACGTTGAATTCGTAGCGGGGGGCGGGCACGGCGGTGGGGGCGGCGGGGGCAGGCACCGGGGTGGCCGTGGGCGGCACAAACACGGCGGTGGGCGGCGGGGCGGGGATGTCGCCCGCCACGGCTACGGCCTCGACGCCCTCCGCGGTGACCAGGTTGGCAAAGACCCAGCCGGTCTGGCCGTTGAAGTTGATCTGATACCAGTCACCGGCCCCGTTCTTGCCGGTGACGTCATAGCGAGAGCCTTGGGTGGCCTGGCCGATGGCGTTGTAGTTGGTACCCGGCCCGCCCCGCACATTCATGTTGCTGTTGATGATCACACTGGCCGCGGGGGCTGGCGTGGGGGGCACGGGGGTCTCCGTGGGGGCAGGTTGATCCACGGCGGCGGGTTGATCCACCGCTGGCTGGTCCACCGCCACGGGTTGGGCGGCTTCCGCCTGGGCCGTGGCCGCCATAGCGGGATCTAGGGGGGTCGCCACCACGGGGGCGGTGGGGGTGAAGGTGGGCAGGGGGGTACGGGTGGGCAGGGGCGCGGCAGATTCGCCGCTTGTCCCACAGCCGCTGACCACAAAAAGGGCTATGATTAACGTTGCAAACAGCTTACGCATTTTGATCGTTTCCTCGGTTTCAACGATGTGTATCGTCTCTGTTTTTGGACCAAATGACCGTCAGAGTCGTCCAGATTGGGCACCATTTTTGATGATCTCGGTCGGTGATGTCGGCCATCGTCGGGGCCACAACGGCCCGTCGCTTCGGGTGCCAGTATAGCACACGCAAAAGTTAACGAGCAAAAGGAGCGGTTTGTTCCCTGTGAAGGCAAAAGGCAAAAGGCAAAAGGCAAAAGGGGTGTGGTATTGACCTGATCTGCTATGTGGGTTACACCAATGTTCACCCGCTCACCCCTTCACCCGCTCACCTTTTGCGCGCCCGGCCCGCGGACTCCTTCTGGCTGCTGCTGCCCCGGTAGCCGGGGACGGGGAGGGCGATCACCCGGCAGCGGCTGACGTCGGCCATGCGGGTGAGGAGCCAGGGGTCGATGTCCGCGGGGGCGGCGCTGGTGGTGATCACCGTGGGCAGGATGGCGCTGTAGCGATAGTTGAGGAGTTGGAAGAGCTTCTCCTTGGCCCAGGGCGTGGCGCTCTCTGTGCCCAGATCGTCCAAAACCAGCAGGGGGGTCTTTTTGATCTCATCGAAACGCCGATCATAGGGGGTGGCGGATTGGGGGCTGAAGGCCGCCCGCAGATGATCCAACAGATCCGGGGCCACCACAAACATGACATCGGTCTCGCCTTGGTCCATCTGGAAATTGGCCACCGCTGCGGCCAAATGGGTCTTGCCGCAGCCATAGGCCCCGGTGAGGACCAGCCAGCCCTTGGGATCGTGGGCGAATTCCTCCACCACGGTGACGGACTGACGCAGGGCGTTCTTTTGGGCTGCGGTCAGGTCCGAGCGGGGCACGTCGAAGGAGGAGAAATTCTGGTTGCGATGCAGCCCCAGGCTGCTCAGTTCGCTGTGAGCCGGGTTGGCCCCAGCCCGAAAGTCCGGCGCGGTGATGGCCAACCGCTCCACCAGGTGGATGTCCACCATGCGGCTGCGCAGACGGGGGTCCATCTGCTCCAGCCGCTGGTTGGTGGTGATCACCGTGGGCAGTTGGGCGTTGTAGCGGTGGTTGAGGAGCTGAAAGAGCTTCTCCTGCGCCCAATTGCTGGCGCTGTGGGCCCCCAGATCGTCGATGATCAGCAACGGGGCCTCCCGCACCTGCTCGAAAAGTTCATCATATTGGATCTCGCTGTGGGGGCCAAAGGTGGCCCGCAGATGGTCCAGCAGATCCGCCAGCACCAAAAAGAGGACCGGGCGCTGCTCGGCCAGCCGGGCGTTGGCGATAGCCGCGGCCAAGTGGGTCTTGCCGCAACCAAAAGTCCCGGTCAACAACAGCCAGCCCTGGGGCTTGGCGGCAAAGGCTCGGCATTTTTCAAAAGCCTGGCGCAAATTGCGCGCCTTGTCCTGGGTCAACCAGAAAGGTTCGGCGTCAAAATTCTCGAAGGTCAGCCGAGCCAGCGCGCCCAGGCTGCCGAAATCTTGCATCAGCCCTGTTTCCCGGGCGGTGATCTCCGCCTGTTTGCACACGCAGGGCACGGCCTTGCCAAAGTCGGCGTGGCCCGGCTCCACATCCTTCAACACAAAGCCCATGCCCTGGCAGATGGGGCAGACGGTTGGCTGGGGGCGGCTGGTCTGGGCCGGGCGTGAGGGACGGCGGCGGCGCTCCCCGCCCTCTTCCGGGTTAGCCTTTGAGGAAGACATCCCATTCGTCCGAGACTGATTGGCCGGGCTGTTTGGATTGGCCGGGTTGTTGCCCAGCAGTTCTTGCAGATTTTTCATGGTTTCCTTCGTCCTTGCCCTCGGTTTCCCAACGCTTGAGGATGGCGTGGATATAGCGCAGGGCGCGTTTGTTGCGGCTGACAGCGATGTCAAAAGCCTCGTCGATCCATTCCGGCGGGAAGCTCTTTTCCATATCCCGCAGTTGATCCGCGATCAGGGGGGTCATCATGCCAATGTTTTGCTCGTACATGATGAAGAGATTGGGCCGGTCCACGGTCAGCCGGGCGTCTTCGGG
>JAGNDO010000031.1:0-5164 GCA_018003515.1 Caldilineaceae bacterium
TGGGTGTGGGAGAGGCAAGGGTGGCAGGGGGGGGGGTGGGAGGATGAAAGGGGGAGAGTGGGGGGGGGGGGTGGGTGGTGAGGGGGCGACACACCGCCGGGGGGGAGGAAAAAGAGGGGGGGGGGGGGGGGTGACATAACACTCAAGGGTTGCAGGAGAAACTGCACGGTCAAAAGCAGAGAAACCAGGGTACGCAGGGTGGATCGGCGAATTTGTAGCATGACAACCTCCTCGAGAGACAGGGATGGATGATTGAACCACAATTTATACTGTTATAGCGCATAGAATACGCACTTTTTGGGCAAATGTCAAGCGGATCTTTTTTGGAGAGAACCCACCAAGTTACGATCCAAGCATGCCCGCTTGCCTCCGCAACCATCCGCTTCGTTCGTGCGATAATGACCCTTTGAAAAAAGGTCGAACTCACCCAAAGGCGAAAAAATGCCGAGAAAAACGGGGATTAAACAGCCAGCAATGCCGGTAGGATGTCCCATATTCTATCTCATCCTGGCAACACAGCATCACTTAACCTTGCAAATTCACCACCTCGTGGTGAATTTGCAAGGTTATTCCCACAAACTATGCTGAAATCAAAAATTGACGTCCGCCCAATCCCCAATCCCTACTCCCCACCCTCAGCCGCCACCACATGATCCGGCAGAATATCCTCCGCATTGCGAATCGTCGGACTGAAATAGCCCACAATCCCGATAAACCCGCCCAGCAGACCGGAGATGACGAAGATCAACGCCATCCCCGCGCCGGGACCGGTGCCGACGAGCCAGCCGAAGGTGGCGGCTAGGCTGCCCCCGGCCATCATGCCCGGCTCGAAGACGAAGTCGGCCAGGGGGCCGGCCATGAGCATGGCCAGGGGCGCGGTGATCTGGGCGATCAACCGGCGGGTGGCGAAGACCCGGCCCTGGACGTCCGGGGCCACCTTCTGCTGCCATATGGCCTGGTTCGACCCGTTGAGGATGGGGATGATGGCCGAGAAGAAGAAAGCCGCCACCACCCACACGGGCAGGATCTGGCCCAGCCCCATCAAGGTCTGCCCCAGCAGGCTGACCCCGATAAAGCCCAGCAGCACCCCATGCACCCGGCGCTTGGGTCCGCCCCAGGTGGCCAGAAGCAGCCCGCCCACCACGCCGCCCACGCCAAAGGCCGATTGCACGGTCCCCAACACCACGGAATTGCTCCCCGTGCGGGCCAGGATCATGGGGGCCAGCAAGGTGAAGCCCAGAGTGCCCAGCAGATTGCTCATAAAAAAGAGCATTTGCAGCCCCAACAAACTGGGCCGGGCCAGGATATAGCGGAAGCCGTAGATGGATTCCTGCCACAGACTGCCGCTGCCCTCGGCTCCCTCTGCCGTGCGGGGCGGCTGGGGGATGGCGACCATGAGCAGGGCCAGGATGGCGGCCACAAAGGTGACCATGTCGATGATCAAAATGCCGTTGATGCCGATAGCCACGAGCAGCAGCCCAGCCAGGGCCGGCGCAGCGATCCCCGAAATCGACTCGGCCAGGGAGAGCATGCCGCTGGCCCGGGCATAGTGCTTTTTGTCCACCATGGTGGTGATGGCCGCGGAATAGGCCGGAAACTGGAAGGACTCGAAGGTGCCAGCAAAGGCTCCGGCCACGTAAAGATGCCATACCTCCAGATGGCCCGTGGCGTAGAGCAGGAAGATGGCCACCGTGGACATGCCCGCGGCCAGGTCGCTCAACATCATCACCAGCTTGCGGTTCCAGCGGTCCACCAGGGCGCCGGCGATGGGGCTGAAGAGCACAATCGGCCCAAAGGAGAAGAAGCCCACCAGGGCCAAGGCCGTGGCCGAGCCGGTCAACTGCCAGGCCCAGATGGTCAGGGCGAAGCGGGTCATCCCTGTGCCCAGCATGGAGATCATTTGGCCGACCCACACAACAGTAAAGCCGGTCATCCCGGATGGGCGGTTAGAGTGAGTCATGGGTAGAGTCCTTTCAAGAAATAGGCCACGGATTACACGGATTTGACGGATTAAAAACGGATCGTTTTGATCAGGTTGAATCCGTTCAATCCGTGTAATCCGTGGCCTATTTGTTTGCTTTTGGCCAATGTTGATAAAAGGCTCACGCCAGTTCGATACTCTTCCAGCGGCCTGTGCGGAAGCGCACGAGGTAGACGACGGCCAGCCCGCCCAGGTAGAGCAGCGCCGCCACCCAGCCGCCAAACAATCCCAGGTCCAAGGGATAGATCAACAGCCAGGCCAGGGGGATGAAGAGTCCCCAGGCCATGATCGAGCGGGCCAACATGGTGAATGTGGTGTCGCCAGCGCCGTTGAGCGCGCCGGCCAGGACAATGCCCAGGGCGTCAAAGATTTGATAAAACGCAACCAGTCGCAGGATCACGACGCCCGCCGCAACCACGGAGGCTTCCTGGCTGAAGACCCGCATGAGGGCGACGGGGGCGATCAGATAGCTGAGGCCGATGGTCCCCATGCTCAACATAGCCAAGCCGACCGCTCGATAGGTCACTTTTTCGGCGATCCGGGGCTGTTTTGCGCCCAGATTTTGGGCCACCAAACTGGACGCAGCCATGCTCACGGCGACGCCAAAGGTGAAGGAGATGCCCATATATTGCAGGGCGATCTGGTTGGCGGCCAGAACGTCGGTCCCCAACCGGGCCAGCAGGGCGAAGAAGGCGCTGAACGAGGCGATCTCGATGAAGTCGCCCAGGCCCATGGGCAACCCCACTTGCAGCATTTTGCGCAGATCGGCCCAAGCGGCAAAATGGGCCTGGCCCGTGTTGAAATCTCGCCGATTGGCCTTGCTCCACAAGATGGCGGCGCTGAGCAAGGCGTTGATCCCGGTGGCAATCAGCGTGGCATAGGCGGCCCCGGCCACCCCCAAAGCCGGTGCGCCCAGGTTTCCCAGGACCAATATCCAATCCAAGAGGATATTGGCCAGCACGGTCACCCAGGCCAGGATCATGGGGGTGCGGGAGTTGCCCTGGCCCACTAGAAAGCCCCATACCACGGCGCTGAACATCACCAGGGGGATCTCGAAGGCCCGGATCTGTAAATAGGTGGTGCCCAGGGCCCGCACTTCTGGGCTGTCACTGGGCGCGACCACAGCCATCAATTGGCCGAACAGCCAGGGCAAGATCACCACCAACAGGCTGAGCCAGGCAATCATGTTCAGGCTGCGCCAGATCACTGTGCCGATGCGCCCATGCTCTCCCCCGCCATACGCCCGGCCCACAAAGACCACGGTGCTGTTGGCCGTGCCCCGAAAGAGCATGAGTACGGCAAAGAACATGACACTGGACAGACCCACCGCGGCCAGGGCATGGGTGCCGATGCGGGAAACAAAGAGGGTGTCCACCACGCCCAGCAGGGTGTGTGAGAGGTTCTGCAGAATGAGCGGTCCCGCCAGCAGGGCGACCTGCCATGTCAATCCGCTCTTTTGGTCTGTTTTCCAGGGGAGAGCCATAGGGTTCCTTTCGCAGTTCATTGGGCATAATCAGAGGGCGGGCATAGACACAAAAGTCCAGTTTACATCAGCGCGAAGAGGAGAGCAAGCCGGGAGAATTCGACTTCCCATGCCAGTCGCCGTCACCCTTTCCCCGGCAGGTTTTGCCCCTCCTTCTCCCTTTGGCTATAATCAGGCAATGCCATTCTCTGTTCACCTCTTATTCCAAGCCAATCTGCTCGCTTCCACCCCAGCCCACTCTTAGGAGAGTCAAAGATGACCTACACCTTTAGCAATCAACTGACCACCATCGAACGCTTCATCCTGGACCAACAGCGCCATTTCCCCGACGCCAGCGGAGATCTGACCGGGATCATGTACGATCTGGCCCTGGCCGGCAAGATCATCGCCAGCCGCACCACCCGGGCCGGTCTGGCCGAGATTTTAGGCAGCACGGGCGAGGAGAATGTCCAGGGCGAGGTGGTGCAGAAGTTGGATGTTCTCGCCGACCAGACCATCTTCCGGCTCAACGACCACACAGGCCGCCTGGCCATCATGGCCTCAGAAGAACACGCTGATCCCCTGGCCATCCCCGACCGCTATCCTGCGGGCCGCTATGTGCTGCTCTTTGACCCCCTGGACGGTTCTTCCAATATCGACTACAACGTCAGCATCGGCACCATCTTTGCCATCTATCACCGGCTCAGCCCGAGCGGGGAACGGGGAACCCTGGGAGATTGCCTGCAACCGGGCCGCAAGATGGTGGCCGCCGGCTATATCATCTATGGCTCCAGCACCATGATGGTCTATTCCTCCGGCCAGGGCGTCCACGGCTTCACCCTGGACCCACGGGTGGGCGAATTCTTACTCAGCCATCCTAACATCACCATCCCGGCCCAGCCCAAATATTACAGCGTCAACCAGGGCTATCAGGCCGGCTGGTCCACCGGGGTGAAGAAATATACCGAATGGCTGCAAGGCATGGATGGGGGGCAGAAAGCCCTTTCCATGCGCTATATCGGCTCCCTGGTGGCAGACTTCCACCGCAACTTGATGACCGGCGGCGTCTTCTACTATCCGGCGGAATTGGGGACGGACGGCAAGAGCCGGGGCAAACTGCGTCTGGGCTACGAAGCCGCCCCCTTGGCCTTCATCGTCGAGCAGGCCGGCGGCTATGCCTCGGATGGTACCCGCTCCATCCTGGACATGCAGCCCGACTCCCTGCACCAGCGGGTGCCCCTCTACATCGGCAATCGGGAACTGGTGGAGAAGGCGGAGGAAATGATTTTGCGGTATGATGGGTGAGGCGAGGGGCGAAGGGCGAATGGCGAGGAGGGTTGATGATGCCAAAAAGTGAGTTTGGACCGGCGGTGTGGGAAAAATTAGACAAAGAAATGGTCGGCGATCCGGTGGCCGTGGGAGCGTGGACGGTGACGCCTGTGGCCCGTCTGTCGGGGAAACAGGGCCGCGGCGGGGATGGGGTCAACGGGGGTGGCGCGGCCCATGTGCGCCTGGACCCCGTGGCCGTGACCGTTACCAACCCGGCGCATGGTTCAACCCAGCGCATGGAGATCGATGATCCTACGGCCACCGCCCTGCGGGGCATGGCCGGGGTGGGGCTGGTCGTGGCAGGGATCAGCCTGGCCGTGCAATGTTGGGCGCGGGTTAGGCGGAGGAACAAATGAGGCTCTACTGGATTTTAAGGGGTAAACGTCCCCGGC
>JAGNDO010000031.1:5264-57132 GCA_018003515.1 Caldilineaceae bacterium
GGTGACAAACCAGTGATAGATCTCCGTGTCCATCAATTCGCTGACCAGCTCGGCCAGGATGGAGGCGACCACGATCCGCCACACCGGGGCCAGGATGGCGCTGAACTCCGCGCCCAATCCCCAGCCGGCGTCGCTGGGTACGGAGGCGGCCCAGAGCAGGTAGGCGGCCATGAAGAGGTTGACCCCGGCGGCGGTGAAGATGATCACCCTGGCATTCTTGCGGCCCAGCACTTTGTGGACCACATCCCGCAGGGTGAAGGTGAGGGGATAGATAAAGGTACCCATGTCCACGGCCAGGCCGCCCACCACGCCGATCTTGAGGCTGGCAATGTCCGACAACATCTGGGCGGCGATATACGCGCTGACCACGATCACGGCAATGGCGGGAACGGCGGGGGATTGGGTCAAGGCGGTTGAGACTTCGGTTAAACGGCTTGCGTTTGGTGTGATTTTGACACTCACGATACAATGCTCCTGTTTTGGTAAGGCGGGAACCGCGACCGCCGTGAAGAAAAATCCGACCTTTGATTTAACCACAGAAGAGGAACTATGCCCAAACGAACCGACATTTCCTCCATCCTCATCATCGGCTCTGGCCCCATCGTGATCGGCCAAGCCTGCGAGTTCGATTATTCCGGGGCCCAGGCGTGCAAGGCCCTGCGCCAGGAAGGCTATCGGGTGGTGCTGGTCAACTCCAACCCGGCCACCATCATGACCGACCCGGAGATGGCCGACGCCACCTATATCGAGCCGTTGACCGTGGACATTTTGGAGCGCATCATCGCCAAAGAACGGCCCGATGCCCTCCTCCCCACGGTCGGCGGCCAGACCGGGCTGAACCTTTCGGTTGCCCTGGCCGAGGCGGGCATTCTCGAAAAATACAACGTCGAGTTGATCGGGGCCAACCTACGTTCCATGCAGGTGGCCGAGGACCGGGAACTCTTCAAGGACGCCATGACCGAATGCGGGTTGGAATCACCCCATAGCTTCGTGGCCCATGATCTGGTCGAAGCGCGCCGCCACGCTCAAGCCCTTGGACGCTTTCCCATTTTTATCCGCCCCAGCTTCACCATGGGCGGCAGCGGCGCGGGCACGGTCTTCACCCAGTCCGAATTTGACGAAAAGGTGTCCTGGGGGCTGAAGGAAAGCCCGGTTCACACGGTGTTGATCGAGGAATCCCTGATCGGCTGGAAAGAGTATGAGCTGGAGGTGATGCGGGACGGTGCGGACAACTTTGTGGTGGTCTGCACCATCGAAAATCTGGATGCCATGGGCGTCCACACCGGGGACAGCATCACCGTGGCCCCGGCCCAAACCCTCACCGACAAGGAATACCAGCGCCTGCGGGATCAGGCCCGATTGGTCATGCGGGCCGTGGGGGTGGAGACCGGGGGCAGCAACGTCCAGTTCGGCGTGGACCCGGTCACGGGCCGGGTGGTGGTGATCGAGATGAATCCGCGAGTTTCCCGCTCGTCCGCGCTGGCGTCCAAGGCCACGGGTTTCCCGATTGCCAAGTTGGCGGCCAAGGTGGCCGTGGGCTATACCTTGGATGAACTCAAAAATGACATCACCCAAAGCACCGTGGCCGCCTTCGAGCCGTCCATCGACTATGTGGTGGTCAAGATTCCCCGCTGGGCCTTCGAGAAGTTCCCCGGCGTGGACCGGGTGCTGGGGCCGCAGATGAAGTCCGTGGGCGAGGCCATGTCCATTGGCCGCACCTTCAAAGAGGCCCTGCAAAAGGGCGTGCGCAGCCTGGAAATTGGCCGGGACGGTCTGGGCTTCATGGAGCGGGACGGCGATGGCCATTTTAAGGGCTACGAGGCCAACACGGAACTCCATGACCTCCTGCGCATCCCCAACCGGGACCGGCTTTTTGCCACCTACGAGGCATTGCACCGAGGTGACACCATCGCCACGGTTTGCCAACTCACCGGCTTCGACCCCTGGTTCGCCACCCAAATCCAACAGATCGCCGACTTCGAGAAGAACCTGACCCATCTCGACGCCGACACCCTGCGCCGAGCCAAGCGCATGGGGTTCAGCGACAGTCAACTTGCGCGGATTGCGAGTGAGAAGATTGAAGATCAAAGATTTAAGATTGATGCCGACGACCCAATCTTGAATCTTGAATCTTCAGTCTTAACGGAGTCCGCCATCCGCGCCCTGCGCACCCGCCTCGGCGTCCTCCCCACCTATCACCAAGTGGACACTTGCGCCGCCGAGTTTGAGTCGTACACGCCCTATTTGTACAGCAGCTACGAAATGGAGAGCGAGGCCCAGCCGACCGACCGGCCCAAGATCATGATTCTGGGTGGCGGCCCCAACCGTATCGGCCAGGGCATCGAGTTCGACTATTGCTGCGTCCACGCCAGCTTTGCCCTGCAAGAACTGGGCTACGAGACCATCATGGTCAACTGCAATCCGGAGACCGTCAGCACGGACTACGACACGTCGGATCGGCTTTATTTTGAACCGTTGACCCACGAAGATGTGATGAATATTGTGGAGCGGGAGAGCGGAATGGCGAATGGCGAATGGCGAATGGCGGACCGTGATGGGCGGGAGCCGATCACGGGGGATTCCAGAGACGTCAATTCGCCATTCGCCATTCGCCATTCGCCATTAGTCGGCCTCATCGTCCAATACGGTGGGCAGACGCCCCTCAACCTGGCCCGGGGACTGGCCGAGGCCGGCGCGCCCATCTTGGGCACGCCGCCGGACGCCATCGACCTGGCCGAGGATCGGGACCAGTTTGGGGATTTGTTGGAGCGGCTGGACATCCCCTCCCCGGCCCACGGCATTGCCCGCAACGTGGCCGAGGCGGTGGAGATCGCCGAACGCATCGGTTATCCTGTGGTGGTGCGGCCCTCCTATGTGCTGGGCGGGCGGGCTATGGCCGTGGTGGGGGGCGAGCCGGATCTGCGCCGCTACATGGCCGAGGCGGTCAGCGCGGTGGCGGGCCGGGCCATCCTGATCGACCAATTCTTGGAGGACGCCTACGAGGTGGATGTGGACGCCATCTGCGACGGCGAGCGGGTGGTGATCGGCGGGGTCATGCAGCATATCGAGGAGGCGGGCATCCACAGCGGGGACAGCGCCTGTGTGCTGCCGCCGTACAAGATCAGCAACTATCATCTGACCATCATGCGAGAATATACGGAAAAGCTGGGGCTGGCCCTGGGCGTGCGCGGGCTGATGAACGTGCAATACGCGGTCAAGGACGACGTGGTCTATGTGCTGGAGGTCAACCCACGAGCCAGCCGAACCGTGCCCTTTGTGAGCAAGGCCACGGGCATCCCCCTGGCCAAGATCGCCGCCAAAGTCATGGCGGGCAAAACTCTGGCCGACCTGGGCTTCACCGCCGAGCCGGAGGTGGATGGCTTCTTCGTCAAAGAGGCCGTGCTGCCTTGGAAGAAATTCACCGGCATCGACACGGTCCTGGGGCCGGAGATGCGGTCCACCGGCGAGGTGATGGGCCACGCCGCCAGCTTTGGTCACGCCTTCGCCAAGAGCCAACTGGGCGCGGGCACCGGTCTGCCCCTGGACGGCGGCGTGCTGGTCACGGTCAACGACTATGACAAGGGTGCTGCCCTCAAGCTGGCGCGAGATCTGCACCGCATGGGCTTCGAGATCTTCGCCACCGCGGGCACCGGGGCCTTTTTCCAGCGCACGGGCATTCCCGTCACCGTGTTGGAAAAGGCCAGCGACAACGCCACAGGCTACACCACCCTGGACGCCATGCGGGACGGCAAGATCCACCTGATCCTCAACACCCCCCTCGGCCCGGACAGCCGCACGGACGGGGCCAAAATCCGCCGACTGGCCACGCGGATGGAGATCCCGCTGATCACCACATTGTCCGCGGGCACGGCGGCGGTGAATGGGATTCGGGCGCTGCGTCAACGGGAACTGCGGGTGCGTAGTTTGCAGGAGCATTACGCGGTGCAGGGGTAAGGGACGGGTTACTGTGGTATACTTTTATCTCCGGTCAGTGTTGAAAGCGCCACGTTTTTAGAACCTGTTCCGTCTTATTTTCGTCCCGATCCCCATGCCCAAATTTCTGCTCACACGCCTATCCCTGCTCTTGCCCTTGCTGGCCGTGGCCAATTTTGGCGGCTATGCCTATGCCTGGCTGGCGCGCACGAGCATGGGGAATCCCTTTTTCGCCACGACGAACGCCAGCGATTCCCTCTGGCCCGCGTACATGGACTACCTGACGAATCTGCTGCGCCACGGTTGGGCGGCGCTCCCCACGATGTCGGAGAGGGGGATGGGCGGCGCGCTGGCGGCCAGCGGCGGACTGCTCCTGGCCGCGGTGATGGTGAGCATCGGTCTGGGCGTCCTGTTTGCCCTGCTGGGCACCCGATCCCGACCGCCGGGGATTCGGGGCTGGCTGACCGCCTTCACCACCCTGGGACTGGCCACGCCCAGTTTCTTTATCGGCGTGCTGGTGATCGCCTTGCTCCTGCGCGGGCTGATCCAGGGATTTTTCACCGCCTTCCCCGTCCCCCTGAACGGCTTTGGCTGGGACGTCCATCTGCTCCTCCCCATCCTGGCCCTCTCCCTGCGCCCCACGGCCCAGATCGCCCAATTGTTGGCCGGTCGTCTGGCCGAAGAGATGGGCCGACCCTATGTGACCACGGCCCGCAGCAAGGGTCTGCGCAGCCGAACCCAGCTTTTGGGCCACGTCATGCCCAATGTGTGGGCGTCCCTGGCCCAGATCATCGCCGGGTGCGTGCGCCTGCTGGTGGGGGAGCTGATTTTGGTGGAGAAACTCTTTGACTGGCCGGGGCTGGGCCAACTGGTCGCCAACACCCTGGTTCCCGCCCAGTTCGCTTCGGCCCGCATCGCCGCCACCTTTCTCGATCCGCCCCTGGTGGCAACCCTGCTCACCCTCTTCGCCGCCGTGCTGCTCGTGTTGGACGGCGGCGCGGCCCTGCTCAGTCGGACGGCGGACCCCCGGTTGCGGGAGACGACCCCATGACCGCCTCCCGCAGAATGGCCCCATCACCGGCCAACTGGCCCCTGCGCGTCGGCCTGTTCCTCGTGGCGCTGACCCTGCTGGCCGCGTTCTTGGGCCCCCTTCTCGCCCTTCACGATCCCCTGGAACGCATCTCGGCCCTGCGGGTGGGGACCGCCTGGATCGGCCCTCCCTATCCCCTTGGCACCCCAGGCTTTCTCCTGGGTTCGGACGCCGCCGGGCGCGATCTCTTTAGCCGTCTGCTCTGGGCCATCCGCCCCACGCTGATGATGGTGGCGATGGTGGCGTCCGTGCGTTTGGGGCTGGGGTTGCTGATTGGGCTGATGGCCGGGTGGCTGCGGGGCGGGGTGGGGCGGCTGATGGATGGACTGATCACCGGAGCCTCTGCCGCGCCGGTGTTGGTGGTGGCCCTGGCCGCCATTGCCTTTGTGGGCATCCAGCGCGGGCTGGTCGCTTTTATCGTCGGTCTCTGTCTCACCGGCTGGGCCGAGACCGCCCGCCAGGTGGAGAGCCGCACCCGCAGTGTGCGGGCGGAACCCTACATCGACGCCGCCCGCTCTCTGGGCGCGTCCGAAAGCCGTCTGCTTTTTTACCACACCCTGCGCCACATCCTGCCCCTGCTGGGGATGCTCCTGGCCGTGGAGGTGAGCAGTGTGTTGATGGCGACGGCGGGGTTGGGCTTTCTTGGCTACTACATCGGCGGCGGTGTCTGGGTGACGGTGGACGATTTTGTGGCCCGCAACGCCGCCGGCCTGCCCGAACTGGGCCAGATGTTGGCCACTTCGCTCGAACAAATTTTGCACCCTTGGCCCATGCTTGTGGTGGGCGGCGTGGTGGTGACCATGATCCTCGGTTTCAGCTTGACCGGGGAGGGGTTGCGTCGGCGTTTGCAGGGGGAAACCGGCGGACGGGTTGCCGCCAGCGACCGCTTTTTTGACTGGGCATCAAGCCGTCTGGCCGACCGTCGCCGCCCTGCCGCCCGCAATCGGGATCGACGCTGGATCTGGGGCATTCTGGGTGCGTGTTTGCTGGTTGTGGCCGGGATCTTCGGCTGGCGTGCGTTGGGGCCGAAGGAATCGCCCGCCGATGCCCCCGCCATCTTCACCGTGGCCCCGCCCGGCGGTCATCCCTGGGCCAGCGCCCGGCATGACGCCTTCGGCACCCTGACCCTCGACGCCAGCGGCCCCCTCACCGCCACCCTCCTGTGGGAGTTTCGAGACGAGAGCGGCTTTTCCGGCCCGCCCGTGGTGGCGGCGGATGGCACAATTTTTGTCACCACCACGGGCGGGGTGCTGCACGGCCTGAGCGCGGACGGCCAAGTGCAGTGGAGCCAGTCTCTGGCGGGAGCGGGGGTAGGTGCCCCCGCCTTGGGGCCGGACGGCACGATCTACGTCGCTGATCATGAACGGGGGCTGTCGGCCTATGCGCCGGATGGCTCGCTGGGCTGGCGGGTGGAGTTGGCGGGTCGCCGTCCCACATCCGGCCCGATTGTGTCGGCCCAAAATGTGGTCTACATCACCCAGGGGGACCGGGTCCAGGCGGTGGATGCGGACGGCCAGCCGTTGTGGCAATCACCGCCCATTGAGGGCTACACCGAGGAAGCGCCCCGGCTCAACGGGGATGGCACGCTGATTTTATTGATGACCGACGCCTTCACTGTGGCCGACGGCACGCCCATGACCCTTCTGCCACCCGTGGACTCGGCGCAGATATTTATGTCGCCCCGCTATATCACCGGCGCAGACGGCCAGGGCTATCGGGTTGTGGGTACGACCGCGGTGCAATGGCAGATCACAGCCGAGGGGGTGCAGAGTGTGGCCCGCGTGGCCTGGCAGTTGGAGGGGTACGACGTCTTTCTGCCCACGGACACGGGCGTGACCGCGGACGGGCTATTTTGGCTCTTCTATGGCAGTCCCTACACGGACACGCGCATGGTTTGGGTGGAGCGCAACAGCAGCGTGCGTAAAAACTTGGCCATGCCCCTGCGGGACAGCCGTCTGATCGGCGTGGATGGGGCGGACAACGCCTATATTTGTGCCACCATCGCCACGGTCTGCTATGGCTTGAGCTATCGCCAGGATGCGCCCCTGTGGTCCGTGCGCCTGCCCAGCGGCGGCACCGGCATCATGGGCGCGCTCACCCCAGACCGGCTCTATTTGACCACCGAAAACGGCTTCATGTTCGCTATTGGGCAGAAATAGGGGCGACTGAGCGCAAGATCTCGTGCAAATGCAATCGCTGCATGGCCCCCACCGCACTTTCCCACGCCCCTTCGCAACACAGCCCGTTCATGGACGCGTCCTCGAACGCGGTCAGCGCCGCCTGGATGCAGGCTTGGCGGGTGGCTTCGGCGATGTGAGATGGGTCGAGGGCGGGCGGGGCCGGAAAGGGCTGAGTTGGCGAATTGTTCATGCTTTTCTCCTGGTTTTTGTCTCATCCTTGCGTTGTCAGAGCGATGTAGTAAAATATCGATCAGGTATGTCGGAGTGAATTGCGTCATAAAGCGTATGATAAGGAGTAACTATGATGTCCCTGACCGAACTTCTTCCCGCTGTACGCCAGTTACCCGTCATCGAAAGGCTGCGCCTGATTCGGATCCTGACCGAAGAACTCGATTCCGGTGAAGATATGTTTCCCTTTGAACCAAGCAAAATCTACTACTTGCCGACCCCGTATCATTCATTTGGAGCAGGTCGAGCGTTGATGGACGCCATGTCAGAAAGTTTTGGAGGGTAAACGAGATGCGTTTCTCGTATTCTACCTCCGATCCGTCCCAAGATGAGTTTGATAGCTTGCCACGTCTCCCCCTAACTTTGCGCTATAATGATCGACAAGTTGGCGTGGTTGGGTTGGTGGATAGCGGCGCGACGGTCAATGTGCTACCGTATGAGGCGGGATTGCAACTTGGGGCACGCTGGGATGAGCGAAAAGCCACCATTCGTCTGGCGGGTAATCTCGGCAAGACTTCCGCCATGCCCCTATTTGTCATGGCGGAAATCGAAACATTTGCGCCGGTTCGCCTGGCCTTTGCCTGGGTAAGAACTGCACATGCACCGTTGATCCTTGGACAGACCAATTTCTTCATGGAATTTGACGTTCACTTCTATCGGTCTCGTTTGGAGTTCGCGATTGAACTGAAGGAATAATACATCGAGCTGCGCAGCTTTCCCTCTGTCAATTGTGTTTCTCTCCGCTCAACTTGGCCCACGTCTCATCGTCCTCCACCGTCACCACTTTGAAGCTCTCCGCATACGCCATCTCCTTGCCCTTGCCCCCCTCCGCCGCCCATTGACGGATCATGGGTTCGGGGTCCCACTCCTTCATCTGGCTGACGTGGGCGCGCAGGGCCGCGATCTTGATGTCGATCACGTCGCTGATGTTGACAAAGGTGGTGCCGTCGCCCCAGGCCTGGATGTAGACCTTGCGCACCTTGTGGGCGGTCAACCCTTCCTCGGCCAACTCTTCAAAGATGTGGGGCTGCCCGGCCGCGGGGAAGACGGCGTCGATGGCCGCAAAGCCAGCCGCCCGATGGTCCGGATGGTTGAGATAGGTCTCCCCGGCGATCACAATGGTGGGATCCCCGCACACCACCACCTCCGGGCGGAAGCGCCGGATCTCCCGCACGATGCGTTTGCGCAGGTCCATCGTGTTCTCCAACATACCGTCCCGTTCCCGCAGATAGACCACCTCTTTTACGCCGGCGATCTCCCCCGCGGCAGACTGCTCCGCCTCGCGGATGGCGGCGGCTTCGGCCCGGGTGAGGGTCATGTCAGCAATGCCCACATCCCCGCTGGTGAGGAGGAGGTAGCTGATGGCCGCGCCTTCCTTGGCCCAGCGGGCCGCGGTCCCCGCGCAGCCGAACTCGATATCGTCCGGGTGGGCGAAGATGAACATGGCGGACTTGGGGGTGTAGGGCAGGGTGGTCATAGGCGGTCTCCGATTGATAGGTTGGTAGGAGTAGGTTCATGGGTGCGCCAGTTTTCAATACGATTGACACAGCCCAAATCGATACATTATACTGTTGGTATCATATTGTTGCAGGCGCAAGCTGGGAAAGGAAAAATTGTGGCCATCCATCCGGTGACGTTGAATATATCCGAAGAGATCTACCGCCAAATTCAGCGGGCGGCGGAACGATTGCAGCGTCCCATGCATGATGTGCTGGTCGAGGCCGTTTCTGCGGTGGCCCCGGTGATGGATGTTGCCCCAACTGCCCTACGTGTGTCCTTGGCTCAATTGGCCTATATGAACGACGCGGCACTGTGGCAAATGGCCCGAACAACTTTATCTTTGGCCCAACGGGAACGGATGGCAAATTTGCATGCCCAGCAACAAGAAGTAGGGCTGACTTCCACCGAAAAGCTGGAAGAGGTCGAACTTCTGCAACAATACAAAGATACCCAACTGGTGCGCGCCCAGGCCATCCTGTTGCTCAATCAGCGAGGCTATGACACCGAAGACCCCAGCCAGTTCCATCCCTTGGACTGAGGTCCGACATGAGCCCCCCTTACCTTTCTTCAACCCTGCGCCAACGTGTGGCAGAAACCTTTGGTCATTGCTGCGCCTATTGTCGCACGGCCCAGCGCATCGTTGGCCCTCTCCTCGAGATCGATCACATTACCCCGCAGTCAAAGGGCGGATCTTCGGAAGAAGAGAATCTGGCCCTGGCTTGTCCTGTTTGTAACAGCCACAAATCGGATCTAATCGAGGCTCCAGATCCTGGTTCGGGCAAGATTTCGCTACTCTTCAATCCGCGGACACAGGTGTGGGCAGAGCATTTCGTTTGGCTTGATGGCGGTGCCACCATTGCCGGTATGACTGCCTGTGGTCGCTGCCCGCCGCTTGTGGATCGCCGTGGGCTGGCATCCGCCCATAGAAAAATCCTGATCCTTCCCCCACCTATCCTACCCCAAATCCTCCCATTGTCGGGAGGCTCCAATCCGCTTCAACTCATTGTCCAGGCTGAGCCGGAAGATCTCCAGGCGGGGGATGACCATGCCCAGGTTGACTGTGGCGATCCTGCGGTTGAGGTCGTCGATCTCGGTTTGAAAGCGGGCCAGGTCGTCGAGCCAGAAAGCGGCGGCGCGGTCATCCTGGCTGGTTCGGCGGCGCTCCCAGGTGGTGGAGAGACGGTGGCGCAGGTCGTCGATCTTGGCCAGCATCTCCTTGCGGTCGGCGATCCAGCCGGGGGAGAGGTCGTTCTCCTTGAGGATGCGGTTGGCCATGTCCATGTCCGATGGCGCGTTGGGATTCTTGCCAAAGTCTTGGGGCTTGCCCCGGCCCGGCAGATTGTCGAAGGCCCCGGCCCGCATGGCCTCCTCGATCTGCTGGCTGACCAGATCCTGCCATTCTGCTTCTGAACGGCGGGGGAGGGGTTTGGATGGTTGAGTGAGGTCAGGCATGGGTGTGGGTCTCCGGCGGTTGAGATGGACGGAAAGAGGCCAAGGGTGGCATGGGTCAAATTCTACCATACCCTCTACCTCTCTTCCACTCGCTAGAAAAGGGTGGCATTTTTTGTGGCATGGCTGGATAGCCGCTAAACTGTGGGAGTCTTTATCCAATCCGCCAAGCAGGCGAATCGCAACCAGAAGAAAACAGGTGCATGATGAGCAGCAAACTTTGGGGAGGCCGCTTCAGCGGGGCCACGGACCCGCTGATGGAGCAGTTCAACGCCTCCATCACCTTTGACAAACGCATGTGGTTGGCCGACATTTTGGGTAGCCAGGCCTATGCGGTCGCCCTGGCCAAGGCTGGTATCATCACCCAGGCCGAGGCCGCCCGTTTGGTGGAGGGGCTGGATCAAGTGGCCGGGGAGTGGCGGCAGGGGCGCTTTCAGATCCAGGCTGGGGACGAAGACATCCACACGGCCAACGAGCGGCGGCTGGGGGAATTGATCGGCCCGGTGGCGGGCAAGCTGCACACGGGACGCAGCCGCAACGACCAGGTGGCTACGGATACGCGCCTGTGGCTGCGGTCCGCCATTGACACCCTGGCCGGACACCTCAATGAATTGATCGAAGCCTTGGTGGTCCGGGCCGAGACGGAGATCGACCTGCTCATGCCCGGCTATACCCATTTGCAGCGGGCCCAGCCTGTGCGCTGGAGCCATTGGCTGCTCAGTCATGCCTGGGCCTGGCAGCGGGATGCCCAGCGGCTGGCGGATGTGCGGGGGCGGGTCAATGTGCTGCCCTTGGGCAGCGGGGCCTTGGCGGGCAATCCCTTTGCCATTGACCGCGACTTCTTGGCCCAGGAATTGGGCTTTCAGGCCATCACCCCCAATAGCCTGGACGGGGTGAGCGACCGGGATTTCGTGGCCGAGTTTCTCTTTTGGGCCAGCCTCACCTCTATTCATCTCAGCCGCCTGGCCGAGGATTTGGTGCTTTTTGCCAGCGCCGAGTTTGGCTTTGTCACCCTGGCTGATGCCTACAGCACGGGCAGCAGTCTGATGCCCCAGAAGAAGAACCCGGATGCCATGGAGCTGCTACGGGGCAAATCGGGCCGGGTGGTGGGGGATCTGATGGGGCTGTTGATGACCCTCAAGGGCTTGCCCAGCACCTATAACAAGGATCTGCAAGAGGACAAAGAACCCCTCTTCGACGCCGTGGACACCCTGAGCGGAACTTTGCAGATCGCCACGGGGGTGATCGCCACCCTGACCCCTCGCCCGGATCGATTGGCCGCCGCCCTCTCGCCGGACATGCTGGCCACGGATCTGGCCGACTATTTGGTGCGGGCCGGGGTGCCCTTCCGGGAGACCCATCATGTGGCCGGGGCCGCCGTGCGTCTGGCCGAGGAGCGGGCTTGTCGGCTTTCGGAGCTGACTGCGGCGGATCTGCACACCTTGCACCCAGCCTTTGGCCCGGATGTGACCCATGTCTGGGATTATGAGCGCAGTGTGGAGAGCCGGGATGTGGCGGGTGGCACCAGCCGCCGGGCGGTGACCGCTCAGATCGAGGATCTGCGCGGGTGGCTGGTGCAGCAATCGGTTGCCCCAATCTCTCAATCTCCCAATCTCCAAATCTCAAAAATGGCTAAATCATCTGCTTATCCAATCCTTGGGGTGCACTGAACGGACGGAAACTCGATCTGTGTTTGGAAGCAGGTTGACAAGATGTGTAAATCTTGCTAGGATACAGTGCGGATGAAAGTTGATTCACTTCGTGTATGCCTCATCAACAGATACTCACTCCAACACCCATTTGAGTTGCCCGGATTGTTAAAGATATATTGATCCCGTTGCAACCCTCGCCACCCAAAAGGTTGTACTGCTTGGATGACGTTTTGCACGGTCTGTTTGCCACCCCCCATACAATCCCAGCCTATACCGGACCAGATAAACTAGAAAACGACTATAGCACATCGATTGGTTTTATCATGCGCGTTTGGCAATCGAAGTTGCTGTGCCGTCATCGTGTCTTATTGAACTATTGATCATCAAGTCATAAGGGGTAGCCTGTGGCCAGATTGCTCGAAGTAAAGAACCTGAAAACCCAATTCTTTACCCAGGATGGTGTTGTTCACGCCGTTAACGGAATCAGTTATGACGTTAACGAAGGTGAAACCGTCGCCATCGTGGGGGAGTCGGGTTGTGGAAAGAGCGTCGGCGTCATGTCGCTGATTCGGTTGATTCCCCAGCCACCGGGCAAGATTGTGGACGGCGAGGTGTTGTTTGGCGGGCAGGATCTGCTCAAGTTGAGCGAGGAAGAGTTGCGTCATATCCGCGGCAATCGGATTGCCATGATCTTCCAGGATCCCATGACTTCGCTCAATCCTGTCCTCACCATTGGGCGGCAGATCACCGAGTCCTTGGAACTGCACCTGGATATGAACAAGGAGCAGGCCCGGGCCCGGGCGGTGGAACTGTTGGAACTGGTGGGCATCCCCGGTGCCGGCGACCGGTTGGATGACTATCCGCACCAATTCTCCGGCGGCATGCGTCAGCGGGTGATGATCGCCATGGGGTTGAGCTGCAATCCCCAGTTGCTGATTGCGGATGAGCCAACCACGGCCTTGGATGTGACCATCCAGGCCCAAATCGTTGATCTGGTGGAGCGGCTCAAGACAGAATTGGGCATGGCCATCATCTGGATCACCCACGATCTGGGGGTGGTGGCAGGCATGGCCCAACGGGTGTTGGTCATGTACTCCGGCTTTATTGTGGAAGAGGCCAATGTGGGCGAACTCTACGCCAATCCTCGCCACCCCTACACCTTGGGGCTGCTGCGCTCCATCCCCCGCCTGGATCTGGGCCGTCAGAAACGCTTAATCCCCATCGAGGGACTGCCACCGGACCTCCTGGACGCGCCGGCCCATTGTCCGTTTGCCCCGCGCTGCGATTTTGTGATGGACAAATGCTGGCAGCAAAACCCGGTTTTGGAAAGTGTCGGCCCCGGTCACAAGTCAGCCTGTTGGGTGGACATATCAGGTGTATCGGTTTACGTATCCGCCGCACAGGCAGCGATAGACGCCAGGGCAGTCAGCGCAGGGCAGGAGGCATCCCGATGAGCGGAAACAATGGCAGCAAAGAGGTCCTGTTGGATGTGGACAACCTGAAGATGCACTTCCCCATCACCCAGGGCATCGTCTTTCAGCGCCAGGTCGGGGCCATCAAAGCCGTGGACGGCATCTCTTTCAAACTCTATCGGGGCGAGACCTTGGGGCTGGTGGGTGAATCTGGCTGTGGCAAATCGACCACAGGCCGTTCCATCCTGCAACTTTATCGGCCAACCGATGGTCAAGTCAACTTCGAAGGGGTAGAGTTGACCAAGATCAAAGGCGAAGAGTTGCGGCGCACCCGGCGGCGCATGCAGATGATCTTCCAAGATCCCTATGCCTCCCTCAACCCACGCATGACCGTGGGCAGCATCATCGGCGAGCCGTTGGAAGTTCACAACATCGGCAGCAGCAAAAAAGAACGCCAGGATCGGGTGCAGGATCTGTTGAAGACCGTGGGCCTCAACCCCTATTTTGTCAACCGCTATCCCCACGAGTTTTCCGGCGGCCAGCGCCAGCGCATCGGCGTGGCCCGGGCCTTGGCGGTCAACCCCTCGTTTATCGTCTGCGACGAACCCATCTCCGCCCTGGATGTGTCGATTCAGGCTCAGATCATCAACCTGCTGGAAGACTTGCAGGGCGAGCTGAATCTGACCTATCTCTTCATCGCCCATGACCTCTCCGTGGTGCGCCACATCTCCGACCGCATTGCCGTCATGTATTTGGGCAAGATCGTCGAGTTGGCAGACCGGGACGAGCTATATCTGAAACCCTTGCATCCCTATACCCAGGCCCTGCTCTCCGCCGTCCCCATCCCCGACCCGGTGATCGAGGGGAAACGGACGCGCATGATCCTGGAGGGGGATGTGCCCAGCCCGGCCAATCCGCCCCGGGGTTGCAACTTCAACACCCGCTGTCCCCAGGTGATGGATGTGTGTCGGGAAAACGACCCCACCTTCACGGATCTGGGTGATGGTCACTATGTGGCCTGTTTCCTGTATGATCAGGTCAAGCCGATCCCGGTGCCTTTGGCGAAGAAGAAGTAACGATTTATTCTGTTTTCTCCCCTTTCCAGAAGCAACTTCCTTGAGATAGCCCGCTTCTGGAAAGTGTGTTGCCAGCTCAATCTATCTAGCGAGTTGAGATGTAGTACCCAGTTCAATTCTGTTCCACCGTAAGTTTTTCGTGTTTTCTGTATCCACCTTTTACTCACCAGGAGGAAATGCATGCGATCTAAAAAGCTCTATGCAATTCTGGGTGTGTTGCTGGTACTGTCTATGGTACTGGCTGCCTGCCCGGCCCAAACTGCCGAACCTCAGGTCATCGAGGTAGAGGTAACCCGTATTGTTGAGGGGGAGACTCAGACCGTGGTCGTTACCGCCACGCCTGAACCGTCCAATGAAGTTGCGGTAGTCCAAGAAAAGGTATTGCGCGTAAACTTGGGCACCTATCCCGACATCATTGATCCCCAGAAGAGTTCTTTCGTCAATGAGATTGCTCATCTGCAAATGATCTACGAGGGCCTTACCCGCTTGGATCCCGACTTGCAGACTGTTCCTGCCGCCGCAGAATCTTGGGTGTACAGTGACGATGCAACTCAGGTTGTCTTCACTTTGCGCCCGGATCTGAAGTATAGCGATGGCTCCGTGCTGAATGCTGAGCGCTACGCTTTCTCGATCATCCGCAATGTCAACCCAGAGACGGCTGGTGAATACGCTGGCATCACGGACGAGATCGCTGGCGCGCCGGAATGGCGCGGCTGTGATACTGCGGACGCTGCGGCCTGCGAGGCAGCCGCTGCGGTCGTGGCAGAGAGTATCAAGGCCAGCCATGCCGACGGCGCTGTCTGTGAGGGCTATGAGGATGCAGCTTGCAATACCTTGACCCTTACCCTCTCCAAGCCGGCTCCCTACTTCCACACCGTCATGTCGCTTTGGGTGACCTATCCGGCCAAGGAAGAGAGTATCTCCACGGGTGGCGAGCAGTGGTGGAACAGCTCCAAGTTCCAGATCGGCAACGGCCCCTATGTTTTGCAGAGTCTCGAACCCTTCGTCCGTGGCTACTTCGTGCCTAACGCCAACTATTGGCGCGGCAACGCTACCGTCGATATTGAATACTCTTATATCACCGATAGCGCCGTCTCTTTCGAGGCTTACAAGAACGATGAGTTCGACATCATTGCTCCTGGAGCCGAAGACCTGGAGGTCATCAAGGCCGATGCTCAGTTGAGCGCCGAGCTCAATACCTATCCCGGTTCCTGCACCTTTGCTGTGATGTTCCATCAACTCAAGGAACCCTTCACCGACCAGAAGGTGCGCGAGGCGTTTGCCATGGGTCTGGATCGAGAGTCCTGGGTGCGCGATGTGCTGCGCGGCCTGGGTTCGCCGGCCCTGACCTGGATCCCGCCCGGATATCCTGGGTACGATAGTGCGGAGAACCGTTGGGGCTTTGATCCTGATGCTGCCAAGGCCGCCCTGGCTGAATCCAGCTACGGTAGTGTCGAGGCGCTTCCTCCCATCAAGCTAACATTCAGCGACACCCCGCGTAACCGAACTCGCAATGAGTGGCTGGCCGCGAAGTGGCAAGAAGTTCTGGGTGTGGATATCCAACTCGATCCGGTTGAGTCCACGACCTATACGGCTCTGACCAAGGACATCAATACTGCTCCGCAGGTCTTTATCCTGGGTTGGTGCGCCGACTATCCAGATCCGCAGAATTGGCTGAGCGTTTACTGGAAGACCGGTGGTTTCGGCGAGCGTATTGGCTACTCCAACCCGGACTTTGATGCACTGGTGGATCAGGCCGATACCACGGTTGATCCTGCCGAGCGTTCGGCACTGTACACACAGGCGCAACAACTTTTGACCGATGGCGCGCCGGTGGCCTTCATGTGGAACAATGTCAACAATTACCTGGTCAAGCCATGGATTACGGGTGTCGTCAAGACTCCTCAAGACTCTGGCTGGACCGGTATTCAAGAGCCGTTGACCATCGACATCGACACAACCATGTTGCCGTAGTGAAGTAGTTTAGGTGACTGGGGGCAAGCCCCACCCCCGTAGCAGGGCTAGTCATTTGGCCTGTATCCTGATGGCCGAATGACTAGCCCTGTGTTAGTGTGCGTTTCTTGCGTCTTAAATGACAAGAACGGGTACGTGTCCTGTTTCTCTTGGCTGAAATCGATCAATGGTGATTAAATGACAACATATATCATACGACGACTGCTTTGGTTGATCCCGACATTGTTTTTTGTGGCGCTAATTACCTTTGTGCTCATGCATGCTACGCCCGGAGGTCCGTGGGATCGGGATTTGAGCGCTCGGCAAGTAGACGCCCGCACGCAAGAATTGCTCAATAAAGAATTCGGACTGGATAAGCCATTATTCATTAATACTGAGGGGGGAAATCCCCTGGACAGCCAGTTCTTTAACTATATCGCTGGTGCATTACAGGGTGATTTAGGACCATCCTATCGTCAACGCGGCATGAATGTTGAGGATATTCTGTTCAAGGCCCCCGAGGGCAAGCCCTTTTGGGATAGTAAATTTGGTTATTCCATGCGACTTGGCTTATTGTCCCTTATCATGGCCGTCGCGTTTGGCATCCCTCTAGGCGTGATTGGGGCGCTACGGCGCAATACAATCGTTGATTATTTCTCTCTCCTGATCTCAACGATAGGCATCTCCGTTCCCAACTTTGTTCTAGCGATTCTCCTAATTATCCTTGTCGCTGGCAAATTGAAGTTGATCAAGATTGTTCAGCAAGATTGGAGCAGCCCCGCTGCTTGGATAATTCCTGCGCTGATTCTGGGCTTCGGAACCTTTGCTTTCATCACTCGCCTGACCCGTTCGCAGATGTTAGAGGTGATGCAGCAAGATTATGTACTCACTGCGCGCTCCAAAGGTCTTTCCGGACAGGCTGTGGTGGTTAGGCACATGCTACGCAACGCGCTGATTCCAGTGATAACGATTATTGGACCGGCGTTGGCGGGCTTGGTCACTGGATCCTTTATTATTGAGCTGATGTTTGCCTTCCCAGGTAGTGGCAGGGAATTTGTGCAGTCGATCTCTCGGCGCGATTACTCGATGATTATGGGCACTACGCTGCTCTACGCCGTGTTGGTGGCCGTGGCGAATCTCACGGTGGATATTATGTATGCATTTCTTGATCCCAGAATCAAGCTAGGGGAGTGAGGCGACTATGGCTGTACAGACAAGTACCATTGACTCTCTAACGGAGATGATTCTTGCCCGTCCCCCGCGCTCTCTGTGGCGCGATGCCTGGGTGCGGTTTACTAAAAATAAGCTGGCTGTCTTGGCGTCCTTTGTCCTGCTATTTTTTATTATTGTCGCTGTATTCGCCCCAGTCTTGGCTCCTCATAATCCATTGAAGATCTATGATGGTAAGGGGTATTTGCCGCCAGCTTGGGAGAAGATGGGGCCAACAGGCAAGGCAGGGGATATGCAGTTCCTGCTAGGAACCGATAGCCTCGGGCGCGATGTCCTAAGTCGGGTAATCTACGGTGCGCGTGTGTCCCTGGTAGTCGGCTTGATTCCGGCTTTGGTGGTTTTGTTGATCGGTGTAACTGTAGGTCTGATTGCTGGCTATACAGGCGGCCGCACCGACAATCTGATCATGCGCTTTGGTGATATTTTGTACGCCTTTCCTGATTTGCTCTTCTTTATCATCGTCATGACGGCCTTGCGCGATACACCGATTGGCCAACTGATGAATGGGTTAGTCTTGCTCTTTGTAGCCTTATCCATTGTGAGTTGGATTGGCCTCGCCCGCATTGTGCGCGGTCAGGTTTTATCCCTCAAAGAAAAGGAATTTGTGGAGGCAGGCCAGATGGTCGGTGCTAGATATGGGCGTATTATGTGGAAGCACATTCTGCCCAACTGTTTGAGCCCAATCATCGTTTACACAGCCCTGCGGATTCCAGGGTTTATCATTACGGAAGCTGTTTTGGGTTATTTGGGACTGGGCCTTCGACCTTCGACCAAAGCAACCGACCTCTTTATCACCAGTTGGGGCGCGCTGATGTTAGATGGTCAATCGGCTATCAATGCCCAGCCCTGGCTGCTCCTCTCCCCTGCCATCGCTGTGGCCATCGTGGTTTTGGCATTCAACTTTGTCGGCGACGGCTTGCGTGATGCCCTCGATCCCCGCATGAGTGGCCGATAATATTGCATTAAAGCCCTGAGCAATAGACCAGCCCGCTCTCTGCGCCGCCAAGCCAAGAGGTGGCGCAAGAAACTAGCTCCTCCACAGAAACACAAGTGCAAACGTGGTCCTGGCTGCCCGCCCTGATGATGGTTCTCGTGGCCTTGGGCGCGTCAATTGCGCTTGGGGTGCGACGTCGGTTATAATAGCCACCCAAGCGGATCTGTTTCAGGATTATATCCCGATTGACACAATGAACCTTCAATGATACTATTCTCCCACGTTTCCCGGTATCTTCACGCTTGAAATCTTCTGTTTTGGCTTGACCAATCTTCCAACCCGTTCCATTTCTGTGCCCCTGCTTCCGAACATTCTGTATGGAAGTATTTTTTCACTAACTATCCAGCTTGTATATCCTTCCGGTTTGTTTGTATGTCCCAATTCAATTCCCAATAAGGAGAAGAAATATGGTTAAACAACGAAAGACATTTCTGCTCGTTGGCCTCTTGGTTCTGGTAGCCTTGGTTCTGGCTGCCTGTCCTGCCCAACCTGCGGCCGAGCCGACGGTTGTGGAGGTCACCCGTGAGGTCGAAAAGATCGTCGAGAAGGAAGTCATCAAGGAAGTCGAAGTTGCGACAGAGGTCGAGAAGATCGTCGAGGTGATGAGCGAAGACTACTCCACCCCGCACCCGATCCTGAGCGACCTGCGGGTTCGTCAGGCCATCGCCTCTTGTATTGACCGCGATGCCCTGATCGCTTCGGTCTATCCCTACGTGGAAGAGCCCGACACCCTGTTGATGGACGCGCCCTGGCCGACAAGCCACTGGGTATATAGCGGTCCCTACACTGACATGCCGCAATATGACCCTGCGGCGGGTGCGGCGTTGCTGGACGAGGCCGGTTGGACCTTGGCTGACGGCGCAGCTGTGCGCACGAACGCTGCTGGCGAAGTCCTGGCTCTGAAATACGCCACCACCACGGCCCAGTTCCGCCAGACCTGGTCGGCCGTCATGGAGCAGAACCTGATTGCCTGTGGCTTCCAGATCCTGCGCAACCATGTGCCCGCCTCCTGGTGGTTCGGTGACACGACGGGCCTGGCCCGCCGCGACTTCGAACTGGGCGCTTTCGCCTGGGTTGGTCAGACGGAACCTGCTGGCCGCACGCTCTACGCTTGTGACCAGATCCCGCTGCCCAGCAACAACTGGGAAGGCCAGAACTACATGGGTTGGTGCAATGAAACCGCCAACGCCGCCATTGTTAAGGCCACTAACACCCTGCTGCGCGAGGATCGCGTCGCTGCCTATGACGCTTTCCAGAAGGAATTCGCCAAGGACGTGGTATCGATCCCCGTCTTCAACCGCGCCGAGGCCGAGGCCTACAGCGTCAACCTTGAGGGCGTAGTGGTTGACGTAACCGAGTATGAGCCCACCAACCTGCATGAGTGGACCCTGGCTGACGGCGGCGACACCATCGTCATCGGCATGACCCAGGAACCGGACAGCATGCTGGCGCTTGTCTCCTCCATGGCTGCCCAGCGCCTGGTGGACCGCCCAGCCAAGGGTGTCATCTACACCCAGTACAGCTACGACTTCCAGCCTGCGCTGCAGGATACCCTCTCCACCATCGAGAGCGGCCTGGCCACCAACGACACGGTCGATGCGGCTGCCGGCGACATGGTCTACAACACGGCCGGTGAGACGGTCGAGTTGGCAGCCGGCGTCAAGGTCTTCGACGCTGACGGCAACGAGGTCGAGTACAGCGAAGGCACCGTGCCGATGAAGCAGTTGGTCGTGACCTACAAGCTACAGCCCTACACCTGGAGCGATGGCCAAGCCGGTTCGGTTGCAGATATAGAGTTGGGCGCTCAGTTTGACTGCGATACGGAGTCTGGCGCCACCAGCTTCATCACCTGCGACGCCATCAAGGACAAGGTCTTCGCGACAGATGCCCTGGAAGTCGCTGTGACCTACGTGCCTGGCTTCCAGGATCCGACCTACATGCTGTTTCCCTTCAATCTTTACCCCAGCCACCAAGTGCTCGCCGATGGCCGCAATCTGAAGGACGTGCCTGCGGCTGAGTGGGCCACCCTGCCTGAGATCGCCGAAACTCCGCTGTCCTTTGGCGCTTACTATGTCGCCGAGTGGATCAAGGGCCAGTCCCTCACGCTGGCTGCCAACCCCTACTTCTGGGGCGGCGAAGTGGCTACGCCCAACGTGATCTACATCTTCCTGGCCGACACCAACCAGGCCGTGGCCCAGTTGCTCAACGGCGACGTGGACTATCTCGATAGCTCCACCCTGGGCGCCGGCGCCGAAGTGCAGACCGTGCTTGACGCCGCCAATTCGACTGGCAACGTCGTGGTTGAGATCATTGCCTCTTCCACCTGGGAGCACATCGACATCAACCTCTTCACCAAGTAAAACGTGTGCTGCAAGCTGTGCAGGTGAACCATCTGCACAGCTTGCAGTGTAGGCTTAGTGACCGCTACGGGCGGGCACGTCCAACTGGGATGCGCCCGCCCGTTTGTTGTCAGTTAGGCACATTCCTAGCCTTGGCGTTCGCCTGGCGCCGGGGGATTACTCAAGACTGGTGCAGTCCGGAGGCAACCGATGACGTACTACCTGATTCGACGTGTCTTTCAGATGGTCCTTGTGGTCTTTGTGGCCGCTCTTTTTACCTATTTTCTTTTCAACGTATCGCCCGGTGGCCCTTTGGCAGGCATCCAGCAACAGCAACGCCGGCTGACCCGGGAAGACTTGGCGCGGTTGCGCGCCCAGTATGAGTTGGACTTCTATTGGCAATTTCGCTTTTCGCGCTGGCTGATCGGTGTGCCCAGCGGCCCCATCGTGATTGGCGGTCAGGAGCGCTTCACTGACTTCGCCGTAGGCTGCTATCTGACGCGCACCGAGCAGGTGGTTGAGCAGAATGGCCAAATGGTTGTCGTCCCTGCTGGATGTGATCAATACGTCTTCCTATCTGACATCCCTGACTTGCATCCGGCGATCAGATCCAGCCAGGGCATTCTGCGCGGCGACTTCGGCAACTCCACCGTGATCCGCACGGGACGACCCGTCTGGGGCGAGATGATGTCTCGCCTGCCGGCCACGCTGGAGCTGATGCTTATCTCCACTTTTCTCTCCTTTCTGATCGGCATCCCCATCGGCATTTACAGTGCCATCAAGCAGTACTCGCGCTTCGACTATACCTTTACCACCATCTCCTTTATCGGATCGTCCATGCCCACCTTCTTCTTTGGGCTGTTGTTGATCCTGCTTTTTTCGGTCTTTCCCAATTTGCTACAGGACCAGTTTCCGTGGCTGCCCAAGCTGCCTCCGGGGAGCCGGGAGGCGGTGCGCTCTTATGCGGTGGCTGAGTGGCTACCCCGGGTTCAGCCCGGTACAGGGATGGATCGCTTCCTGCATCTGCTGATGCCGGTGAGCGTGTTGACTTTCTTCTATATGGCCACCTGGAGCCGCTTTGTGCGTTCTTCCATGCTGGAGGTCATGCGTCAGGACTACGTGCGCACGGCCCGGGCCAAGGGGTTGGTGGAACGGACCGTGATTGTCAAGCACGCCCTGCGCAACGCGCTGATCCCCTTTGTCACCATCGCTGTGTTGACCATTCCCGGCTTCTTTGCCGGTGCCATCATCACAGAGACGGTCTTCGCCTGGCCAGGCATGGGGCGTCTCTACTTTGACGCTCTCACCCGCAGCGACTGGAACATCGCCCTGGCCTTCATCTTCATCACCGCCGTGCTGACGGTGATCGCGACCTTGCTGGGCGATATTCTATATACGGTGGTGGATCCGCGCATTAGATATACGTAGACCATAAGATCCGCCTCACGCAACACGTTTCACGCCTCACGCCGTGACCAAGCTCATGTTACACACGACTGTCTGGGAGCATAATCTATGACAACAGCTGCTCAACCCGTGATCTTAAAGGATGTTACAGCAGGGGAAAAGACGGAAAGCCAGACGCGGGTGATCTTTCGTCGCTTTAGACGGCACAAACTGGCCGTCATCTCGCTGATCTTGATTGGCCTCATTTTCGGCGCTTCCTTGCTGGCACCAGTCCTTGCCCCCTTCGAGCGCGATGCCATCGACCTTTCCTCCAAGATCCGCCCGGCACCGCCCGGTGTCGTGGATGCTGCGGGGCGCGTCCACTACCTGGGTGTGGACCATCTGGGGCGGGATCTGTTCACGCGTGTACTCTACGCAGCGCGGGTCTCCATGAGCATCGCCATCCTGGTGGTTGTGATCTCGGAGACCTTTGGCGCATTGTTGGGCGCTGTGGCCGGTTACTATGGGGGGAAGATCGATGCCGTGATCTCGCGTGTGATCGAGTTTATGCTGACCATCCCCACCTTGCCCATCTTGCTGATCATCTCGGCGATCCTGCTGCGTCGGGATGTGGTCTTGCCCCTGCCTGGCTTTTTGGAGAGTTTCCTGGGCGCGATGCTGCTGGCGCCGCCCCGAGAGGCGCAGAAAATTGTCGTGCTGGTGCTGGTGCTCGTGCTTTTCGGCTGGCTGGGCGCAGCCCGTCTCATGCGCGGCATGGCCCTCTCCCTCAGCAAACAGGACTTTGTGGAGGCGTTGCGCGCCGCGGGGGCTTCTGACGCCCGCATCATCTTCCGCCACATCATCCCCAACGGCATCGCCCCCATCCTGGTCAACGCCAGCCTGGCCCTGGGCGGCGTGATCATCACCGAGTCGGCGTTGAGCTTCCTGGGTCTGGGCGTGCAGGATCCCACTCCCACGTGGGGCAACATGCTCTCCAACTCCCAGAGCTACATGTTTCAGCACCCTTGGCTGCCCCTGGTACCCGGTGTGTTCCTGGTGATTGTCTCCATCGGTTTCAACTTCATCGGCGATGGTCTGCGCGATGCCCTAGACCCGCGCCTGAAACGGTAATGTGACTATGAGCGAAAAGATGACGAATGGCTCCGAGCCAAAAATTTTATTGGACATCAAGGGACTGAAGACCTACTTCTATACCGAGGACGGCGTGGTTCAGGCCGTCAACGGCGTGGATTTTGCCATCCGCGCCGGCCAGGTCATGGGTCTGGTGGGCGAGTCTGGCTGCGGCAAGAGCGTGACCTCCCTGTCGATCATGCGCCTTCTGGGTGGATCGGGCAAGATCGTCGAGGGCGAGGTGTGGTTGGGCGATCGCAACCTGGTTACCTTGCCCGAGGGCGAGATGGTCAAACTGCGCGGCGGCGAAATGTCCATGATCTTTCAGCAGCCCACCAGTTGCCTCAATCCCATCTTTCGCGTCGGCGACCAGGTGGCGGAGGTGTTGATCCAGCACCAAGGCGTGAGCAAAGAACAGGCCTGGGATCGGGCTGTCGAGATGTTGGCCCGGGTTGGCATCCCGGATGCAGGGCGGCGCGCCAAGTCTTTCCCCCACGAGATCTCCGGTGGCCAGGCCCAGCGCGTGATGATCGCCATGGCCTTCGCCTGTCAGCCCGAGCTGCTGATCGCCGACGAGCCGACCACGGCCCTGGACGTCACCATTCAGGCCCAGATCCTGGACCTGATGCGCCGCATGCAGAGCGAGTTGGGCACGACCATTCTGCTGATCACCCACGACTTGGGTGTGATCGCCGAGATGGCCGACCACGTCGCCGTTATGTATGCCGGTTTGATTGTGGAATATACCGATGTCCACACGCTGTTTGAGAACCCAATGCACCCCTACAGCGAAGGGCTGATGGCGGCGATTCCGGTATTGGGCGAGGTGCGTGACTCCCTGGCGGTGATCCCTGGCACGGTGCCGGACTTAATCAACCTGCCGCCGGGCTGCAAGTTCTCACCGCGCTGTCCCTACGTCCAAGCGATCTGTACGCAGCAGGATCCGCCGCTGATCGAGGTCAAGCCAGGTCACAAGACGCGCTGTTGGATTCACAATCCGGAGACTAGCGAGCAATGGACTGGCTATACCAAAACCGACTGGCGCTTCGTCGGTGAAGAAGTCTTCGTGTTGAAAACTCCCGCCTCTACAGGAGGAAGAAATGGCTCTTGATCTCGGAACGACCCACAAGGATATGCTGGTTGTCGAAGGTCTGAAGAAGTATTTCCCGGTGCGTTCTGGTTTGTTGCAGCGCGTGGGCGCCTGGGTCAAGGCCGTGGATGACGTTAGCTTCACGATCCGCGAGGGTGAAACCTTCGGCTTGGTGGGCGAATCGGGCTGTGGCAAGACCACTGTGGGACGCACGATTCTGCGCCTCTTGCCCCCAAACGGCGGCAACGTTTCCTTCAACGGCGAGGATCTGTTCGCCATGAGCAAGCGCGAGTTCAAGCGAGTACGCCGCGACATGCAGATCGTTTTTCAGGATCCCTATTCCTCCCTGGACCCGCGCATGCCGGTGGGCGAGGCCATCTCCGAGGGCATGATGATCCACGGCATCGGCACGCCCAAGGACCGGGCGGAGACCGTCGGCGAGTTGCTGAAGACCGTGGGCATGAACCCCTACCATGCCCGGCGCTATCCCCACGAGTTTTCCGGCGGCCAACGTCAACGCATCGGCATCGCCCGCGCCCTGGCCCTGCACCCCAAGTTTATCGTCTGCGACGAGCCGGTATCAGCCCTGGATGTGTCGGTGCAGTCGGCGGTACTCAATCTGCTGCGCTCCTTGCAAAGCCAGTTTGGCCTGACCTACCTTTTTATCGCGCACAACTTGAGTGTCGTGGAACACATCAGCGACCGGGTGGGCGTGATGTACCTGGGCAAGATGATGGAGATAACCACCCGCAAGGCGCTTTTCCGCAACCCCATGCACCCCTACACCCAGGCGTTGTTGTCG
The DNA here is from genome assembly GCA_018003515.1 of Caldilineaceae bacterium. Classification (GTDB taxonomy): domain Bacteria; phylum Chloroflexota; class Anaerolineae; order Caldilineales; family Caldilineaceae; genus JAGNDO01. The sequence goes on from JAGNDO010000031.1 coordinate 30,710, forward strand.
GCCATCCCCATGCCCAACCCCAAACACAAGAAAGATCGAATTGTCCTGACCGGCGATGTACCCTCGCCGTTGAATCCGCCCAAGGGCTGCCGCTTTCACACCCGCTGCCCCATCGCCCAGGATATCTGTAGCCAGATCGAACCGGCTTTTGAGGAGAAGGCCCCGGATCATTTCGTGGCCTGTCATCTGGTGGAAAAAGGCCAGATCTATTCGTCCAATGTTGAACTGCTCGGCTAGATGTGTGCGAGCAAGCGGCCAAGCGTTAGCACGGGGCGTTGACCCGGTTATCTCCGTTGCATTCTGATTTCCCCGGCGCATGGTCACCGACTGAAACAAACAGACCACGTCCCGATCTGGTTGGGGACGTGGTCTGTTTTGTTAAACAAAGCAAGTCTCTTCTCAATAGTTGGGGGCGAAGAAGTTCGACTTTTGTCAAAAGTCGAACTTCTGGGTTGATCAGCCCCGGTTTATTGGGAAAATAACACAACAAGGAGAAAAGAATGACTACACAACGAAAGGGTTCTCTCTTCGTTGCTCTCCTGATCCTGATTGCTGTGGTCGTGGCTGTCTCCGCCTACTTTGCCCGAGTTGCGAGCGACTCCCAGGAGATCAGAGAGACGGTGGTGGTGGAAACGGTTGTGGCCCAAGAGGTAGCAGAGATTGTTACCCAAGAGGTCGAAAAGAGTGTCACCCAAGAGGTCGAAGCGGTCATTGAGGTTCAGGCACTGCCCACCTCGCCGCCTTCGGGGCCCAAAACCCTCGTCATCTGTCAGGCCCAAGAACCCGACACCCTCTATGAATACGGCGGAAACATGCAGGCAGCCAGCTATGTCAAGTCTGCGCTGGGTTACGACCTGTATAGCTTCTTCACCAGTGCCGACTTCGCTTATCAACCCGTGGCCCTGGAAGATCTGCCCACCCTGGAGAATGGCGGCGTAGTTCTGGAAAAAATCACTATCAATCCTGGAGATGCTATCACCTATAGCGATCCGACCACTGGCGCGGTGATTGCCGACACCACTGCCCTTAACAGCCCCCTGGAGTTGGACCAGATCGCCATGACCTTTAAGATCCGACCGGGGCTGATGTGGGAAGACGGTGTGCCCATCACCGCTGCGGATTATGAACTCTCCTTCAATCTCTACATGCATCCAGACACCCCGAACCCCAGCCGTCTGGCCGGTGAGCGAACCGCCGAATTCACCATGCTTGACGACACCACCCAGGTGGTCAAGCTGCTGCCCGGTCTTGCCCCCGCAGACTATATCCAGTATATGTGGGATCCCATGCCGGCTCATATTCTCGGCAATATGGCTGCGGGCGATGTCGCCAAGAGCAGCTTTGCCCGATCCCCCCTCTCTTTTGGTCCTTTCAAGATGGCCGAGTGGGTTGAAGGTCAGTATATCCGTGTCATCAAGAACGAAAACTATTGGCGTGAAGGGTATCCCAAACTGGACGAAGTGATCTTCAAGTTTGTCCCGGACGCCAATCAACTCCTGGCCCAACTTCTCAGCGGCGAGTGTGACATGGGGACCGAGGACGGCTTGGTCCTGGATCAAAGCCCCTTCTTGGATCAGGCTCAGGCGCAAGGCATTCTAGTCCCCTATTACACGCGTGACACGGTGTGGGAGCATATCGATTTCGGCATAACCTCCGTGGACGGTCGCTACCAGTTCTTTGGACCTTCTGGCTATACGGATCTGGGCGAACTGGATCTGGCGCATCCGGGTAGTTGGGTGGATACCCCAGCCTGGGAGGCTGCCAAGAGCGTGCGCAAGGCCTTCGCCGTCTGTATTGACCGCCAGCAGCTGCTTGACGAAGCCCTCTATGGCCATAGCGTTCTCCTCCACACCATCATCCCCGAAAATCACCCTCTCTATCCAACTGAGGGTCTGGTCCAATACGCGTACAACCCAGGGTTGGGCAGGGAATTGCTGGCTGCGGCCGGCTGGACCGAGACCGACGGCGACGATTTTCTGGATCGGAACGGTATCAAGTTTCAGGTCACCCTCAACAGCACGGTCGATAACCCCATGCGTGAGATCATCGCTCAACGGGTCCAGGAGGATCTGCGCCTCTGTGGGGTTGATGTCGTCATCGAACTGCTGCCCAACCGTGAGTATTTCGGCGATGGCCCGGACGGCACGCTCTTTGGTCGCTCCTTCGATCTGGGGGAATTTGCCTGGTTGGTCGGCGTGGCACCCAGGACAAGCATGTACTATTGTGACCAATGGCCTGCCCAGGAGAACGATTGGTCCGGTTCAAATGACCCCGGCTACTGCAATCCGGCCTATGATCTGCTTGGCAAGCAGGCCGAAGCTACCCTGATCCGCGCGGAACAGAAGCGTCTGTATGCCCAGGCTCTGGCCATTTTGAGCGAAGATCTGCCTGTATTGCCTCTGTTCCAACGTGTCAGCGTTTCTGCCACCCGGCCCGGTGTGCTGAACTACAAGCCAAACCCCACCATAGACAGTCCCATGTGGAACATTTGGGAGTGGGATATCGAGTAGGTTGATTGTTTTATATCCAAAATAGGACGCAGATTAACGCAGATCAGCGTGTATCTGCGTTAATCTGCGTCCTATTTTGGTCAGACTGAGAATTTCTGGTTTGGCACACAGGCGATTGACCGGTCAGCTTAAGTGGCGCTATAATGGGATTTAACGACCCTGATGGCATTGTGGCTATCTTTGGTGTTTGCTTGTTGAATGAACAGGCGTCCAGGAGACATGATCATGGTAACCAGTGATTTTTCGCTTCCGTTTTATGAAGATGTATTGGAGTTTTTGGCTGGTGGTCCTTCCACCCAACAAGTCGTTGAGTATCGTCCATCGGCAGTCGCACAGAAGCGGTTTAGCGCATTGCTTGAAGCCAATCGTCAGCGCGCCTTGTCCTTGAGCGAAGAAGAAGAACTTGATCATTATGTTCAAATGGACCGTATGTTGTCATTGTTGAAGGCCAAAAGCTATAAACGACTGGACGCCGCGGATCGGTTCTGAAAAATAGTTTTGTCTGCCATCACCAAGGTGCCGGGTCAGGGGCTGTGGGCGGATTTTACCGTATACAGCGTGGCCTTTACCGATGGCGCTGGTCTGGCCGGGTGCGGGCATGAGAAATCGAGACAAGATGGTTAAGAGTCAACCCCGTTGGATAGTGGCTTTGGCTGCCCTGCTCGTGGTGATGCTGCTGGTCTGGGCAGCCATGCGCTGGATCTCAAATTCAGCCTCAAATGAACCGCTCATGGAAACCGCCGTCCCCGGCGCAACCGTGACCCCACAGCTCCCAGCGTTGCCGACCGCCACCCCCGGTCCCCAGCCACAGCCCGGCGGCACAGTCGTGGAGTTGGTCGCTCGCTCCGCTGACACGTTCAACCCCCTCCTCACCACCAACCGCACCAGTCTGGCCGTGGCCGCCAAGCTCTACCCCGCCCTCTTGGGCCAAGATCCTCAAACGGGAACCATTGTACTCACAGGACTGGCTACGGAGTGGACCGTCTCCCCGGATGGCCGCCTCTACACATTCCACCTGACCGACCAGGCGGTGTGGAGCGACGGCGTGCCCGTCACCGCAGCAGACTTTGCCTTCACCTACGGGGCCGTGGCCGATGCCGGGGTGCAAAGCCCCTACCGCACGGTGACGGAGAAGATCATGGCCATCACCACCCCGGACGCCCACACGGTGGTGGTCACCCTGGCCGAGCCGGATTGCGACCTGCCCTATGCCCTCACCCTGCCCTGGCTGCCCAGCCACCGCTACGCCCCGGATTTCAGCGACATACGCACCAACCCCCTGAATCTGGCCCCGTCGGTGAGCGCCGGACCCCTGCTTTTTGCCGGAACGGAGGCGGACGGAAGCGTACGCCTGACCCGCAACCCGGATTTTTGGGCCGGACCGGTCTGGATGGATGGCTGGAGCTATCGGGTGGAAAGCGACCCAGCCCAGCGTTTGACCTTGCTGGCCACGGGCGAGGCGGACCTGGCCCTGCTGCCCGCCAGCGCCGTCATCGCCGACCCGCCGGGACCGGGGTTGGTGGCCTATGAGTTTGCCGATGACGGCTATAGCTTTGTGGCGGTCAACTTGGCCGACCCAGGCGAGCCGGTGCCGGGGGTGGATGCGAACGGAGACCCGGTGCATCAGCCGCCCCATCCTGTGCTGGGCCAGGGGGCCGTGCGTCAGGCCCTGGCCCGCAGCTTGGACGTTGACCGGTTGATCCGGGAGGTCTATGCCGGCTATGGTGAGCGGCTGACCAGCTTTGTGCTGCCCACGCTTGCCTTCGCCTATGCCCAGGATCTGCCGCCTGTGGCCTACGATCCGGCGGCGGCAGGGGCGTTGCTGGACGGGGCGGGCTGGACGCTCAACGGAGCCGCCATCCGCCAAAAGGAGGGCAAACTGCTGCGTCTCTCCCTGCTGGTCAACGATGATGATCCCGTGCGGGTGGCCTTGGGCGCGGCCATCCAAAGCCAATGGCAGGCCGTGGGTTTTGACATTGCTTTGGAAAAAGCCGACTTCGCCCAGGTCACTGGCGCCCTTTTTGATCAAACCTATGATCTGGTATTGACCGGGTGGGCGGATCTGGGCGCGGTCCCCACGGATGAACGGTTTTGGCGTGGGGAGGAGGATCTGCCGGGGGCTGGGTTGAACTTTACCAGCTATGCCAACCCAGAGGTGGCCGCTGCCCTGAGTGCCGCCCGTCATCTCCCCGGCTGTGACCCAACCCAGCGGGCGCAACGCTACACCCAGGCTCAGACCCAAATCCAAACTGATGCCCCCTATCTCTTCCTCAGCGTACAGAAAACCACCCTGGTCTATGCCGACCGCTGGCTGGGCATCGATCCCGGTCCTTGGGGGTATGACGGTAATCTGGCCGACTGGTTCTTGACCCTGAAATAAACTAAACCGAAAAATCCACGAATCTCCACGGATTCACACAAATTAAAAAGAAGATTCGTGGATTAAAAGTGAGGCGATCTTATGCAGTTGACCCAACCGATTGAACCCGAAGAGCTGGCTGATCTGGGCCGCCGTTTTGGCACCGTATCCTATCAACACGAACTCTTGGCGGTGACGGATCCCTTTCTAACCGAGAGCCATCAGCGGCTGCTCACCGACGGGCGGCGGGCGGAGATTTGCTACGTCATGCACCGGGGCGTGCCGGCGCATGGGATCTTGTTGCATCACAAGGCCTTTTACCCCGGCCCGGCCTTTCGTTTGCCCACGGGCGGGGTGGATCCTGGCGAAGCTGTGTGGGACACCCTGGTGCGGGAGATCTACGAAGAGACGGGGCTGACGGTGAAGAGCGAGGATGGGGCGGGCGATGGGGCGGGGGGTGTGGTGGGGGGTGTGGTGGTGCAGGAGTTTTTGGGGGTGGTGAGCTACGATTTTCATCACCAGCGGCTGGACCAGCATTTCAGCTTTGCTACCTATCACTTCTTGGTCCAGGCCCCGGCGCAGGCCGAACCCCATCCCCTGGACGAAACAGAAAAGGTGGATGGGTGGCGCTGGGCGTCACCGGCGGATCTGCGTACCCAAGCCATCGTCCTGGCCAGCCTGGACACCACAGCGCCCGACTGGGCCGACTGGGGCCGCTTTCGCTCCCTAAGCCACCACTTCGTGGCCGATCGGCTGGGGGCAGGATAACAAAAAAAGACTCTGCTACAAAAAGCTATTTAACCGCAGAGAACGCAGAGGATTCGCAGAGGAAAAGGCTTTCTTTTCTTTGTGATCTTTGTGATCTTTGTGGCGAAAAGGATCTTTTTGCAGCAGAGTCATTTTTGATCAACTCCTATCGAAACTGCCCCACGAAATTATGATCAAAGAACAATTCGCACAATTCCACGATGTCGTCGGGTTCGGCCAGCCAGCGCCAGTCCAGGACTGTACTCATCTCGGTGTCGATGACGCCGGGGGTGGTACGCACCCAGCTCATCATGTAGCCGGTGAGGGCGGCCACATTCTTGCCCAAGAGCAACAGCATCAGGTCGGCGTCGTCGCTGTGATAGGTGTTGAGCAGCCACACCCGGCGCACATCCGGGTGGGGGGGCAGGTCGATGATGGCCTGGAAGCAGCGACGATCCATGCCCGGCTGCACGTCGATCAACACGGAAGCGGCGATGGTCTGGCTGCTGGGGCTGACCTCCATCTCCAATTCCAGCAGGCTGTCGATATCCGCCCGCCCGCTGAAACTGAGCGTGGTGCGGGTCTCGCGTACCCCCTCCACGCTGCGCACCACGTCCAACATAAAGCGGTTAAACTCTTGCAGATCCCGCACCAGACAGACAAAGCGCAGATCAGCCCGGGAGCGCATCCAGTTTACCCACAGGGGGGCCACCCCGTTGGAATTATAGCTCATCAGGTTGTTCAATAATTGCTCTCGGGCCACTTCGTCTTTGCCGCTGATGATGTCGGCGTCAACAAAGGCCAGGGCCGTGGAATTACTATGAAATCCGGTATCTGACTGGGTAGGGCTCATGGACATACACTCCTGGTTGGCTGGGTAATGCGAATTGCGTAAAGGTATTGTAATCGCTTTGGCAGGGATTGCAACCCAGGACAGTGGGACAGATCAAAGGAGCGTCGCCGGAGATCTCCGGCGACGCTCTTTTCCATCCACTTCAGCGAACCGATCTTCTATTGCAGGTTCAGATCCCAGAACATCTCGCCCTGAAGGAAGGCATCCTCTTCAGCAGTCACGACGGTGCCGTCACAATCCATAGCTGTCAGGGTGTAGGTGTCTGTCAGCAGGGTGACGGTGATGGTCTCCCCGTCGGCCAGGGGCGTATCCTCGGCCAATAGATTCTCGCCTTCATCCTCCCCGGCCACTGTGGCTGTCACCGTACACACGTCTGCGCCGGTCAAGTTGTTCACGTCCAGGGTGACCTGGACCAGATCGACCGGGTTTGTCAGGTCGGTGAAGAGGTAGTAGGAGTCGTCGGCGTAGGCCCGGATCTGGATCTCGTAGAGACCGGGTTCGGCCATGGCCTGGGTAACGCTCTCCACCCCACCGGCACCGGTGCTGGATTGATAGACGACCGTATCTCCATACTTGTTATAGAGGCTAAGACGTAAATCCAGATCGTTGTCGGCCAGGGAGACCAGGATCAAAGAGAGGATCTGGCCCGGCTCGGTAATCTCTAGCTGGTACAGATCCGTGTTGCCGTCCAGGAGCGTATTGCGAACATACTCACCCGGCAGCAGGGATGAGGCGGGGCCTAGATTTTCGGCCATGATGCTGAACTCGGTGGGGGTGCCACTGCGCACCACGGCGATGTAGTAGGTGCCAGGTTCCGTGACGATAAAGTCGGCGCTGGCGCTGCCGTCATAGCCATAGCCATTCCAGGTGCTGTCCCCAGGGCGGCGACCGATGTTGATGTCAAAATAGGCATCCTCGGTCTCCGAAAGCACGTTGACCTGAATCAGGGATCCCGTCTCCGTCACGGCAAACTCGTAGTAGACCGTCTCGCTCTCCACGGTCTCGTCCAGCAAAGCACCGTCAGCCGGTTCGCCATCAGCCAGCACGACGAAGGGTTCACCAGCTTCGCCCTCCACGCTCAGGGTGAAGGCCGAACTGTCGTCGCCATAACGCTTGACCATGATGTAATAGTCGCCGGGCAACACATTTTCCAGGCTGATCTCTTCTTGGCTGCCGCTTTCGGCGCTGCTCTCGTAGACACCGCTCTCATCCAGGCCATCGGTGAAGAGCAGATCGAGATCCGCATCATCGCTCTCCCCGGCCAGGGTGATGGTCAGGCTCGTATAGATCGAGTCCAGGGAGAGTAGCACAAGGGTCTCCTTGGTATCAATATCCAGGCTGTCATCCAAGGAGTCGCCCACCTCTATCTCCCGGGGCAGGCCGCTCAGGAAGGGGATCAGAGTGAACTCTTGGTTGCGGGCCGCCGGTGTGACAGTGACCTGGTAGTCGCCGCCCAGCGTCCAGAAACGCAGCAGTTGGGTCTCTTGGGTATCGATATAGTCGTAGAAGTTGGACCCTTCGATGGTCACATAAAGCGATTGATTGGGGTTGGACGAGTCGGCATAGAGGAGTACTTCCTCCGGCACGTCCATGGCCGGCACAGAGAGGACGGCAAAGTAGTCATCGGCGGATCGGGCTTTGGTGATGACGATGCCGCCGGGAATCAGTTTGCCCGGCTCTTCTTGGCTCTGGCGCACTTCGCCAAAATTGCCCAGCACCACAAAGAAGAGCGCGCCATCTTCCACCGCCGTAAAGGTGAGGGTATAGGGACCGGCGGCCAGGGTCAAATCTGTGTTGGCGAAGACATCGTCGGAGACGATGTTGCCGTCAACATCCGAGACCAGGAGATCAAAGGCCCCGGCGGCCTCTTCATCCACCGCTGAGATCAGATAGTCTCCATCTTCGGGCAAGATAACGCCAAAGGCCACGCTGTCACCGCTGGCCACATCGACCTGGGCATATTCGCCCAGCATCAGGGGCATGACCAGGGGATCCTCGCCTTGGGCCTGGGGTTGGGCTGAGGGTTGGACTGGGGGGTGGGCAAAGACCGGCATCAGTCCAGAGAGCAGCAGGACCAACGTTACTATCAAAATTGTCACGGTCTGTTGCATCGCATGCTTGGGGTTTTGGGACGTGTGGGTATGAATCGGTTTACGCATCGGTCTCCTCCTGGAGCTAGACTAGAAAATGGATCGGTAAAACAGAGAGACAAGGGTAAAACATGGGATCTGTGGCAGCGACGAGCAACAGAGTGGGAAGGTGACGGAAACAATGCGAATACGGTGGAACTCTATTGAACACCGAATTCATGGAAATTGCAAGCGTCTTTTTTTTGTGGGGATCGTATCGAATTGGGGCACTTTCAAGTCGGCCACGGGTTCCCAAAGATTTCACAGGACTTGGCGGTGTGCCGGAATTGACACATTGCCGAGATCCGGGGAAAATACACACTTGTCAATTGAACTCGGCTGCGGACCAATCCCCCCTTTCCTTGCCGTTGAATCGCTCGACTTCCATGCAAAAACTACGAATGGCACGCACAATAAAGACGAGTTTTCCTGGAAATAATTCGTCAATTTGGTGAAATTTGTGCTTTTTGCAGCAGAGTCATCGTTCCGAATTCGGATTATTGTGAGGTGTGCTTTTGCTAGATTATACGACCGATGGCCAGCCCTTGAGCGCCGATTCTACCCTGTGGAGCCGAGACCCCTTGCGCCCTCTGGTACCCTATGCCCTGACCCCCTTCAGTGCCAGTGTGCTGACCGAGATTTCCAAAGTGGCCTGGTATCGCTATTATGACCGAAGCGGCTATACCCTGCCCTATCCGCCCAAGGTGATCCGCCTGTATCAGGGCCGGGCCTATCTAAATCTCTCTGTCATGGGCAAGCACGACGCCGACTATGCCGGTATCGAACCCCTTACCATCCGCGTGGATGACCGCACCCTGCCCGCCAGCCCCTACGAAAAGCCCGGTCTGTTGGCTGCGCTCAAGACTGGCCGCAACCGGCGCAAGATCGATGATCTGTTGGATACCCTGGTGGGCGAGATCGACACCATCGCCGCCGCGGCGCGCCTATGGCTGGACAAGGTGGAGGGGATGAAATGGAGCCAGGCCGAGATTCTCCAGGTCATGGAAGAGATCGAGCGCAAGGGCGTGGACAGCCTCATGGCTTTCTTTGCCGCCCGGCACAACCTGGAGATCGCCTACAATTGGCTTCTGCGGGCCACAGAGACGACCCATCCCTTCCCCAGCAATCTGATTTTGGTCAACAACGCCCTCTCTGATCTGGATGGCCTGGTGGAGGTGGAGGTGGCCCAGGATCTGCTCAAGATCAGCCAAGTGGCCGCCAAGGATCCGGTGGCCCATGCCTGGCTGGAGGCCGGCGACTTTGCTCAATGGCAGAAAACCTTGCCCAACGGACCTTTTGGTGACCAGGTGCGGGCCTTGATCAAGCGCTATGGGCACCGAGGCACGGGCGAGGGCGAGATGAGCATTCTGCGCTGGCAAGAAGACCCCGCCCCCCTTCTGGGCGGCATGAGGGCCTGTCTGCTCTATCAAGCCAAATCCCCTGCCACGGTCCCCTCTTCTCAGCATGTGCAAAAGCTGGTGGAGGCGGCGGGTGGCAAACAGGGCAAGGAGGTCGAGACTCAGTTGAAGCGGGCCAGGCAGATGCTGCGTCTGCAAAGTCGGGCCTTGGATGCCTATGCCTATATCCTCATGGGAACCCGGATATGGGTCCAGGGGGCGGCCAAGGAGGCCATGTCCGACGGCCGCATGACGGCTGTTGACGATGCCTTCCTGTACGAATTGGAAGAGATCAAGCAGATGATGACCGGTGAATGGAATATCAGCGATCGGGACAAGATCGTTGCGGTCGCTGCGAAACGTCGCCTTCAGCATGAGAAAAATCTGGCAGTACGCCCCCTGGAATTGCTGATCGGGGATGTGGAGGCCCACCCCGCCGGTCAAGGACTTAGCGGGGTCATCGGCAAGGTCACTGGTCCCCTGCGCCGCCAGGAGAAGCCCCAGCCCCTGCGCTGCAACCATGCCATTGTGGGGGCCGTGCGGCTGGACAGCGGCTGGGCACCCGCCTTGCCTGTGGCCGGGGCCTTTGTCACCGCCCGGGGCACACCGGTTGACCCCATCATTGCCGCCGCCCGCATCTGGCACGTGCCCACGGTTCTGGGGCTGGGCGAGCGCTACGATCAACTCGCCGACGGTGCCCAGACGACCGTGGATGGTTCCCGGGCCACGGTGGAACAGTAAAGTAGCTCCCCCGGCCCTCGCCCAACTGGTTTCATGTTCGAGACTTCTGGTGGCGAGTGTCGGGGACGTGGCTTGACCCCCTGAGATCCCAAAGACCCCCAGTTGCTTGATCGTCAATCGCCCCACATCAATCCCCTTCCCTGGCCTCCGGCTCCCGCACCCAGACCCAGAGAACCAGCAGCGCCACGGCCACAGCCCCCGCTGCCGGCCACCCCAGCCCCCACACGCCCCATACCGCATAGGCCCAGGGACCGGTGATGCCGGCCAGGGTGGTGCCAAGTAGATTGCCAGTGACGCCCAGGGTCAGCACCTTGCCCCGCTGGGCGGGCACCTGTTCGCTGAGCAGGGCGAAGTTGCTGACGATGCTAAATTCAAAGGCGAAGCGAACCACCAACAGCCCCACCAAGGCCGAAAGCAGGCTCATGTTCAAAAAGGGCAGCAGTAAATAGCCACCCAAGGCCAGAATGACCCCCGTCATCACGCTGCGCCGCTTGCCTAGGCGGTCGGTGAACAGGCTGACCAGCCCGCTGGCCAGCAGATCCGCCACACCCAGCACCAGGGCCACCCGCCCCAACAGGGAGGCCCCCAGCCCATACTCCGCCCCCAACCACGCCCCATAGGTAATCATCACATGCATGGCCGAAAACATGATCAGCCCGGCGGCCAACACATTGGCCCAGGCCGAGCCATGCTGCGCGCCCAAATTTGCAAAGCGCCGCAGTCGATAGATCGGCGATGGTCGGGCCGCCGCCTGTGTCGCTGAGGAAGAGGGAGCAGGTTGTGGCGTTCGCACCACCGCGGCGGGCAGGCGCAAATAGAGCAACCAGAAGAAGAACATGCTCAGACTGAGCAAATAGAAGGGCACGCGCCAGGAGGTGGCGGCGATCAACAGCCCGGCCAGAAAGAGCCCGCCGATCCCCGACAGGGCCCAGGCATACTCCAAAATCCCCAACCCCCGCCCCCGAATGGCATAGGGCAGCCGGGCGCTGACATAGGCCTGGATGGAGGGCAGAAAGGCAAAGGTGCCCATGCCGGTCAACAACATGCCCACAACGGCCATAGGCAGATTGACACTCAGCCCAATCAGCAGAAAGCCCACGGCATTGAGCATCAGCCCCAAGCGCATGACCGTTCGATAGCCCCGCCGATCCGCCATCACCCCAAACAGGGGGGCCATCAAACCTGTGGCGCTGCGCAGACTGACCAGCCGCCCCATTGTGATGATGTCAACCCCCAGCCCCGCCGCGATCACGGGCAGAAAGGGCATGAAAATCTGGATGCCGGTGTCGATAAAAAAGCGGGTCGAGAGACCCAAGCCCAGCAAGCGCGCCACGGACAAGGGTTGAGTGACTGGCTTAACACCGGGGGATGGCTCGGTCTCTGTTGAATGATGCACCATGTGTGTATCCTTGGCGGGTGGACTTTCCTGATGATCGACCAGGGCGATTGATGACATCTGACCCTGGCAAGCGCTGGCAGAGCTGTGTCATACTGGCAGCATTCACACAACCCAGGCAGAATCTGCCCCGTATATCATGGAAAGCAAACCGGCAAAACGATTGTTTTCTGTGTAACCATTCTTTGTCACAAAACCACGGTAATCGTTCACGCCTGCCCCCCTGACCCCCCAACTTTGGGGGGAACGGTCCACCACCTCCCCCATAATTGGGGGCCGGGGGGCGGGGGTGAATGAGTACAAAACCACGAGGTGCCAAAAAGAAGAACCTTTTGTGGCTTTGTGCCTTCATGTTTCATAGGTCAATCATCTCGGATCGGGAAGTGGGGGCCAAAAGGGTCAGCTTTGATTGATTGACAGACGCTTGGAAAAAGCTAGACGGCATTCACAACAAAAAGGTACGATAACACTAAACTTGCGAGTAACATAAAACGGGTGAAATAAAAATGGACATTGGCATTCCACACGAAAAACGACCCGACGAGAATCGGGTTTCTCTCACCCCCAGCGGTGTTGGGGTGTTGACCGAACAGGGCCATCGGGTCTATGTCGAGACCCTGGCCGGGGCCGGCAGCGGCTTCACCGACCAGCAGTATGCCCAGATGGGCGCACAGATTGTCTACACCCCGGCGGAAGCCTGGGGACGGGGCGAAATGGTGATCAAAGTGGGGCGGCCCATGCCCCAAGAGTTGGACAATCTCTATCCTGGCCAGATTTTGGCTGGGTTTCTCCATCTGACCGCCGGAAAACGCCAGAAAGTTCACTCCTTTCAGAACACGGGGGCCACCGCCCTGGCCTGGGAGATGGTGCAGACCGATAGCGGCGACCTGCCCGTCCTCGGCCCGGTCAGCGAGATCGCCGGCCGTTTGGCCTTGCAGATCGCCGCCCGCTTGCTGGAAAACCAGTCCGGCGGCAAGGGCACCCTGCTTTCCGGCGCGCCCGGCGTCCCCCCGGCCGAAGTGGCCATCATCGGCGCGGGGACCGTAGGGATCAATGCGGCTCGCGCCCTCACCAGCATGGGGGCCACAGTCTACATCTTGGACAAGGATCTGGCCCCCTTGCGTCGGGTGGAAGCGAATTGCCGCCACATTGTGACCATGGTGAGTACGCCCCACAACCTGCGCAAGGTGATCGGCTTTGCCGATGTGGTGATCGGGGCCATCCAGGTGACCGGCGCCCGTACGCCCGTGGTGGTGACCCGGGAGATGGTGCGGAATATGAAGCCCCGCAGTGTGATCATCGACTTCTCCATCGACCAGGGCGGCTGTATCGAAACCAGCCGACCCACCACCCTGAGCAGCCCCACCTATATCGAAGAAGGCATCACCCACTATTGCGTGCCCAACATCACCGGCGCGGTCAGCCGCACCACCACCCATGTCTTCACCAATGCCACTGTGCCCTACCTTTTCGCCATCGCCGAAAAGGGATTGGATGCCGCCCAGATCGACTATCCTGAACTTGGCCGGGGGATCGTGATCCGGGACGGGCAGATTCGGCACAAGGGGTTGGCCGACCTGATGGCTGACCCGGCAGAGTCTGAATCTGGGCCTGAGACCAAAAACGCCGGGGGGGTGCAGTAATGGGGTGGCGAGATCTATACCAGGGTCGTATCACCAGTGCCGAAGAAGCGGTCAAATCCATCCAATCCGGCGACCGTCTCTTTCTGACCGGCAACTGTTCCGTACCCAAATTTCTGCTGGGCGCCCTGGTGGAACGGGCGCGGGCCGGGGATGTGGAAAATGTCCAGATCAACCAGGTGCTCACCATCGGCAGCGCCGACTATGTGGCCCCGGAGATGGCGGGCAAGATCCGGGTCAACACCCTCTTCATCAGCGACAACGTGCGCCAGGCGGTCAACGATGGCCGGGCCGACTATACCCCCTGCTTCCTCTCCGAGATCCCCAAGCTCTTCAAAGAGGGCATCATCCCCCTGGACGTGGCGCTGATCCATTGCAGCCCGCCGGATGAACATGGCTTTTGCAGCTTTGGCATCGAAGTGGGGCTGACCAAGCCGGCGGCCGAATCGGCCCGCATGGTGATCGCCGAAGTCAATGACCGCATGCCCCGCACCCTGGGCAACAGCTTTATCCATGTCAGCAAACTGACCCATGTGGTGCCCGTGAGCTATGACCTGACCGAGGTCAGCATGGGCAAGCCCGGCCCCATCCAACAGCAGATCGCCGCCCACATCGCCGAGCTGATCCCCAACGGGGCCACCTTGCAGATGGGCATCGGCGGCATCCCGGACGCGGTGCTGCTCTATCTGCGGGAGAAGCGGGATCTGGGCATCCACACGGAACTCTTGAGCGACGGGGTGATGACCCTGATCGATGAAGGAGTCATCAACAACGAGCGCAAGACCATCCACCGAGGCAAGGTGGTGGCTGGCTTCATCCTGGGCAGCCAGCGGCTCTACGATTATGTGCATGACAACCCGATTTTCGAGCTGCACCCCCAGGACTATGTGAACGATCCCTTTGTGATCGCCCAAAATGACAACATGATCGCCATCAACAGCGCCATCGAAGTGGACCTGACCGGCCAGGTGTGTGCGGACAGCATGGGCCACCGCTTCTACAGCGGCGTGGGCGGCCAGGTGGACTTTGTGCGGGGCGCGGCCCGCAGCAAGGGGGGCAAGCCCATCATCGCCCTGCCCAGCACCACCAAAGGGGACACCATCAGCCGCATCGTCTCCGCCCTCCAGCCCGGGGCCGGCGTGGTCACCTCTCGGCATGATGTGCATTACGTGGTCACGGAGTATGGCGTGGCCGCGCTCTACGGCAAAAGCATCCGCCAACGGGTGCAGGCGTTGATCGCCATCGCCCATCCCAACTTCCGGGCTGATCTGACCCGGTTTGCGCAGGAACAGGGGTATATTTAGGGGGTTGGGGATTGGGGGTTGGGGATTGGGGGTTGGGGATTCGGGATTGGGTAGTTGGCCAAGTCTCATCTCCGAATCCCTAATCCCCAATCCCCAACCCCCAATCCCCTAAAACAGGAGGTGCCCTATGGCCTCCCCGACCGGGATTGAAGTCCCGTCGATCCAGTCGGGTGTTGATCGCAGAGGCAGTGACACGGGGGCTGCATCGCCGCAGACATGGACCCTACAGCGTCCGTGTTTTGGCGCGGGGTTTGGCAGCGAAAAAAGTCTCATCTCTCGTTCCCACGCTCCGCGTGGGAACGCAACCGGGCGCTCTGCGCCCCGCGGCGCAGAGCGCCGATTAGACATTCCCACGCAGAGCGTGGGAACGAGAACGGAACCAAACAGGGTGGAGGGTCAAGCCGCGGCTTGACCCTCCACCCTGTTTTTTGTGCGGTAAATCCGAAGAATTACCCAAAACAGGAGGTTGTCATGCAATCTGGATCGATGTCTGTTTCAGTGGTGAGACGCTCTCTATTGGGCGTGTCTTTGGCCATCTGTCTACTTTTTCTGTTTGGCTTGATGGCTGGGGGGGTGCCCGCCGGATCGGACGGGGTGGCCGCCCCCACGGCCCCCTTGGTGGACGCTTGTGCCCCCATCGTAGCGGACACCATCTGGTCGTCTGGGGTCTATACAGGGACTGAGTGCGAAATTGTCGTCCCCGCGGGGGTCACCCTGACCATTCAGGCTGGCGTCGTCGTGAAATTGGGCAGCGTGCATCCCAGAACTTACTTTCCTGCCGGCAGCACGGCCTTGATCGTAGATGGAACCCTGATCGTTCAGGGTACGGCAGGGCAGCCAGTCGTCTTTACCAGCCTGAAGGACGATACCTACCTGGGCGATACGAATGGGGACGGCGACAGTGTCGGCACGGCCGGCGACTGGTATGGGCTGGTCTTCCGGTCGGGCAGTGTGGGACGACTGGAACACTTTTTTGTAGGGTATGCCGGGTCCGGGGCAGCAAATCGGTTCACCGGCTATAACCGCGCCCAGATTGATGTAAAAACCATCGATGTGCAGCTACGTCAGGGTGTCGTCACTGACGGGCGGAAAAAAGGCATCTATCTGGAAGGGGCGGACATCATGCCGCTGATCGAGGGTGTGCATATTGCTCGTAATAACGACCCGTCATACGGTCAGCCTGGGTATGCGATCTACCAGGACAGCATCAACATGCAGCCCATGTATAGCGCGCTCACTTTTTCGGGCAATGACTGGGATGAGGTATTCATCGGCAATTTGAACACCCCCATGACCCAAAGCGTCACTCTGGGTGGAACCAATTTCGGCTTCACCCCGTGCGGATCCAGCCTCTGTCTGTTAACCGTGCCAAATGGCATCACTTTGACCGTAAATCCCGGCACCTTGCTCGATCTCGGGGAAGGTTCCTATGCGGGTGGCATTACCGTGGCGGCTGGAGGCAGCCTGATCGCCCAGGGAACAGTCACCCAACCCATCACCTTCACCAGCCGTTTGGCTGAAGCCTCCGGCGGGACAACTCATCGCTGGATTGGCCTGTGGGCGCAGCAGGGCAGCACCTTGCGCCTGGACCAGTGCGATATTAGCTATGCTAGCGACACCAACTTTGGTCTGGGCGGGCTGGAGATCAACACGAACACGGCGGAAGTCAGCAACTGCCGCATACACCACAACGCACAAAACGGTCTCTATCTCTACAGCCGCAACGGCAGCACCATTCACCCCATGCTTGAAAATGTGGATGTGACCGACAATGGTCAGGCTGGGGTTTTTCTGGGCACTAGCAACCCAGGCAGTCTTTTTGTCACCTGGGATGGGGGCAGCATCAGCCGCAACGGTTATTCCGGGGTGGTTGATAGCGTATGGAACGACACCATTTATCCCACCTTGCGCAACTTGACCATCAGCGGAAATGGCCTTCTGGGAACCTACGACGACCGCAAACGGGGGATTGCTTTCAACGATCACAATGTCAATCCCGTTTTGGAGAACATCGCCTTCACCGACAATGTGGGTACGGCCGTCAGTTGGTATTGCAACGGCTCTATCACCGCCAAGGATCTGACCGCCACGGGCAATGGCGGGGACGAGTTGCTGATCCCCGGCTGCGCCCTGGGCGGTGGACGCCAGTGGGATCTGGGGGAGGCGGGCATCCCCGTGCGGGTGACGGGAAGTATCGAGGTGTCGCCCAATGGCCTGCTTTCCATCAAGCCCGGCACGACCCTGGCTTTCGATAAAAACGGCTACGGGTCGCCCACCTATATAAGCGTGAAGGATCAGGGGGCGCTCTATGCCCTAGGCACGGTGGACAAACCGGTGGTGTTCACCGGGGCCAGGGCGGAAACGGGCTGGTGGGCCGGAATTGGGGCGGTGGACCGCTCCACCGTCAGTCTTGGCTACTGTCAGATCACGTACGGCGGGGCTACTGTCTCCAGCAATCTCGGGGCCAGCCTGGAACTCTGGTGGGGCTTGAACGGCGGCGCGCCCACGGTCAATGTTCAAAACTGTGAGATCGCCTATTCCGGTCGGAAGGGGGTCCATTTCAACTTCAACAACAACCCGGCTGCGCCTGTGGTTTTCCAAAATAACAGCATCCACGACACGGCCCAAGAAGGGGTGGCCAACTGGAATGCCCCGCTTTTGGACGCCCGCAACAATTGGTGGGGGGACGCATCCGGCCCCTATCATCCCACTCTGAACCCATCCGGTTTGGGCGACAACGTGGGGGACAACATCACCGTCTACCCCTGGCTGGGGATGGCGGAGACGGGTGCTGTGGCCCCCGGCCAGATGTTGGTGACCACGGGCGGGCCGAACCTGGTCAGCCCTGGCCAGACTGTGGACTATGCGGTGCAATATCTCAACACCATGACAGAGACGGTAAAGGGCGCTGTGTTGGCCGTGCAACTTCCCCAGGGCGCTGAATATGTGGACAGCCCTGATGGCGTCTTCTGGATCGAGAAGAATCAGGTCTTCTGGGCGTTGGGCGATCTGACACCGGGCGCACAGGGCTTCCACTCCTTCCGGGTGCGCTTCCAGTGGGGCCTCCCCGCAAGCTACAAAGACGGGACATTGACGCTTTTCGCTGGTTCCAACTACAACATGGCCCTCTTTGACGTAGCGGAGTATCTCGACTATTCGCCCGTGACAATCCTGACCGAAACGCCCCTGACCCCGGCTGAGTTCGCCGCCCTACGCGCCGCCCACCCCGATCTGGAGACACTCTATACCCAGGCCATTGAGGCAGGCTACACCTATCTACAAGCAGGCCACCAGCAGTACAGCGACGGCAGCACTGTGGACTGGGCGGCCATGCGCACGGCAGACCGGCGTAGTGTTCGGCTCCTCACCCAGACCGGCGAACAGTCGGTAGCCCTTACCTCCCAGAATGGTAGTTTCCGTATTCACGACACCACCGGCGGCCTCACAATTGATTTGACGACCATGACCCGGAGCTACTGGGGCGACTGGATGCCGGAGGACGATCAGAACGAACGCTCTTCCACCGCTTGTTCGAAGAGCAAGTGTATCGCCAACTGCACAGGGCGCAAGGTTACCTTCAAAGTTGTTACCGTCACCGCATTCCAGACAGTCCTGTGGACAATTGGCTCCGGTGGGACAATGGGTCCGGGTGCGGTAGCTTTCCATGTGGCCCATGTCTCTAAAATGGTCTACGACTGCGTGCAAGATTGTGACAATCCGGCCACTCACTGCTGCACGGACGGCCAAGTACGCTGGTCGCCCTCCGGCTGGAACCTCCTCTTCGGCCCCGGCTGTGCCAAAGAGGTGTGTGTGAGCAATTCCTTTGTCGGCCAAGGGTGGGTCAGCTGCCCCGGTCAGCGCTGTGTGGCGGGCATAGACGCGGCAGGTGGATGCAAAAACTGTGATGCCAAAAGTAGCCAATACCGGGAGGTCTCTCTCGCTCCGCCCGCTGACTCCGCAGTTTGCGCCAGTGGGTTGAATGGTGGGAACGACTGCACCGATACGGGCGTCTGGGTGGCCAAGGATCCCAACGCCATCTACGGCCCGTCCGGGGATATGCTGCCGGAGGCCACCGCCCTCTACACCATCACCTACGAGAACGAGGGCTTGGGCCGGGCCTATGGGGTCTATGTGACCAATCTGCTTCCCGAAGTCTTCGACGCCGCCAGTCTGGATCTCCACGGCGCGGGCACCTATCTGCCCGATAGTCGGGAGATCTTCTGGATGGTGGGCGAGTTGGGGCCAAAGGGCGCGGTTGACTCTGAGGGGGCGATCACCTACACGGTCAACCTCACTGGTGGCCTGCCATCGGGCACGGTGGTGAG
The DNA here is from genome assembly GCA_018003515.1 of Caldilineaceae bacterium. Classification (GTDB taxonomy): domain Bacteria; phylum Chloroflexota; class Anaerolineae; order Caldilineales; family Caldilineaceae; genus JAGNDO01. Next base: position 50,111 of record JAGNDO010000031.1, read on the forward strand.
CAATCAGGCCGTGGTCTTTTTCCCCAGCGTGCCGGAGGAGACGCCGACCAACACCTGGGTCAACCTGATCTCGCCCCTCAAGGCCATCCCCCAAAATCTGACCACGGAATACATGACCCCGCTGTCCCTCACCCTGGCCGGGCAGGAAGTCAGCGGCCTACCCCTCACCTTCGAGATCGGCGAAGCCCCCCACGGCGGCACCCTCACGGGCACCCCGCCCAGCCTGGTCTACACGCCCCTGGAGAACTTCACCGGGCCGGACAGCTTCAGCTTCCGGGTCAGCAACGGCACATCCACCAGCCGGGCGGCCCAAGTAAGCATCGAAGTGACTTCTGTCGGCGACGCCACCCCGCCCCAGGTGGTGTGGACCAGCCCCGGCGCGGACGCCAAGGACGTCATCGCTTCGGCCAGCCCGGCCTTCACCGGCACGGCCGGCCCGGTCTATGCCCCGGTGATCGTCATCGGCGTCTCCGAACCGTTGAGCGAGACCACGGTCAGCACGGCCACGGTCACGTTGACGGACAGGGCGGGGAAGCCGGTGACGGGCACCGTGCGCTTTGACGGGGCCGTCAACCAGATTGTCTTTAGTCCCCTGGTGGTGGTGGAGCCGGACAGGTATACGGTCACGGTGGGGACGGGGGTGACGGATGTGGCCGGGAATGTGATGGCTGCGCCGTATATGTGGACGTTCGAGATCAAGGGGGCGACCCCGCCGGATCTCTATCTGCCAATGTTGCTCCGGTAAGCGGCGGTTGAAAAGCAAAGAGGGAGGCGCACCCACACCGGGTGCGCCTCCGCTCCCTCTGTTTTTTCCCGATGCGTAAACGTTCACCAAAGGCTGAATCTATGATATGATCTTAAGGATTGCTCAGATCTCAGGATGATGTTCCTGATGACACGCCCATTTTTTGTCCACTGTGTGGAGACAGACGAAGCCCTATGACCTTTCAACACCTGGCGACGATGATCGCCCAAAGCGCCCAGAAATATGCCGATCAACCGGCGATGAATGCCTACTACGCCACCGGGAAAGGCCCCCATTCCAGCCCGATCTCCTATGCCGAGATGTACAGTCGCATCCGCACCATTGCCCGGGCCCTGCTTTCCTTGGGCGTGCAGCCTGGGGACCGCATCGGCATCTTCGCCTCCAACTGCCCGGAATGGACCCTGGCCGACTTTGGCATCCTCAGCGTGCGCGCCATTCCTGTGCCCATCTATGCCACCAACACGCGCCAGCAGGCCGCCTATATCATCGACGAGACGGACATGACCCTGCTCTTTGTGGGCGATCAGGCAGCCTATGCCAAAATTGCGGCTGGCGCGCAGCGTTCTCCCACTCTGCGCGCCCTGGTTGTATTTGATGAAGGGCGGGCGGAGGCGGAGATGCCCCTCCACGCGCCGGACCTCCACTTTGGCCAATTCCTCCAACTGGGCGCGGACCTGGCGCTGGATGCAGCCCTGGACGCCCGTCTGGCCGCGGCTGATGCGGACGAAAACGAGCTGGCGACCATCATCTACACCTCCGGCACGACGGGCGAACCCAAGGGGGTGATGCTGACCCATGCCAATCTGTTGCACCAGTTCAAGGCCCTGCGCGGGCAATTTCACGTCGGCCCTGGTGACCGCTCCCTCTGCTTCTTGCCCCTCAGCCACGTCTACGAGCGAAGCTGGTCCTATTATATCTTCCACACGGGCGCGGAAAACTACTATCTGGACGATCCCAAGACGGTGATCGTGGCCATGCAGGCGGTGAAGCCCACGGTGATGGTCAGCGTGCCGCGCCTCTATGAGAAGATCTATGCCGCCGCCCATCATGGCCTGGAAGAGGGGTCCGGGCTGAAAAAGCGGCTCTTCCATTGGGCGCTGGGTGTGGGCTTAGACTATCAGCGTCGGCGCAAGGAAGATCGCCCCGTGGGGGTGGGGCTGGCATTGCAACAGAGCCTGGCGGACCGGCTGGTGCTTGCCAAGATTCGGGCGATTGTGGGCGGGGACAAGAAGTTCTTCTCTGCCGGCGGTGCGCCCCTGGCCCCCTCCATCGAGGAGTTCTTTTTTGCTGCGGGGTTGTTGATCTGCGAAGGCTATGGGCTGACCGAGACCTCCCCTATGGTCACCTGCAACACGCCCAAAGCGTTCAAATTCGGCACGGTGGGGCGGCCGATTGTGGATTGCCAGGTAAAGATCGCCGATGATGGCGAAATTCTGCTCAAAAGCCCCAGCGTCACCCAGGGCTATTACAAAAAGCCTGGGGCCACCGCCGCCGCCTTTGTCGATGGCTGGTTCCGCAGCGGGGATGTGGGCGAGTTTGATGAGGAGGGGTTTCTGCGCATTACGGACCGCATCAAGGATCTGATCATCACATCCGGCGGCAAAAATGTGGCCCCCCAACATATTGAAACCGTCTTGGCCCAGGACTATTTCATCGAGCAATCCATTGCGGTGGGCGATCGGCGCAAGTACATCAGCGTCCTGATCGTGCCGAATTTCGCCGCCCTGGAAGAGCACGCCGCGGGGCAGGGGATCACCGGGCACACCCGGGAGGCGTTGGTGAACCATCCCAAGATTGTGGCCTTCTACCGCGCCCACATCGACCACTATGCCCAGGAGTTGGCCCCATTTGAACAGGTGAAAGCCTTTACTTTGCTACCCGCTCCCTTGACCCAAGAAGGGGGCGAAATCACCCCCTCGCAAAAAACCCGACGCCGGGCAGTCATGGAGAAATATGCCCATTTGATCGAAGCCATGTACTAAAGGCCCAGCACCCTGATGTTGTCGATAACGACAGAGGCCCGGCTTTTTCAAAAAGCCGGGCCTCTGTGTGTCTTGGGGGATAGGGTGGGATCTACTTGTTGTCGATCCCAAACAGATTCCCCAACGGATCCACCCCCAGCGCCGACCCGGCCCGGGTCTCCAGGGCCAGGTCGTGGAGGATGGCGGGCGGGGTGTAGGGGCGACGACCGGGGAGCGGTGCAGCCTGTGCGGCGGGAAGCGGGGGACGGGAAGCCGTGGCGGCCATGCGCCCGCCGTTGACCCCGCTCCTATGCCGCTAGAAGGCCGGCCCGGTCAACTCACACAATCTGCTGGACCGTTGGGCCTGACCGGCCTGGGTCCACAGCCAGCCGCCCCCGGCAGCGGCCGCTATCTGTGGACCCAGGCAGAAACTAACTGTGCGCCGGATAGATGCCTTCCAGGGCGATGATGAAGTTGACGCCGAGAAAGGGCAGCAGATGGGCACTGGACTTTCCGCCCTCTGCCTTGACAACCGGCTCACTCCAACTGTGGTTGTTGTCCCCTAAGCCAACCCTGTCCGTTCCGGGTGCCTGCCCCGCATGGACGGGCGCACGACCGCGCAGATCGGGCAAGGCAAAGGTGCGTATGCCGTCACCGCCATAGATGGTGCCGAGTATAGAAAAGAGCGCAGAGTTCTGGCCAATGTCCATGAGCTGCCCATTGCAAAAGGCCCAGCCCTCGGGGGCATAGTTGCCCGCAAACATACTGATTTCTCCAATAAACGGGTCACTAGACATAGTGTACTTCTCCTTTTCTGTGTATGTGTTGAACGACGAACTGCATGGTCAGGCGAAGGACAACCTACAAACGGGACACAATCGGGTAGAGTCTGTCCCGGCCAACAACGGATTTTGTCTGCCTATCCCCTGCCAGTCTACAACAAGGTTTCTTTGAAAGGCGGAGTTTCGCAGGACCGGTAAGAAATCAGCCTTGCAAAAACCCCTGAATTCAAACGAAGATTGGGATAGAGCAAGAAGTATACCTCAACCAATATCGGTGTCAAGAAGAAAAAAAAACGATACCCTTCAGCCGTTCATCAAGTCGTCGCCGTGCAAGCAACGCAGAGCGCAGAAAGGCCACGGTTTTCCCGCTCTGCATGTTGACCACCCAGATCCTGCATTGGCGCTCCTCGGACGATTTCCACGATCTGGCGAATCAAAAAATCAGGGGTGGAACGGCAAAATTGACCGATCTACTCCTGATTTTGATCATGTGGCGGATCTTTGGGAATTCAGGGGGGGACCCGCCCAAACCTTCCAGGAAGCTTCAAGCTTCCTGGAAGGTCGGACCGGGCGGATCTTGTCAACCCACCAAGATCCCAAAGAACCAGTGTGGCGTATATGCCTACTTGCTGTCGATCCCGAACAGCTCGTTCAGCGGATCCACACTCAGCGCGGAGCCGGCCCGGGTCTCCAGGGCCAGTTCGTGGAGGATGGCGGGCGGGGTGTAGGGACGGCGACCCGAGACCGCCGCGTCAAGCTGACCAGGAAGCGGGAGACGGGAGACGGGCTGGGCCGTGGCGGCCATGCGTCCGCCGCTGACCCCGCTCTTGCGCCGCCAGACGGCCAGCCCGGCCAGCAGGGTCAGCAGCCCGGCGGGCAGGAAACCGGTCCATCCGCCTGTGGATGAGGACGCTGCCGCAAAGCCGCTCAAGGTGACCGCGGTGGGCACACTGTTGGCTGTTTTGGTCGGGCTGCTGTCTTGGATGCTCACCGAGAAGTCTGGGGTTTTGCCCTCCACCACTGCACCGGCGTCCGGGTCGAATTGCAGGCAGATGTCGCCTTGGGGCGCATTGGTCAGCAGGCTGACCCAGTAGGTGCGGCTGTTGGTGGGGCTGACCTGGACGTTGGCGTCATCGTTGGTAAAGCTAATTGTCTGCACGCCGCCAGCCAGGGCAAAGGTGTCGATTTCGGCTACCTGAACGTCGCTGCCATCGCTTTCGAAGATGCCGTCGCCGTCATCCAAGCGCACCCGCAGCTTGTCTAGCAGGCTGTTGGCCGTGGCCGTGTCCATGGGGTTGCTGCAAGCGTCCCCGTCGTCGAAGAGGTTCAGATTCCACTGGCTGAGTTCCAGATCCCGGTCGCCGGTGATGCCGTTGTGGGTGAAGACCACCTTGAACACATCGTCTTCGCTGCCCGGCACAATTCGGGTGCCCGGCGAGGTGTCGGTCACCGCAAAGCCTGCGCTGCCGCCCTGGTTCTGCCAGGCTTTGATTATGTTATCACGCCCGCCGGAGACGAGGTCCAGGTCGCCGTCCCCGTCCAGGTCACCCACCGCCACGGAGTCGATAAAGTCAGTGTGGCTGCCCACAGTCTGGCTGGCCCACGCATCAGCAAAGGGCGTGCCGTCGTTACGCCAGACATTGACATTCTTATCCCACCCAGCGGAGGCGATGTCCAGGTCGCCGTCCCCGTCCAGGTCCCCCACCGCCACCGCCTCCACAGAGTCCGTGAGGCTGCCCACGGTCAGGCTGGTCCACGCACCCGCACCATCAAAAGGCCTGCCGTTGTGACGCCAGACTTTGATACTGGAGAAGGGAGCAATTGGATTATCTCCGTGAAAAACCGATGAATCATCGCTGGAGACGATATCCAGGTCGCCATCCCCATCCAGGTCCCCCACCGCCACCGCCATCACAGGGCCAGTGTGGCTGCCTATGATGGTCCTGCCATCCCAGTTCCATGTAGTCTCATCAATGGGGTCTATGCCCCAGTTCTGCCAGGCCATGACTTTTAAATCCTGCCCGCCGGAGAGGATGTCCAGGTTGCCGTCCCCATCCAGGTCCCCCACCGCCACCGCCATCACAGCGCTAGTGTGGCCGTCAAAGATCCGGCTGGCCCACGCCCCGGCATCAAAGGGCGTGCCGTCGTTCAGCCAGATCCTGACATTGTTATCAAACCCGCCGGAGACGATGTCCAGGTCGCCGTCCCCATCCAGGTCCCCCACCGCCACCGCCTCCACCGCCACCGCCCCCACAACGTCAGTGTGGCTGCCCACGGTCTGGCCGATCCACGCCCCGTCGAAAGGCGTGCCGTTGTTCTCCCATATCTTGACATTGTCCAGCCCAGCGGAGGCGATGTCCAGGTCGCCGTCCCCGTCCAGGTCCCCCACCGCCACGGATCTCACAAACCCTGAGTGGTTGCCCACGGTCTCGCTGGTGCTCCAACCAGCAGCAAAGGGCGTGCCGTTGTTCTGCCAGATCGTGATGCTGCCAGTACCCCCGGCGGAGATGATGTCCAGGTCGCCGTCCCCGTCCAGGTCCCCCGTTGCCGTGAAGAGCACCCATATTGTGCTGCTTATGCTGCCCACGTCCGTGGCCGTGCTGTTGAAGGGCATGTTGCGGTGTACCTGCTTGTTCTGCCAGGCTTTGACTGTGCTATCCTGCCCGCCGGAGACGATGTCCAGGTCGCCGTCCCCGTCCAGGTTCCCCACCGCCACGGCGAACACAAGGTCTATGTGGCTGCCTGCGGTCAGGCTGGCCCACGTACCACTGAAAGGCGTGCCGTCGTTCTGCCAGACATTGACATTGTGATCATACCCGGCGGAGACGATGTCCAGGTCGCCGTCCCCGTCCAGGTCCCCCACCGCCATTGAGCTCACAGCGTCCGTGTGGCTGCCCACGGTTTGGCTGGCCCACGGTACGGCGGCATTAAAGGGCGTGCCGTTGTTCTGCCAGATAGTGACTTGGTTATCAAACCCGCCGGAGACAATGTCCAGTTTGCCGTCCCCGTCCAGGTCCCCCACCGCCACCGAGAGCACAGGGGCCGCGCCGCCCATGGTCTGGCTGGTGCTCCAGCCAGCATCAAAGGGCGTGCCGTCGTTCCGCCAGACATTGATATCACTCCCAGCGGAGACGATGTCCAGTTTGCCGTCCCCGTCCAGGTCCCCCACCGCCACCGCCTCCACAGCCCCCGTGTGGCTGCCCGCGGTCAGGCTGTTCCACTCCCCGTTGAAAGGCCTGCCGTTGTTACGCCAGATGTTGACATTGTTATCCTGCCCGCCGGAGACGATGTCCAGGTCGCCGTCCCCGTCCAGGTCCCCCACCGCCACGGCGTACACAATGCTCGCGGTGTTGCCCACGATCTGGCTGGTCCACGTCCCGTTGTCGTTACCAGCAATTCTCAATTTGACACGGGGTAAACCCTTCTGGTAAAAAAGTGGGAGTCGCGGCATAAAAGTGGGAGGGGATAAATGAGTACAGGACTGACGCACGATGGATTGATGGGGCTTCTGCA
>JAGNDO010000105.1:0-5811 GCA_018003515.1 Caldilineaceae bacterium
TTGCCCGATCCGCTCAGGCCGATCACGGCCACAAATTGGCCATCCGGCACCTCAAAGCTGACGTCCTTCAACGCCACTGTGCCGTCATCATAGACTTTGGTCAGGTTTTTTATTCGCAGCACACGGTTTCTCCTGGGATTGGGGATCGGGGATTTGGGATTGGGGATTGGGGGATTATAGAGATTGGGAGATTTTTTGGGATCACATGTCCCCAAAAAACCTCCCAATCCCCAATCCCAAATTTCCTAATCCCTAGTGCCTAGTTACCAAGCACATCCTGCTCGGTCATGCCCATGATGGTCATGAGATCACGCACGGGATCATAGAAGGAGTCCGAGGCCGCTTCCAGCCCGGTCCAGTTGTAGAAGCTGTCGGAGCAGATAGACTGTTCACAAGCCTCAGAGGCCGCAAAAGCCACCAGGGCCTTGACGATCTGCTGGGAGGTGTTCAGCGGGAACTCAGGGCCGAAGGAGATCGAGTCATTGGGGATCTTGGCCGTGAGGGCCAGAATCCGGGTTTTCTCGAAGATGTCTGGGGCCGTGTCCGTGACGGAGGAGCGGGCATCCAGGACGCGATAGCCGCCTTCGCTGGGGCCGCCAGCCACAAAGGTGCGGCCTTCGGCGTTGCGCACGGGGCTCACACCGGCTTCTCGCCAGATCTCGGGATCAGTGACGCCGTATACCCAAGCGCCACTGGGCAGCAGGGGCGGGCTGAAGTAGGCGGTAGCGAAGCCCACCTCGCCGTTGTAGACGGCCAACATGGCATTGTTGTGGCTGCCGGTCTCCACAATCTCGCCCGGTTCCACGCCCAAGCCCTTGAGCTGGGCCGCGGGATAGAGATAGCCAGAGGTGGAGCCGAAGTCCGGGATACCCCAGGTCAGGCCGGCCAGGTCTTCCAAGGTCTGGGCTGGGCTGTCAAAGGGGACCACATACTGAGTGGTGTACCAGGAGAGGCCGTTGCGGATGGCCGCAGCCCCCACCTGGACGCCACAGCGCTGGTTGGCCAGCACATAGCCCAGGGCCGGGATGAAGCCGATGGTGTCATCCGGGGAGGCGCACATCTCTTCGATGGTGGCCGCATAGCTGGTGGGCACGGCCACCTCAAAGTTCAGACCCGTGGCTTCCTTCAGGGCATCGGCCAGGACAGCGCCACCGCTGACAATGGCGTCAACTTCGACCGAGGGCACGAAGAGTACCTTGATGGGGCGCTCGGCAGAGCCAAGGGCGGCCATCACTTGGGGCACTTCCACCACAACCTCAACTTCACGGGTCACTTCCACGGGCACTTCGACCTCGACCTGCACCTCACGGGTCACTTCGACCGTGGTGGGTGCCACAGCAGCCGGGGCTGGGCAGGCAGCCAAGATGGCGGCAAAGACCATCAAAACAGCTACCAACATCAGGGTAGATTTTCGTTGCATGGGTTTTTCTCCTTGTGAAAGAGGGTTAAAACGACAAACTGCTGAAATGGAACGCTACTGATATGGGGCGAAGAAATCGGTTGATGGCGATGAGGAAGAAACACGCCACAGGTCCATGATACATCAGCCATCCCAAAATGCACAATCGCGGATAGAGAATCATGTTGGCAGACCGGGGAAAAGGGGGAAGTGTGGTAGCATAGAGCCATGCAAATGCCTTTTGCCGTCGAAGCCGCCACCTTTTTGGAGCGGCCCAACCGTTTTGTGATCCACGCCCGTCTGCACGGGGATGGGTCAACCGTGCGCGCCCACTGCCCGAATCCTGGCCGCATGGCCGAGTTGATGATCCCTGGGGCCACGGTCTACCTCAGCCGGGCCACGGACCCAGCCCGGCGCACCCCCTTCACCCTGCGCTTCATGATCCATCCGGCTGCCGGGGAATTGATCAGCCTGAACACCCAACTGCCCAACGATCTCTTTGCCGAAGGGCTGACCGATGGCTTCTTTGCCCCCTTCCACGGCCACCGCACCGTGCGCCGGGAGGTGACTGTGCCCCACACCGGGCAAGGGGGGCACGGGAAACAGGGCAAAATCACCAGCCGCATGGACTTTTTGTTGGAAGATGCCCAGGGCCGCCCCTGCTGGATAGAGGTGAAGTCGGTCTCGTTGGTGGAGGACGGATTGGCTCTCTTCCCGGATGCGCCGACCACCCGTGGGCGGCGTCACCTGCTGGAATTGGCCGACTTGGCCCAGGCCGGAGAGCGGGCGGCGGTCGTCTTCATCGTCCAGCGCCCGGACGCCATCTCCGTCCAGCCCAACCGCCGCACAGACCCGGACTTCGCCGACGCCCTCACCCACGCCCAGTCCGCCGGGGTGGAGGTTTATGCGTACACGTGCGCCATCACCTTGGACGCCGTGACGTTGGAAAAAGAGATCCCGGTGGTGAATGGGTAGGTGCGGTTTTCAACCGCACGACTGCCAACAGGAAATCATACGGTAACGACCAAGACAAGCGAGTACACGGTAAAAAAGTACCTGATCGGCACGACCCGTTCGCACCAGCAGGTGCGAACTCCACCAGGTACACCAAAATGTGCGTGAGGAGTTCGCACCCCCTGGTGCGAACGGGTCAACCAAGCTTCGACGTGAGTTCACCGGTTGGCCTGAATCAAATCGTGCGGTTGAAAACCGCACCTACACTTCTGGCTCCCCCGCCTCTTCGTCGCCCAAATCCTTCGGGGCGGTCAGTTCCGCGTAGACCTTCGTGTACAACGTCAACCGGAAGGTCTGCATGAAACTGGTGACCAGGTACGAAACGCCGGTGAGGGCCATCATGCCGGGGATCATAATGGCGTAGTTGGGCGCAGGCATGGTTTGGACCGGCCCTTCCATGTTCTGGAGGATGTTCGCCATCCAGTCGCCCATGAAGAGGCTGACAAAGGGGGTGGTCACCACCTGCACCAGGATGTTGAGGAGCAAGCTGACCCCCCAGACCATCAGGGCAAAGACGATCAGCGGACCGGCGTTGGCCTTGCCCAATGTCCAGGCTTCCGAGAGGGCATCCCCAAAGGAGCGGCGGCCTTGGGCCAGGGATTGATACATCATGGGGGCCAGCACGGCGTAAAAGGCCGCATAGATCAGGCCGAAGACGGCGAAACAGCAAAAAGCCAGGAACATGATGCCCAAGATGCTGAACCCAATCGCATCCCCGCTGCCCCCGCTGGCATCCACGGCAGCCCCCACCCCAAACAGGGTGCCGAACATGACGATATAACCCCCAATCACCACCACCGTCGGCAGCACAGCCCACAGCAGATCGATCCCGAAGAAGCCCAACATAGAGCTGACCCCCTCCTGGCTGCCCCGGCGCACGGAGACCGATTCCCCCTGCCACGCCCGCATGGCCGCCCGGATGGTGCCGGCGCGCATGGCCAGGTTGATCACATAGGAGACCAGGGAGCCGAGCATCACCAGGCTGATCACCACGAAGAAGATGCCCAGGCTGCCAAAGACGGCTTCCACCATGCGGTCCGGGTTGCCTCTGCCACCCCGCATCATCTCCTGGTTGATTGTGCTGATCAAATTGCGCTGAAAGTTCAGCCCGGCGACCCCGGCCACCATCCCCAACAGGGAGGAGAGGGCCAGCCCGATCAGGCCAAAGAGCCACAACTTCTTCTCGCGCCAAATCACACGAAAGCTATCGCCAAAAATCTGTCCATATTGCATGGGGATGTCCTTTCTTGGGGAAGTTGCTGATCCACGAATCGACACGAATCACCCCACCCTAACCCTCCCCAGATTGGGGAGGGAACCGTTCAAGCGTAGCGGCCATTCAGTCTACGGCGAACCGGCTCCTCCCCCAATCTGGGGGAGGTTGGGAGGGGGTGATTCGTGTCGATTCGTGGATCAATACGTTTCAAAACTATCTGTGGACGTCGGATCTGGGGCGTCTGCGGAGGGGGCGAGGATGATCTCGCCGAAGGTGGTTTCCTGCTGCACGTCCAGTTCCCGACGTTTGATCAGTTCCAACACGGCCAGGAAGGTGACGATCACCTCCATGCGGCTCTGGCTCTGGCTGAGGAGGGCCGAAAAACGCACGGGCGCGGGGCGGTCACCGTTAAAGGAGAGACGCACCGCGTCCCGCACCTTCTCGATCTGTTCGGCCACGGTGACGGCGTAGGTGCGCACCGTGGGCAGGATCGGCTCCGGAGGGATGCGTTGCAAGGCCCGCTGCACGGCTTTGAAGAGGTGGTCCATGGCCAGATCGCCCAGATCCAGCTTGCGTTCCATGTCGGGCAGGGGGGCCAGACGCAGAAAGGCCCGCATCCCCGCCTCCTCCCGCTCGTGGAGGGCGGAGGCCACCTGTTTGAAGCTGCGATATTCCAGCAACTGGCGCACCAGGGCGTCGCCGGGATCTTCCTCGCCCTCCTCTTCGTCCGGGGGTTGCGGTTTTGGCAACAGGCTGCGGGATTTGAGATAGATCAGCCGGGAGGCCACCACCAAAAAGTCGGCCAGGGCACCGGGCTGGATCTCCTCCAACTGCTCGATGGCCCGCAGATATTGGTCCGTCACCGCCAGCAGGCTGACCTCAGTGATGTCCATCTCCTCCCGCTCGATCAGGCGCAAGAGCAGATCCAACGGACCCTGATAGACCGGCAATTCCACGGCGTAGGCCGCGCCAAGGGGGTCGATTTCCCGAGAGGGCAGGGTCATGCTTCCGGGTCCATCTGGCTGTGGCGGCGACCGGCCTGGACCTTGGCGGCCAACATTTGGGCTGTCTCGGCCTCGTTGCGGCCGGCGATCCGCTCGACGATGCAACCGCCATCCAGCAAGCGCCTTTCGTCTGCGCCGCTTGTCCCGGCGTCTCCGCCCACGATGGTGACATATTTGGCTCGCAAGGCATCGTCCACGCTGAAGCCCAAGTTGGGCCGGAAGCGACGGATATATTGCATGGCGTTGAGCAGATCCGCCTCGGCATAGGGGCCGGGGAAGCTGCGCTGCCAGAAGAGCAATATGTGCTCCAGGGGCTTGGCGGTCACACCGCTCTGCACCTGCTGGATGCGGGCGAAGAAGTCGTTGCGCCATTGCTTGCCCTCGGTCCACTCGCTGCCGGGGCAGACCGTGGCATTGTTGGGGAATTCCCGATGGCCCCAAATGTTGCGCAAGGGGACATTCAACTCCTGCATCAGCCAGGCGGTCAGGTGAGAAAGGGATTGCAGTTGGGCATCCGTTGGGGTGACGCCATTCATAAAGCTGCCAGCCATCACAATGCCCACAGAGTAGGCGTTGGCCTGGTAGACTTGATAACTAACCGTCTCCAGATCGTTGCACTGGTCGATGATGCCGCTGTCGTGGATAAAGAAGTGATAGCCGATGCCCGGCCACGGGTCTTTGTATCGGCTCTGGTCCTCCATCACATGCAGTTCGGCGATGCGCTCTGGTCCCACGTCCGGGCGGATGGCCGTGTGGTGGATGGCAATGTGGGTGATCTGGTTCAGGCTGCGCCGGTCATAGCGCAGGGTGGGGTGACGGGTGAGCCGGTCCGCTTTGTAGATCACCGGCGGCTTGGTGACCGGGGACGGGCCACTGGGTGCCGCACCGCTGTCCGCGGCGGGCAGGCTCAACAGGCGGGTGATCTCGGCTTCCAGGGTGCGGATCTGGTTTTGCTGGCTCTGGTTGGCGGCTTGGAGACCGTCATAGCGGTCGTCCAGGGCTTCGTATTGGTTTTCCAAGGTACGCAGCTGGGTTTTCAGATCCGCCACTTGGGCGGCCGCATCACCGGCGTTTTGCAGTTGGGCTTGCAGGTTTTTCACCTGTTGGGCGCTGGCCTGCACCTCTTTTTGAAGCTGGACGATCTGGGTGCGCAGGGCCTGGAGTTGGGCGCTGTCCGA
>JAGNDO010000105.1:5911-8347 GCA_018003515.1 Caldilineaceae bacterium
CATGGGGCCACCGGCCTGACCACCCTGGCCGCTGTTGATCAAGGCCTGCAAGCGCTGGTTTTCCGTCTGCAAGGTGCTGATCTGGGTCAAAAGCTGTTGCAGCCGGGCCTGAAGGGCCAAAAGCTCGGCGCTCGGTTCCGGGTCCGGTTGAGGCTGAGGGGCCGGAGCGGGAGCAGGGGCTGGAACAGGCACCGGGACTGGAGCGGGTGCAGGGGCAGGAATTGGCACAGGATCGGGCACCGGAGCAGGGGCTGGCGTCGGAGCCGGGGTCTCTTGCAGCCGCCGGGTGACGATCTGTTTCAGGGTGTTCTTCCAAGTGGGGCCTTCATAGAAGGTGCGGCCCGGGCTGGCGTAACTGAGCATTTCGCCCACACCGATCACGGCGCTGGCGGTCAGCCCAAAGCGCTTGGCCAGACTGGCGCTCAACAGCCCGGCTGCGTTGATCTGGGCCGCGGGCGGCGGCGTCTCTTCAAAGTTCCCGGCCAGACAGATGTTGATGCCCTGGCCGGACCATTCCTGATCCGCCCGCACCGCGCTTTCCAGGGGGGCCACCTGAAAGATGCGTCCCCGGTCGTCCACCACGAAATCATAGGCGATGCCCGGATAGCCGCGCTGGATGTGGGCGTTGGCGATCAGGGCCAGATCCACATTGGGCCGCACCGCGGTGTGGTTGATCACCAGATGTTTGATCTTTTTCAGATCCCTGGGCTGATAGGCCACGCTCCCCGTGGGCATCTGGTCCACGATGTTGACAATTTGCACGTCGTCATCACCCGTGGGCGGGGCGGCCACCGCGCCCACCTGAAGCGTGGTGCGATAGGGTTGCGCGCCCTTGTCCCCAAACCAGGTCTCCATGAAGTGCATCAGATCCAGTTGCAGGGTGAAGGTGCCGGGCGTGGTGGGGGTGGCGATGGCGGCGTCAAAAGTAACCGTCTCGCCCACGGCCACATCCTTGGGCAGATAGGTGCGCACATTTCGCACCGCGTCCAACACCACGAGCCGGTCCGCATCGTACAACTTGAACCCCAGACGCACCGGGTTGCTGCCGCCCCGGGCCAGGACAAAGTTGCCCCTGTTTTTCAACGTCACCGAGGCGGCGATCTCCTGGCCGGGCTGAATGGTCTGGGGCAAGCGCACCTGCCCCCATTCGATGCCATAGGTCAGGTTGGCCGGGGGTGTGACCGGCGCGGGCGCTGGGGCGGGCGCTGTCCCGGTCCCAGCCTGGCTGCCCCATTTATAGTCAAAGGTCAGGGCCTGGCGGAAGTCCTCGATCACCCCTTGCTGGCCCTCGATATACCAACGGTCGAGCTTGGGCCAGCGATAGAGAATCAAGGCCCGGATCTGCTGGTTGCCCGCCTGTTTGTTCCAATGATCGATCTCCCCATAGGCCCGCTGCACCCAGCCGATGTTGCGGTTGAGCCAGGTGTCGTTCTGGTTGGATTCGGTGATATAGACGGGCAGATGGCGCATGTTGGCCGGTACCGCGTCCATAAAATCCCGATAGGCGCGAAACTGATAGCTGCGATGGGCAAACGGGGCGTTCATTTTGAACTCATCGTAGATGAAGTTCAATTCCGTGCCATGGGAATAGGTATGCAGGCCGAAGCCATCGCAGTTTTCCGGCCCCAAAAGGCGCAGGATGTCCTGAAAATAGGTCACCCAATCGCCGCCGGGGTTGCCGGGATACATGGTGTCGATGTTCCACGGGGCCACGGGGGCCACCAGCACCTGGTCATCCCCATGACCGGGCACGGCGCGGATGGCGGCCCGGCACAGGCGATAGCATTGGGCATAGAGCTGCGGGGTGATGATCTCGCCGGGGTTGACGATCAAACGGCGGGTGCTGCGATCCCCTGGCATGAGGGCGCTGAAGCGGTCGGGCAGATCCCGGTAGGTGAGGGGGAAATCCGGTTCGTCGCCGCCGCCGTCACCATCACCCGAGTTGCCGCCCCCCCGAGTCCCGGCCTCGTACGCGGCCCGGTTCCAGTCGATCTGCACCCCGGGACGTTCCACGGCCAGATTTGGCTCGTTGCCGATGATCCAGATCTTGCACCCCTTGCTGGCCCGCACATAGTTGGCGCAGCGGGCGGCAAAGTTCGGGTAGAGGCTGCTGGGGGGCAGGGTGCCGTTCGGCTCATAGCCGTGGTTGATGCGGCAGATCACCCCCAGATCCTGGTTGCTCCAGGGCGAAAAGTCCTTGCCGCCAGTGTTGTTGGGGTCGCGGCCAATCTCCTCCGTAAACAACACCCAGCCGGGACGACCGCTGCGGACCATCTCCTGTTCGCCGCCGGGTTCATGGATGCCGAAAATGTAGGGAGAGTCGAAAAGTGAGCGAGGCATAAGCGGTACTCCTCTGAGTGAGAGATAGAGGGTAGAGGGTAGAGATAGAGGTGGGAGATAGAGTATAGAGATTGAGATTGAGATTGAGATTGAGAT
>JAGNDO010000105.1:8447-15723 GCA_018003515.1 Caldilineaceae bacterium
CTCTATCTCTATCTCTACCCTCTATCTCTCACCCAATTATAGACCAGAACCCAGGCCGTGTCTACCAAAATCCATCTTCTTCGGTGAAGCCGATCTCTTCGCACAGTTGGGAGACCGCTTGCACGATCTGGGCGTGGATGCGGCTGTTGGTGGCGATCAGGCCATTGTGGGCGCGCACGTCCCGTTTGTTATAGCGCAGGGGGTTGCCCCAACAGTCGGTGATGGTGCCCCCGGCCCCGCGCAGGATAGCGTCGGGCGCACACAGATCCCACTCCTTGCAGCCGGGGCTGGGGTGGATGTAGAGATCCGCCAACTGGCGGCTGACCAACCCCACCTTCAGCCCCACGCTGCCGCTCACCCGCTCGCTGGTGATGCGCAAATTGCGCCGGATGGTATCCACAATCTGCTGGCGGTGGCTGCGGCTGCTGACGGTGATCATCTCCCGGGGGTCGGTCTTGTCGCTGACATGCAGGGCGATGCGCTCGCCGGTCTCTTCCAAAAAGGCCCCCCAGCCGGGGATGCCCGCATAGAGCAGCCCCGTGGCGGGCTGAAAAACCACGCCCATCTTGGCTTCCCCGTCAATAGAGAGCCCCACCATGATGGAAAATTCGCCGTTGCGGGCGATAAACTCCTTGGTGCCGTCCAGGGGGTCCACGATCCAGACCCGCCGGTTCTCCAGCCGGGAGAGATCATCCTTGGCCTCTTCGGAGAGGATGTTGTCCTGGGGGAAGGCGTTCTCAATCCGCTCCACAATGTGGCGATTGGCCGCCCGGTCCGCCTCGGTCACCGGCTCGTCCGCGGATTTGTACTCCACCTCGCTGGTGCCCACATAGAAGGAATTGACGATGGTGCCGGCCTCCCGCACCACCTGGCAGGCGAAATCCAGTTCCGCTTGCAGGTCGGACGGGGGGGGCATCACGTCAGCCATCATTGTATCGTGGGTCGGTCGAGAAAAACTGGTTCGTTGTGCTGCCATCGCATGTCTCCTTGCGCCTGCGTCCCATGCCGCCGGGTCACCGGTCCACCCGCGGGGGTGGGCCAAACCAAGGCAACGGCACGGATCATTGGGTCGGTTTCAAAATGGCTTGCATTCTAGCATAGGGGGTGGTTTTTTGCGAGTCTTGGAGATGGGAAGGAGAGGCAGCCCAAGATGCTAGATTTCCGCGTTACGAAAGCGATATTCCAGCCTCAGATGTAGAATCAACCCCAGTACCTGGGCCAAAAGGGGTATTGCTGCCAATTTCAAAGACCTTGACAGATGATGTGCTGTACAGTACCCTTAACTGGCTGACGCCCAACCACACTTCTTCCTCTTCGCTCGCTTCGCATCATGGCCGCATTTTCCATCCATTGATGACTGGACATGATTTCCCGTTCTGTTGAAATCAATGGTCCATCCCGCCTACAGGAGCCAAAACATGGACAGTTCGAACCGCCTGCCATCCCATCCGCTTGAAACCACCCCACGCAAGCCATACACAAAGCCCGAAATCGTGCATGAACTGGCTTTGGAAAGTCGGGCCGGTAGCCCGCTTGGTGTGATCTCTGGGGAGGATATCAGAAGACTGCTGCACCTGGGCGTTGATCCTTCGGGGGTAACAGATCAGTAGGATCTCGCGTTTCGCTGAAACCCAGCCGGGATGAATCCCGCTGCTGACAGGGAAAAGTCGCCTCAGCGACTCTAAAATCCAGTGACTGAGGAATCTTTTCGCTGTTAGTAGCTGATTTCAAGCGTGCAAACAGGCCAATGCGCTTATTCCGCGGATTTCTGCGATTTGGATACGCCACCTCTTGGAAGTTGTGCTATACTGGGCAAAGCGCTTGTCTGTTTTTTTTCCTGTAAAAGGAGCGGCCCCCATGCCTCCCTCTCAGCATCCACCTTCGGTTGTTGTTTTTGCCATGATTGGTCTCATGGCGCTGTTTGGCACTGCCATAGCAGCGCCATCTTTGACCCAAGAGGATTGGGATCACTTCGTTTTTCTGCCTCTCATCTCTGGCTTGGACCAGACCCCAAGGATCTTCTTGCCCTTGATGGCAAAAGCCTCTGTGGGAAACCCCACACCCACGCCAGAGCCTGTCACCCTACCCAATCTATTCGGCTTGAACATACAGTCCCTATCAGCGCCCGGTCAAATACAGCCCATCCTTGATGCCGGCAGCGACTGGCTCCGGCTGCCAGGTTTGCGTTGGGCGGATGTCGAACCCGCGCAAGGCGACCGCAATTGGCCGGCCGTGGCGGGTCTCGAAGCCGATCTGCGCCGCGCAGCCGAGCATGCCCTGACCGTAACCTTGATCGTCCAAGGCACACCGCCCTGGGCGCAGAAATTCCCCGGTATCTCGTGCGGTCCCATGACCGAAGACACCTTGGATGACTTTGGCAACTTCATGTATGACGTGGTGACCCGTTACAGCGCGGCTCCCTATCATGTGAAGATCTGGGAGATCTGGAACGAGCCGGATGTGGCCCGCCAGTTGGTTGGCCCGGATAGCCAGTTCGGCTGTTGGGGAGAGCAACAAGACCCCACCTACGGCGGCAGCTATTACGGCAAGATGTTGAAGATCGTCTACCCGCGCATCAAAGCGGCGGACCCGGATGCCCAGGTGTTGGTGGGGGGACTGCTGCTGGACTGCGACCCGAACAACGTCTGCCTGACCTCCAACGCGCCCCGCTTTCTGGAAGGCATTTTGGCGGCGGGTGGCGGTCCTTTTTTCGACGGCATCAGCTTTCACGCCTATGACTACTATTTAGGCGGTGAGGGCCAGTTCGTGAATATCGGCTGGAATACGGCGTGGGATGGGTCGGGGCCAGTGTTGCGGGCAAAGGCGGACTTTATTCGTGACCGGTTGGCCCACTATGACGCGTCGGACAAGCTATTGCTCAACACGGAGCTTGCCTTGCTGTGTGATTCCAATTGCGGGGAGTTCTATGAGCGCACCAAGGCCAGTTACGTCGCCCAATCCTACGCCGCCGCCTTGGCCGCGGGGCTGACGGCCAACGTCTGGTATGACCTGACCGGGAGTTGGCGCAATTCCGGTCTGCTTTTCTCCGACGGGTTGCCGCGGCCCGCCTATCACGCCTTCCAGTTCGCCCAACAAACCCTGGATGGCTTGGCATTCCAAGAGACTCTTACTCAAAATACCGGCGTGTTCGGCTACGCGTTCTTCTCGGACCAGCGGCGTGTGTGGCTACTTTGGTCGCAAGATGGGGTATCCCATCCGGTTGACCTGCCGGAGATGCCGATAGCCATCTACGACGTGGAAGGGGCGTCCCAGACGCTGACCCGTACCCTGACCGTGGGGCTTGCTCCTCGCTATATCACATTTGAGGTGCCTGTCACGCGTAGCCATGCGACATCCTCGATCCAATTGAAGAACACTGACCCAACCGATAGATAGGATGTATAGAGGATGTAGTTAGGATGTAGTTAGGATGCCCGAAGAAAATTGAAGAGATATGTGTCATCGATTTTGATTGAACGATCTTGGTCTGACACGGAGGTTTCCCCATGTACCATGCCCTCAAGACGGTTCATAACAGCCACGTTGAACGACGTCCATGGACGCGCAGCCATACATACAACCTACGATCCCTGGTTGTTCTGCTGATAGCAACCATCGCCCTGCTGGGTCTGCCCCAGACCGTGCGCGCCGCCACGCGAACCGTGTGCGCCTCCGCCTGTGACCACGCCACGCTGCAATCTGCCATTGCTGCCGCGTCCACAGGCGACACCATCACCATCGAGCCGGGCACCTACGTGGAGAGCGGCCAGATCGTGATCGCCAGGAACCTGACCATCACAGCGGCGAACCCGGCCAACCCGCCGATGATCCAACCGGCCCAGGACACCAGCGATACCAACGATGGCCGGGGCTGGTGGCTGGTACAGTCCGGCATCACCCTCAACCTGAGCCATGTGATCCTGGACGGCAGCGGTCAGGCCGTGATGGAGGCCATCCGTTCCCATGGCGGCGGCGTCATCGACCACGTCACCTTCCGCCACATCCAACACTCGGATGTCTACGACCAATACGACAAACTGCCCGGCACGGGCGTCTTTGCCGACAGCAGCGGGTTGACGGTGCAGGACAGCATCTTCCAGAACATGGGGCGCATCGGTCTGTTGGCCTGCGGGACCGGTGCCAACGCCACCTTCACCCGCAACACCTACACGGGCAAGGGCGCGACGGACCGGCTGGACTACGCGGTCTGGGTGGGCGGCGGAGCAACAGCCACGGTGACCGACAACACCATCACGGCCAACACAGGCGGCGCCAGCAACCTGACCTCAGCCGGGGTGATGGTGGCGGGCAGCAGTCTGATCTGCACGGGGAGCGGTGCGTCCTCGGCCACGGTGACGGGCAACGCCATCACCGGGTCGGCGGTGGGCATTGGGGTGGGAACAAGCAACAGTGACACGAGCAATGCGGCCATCCACTTCAACCGTATGGTCGGCAACAGCACGGGCGTACGCCAAGCTGGCAGCGCGTCCGTAACCGTTGACGCGGAGAACAACTGGTGGGGTTGCAGCACCGGACCGGGGCAGAGTGGCTGTGACACGGTGAGCGGCAGCGTGGACGCGGACCCGTGGCTGACGTCTCCGCCCACCCGCACCGTCTGCGCGTCTGGCTGTGCCTACCCCACCCTACAGGCGGCCATTGCTACCGCGTCCGCAGGCGACACCATCACCATCGGGCCGGGGACCTACGTGGAGAGCGGTCAGATCGTGATCGCCAAGAACCTGACCATCACTGCGGCGGACCCGGCCAACCCGCCGGTGATCCAGCCGGCCCAGGACACCAGCGATACCAACGATGGCCGGGGCTGGTGGCTGGTGCAGAGCGGGGTCACCCTCAACCTGAGCCATGTGATCCTGGATGGCAGCGGCCACGCCGTGATGGAGGCCATCCGCGCCCACGGCGGCGGAGTGATCGACCACGTCACCTTCCGCAATATGGAGCACCCGGACGCCTACGACCCCTACGACCACCTGCCGGGCACGGGCGTCTTTGCGGACAATGCCGGGTTAACCGTGCAGGACAGCGTCTTTCAAAACATGGGCCGGATTGGCCTGTTGGCCTGCGGGACCGGTGCCAACGCCACCTTCACCCGCAACACCTACACGGGCAAAGGTGCAGCGGACCGGCTGGACTATGCCGTGTGGGTAGGGAGCGGGGCGGCGGCCACGGTGACCGACAACACCATCACGGCCAACACAGGCAGCGTCCTCAACTTGACCTCGGCAGGGGTGCAGGTGGCGGGCAGCAGTCTGATCTGCACGGGGAGCGGTGCGTCCTCCGCCACGGTGACGGGCAATGCCATCACCGCTTCGGCGGTGGGCGTGGGCGTCGGGCTGGGCGGCAACGACGCCAGCAGCGCCCAGATTCACTTCAACCGGATTGTGGGCAATACGATTGGCGCAAAACAGACCGGGACCGGCAGCGTCAACGCAGAGAACAACTGGTGGGGCTGCAACGCCGGGCCGGGGCAGAGCGGCTGCGAAACGGTAACCGACAGCGTAGACGCAAACCCGTGGCTGGTGTTGACCGTCACCTCATCTAACACGGCCATCAAACCGGACAGCACCGCGGCCATCAGCGCCGACCTGACCCACAATTCCGCTGGCGTCAACACCGCTGTTAACGGGGCGATCCCCAACGGCACGGCGGTGACCTTTGCCGCCACCCTGGGCAGCATGGCACCCACCAGCGCCAAAACCACGGCGGGGGTGGCCGCGTCCGGGTTCACCGCAGGTGGGAGTACGGGGAACGCTGTGGTGGCCGCGGTGGTGGATGGAGAGACGGTGGCAACCACGATAGCTATCAGAACCTGCGGCCCACTTGAGGTGCCAGGGGCGACAATCAATGCTGATACGACTTGGAGTCAGGCCTGTAGCCCATACACGCTTAGTGGAAATGTTATTGTAGTTCCTGGTGTCACGTTGACAATAGAAGCAGGAGTCGAAGTTCAATTTGAAACTGATAAAGGGTTGCAAGTAAACGGAACTCTGGTGGTCCGTGGCACAGCCAGTGATCCAGTCATTTTCACATCCAATCAGACAAGCCCTGATGCGGGTGACTGGCAGTTTATCAGTTTCACGGATAACAGCTCAGACGCCACTTTCGATGCTGAAGACAACTACACCGGAGGTAGTATCCTACAGCACTGCCAGATTCTCTACGGAGGCGGGGGTGGCGCAACAGGTGCTATTCAAATCGCTTCTGCCGCCCCATTCATTGATAATTGTGAAATCGCTGACAGTGCCCAAGCAGGCATACGAGTTGAAAACACATCCGGCTTGAAGATCAGCAACAGCACTGTTCGCAATAATCGCTGGGGAGGCATTCGTGTTAGCGGCTCTGGAGAAATCTCTGTCGAGGGAAGCACTATCAGAAATAATGACTTCTCCCATGTCCACGGTGTGGATTCTCCCAACGGAGCGGGCATATCCATATCGGGAGGCTATGCCACCACAATTCACAATAATATCATTGATGACAACTCAAACGGCGGATACTGCAAGGATGGTGGCGGAATCAGCGTCAGTGGCGGAACAGTGACGATTACTGATAACACAATTACTAACAACGCATCCGTAAACAACGGTGGTGGCATCAGCATCTCATCATCCACAACAACGGGAACCATTAGTGGCAATACAGTTCAAGGGAACATCAGTGCATCCAGTTGCACACAATACGGCACAGGGGGAGGCGGAATCAACATATCTGATGGCACCATTCTAATTAACAACAACGTCATTCGAGAAAACCAAGCCAACAACTGTGGAGATGGGGGAAATGGTGGCGGAGGTGTGTACGTAAGAGGTGGAACCGTGACCATCGCCAACAACACTATAAACGACAATCTCACCCAATGCAGTTATAGCAACTACAACGGGGGAGCCGGTGTCTGGATTGGCAATATGTGGGGAGGGTCCGGTCCTTCGGTTACACTCGCCAACAATACGATCTCAGGCAATACAATTCAAAACAGAGGATCTGGCGCTGGCCTCTATATCGACTGTAGCACATTCACGATAACAGATAATACCATTACCAATAATCGCCTCAATGACAACTCCTATGCTGCTACATCAGGCATTCGATTTCAAAACTCGTACAATTGTGAACCAACCGGCAGCACCTTTGAACGGAATATCATCACGGGAAACAGTGGAACAAATGCCCAAAGCAGAGTGATCCGAATCCCCAACAATTACTTCTCACTTAGCAACAATAGCATCCATGATAATAACTCTCCTTTCACCCTCTGGTA
>JAGNDO010000106.1:0-3063 GCA_018003515.1 Caldilineaceae bacterium
CGGGATTGGCGGGGAGATCTCGTCCATTCCGGGAATGGGCCAAAACTACTTACTCTACCTCAGATCGTCCGGCCCATTCCCGGAATGCTCTGTTTTTGAGCGCAAAACCCTTAACTTGATGCCTATGGGTCACGGACCCGGCGGGTTGACGAATGGATCACCGGAGCATCTTGCGTAGACCCGCCAGGTCACGGACCCGACTAGAGCAAAGTTATCTCCCGGACCAGTTTACGCCGACGTATATTAGCGCACGGCCACAGCCTGCAAAGCCAGATTGGCGCAGTCCAGCGCTTGGGCAAACCGATCCTCTGCGGGCAGGATGCCGTCGGATGGGGAGAGGGCCTGGCGATAGCCGCCGTAGATGGCATGACCAGCCTGCATCCAGAAACAGTCGGCCACGGCGAACCCAGCACTGCGCAGCCACCCGAGTTGATCAAAGAGCGAGGAAGGGCGATCCACCGGGTCTGGGTAGCGGAAATAGTTCCATTGGCTCTCCTCGAAGGCCAGGATCGTTTCGGGGGTGGTGGATTGTTCGGCGGCATTGCGGTCCCAGGTATCGGCAAAAAGACGTCGAGCCTCCGGGCGCTGGGGCATAACCAGATCCGCCAGCAGAAACGCGCCCCGGGGCGACAGGCGGCGGCCAATTTGGGCGAAAAGCCGCCGCTTCTCCTCGTCCACCAGGTGGTGCAGGGTGAGGGAGGAAACCACGCAGTCCGCGCCGGTGAGCCGGGGCAGCCAGCCTTGATCGGCCAGGTCAAAGGCGGCAAAGCGGGCGCGGTCGGCATAGGTCCGGTTGGCCACCGTGGCATGGCTCAACATGCTGGGAGATCCGTCCAAGGCGGTCAAACGGGCATTGGGGAAGAAGTCCAGAATGGCCCAGGCCAACCCCCCGGTACCGCACCCCAACTCCACGACGTGAAAGAGATCATCCTGGGCAAAGGGCATGAGGGTGAGGAGGGTGGCGATCTGCTCGGCGCGGCTGGGGACGGCAATGTCGGCCAAACGCCGAAAAAGAGAGGAATCATCTTCGTTCCAGGACTGTTGGGGATCAGGGCTGTTTTCTGTCATGGTGTGTTGGGTGGAGGCGAGAGATAGAGATAGAGATAGAGATAGAGATAGAGATAGAGATAGAGGATGGACGTGATGGTTATGTTTGGGGGTTTTGTGGCCCTTGATTTGGCTGGATGTGGCCTAATTCCGCCGCCAGGCTCATCAATTCCGCGGGCAGATCGGCGATGATGATCTGGCCGTCGGGCAAGATGTAGATCTCGGTTTCGTTGGGCAGTTGGGGCCAGGTTGGGGCCACCGGGAGCTTATCCGGCGTGGAGGTGGACATGGGTGTCGCTTTCCTTGGCGTAGTATTCACCGGTGCGGCTCTCTTTTTCCACCGTGCCCAACTGCTCCAGGATGGCGCTGACATTTTCGCAGGCGGCCCCGGCCACCCCCTTGATCGTATATTCCACCTTGCCACCGGGCAGGATGGTGATCTCGATTTCTTGCTTTTGCATGGCAATTTCTCCTACACCTGCTTTTTTACCGCAAAGACGCTGAGGACGCAAAGAAGAAAAGGCCGCTTCTCTGCGGTTCTTTGCGCTCTCTGCGGTTAAATCGAAGCGTACTATCTATGACCAGCGGCGCACCGTCATGCGGATGACATTGTCCCGGCCCACGCTCTCTTCCACCAGATCGAAGCCGGCCAGAGCTGTCTCCGCCACCACTTTGTGATAGGCGTAGCGCTGTTGGACTTGATCCAGGGTGGAGCGGATGGCGCGCATTTGCATGTCATCCCCCACGGCCTCGTAGATCCCGGTTTCGGTCTGGCGTAGACCAAAGTTGGCCTTGGGGCTTTCCACCAGCACCGGCACCTGGTTGACCGAGCCGCTCCAGATGTGCGTATACCGGGCATCTTCCCGATAGGTCAATTTGAGATCATCCAGGGATCGCTTGATCAAATTGAGATCCCGCAGTTCTGTGCTGACTTTGACAAATTTTGACATCATTTTTGCCTTTCGTGAACAGTGATTCTCACCGTAGAGAATGGGTATATTGTACTCTCGGCTTGCCGAACGGTCAACCTCTTATAAAGATGAACCATCCGCGTTCTATTCAGCGCCCCATTCCCAGTTCCCAAGCCAGTTGGGGCAGGATGGCGGTGACCGCTTCCAGGCCCTCGCGCAGTTCGCCGTGGGGATCTGCGGCCCGTTGATCCGCGCTATTGCCCAACACGGTCACCAGCCCGGCGTAGGCCAGCCCTACCTCTTTGGCCAAAATCACCTCCGGGATCAAATTCTGGCCCAACACATCCGCCCCCCAGGCTCGAAACATGCGGGCCTCGGCGGGAGTCTCCCTGCGGGGACCGTCCACGCCCAGATAGACGACCCCCGGCGCGTGGGGCAACAGGGCGGCCAGCCGGGTCACCAGTGTGGGGTCAAAGGCGGGGGGCGGCTCGAAATGGCCAGTAGTCTCTGTCAGGGCTGCCACAGAGGTGGCGGTGAAGGTGGCGGACAGGGTGCGGGTCCAGTCGATATAGTCCACGGGCACCACGGTCTGGCCCCGGTTCAGTACTGGGTTGACGGCCACGCCTTCGTCCCAGTTGAGTACATAGGCCACCCCCAACTGCATGGCGGCGTGGATGGTGGCCCGGGGATCCGTGCGCGTGGGCAATCCACTGTAGGGCAACACCCATGTGGACGCCACCGAATCCTGGCCGGGTCTGGCCGCCGGCGTGCGCAAGGCCAGGGGGCCGACTGTGCCAAAGGGCGTCTCCACCAGGCGCTCCTCGGTCACATCGCCCAGGGCGTTCAACGAACGGGGCGGCAGGGTCACCGCCACAAGGATGAGCAAATTGGCTTGGTTCATGGGTGGTTTTCCGAGGCTTCAAGGTTGATGATGCGGCAGGCAGGTCATTTCGCCACAAAGAACACAGAGATCACAAAGAAGGAAAAGAAAGAACCAAAATCTCTGTGTTCTTTGTGATCTCTGTGGTAAATAATCGTTCCAACACCAGAATCATAGTTGCTTCATTCCAAGGCGTCAACTGGGGCGAAGTCTGATATAATAATG
>JAGNDO010000106.1:3163-6687 GCA_018003515.1 Caldilineaceae bacterium
CATCTGCCTGTGTTGAGTCGCTTCGAGATCATCGCCACGGGCACCACGGGGGAGCGCATCCAGCAGGCCACGGGGTTGCCTGTGCGCCGGATGTTGAGCGGTCCCTACGGCGGTGACGCTCAGATCGCCGCCCAGGCTGCGGAAGGTCATGTGGCCGGGGTGATCTTTTTGGTTGACCCCCTTTACGCCCATCCCCACGAGCCGGACATCCAGGGCTTGCTGCGGGTGTGCAATGTCTATAACGTGCCCGTGGCGACCAACGAGGCCAGCGCCGAGTTTGTGCTGAACGGGCTGGCGGCCAATTTGGACCAACTCGATTTTTCTGGCATTGAGGGCGTCGAATGACCCACCCTCCCTTGCCGGTGCGGATGGCCCTTGTGGGGGCCGGGGTCTTTGTGCAAAAGGCCCATCTGCCCGCGCTCCTGGCCCTGGCTCCCCTGTTCGAAATTGCGGCGATCTTCAGCCCCAGCGGACGCTCGGCCCAAGCCGTGGCTGATCTCCTGCCCAACACCCCGCCTGTGACCACAGATTTGACCGCCCTCTTGGCCCGCCCGGATGTGGACGCGGTGGATGTGGTGCTGCCCATCGGCGTCATGCCCGGCGTGGTGGAGGCGGCTCTGGCTGCGGGCAAGCAGCTGATCAGCGAGAAGCCGATTGGCCCGGATCTGGTTTCGGCGGGGCGGCTGTTGGATGTCTACGCCGCCAGCCGCGCCCGCTTCCCCGGCCAGGTGTGGATGGTGGGGGAGAATTGGCGCTACGAACCGGCCTTCCTCCAAGCCGCCGCTCTGGTACACGGTGGGGCCATTGGGCGGCCCATCACTTTCCGCTGGGTCCACGCCCAGCCCATGCCCTTGGATAATCTCTACTATCAGACCGCTTGGCGGCGGGACGGATCTGTGCCCGGCGGTTTTGTGCTGGATGCCGGGGTGCATCACATGGCCGCTTTGCGCATGATCTTGGGCAAGGTGGCCCAGGTGCAGGCCCAAACAGCGTCCGTGCGCCCGGATCTGCCCCCGATGGATACGGTGACCGCTAACTTGGTCATGCAATCCGGGGTCATCGGCACCTATGCGGCCACCTATGCCCAGTCCCGGTCCCACACGCCCCCTGGTGATGCCCCCCTGGAGATCATTGGCGACGAGGGGATTCTACACGTCCAGCGCACCTTGATTGAAATAAGAAAAGACGGCGAAATCGAACGGTTTCCGATTAAAGGGTATCGGGGAGTCGAACTGGAATTGGCCGCGTTTGCCGCCGCCTGCCAAAGCGGGGCCGCGCACCACAATCCGCCCCACGCCGCGGCCCAAGATTTGGCCGTGATTGAGGCCATGTTACGGTCGGCACAGGATGGGCGGCGGGTGGCGGTTGTGCAGATGAACGGAGATTGAGCGATTGAGTGATTGGGAGATTGGGCGATTCTGCCGCTGCAATCTCCCAATCTCCCAATCTCCCCTAAAACCGCTCCAATCGCAACGGCTCCGGGTCCAGATCCGGCTTGACCCCGGCCACGATCTGGGCCGCCAATTTGCCGCTGATGGGGCCAAGGGAGATGCCCAACATGCCGTGACCCGTGCAAAGCACCAAATTATCCTGCTTGGGGCTGGGGCCGATGATGGGTAAGGTGTCCGGCGAGAGGGGGCGCAGGCCGCGCCAGATTTCGACCAAGCCCCGGTGGGGATCCACGTCCAAAAAGCCCACCACGCCCCGGCGGATGGCCTCCACCCGGCGGGGGTTGATGGAGAGATCCAGCCCGGCCATCTCCAAGGTGCCGGCAAAGCGCAGGGTCTCGGCCATGGGGGTGACGGCGATCTTGCTCTCGCCCAGGTGCATGTGCAGTTCGGGGAAGTTGGCCGGGCGCTGGATGGTGATGCTGTAGCCCTTGGCCGGCTGCACGGGCAGGCGCAGGCCAAGCTGTTTGGCCAACGTCGCCGACCAGGCCCCGGCGGCCAAGACCACCTGTTTGGGCCGGAAGAGACCCCGTGTGGTTTGCACCTCCATCACCTTGCGCCCCACCACTTTGATCCCCAGCACTTCCGTGTTGCCGTGGACCGCCCCGCCCCGATCCTGCACTTTCTGCGCCAGGGAGGTCACAAAGCGATCCGGCACAATGTGGGCGTCCGCCGGATAGAAGACCCCGCCCACCATGCCCGGCTTGGTCACAGGCATGATCTGGTTGACCCCGGCAGTGTCCAACACCGTGGATTTTACCCCCAACTCGGCCAGATGACGAGATTCGGCCACAGCCCCATCCAACCCGGCCTGGCTGGCGTAGAGGTAAAGGCCGCCTTTTTGCTCGAAGTTGAAGGCCAGGGCTGGATCTTGGGCAAATTCCTTGAACAGATCCATGCTGGCCCGGCCCAGACTGAGCAGAACGGGGATCACCCGATCCATGGTGGCCGTGGTGGCTGCCTTCTGAAAGTGCCACAGCCAGCGCATCAACTCCGGGTCAGGCCGGGGTTTGATATAAAAGGGGCTGTCCGGGTTGAGCAGCCACTTCAACCCTTGCCGGGTGACCCCGGGCACGGCCAAGGGGATGGCATGGCTGGGCACGAGCAGCCCAGCGTTCCCATAGGACGCCCCGGCGCACACGTCCCCTTTGTCGATCACCACGGGGCTGCGGCCCTCGTCCAACAGATAGTGGGCCGTGGTGATGCCGATGACCCCGGCCCCGACGATCAGCACATCAACGTCATAGTTCATGGCTTGGGTTTCCTCTCTGGTTGGGTGAAGAAGCGATATGGGATTGGGCGATTTGGAGATTGGGCGCTTGGGGCTGGAGATGGGTCCACTATAGTCCTGAATCGTGGGCAATGCAAGGGGGCGAGGCAAAATGTTGCCGATCTGCGCCATTGCGTTCCCGGCCTGAACGTGGCAAGATGCAGAGAGCGTAATTTTCACGACAAACACGATTGGATGCGATGAATGGACTCGTTTAACCTGGGCGCAACGGAGATCGGCTCTATCCTAGCTGGCCTGCTGATCGGCTGGCTCTTTGGCGGACTGGGCAACTTGGCCGCGGATCTGCTGCCCGCCTGGGGCAGCGATACGTGGCGACGTCCCACCCGCCATGATCTGCGCCATGCGTGGAGCCTGCTCTGGTATCCGCTCAATCGGGGGAAATGCCCTGGCTGTGGGGAACGGCGCGCCCGGCGGGGTCCGCTGTTGGAAGTGGCGACCATCGGTGTGTGCGGGCTGTTGGGGTGGCGCTTTGCGGGGGATGGATCTCTGTTGGCCGTGACCTGGCTTTACGCCGGGTATCTGCTCGCCGTGTTGGTGATCGACCTGGAAACCCGGCGCGTCCTCAACGTGATGAGCGCGCCGGCGGCCCTGGTGGCCCTGGCCTTTAGCTTGCTCCCCGGCACCCCCACCCCCCTCAACGCTTTGATCGGCGGCGCACTGGGGTTGGGGATCTTTCTGATCCTGGCCCTGATCAGCCGGGGCAGTCTGGGCATGGGGGATGTCAAGCTGGCCGGGGTGATCGGCCTGATCATCGGCTACCCCAACGTCACCACCACCCTGATCCT
>JAGNDO010000106.1:6787-15639 GCA_018003515.1 Caldilineaceae bacterium
ACCCTCGTCGATGCCGGTCATGTGGCCGACTCGTTCTGGAAACGCTTCAAGGGGCTGATCGGCACCAAGAATTTGCCCAGAGGCAATGGGCTGTTGATCGAACCGTGCAACAGCATCCACATGATGTTCATGTCCATTCCCCTCGACGTGGTCTACGTGGACAAAGCAAACCACATCGTGGCCCTGGACCCGGAGATGAAGCCCTGGCGTTTTGGCAAAATCCACCGCACCAGCCGCTACGTCATCGAACTCCCCGCCGGCACCCTGGCCCGCACCCACACCCAGGTTGGGGATGCGTTGGTGGTGAAGGGGCGGTGATTTGGGATTGGGGATTGGGGATTGGGTGAATACATCCAAATCCCAAATCCCCAATCCCCAACCCCCAACCCCCAACCCCCTACTCAAACCGAGAAAAGTCTGGCGCACGGCGTTCCATGAAGGCTTGCAGGGCTTCGGCGGCTTCGGGGGAATTCAGGCGTTCGATGAAGCGGGGGCTTTCTTTGCGGACCGTGGCGGCCAGGGCGTCGGCGTGGCCCTCTTTGAGCATGGCCTTGGTCAGGCGCAGGGCCGCCGGGGGCTTGGCCGCCAATTGGGCCGCCTTGGACCGGGCCAGGGCTTCCACCTCCGCGTCCGCCACCACCTGGTTGACAAAGCCAAATTCGAGCGCCTTGGCCGCGTCAAACGCGTCTCCCAGCATGAGCAATTCCGCGGCCCGCACGTGGCCCAAGAAGCGGGGCAGCAGAAAGCTGGACCCGGCTTCCGGCACCAGCCCCAAATTGATAAAAGGCAAAATAAAGCGGGCGCTCTCCCCGGCATAGGCCAGGTCGCAGTGGAGGAGCATGGTGGTGCCAATGCCCACGGCCACCCCGGTCACCGCGGAGACCAGGGGCTTCTTGGCCTCAAACAGGGCGGAGAGAAAGTGCCAGACCGGGCTGTCCTTGCCCACGGGGGGCGAGGTCAAAAAGTCCCCCAAATCGTTGCCGCTGGTGAAGTTGCCCCCAGCCCCGGTGAAGAGGATCACCCGCACGTCCGGGTCATCCTGCGCGGCCCGCATGGCCCCGGCCATGATGGTGTACATGTCCAGGGTCAGGGCATTTTTCTTGTCGGGCCGGTTCATCTGAATGGTCAGGATGCGGTCTTGGGTGGTCAGGTTGATCAGGTCGCTCATGGCTGGGTCCTTGAGGGTTGTTGATAGGTTGATTGGTTGATTCGCTTTGCGGGGGATGGGAAGAGATATGGATAAGGTGCGCGAAGTGGTGGATGAGTTTCGCACGGTGGTGGCGGGGCGGGTGAAGGTGGTGGATTCGGTTTTGCCGCCCCTGCTGTTTGTGCTGATCAACGGGCTGGCCGGGGCGGATTGGGCGGTGGGGGCGGCTTTGGGCGCTTCCCTGCTGCTGGCCGGGTGGCGACGGCTGCGGGGAGAGCCCATGCTCTATGCCCTGCTCGGCTTGGTCGGAGCGGCCTTCGCCTATCTGCTCGTGCGCTTGGTGGGCCGAGCCGAGGGCTTCTTCCTACCCGGCATCTTTACCAGCGGGTTGACCGCGATCCTGGCCGTGATCAGCAACCTGGCCCGGCGGCCCCTGGTGGCGTGGAGCAGTGTGATCGCCCGACGCTGGCCCCTGGGCTGGTATTGGCATCCCCGTGTGCGCCCGGCCTATGCCGAGGTGACGTGGCTGTGGGCCATCTTTTTTGGTGCTCGCGCCCTGCTCCAGTTGACTCTTTTCCAGGCCGGAGACGCCGGGGGGCTGGCCCTGGCCAACATCCTCTCCGGCTGGCCCGCCCTGATCATCCTGCTGGTGATCACCTACCTCT
Organism: Caldilineaceae bacterium; assembly: GCA_018003515.1. Classification (GTDB taxonomy): domain Bacteria; phylum Chloroflexota; class Anaerolineae; order Caldilineales; family Caldilineaceae; genus JAGNDO01. The sequence continues at coordinate 8,600 of JAGNDO010000106.1, forward strand.
ACGGAACCTGGCGGCTACGTAATCTGGCCGGTCCCAGCGTCGAAGAATTCGAAATCGACGCCCCGCCCCCGTGGTCCGGTCAACGTAAGGGCTTTTGATTCAATGCACAATGCACAATTGACAATGCACAATGGATTTCCATATACCACCATTGTGCATTGGCCATTGTGCATTGTGCATTCTTTTTCCCATCATCCCACCATTTTGTTGAAGATCTGTTCCAGTGCTGTCACGGGATCTTGGCAGAGTCCGCTGTGGATGGGGGAGGCCTGGACCGTGGTACTGTGGGGCGCGGCCACCCAGCGGAAGCGTTCGGCCCGGTCCAGCCCGGCGAAGGGGCCGGCCCCGGCCATGACCTGGGGGATCAGGGCCAGATGCGCCCGCACCTGATCCAGGTCCACGCCGGGGTGCAGAGCCAAAAGCCGGGCCTCATCCACGCGCAGACGCAGATCCAGAAAGTGCAGGGTGCGGCAAAGGAGAATCACCCCCACGTTGACAAATTCTTCCCGGTCCACCCTGGGCACGACCCGAATCAGGGCGTATTCGTAAGGGTGAGATTGAGGGCGAGGTTGATCAGCGGAGTCGGGCATGGGCATTCACGGCCTCCTCCAAAAAAGCGGGGGCGGCGGCCAGCCGACCCAGCAGATATTCCTCGTATCCAGCCCGATGGGCGGCCACGTCGGCGAAGGGCGCATCCACCAGCAGCCATCCATCCGGCACCCAGGAGACCACCTTCCGGATCAGCGCCGGGGTGATGCGGGGGCGCAGATCCGCGTCCGCCTGGGCCAGGGCGGTGGCAAAGGGCAGCATGACATGGTCCTTGATCAGGGCAAAGGGGGTGCGGCTGCGGGCCACGTAGTCATCCCAGCTGTGATGAAAATAGAGAGCGGCCCCGTGATCGATCAACCACAGCGCCTCTTCCCAAAGTAGCATGTTCACATTGCGGGGCGTGCGGTCCACGTTGGTGACAAAGGCATCAAACCAGACGATGCGGGAGGCCAGATCCGCCGCGGGGCCGGGGCGCAACAGGGGGTTGAAGGCGAAGGCTTCGGGCAAAAAGTCCATCCCCAGGTTGACCCCGACACTGGCGGCCAGCAGTTCCCGGATCTCCGGGTCGCCCTCCGTGCGCCCGATGGCCGGGTCCAGGGTCATCAAGACCTGTTCCGGCACGGCAAAGCCCAGGGATCGGGCCAACTCCCCGGCGATGATTTCGGCGATCAGGGCCTTTGGCCCTTGGCCGGCCCCGGCGAACTTCATCACATAAAGCCCGCCGTCGTCCGCCTCCACAATGGCGGGCAGGGAGCCGCCCTCGCGCAGGGGGGTGACATATCGGGTGGCGGTCAGGTGTCGTAGCATGGTGAATGGCTTTCGTTTGTGCAGCAAGCGAAACAATTAGTGACTCTGCTGCAAAAAGATTCTTTTCACCACAAAGATCACAAAGATCACAAAGAAAAAAAGCCTTTTCCTCTGTGTTCTCTGCGTTCTCTGTGGTCAAATAGCTTTTTGCAGCAGGTAATCGTTCACCCCCGCCCCCCTAGCCCCCCAACTTTGGGGGGAACTGTCCACACCCTCCCCCAGAATTGGGGGCCGGGGGGCAGAGGGGGTGAACGGCTACAGTAGATTTGACAGCATGGTAGCCCGACTGTCCCCGCAAGTCAACTTCTCAACCCACATCCCAGCCCACATCCCCTATCCAATCGCCAACTTTGCACCCTCGTATACCTTGAAGTATGATCAGGCATGGATGTCCTTCTGGACACCACAACCTTGACATGATCCTGAAAAATAAGAAGGTACACTATGCAATCAACAATTGACCTGCTTGCCGAAAACCCCCTCCTCCTCCTCTTCGTCGTCACGGCCATTGGCTATCCCCTGGGCCGGATCAAAATCAAAGGCTCCAGCCTGGGCGTGGCCGCCGTGCTTTTCGTCGGTCTGGCCGTGGGGGCCCTCAGCCCGGATCTAAAGCTGCCGGACATCGTCTTCACCCTGGGGTTGGTGATCTTTGTCTACACCATCGGCCTGAGCAGTGGCCCCGGTTTCTTCGCCTCTTTCCGACGCAAAGGGCTGCGGGACAATCTTTTCATCCTCTCCATGATCTTGGTGGCTGCCGGGATGACCGTGGGTTGGTATCTGCTGCTTGGTCTCAAGCCGTCGGTGGCCGCGGGCATGTTTTCTGGCAGCTTGACCAACACCCCCGCCCTGGCCGGGCTGCTTGACTATATCAACAACAGCACGCCCGTAGAACTGCGCACGGCCCTCCTGGCCGAGCCGGTGGTGGGCTATTCCGTGGCCTATCCCATGGGCGTGCTGGGCATGTTGCTGGCCGTTTTTGTCACCCAGAAGCTGTGGAAGATCGACTTCAAGAAAGAGGCCGCCGGGCTGCGGGAGTTCAACGCCGTGGACCAAAACCTCTACAACCGCACCGTGCGCATCACCCGGCCCGATGTGGTGGGCGTGCCCCTGCGGGAGCTTGCCCAGCACAACCAATGGGACGTGGTCTTTGGGCGCATGAACCACGAAGGCCAGACCGCCCTGGCCCTGGGCAGCACCCTCCTGGCCCACGGGGATCTCCTCAGCATCATCGGCGCGCCGGACGAGGTGGATCGGGTGGTCCCCCTCTTTGGCGAGCTGACCGACCATCACCTGGAACTGGACCGCAGCACCTACGACTTCCGCCGGGTCTTTGTCTCCAACCCGGAGATCGCCGGACGGCGGCTGGAGGAGTTGGGCCTGCCCCGACGCTACGGCGCCCTGGTCACCCGCATCCGCCGGGGAGATGTGGATCTGCTGGCCCACGGTGACACCCAGCTCGAACTGGGCGACCGGGTGCGGGTGGTGGCCCGCCGGGAAGATCTGGCCGAGATCAGCAAACTCTTTGGCGATTCGTACAAAGCCCTGAGCGAAGTGGACATGCTCACCTTTGGCCTGGGGTTAAGCCTGGGCCTCCTGGTCGGCCTGATCCCCATCCCCCTGCCCGGCGGCACGGTCTTCAAGCTGGGCTCCGCCGGCGGCCCCCTGATCGTGGCCCTGATCCTGGGCGCACGGCGGCGCACCGGCCCCATCAACTGGTCCATGCCCTACAGCGCCAACCTCACCCTGCGCCAGATCGGCCTGATCATGCTCCTGGCCGGCATCGGTCTGCGATCGGGCTATACCTTTGTCAACACCTTTACCCAGAGCGGCGGCTTCTCCATCTTTCTGGCCGGGGCCACCATCACCACCCTCACCGGCTTCCTCACCCTGACCATCGGCTACAAACTGCTCAAGATCCCCTACGGTCTCCTGATCGGGATGCTGTCTGCCTTACAGACCCAGCCCGCCGTCCTCGGCTACTCTCTGGAACAGGCGGACAACGACCTGCCCAACATCGGCTATGCCCTGGTCTTCCCCATGGCCACCATTTCCAAGATTTTGATCGCACAGTTGTTGCTGACCTTTTTGAGTTAAGGGGATCGGGTGCGTAGATTTCCGGTTTTTATAAATCTAATAGCCAAAAGTTTGGTCTGGTGGGTGGCGGCTCCAGGGCTGATCGGCTGTGTAGGCATCTCCGGTCCAGCCAGCCAACCCGTGCCGACCGAATTGGTGATCTTTGCCGCCTCCTCGTTGACCGAAGCCTTCACCGCCCTGGGCCAGGGGTTCGAGGCCGATCACCCCACCGTGGGCGTGACCCTCAACTTCGCCGGTTCTCAGCAACTGGCCCAACAATTGGCCCTGGGCGCACCGGCGGATCTCTTCGCCAGCGCGGACCAGGCCCAGATGGCCGCGGTCATCACCGCCGGGCGGGTGAGCGCAGAAAGTGTGCAGATCTTCGCCCACAACCGACTGGTGATCGTCCTCCCCGGGGACAACCCCGGCAACGTCCACGCCCTGGCCGATCTGGCCCGCCCCGGTCTGCGCGTGGTCCTGGCCGATGCCACCGTGCCCGTGGGTGCGTACACCCGCACCTTCCTGGCCAACGCCGCCGCCGCCCCGGATCTGCCCGCGGCGTTCAGCCAGGGTGTCTTGGCCAACACGGTCTCCTTCGAGATCAACGTGCGCGCCGTCCTCAGCAAAGTGCGCCTGGGCGAGGCCGACGCCGGGGTGGTCTATGCCAGCGATGGGGCCGCGGCCGGAACCACCGTGCAGCAGATCCCCATCCCCGACGCCCTCAACGTGGTGGCGGCCTATCCCCTGGCCCCCGTGACCGACAGCCATCATCCCCAAGAGGCCGCCGCCTTCATGGCCTATATCCTCGGCCCCGCTGGACAAGCGATCCTGGCAAATCATGGCTTCTAGATCCCCTTCCCCCATCCGCCCGCGCCCGGAACCGTCCCGCCGCGTCAGCCCGTGGCATCTTTTGAGCTTGCCCATGCTGATCTTTTTGGCCCTGCCCCTGGCCGCCCTGATCTATCGGGCCGCCCCCGGCGAGATCTGGCGCAATTTGGCCATGCCCCAGGTGCGCCAGGCCATCACCCTCAGCCTCTCCACCACCCTGATCAGCACGGCGTTGATCGTCATTTTGGGCACGCCTTTGGCCTATCTGCTGGCCAAGGGCCGCATCCCCCTGCGTCAGGTGGTGGACAGTCTGGTGGATCTGCCCGCTGTGCTGCCCCCGGCCGTGGCTGGCGTAGCCCTGCTGATCACCTTTGGCCGCCGGGGGGTGCTGGGCGGCTTTTTGGCCGACTGGGACATCTATATCGCCTTCACCTCCGTGGCGGTGATCATGGCCCAAGTCTTTGTGGCCTCGCCCTTTTTCATCAAGGCCGCCACCGCCGGCTTTGCCGCCATCGACCCGGAACTGGAGCAGGCCGCGGCTTTGGACGGCGCGGACGGCTGGCAGATCTTCCGCCACGTCACCGCGCCCCTGGCCTGGAACGGCATGGTGGGCGGCGCGGTCATGGCCTGGGCCAGGGCCTTGGGTGAGTTTGGGGCCACCATCATCTTTGCTGGCAACTATCCCGGCCGCACCCAGACCATGCCCCTGGCCATCTACATCGGCTTCGAGCTGGACCTGAACGTGGCCCTCACCCTGGCCGTGATCCTGATGGGCGCGGCCTTTTTGGTACTGCTGGTGGTGAAGGGGCTGCTGGCCCGGGATTTGGGGATCATGCGGGGATTGTGAAAAGGGGGGCGTGAAACGTATCTATCAACCGACTCACGTTTCAGGGAAAACGGCAGACCACCCGGCCCAAGATCTGCTCCCGCGTCACCGGGCCAAAATCTCGGCTGTCCGTGCTGGCCGCCGGGTTGTCCCCCAGCAAAACGTACGCCCCATCCGGCAGCCTGTGGGCGATCCGCTTGAGGATCAAAGTCTCCGGCTGGCCGGGGTGGCGGATCACCACCACGTCCCCCACCTGGGGCGGGCGGCCATCCTGCCGGGGCGAGACGGTCAGCACCTCCTGGCCGGGGGGCAGATGGGGCAGCATGGACTCCCCCGTCACCCGCAGACGGCGGCGACGGCCCAACAGCCACAAAAGCAGCTCACGGGGCGTGCTGGCCGGAATCGGTTGGGGTGCAGGATTTGGCGTCATTGGCATCAAAAATACACATCCAAATAAGACAGACCCAGCACAACTCGTGCTGGGTCTGTCTCTTACACACTCAAATTACTCGATACACGATACTCGATATTATGAAGCGGTATAGTACGCCACGTCCCGCTTCTTGGTGGCCCAGAAGATGTTATGGATCTCCTCAACCGCGGCCATCAATTCCTGGGCGTGGGTCAGGCTGACCTCTACCTTGCAGGCGGAGCAGAGCTTGGCCGCATTCCAGAAAGTGGTGTGCAGCTCCGGGTAGGCTTCCAGGTGGACGGGCTTGAAGTAGTCGGTCCACAGCACCAGCAGCTGGGTCTTGGCCGTGTGGGCTTCCTCTTCCTTGATGCCGATGTAGCGGGAGATGGTGTTGTTATAGGCGGCGGCTGCGGCGGCATCCCCCGCGGCGGGCAGGGGCAAGGCCAGGATCTTCTTGGTCATGGACAGCACCGCTTCCGCCGCAATGCGGGCAGAGGCCGGGTCATAGACGCCGCAAGGTCCGTCACAGTGGGCGGAAACGCTGGGGGCCGGGAAGAGATTGGCGGTCAGTTTGGCGATAGTCTTCAACATAGTAGTGGGTTTTCCTTTCGTGTGGATAATAAGATGGTCTGGGTACTCACGATTGTGCTTCCATTGCGGGGAACAAGCAGGTCGATCGGACAATCGCACGCTTTGTTCGATGAAAGGTCGAGAGCTTCTTTGAGAATGCAACATGCCTATTGTAGCCTATGCGGCTGGGTTAGTAAAGAAGATTTGTTCCGTTTGTGCTGAAATTTGACCAATGGGTCCGGCTGATATACAATTTCTGTCTGTATGCAGGTTGTCAGGTGTTGTCTATCAGGCCATACCGCCCATGCGCCGACGTAGCTCAATCGGCAGAGCAGCTGTCTTGTAAACAGCAGGTTATCGGTTCGAGTCCGATCGTCGGCTCTGCATGAAAGAGCAAAACAACTCAACATGCAGCCCGCAGCACAGCACAACAATCTCAGCAGTAATTAGGGCGGGTGCCCGAGTGGACAAAGGGAGCTGACTGTAAATCAGCCGGCATACGCCTACGGTGGTTCGAATCCGCCCCCGCCCACAAAACAATAATTAATTGAGGATTGAAAAGGGTTAATTAATCATTCTCCATTGTTAATTCTCAATTAATTATTAGTTCGCCCACATAGCTCAGTCGGTAGAGCACATTCTTGGTAAGAATGAGGTCATCGGTTCAAGTCCGATTGTGGGCTCCTCAACAAAAATGGCGGTGAAGGATTTTCTAAAATTCTTCGCCGCCATCCTAGGCAAAAAGGCCGCTCAGCACGGTGCTGGGCGGCTACTAATGATTGGATCTGGTGGCTAGATCCAGCATACTCGAACTGGACCTTAACTGTTTTTGAAGGAGACTCACCCAAATGGGAAAAGCAACTTTCGAGCGAACGAAGCCCCACGTCAACGTGGGCACCATTGGTCATATTGACCATGGCAAGACAACCCTGACCGCTGCCATCACCAAGGTGTTGGCCCTGAAGGGGTGGGCGG
>JAGNDO010000107.1 GCA_018003515.1 Caldilineaceae bacterium
CCGTGCATCATGCGTTTAGTCCTTTTTTTGTGTAAAAATGAAGGGGTGAAGGGGTGAGGGGGTGAGGGGGTGAGGGGGTGAAGGGGTGAGGGGGTGAGGGGGTGAAGGGGTGAAGGGGTGAAGGGGTGAAGGGGCGATCTTTTCTGGAAAGCGATTCACCCCTTCACCCGCTCACCCGCTCACCCCCTCACCCCCTCACCTCCTCACCCTGCGCAGTAGATCCACAACCAACCCAGCCAGGGCGAAGACGCCGCCGGCGAGGAGGGCGTATTGCCAGGCCAGGGGTGCGGGCAGGATGAAGATGGCTAGAAAGGGGACGCTCAACATGCCCGCCAAAAAGACATGCACCCCCGCCCGCTGGGGGATCAACAGGGTGGTCAGCCCGCCAAAGAGCGCCGACCCAGCCAGCACCCACAGGGGACTGTTGACCACCTGGCCAAAATTGGTCATGCCCAGGGTGACCACCATCACATTCAACGCAAAACCCATCAACACCCGTGTCCACAAAATGGGCGGGCGACCCCCTTGGGAAGATGCTGGGCGGCTATTTTTCGATGCCATAAAATGCTCCTTTTTAGGTACGGCCAAGCCACCCCCTCCCAGCCTCCCCCAGTTTGGGGGAGGGGCCGGATCGCCGTAGACGTTAGTCCGGTACGCACGATCTGTCCCCTCCCCAATCCTTGGGTTGAGTAGGCCAAATGGCCGTATCGAAGCCTGGGGAGGGTTAGGGTGGGGTAGCAGTTACGTCAACACCGACCAATCCGGCTCGACATAAACCTGCCGCCGCCAGCGATAGTCCAGCTCTTGGATGATGCCGGGCTGATCGGTCTCTTGGATCAGGCGCAGGGCGTCAAAGATCACCGTGCGCTGCTGCAACGGCGCATCCGCCTCGCCCAGGGGATGGCCCAGGGGCCACTTGACAAAGACCGAGCGGGGCGCACCCACGGCCTCGGTCAACTCCCTGGCCAGGGAGATGCTGACGGTTGGAATGCCACCGGCTTCGATGGCCCTTGCGATCAGTCCCACGGACCGATTGCAGAGACCTCAAGCCGGGGTGAGGAAGGCGAAATCCACGCCGTCCGCCCGCAACTTGGCCGCCACCGCCGGGGCCGTCTCCCGGATCAAGCGCTCTACATGCGGCCCTTCGATATGGCCCATAAAGCCAAAGTGCCGGGGAGCGACCTGGCCCAACACCCCCTGCTCCGCCAGATCTCGCAGATGGCCCAGGGGGAAGACCACATTCAGATCCCGGTCGGCGTCCGTGTGGTTGTAATAGTTGTGGGTGATGGTGATCCGGGCCAGCTCCGCGTCGCCGGGGATCTCCCGGAAGCTGGCGTCGCCCTCTTTGTCCCCCATGTCGAAGGGAGGGTGATCGGCCAGATGCACGCCGCCCGTGGTGATCAACGCCACCCGGCTGCGGCTGAGGGGTTTGCGCAGACGGGCAAAGGGGATGGCCCCGCCGCCCCCGTCCAGGTTGCCGGAACGTTGGGCCGCCCGCCCCGCCCACCATTGGGCCACCGCGGGGATGCCATAAAACCAGTTGTTGAGCCGCTCACGGGGGGTGAGGCGGGTGGGGTGGGTCATGGGTGGTCTCTTTCGTGTTGCATGTTGGAAAAGGTAATCGCTCACTCTCCTCGGCCCTCACCAACAGGGCTGATCGAGGGGCAACTCGGTCAGGTTGAGGGCGACGACGCCGCTGGTGTCGAGGATGATGCGGTAGCGGCGCCAGGGCAGGTAGAAGTAGGTGTAGCCCCGCAGACAGACTTGGGTAGTATTGGTCTCGAAGCCAAAGGTGGCGGCGCTGCCGGAGAGGGAGCGGATGTCCTCCACGGCCAGGCGCTGGGTCCAGGCCCCGGTGATATTATAGGTGTATTGGGCCGTGCGTAGGGCGTTGACGGCCAAACGCTGGGTCTCTCCGGTCAAATAGGGTTGGGGCGGGTCCATCACCCGGGGCAACAGGGAGAAGGGCAGGATGAAGACGAAAAAGAGAAAGAAAAATCTGGCCCGCTTGCCCCGCTCGGACCAACCATAGGCCATCCCCAACAGGCGCATCATCATGAAGGTGAAGAGAGTGACGACCCACGTCCACAGCAGGTTGAGGACAAAATCCACCGGGGCCATCCTGCGCACCCCGGCAAAATCCACCGAGGCAAAGGCCAGGGGATAGCCCTGCCAGCCATCACAGCCGTCGGGACAGCCGACAAAGTGGGCGGGAACCTGGAAGACGGTCAAGCTGGCCATGCTGAGACTGGCTGCGACGCCCAGGGCCAGCACGCTTATCAGAACCCACCAATCGGTCTGTTGCTGCCACCAGATGCTCAGAAGCGCCACCAACCCCAGGGCCACTAAACCAAAAAACAGATCCGGCCATCCTGCAAAGAGTACCCACTGCGCGGGCAGGGGCGGCAGGGAAAGTTGGGAAAAATCGGGCATGATCGACGACCCCTATTTTGCTACGCTTCGCCCCCCTGGTCCCCCAACTTTGGGGGGAAAAGTCCACGACCCGGGGGGCCGATTCCCTATTCGGCGGTCCCCAGGGTGAGGGGCGGCGGCGCGGTCCAGCACAACAGCACCCGTTCCGCTTCCGGGGGCAGCGCACCCAGGATCTCCGGGGGGGAGGCGGCACCCCAACGGGCCAGGTTGAGGGCGGCGAACCCGCCGCTGCCATCCCCGGTGGAGACGCTGAAGAGGGCATGGCCGGGGGTGGCGCAGGCGGACAGGGTGCGCAACAACTCGCCCGTGGGGAAGAGGTAGAGGGAGCGCTGGGTCTCTAGCCCCACGGCGTTGTTGGCGACGGTGACTTGGACGATACCAAAGCGGTCCAAGTTGAGGCTCTCCCCTGATCCAAAGCGAGCGAGTACCTGGATCAGCCGCCCGCCGTCCAGCCAGGCCAGGTTGGGGGCCAAGAATTCAAAGCGAGTGGCCGCGCCATAGGCCAGCTTTGTGCGCCCGGCGTTCAACCCGTCCAAGGCCAGGATGTAGAGTTCGTTGGGCGGCTGGATAAAGCCGGAACTCTGGCTGGGCCGGGCCGGGTTGAGGACAAAGTAGGCCAGATGGCGGCGGTCCGGGCTGAGGGTGAGGGGGCCGCGGTAGGCATCTTCGGCCAGGAGGGGGCGCACGGAGACCGAGGGCTTGGCCCCGTCCGCCGTGGGGATGGCCGGGGAGAGGGTCAGGCGATAGAGACCCGTATAGAGCTTCTGGCGCGCCCGATCCACCGTGTCCACCAGGAAGACCAGCCGCTTGACCGATGTGGCCGAAAGTTGACCTTCTGGGGCCAGCCCAACCAGCACCGGGGAGAGAGCGGCGTTGGTCAGGCCAAAAATCTGCGCCGACCCCTGCAAGCGCATCTCCACCTTGCCCAGGTCCGGGTCATAGTGCCACAATTGCCAGCTATCCAGATCCGCCTGGGGGGCTTCGATCCACCACAGACCGCCGGGACGCCCGGCCCCCACCCCGCCTTCCGTGCCCTCCGCCGCCACACCCAGATCCCGCACCACGCCTTGGATCAGCTGATAGGGTTGGGCATAGATGCGCACCCCCGTGCCATCGGCCCGCACCCACACAAAGCTGTGACGTGCGCCCAACAACTCGGCATAGGTCACCAACACTTCGGGCTGCAACGGACTGCCCACCAACTCAAACGTGCGCCCATCCAAGGGCACCTGGGAGAGTAGACCGTCCTCGGTCAGCAGACTGAAGTTGCGCTGATTGGCATCGGAGAAGAGGGCGGCCACGGGGCTGGTGTTGCCATCCCCGGCCGCATTGGGGGCAAATTGCCAGCCCGACAATTCGGGCAGGGAGAGCAATTCCGGGGCCAGGGCCGGCGCGGCAGAGACAATGCGCGCCACACTCACCTGGATGGTGTTGGGATCGTCCGACATGGGCGCGCCCTGAATATAGACCCGGGTGTCGGGCCAGAGCAGCTCTGCCGGGGCCGAGATCCAGGGATCTTCGTCTGGGCCGGGTTGGAAGGAGGCGTCGAACACTCCCCGCCAGACCATCACCTGGGCGCTGGCCAGCCGCAGGGTGAGGATGCGGTTGCCCGCCGTGGCCGTGATGGGGTCAAAGGGGTCCGCCGGGATGGTGTCGCCGCCCATGATCACGGTCAATTCCCCCGGTGCGGGAAAGGGCGGGGTGGCCTGTGCCGGTGCCACGGCCACGGGCAGGGGCAGATCAACCAGGGCCTGGGGCGTGGGCAGAATCGGCCCAGGGGTGGCCGTGGGGCCGGTGGTAGCCGTCGGGGCCGGGGTCGGGGAGTTCGTGGCCGTGGGCGCGGCCCCCACTTCGCTCAACGTGCCATCCGCGGCCAGCACATAGACCGGCAGGACGGCCAGATCCCCCTCAATCTGCAACAGACTCGTGGCCATCCAGCCGATGATCTCCTCCTCCTCCACCCGCAACAACACCCAGGTCTGATCCTGAGTTGTCCCATACAGCCTCACAGCGGTACCCTTGCTGAGTTGGGTCACGGTGGCGTAGTCCGTGTTCGGTCCCTCCCGCAGGTTGGCCGGGCTGAGAACGACCACGGCGGTCACGGGGGATGGCTCGTCGGCGTCAAGGGCCGGGATGGGTGGCGTGGCCGTGGGCGTCTCGGTGACCGTGGGGGTAAAGGTCGCCGTAGCTGTCTGCGTGGCCGTAGCTGTCTCCGTGGCCGTTGGGGTGGTGGTGGCGGTCGCAGTCGGGACGGCGGTCGCCGTGGGGACGGCGGTCGCCGTCGGGACGGCGGTTTCTGTGGCCGTTGGTGTCAAGGTAGCCGTGGCCGTCTCGGTCGGCGTTTCCGTGGCGGTTGAGGTCGGCGTGGCCGTGGAGGTAGCGGTCGCCGTGGCCGTAGCGGTGGGGGTCGGGGTCATTGTGGCCGTTGGCGTGGCGGTGGGGGTCATTGTGGTGGTCGCCGTCGGCCCAGCCGTTTCAGTGGGTTCGGCGGTGGCCGTCGCTGTCGGGGTGGCCGTTGTCGTCGGGGTTTCTGTAGGGATCGGTGTGTCCGTGGGGGTCGGCGTATCCGTGGGCGCGTCCGTGGGTGCTGGGACAAAGGTGGGCGTCGGGATCGGGGTAACCAGGGTGATGGCGGTGTAGGGTTGCTCCGCCCCAATCAGGGCCACTTGCATAGCCGCGTCCGGCGCGCTCACCTCTGCGCTGGGCTGTTGAAAGGTGATCTGGAAGGCACGGCTGCGGTCGGCGTTGTCAAAGAGACGCAGGCTGGCCGTGGTCTGGCCCAGAGGGGCGGGCGCGCCATCCCCGGCCAAATAGAGGGCCAGCCAGTGGCCGGGACGGTCCAAACCCAGATCCACCGCCGTGTCCACCAATGCCGGATCCGCGGCTAAATCGGCAGCGTTGCCTAAACTCCCATTCTGTAAATTGTCCAAAAAACGACCCAAAAGGATAACCGGCGTATCGGACAGCTGCGTGTCGATCAGGGTATACGACCAGTCGCCCTCCGTATTTTGAACGGGGATCCAGCGACTGCGGATCAGCGGCGCGGCCAGTCCCTCTCCCCAGCCCAGGGAGGCGGGCAGATCCGTGGGCAAGATGGCTTCTGCTTGGGCCAGCAAAGGCGCGGTCACCACCAATTCGGGCAAGCTGGCCGGGACAACCATAATCTCAACCAAGCTGCCCGCCGTCTGCACAAACCACTGGGGGTCGGTCAGGCTCAACCAAGCCAGGTCAAAATCGGCCCCGGCCCGGGCTTGGGTCAGCAAAGCCACGGGCAAGCGGTCGGTCTCTCCGGATCGGGCCACCAACAGCACGCTGTAGCCCAGACCATCATCGACCACCCGGCCCTGGTCCAGCCCAGCCCCCCACGCCGCAGCATCCAGATTATCCCCCAACGCCTGGCCGTGGATGCGGCTGAGATCCCGCGTGTCCCGCCACAGAAGCACGGGCAAGGGTTCCCCGGCCGAGGTGCGGGGCGCGGCCAGCACCGCCCAGGTGTCACCGCTCAACTCGGCAAAGCTGACCGGCACAAAGATCAGCCCCTGCTCTTGGGCCAGACGGCGCAAAAGCGAGGCCGCCCGGGTTGAAGTAAAGTCCAGACCGGGGATGTCGTTGAGGGCCAGCACCGCGCTCTCGGCATAAGCCTGGGCCATCTGCGCCGCAGAGAGGGCGCTGGCCGGGGCCGGGGTCGGCGTCCCCAGATCCGTGATCGGAGCCGGGGTGGGGGTGGGGGGGGGCGCGGCTTGGGTGGCGGTCGCTGGGGTCACCGGCGGGGCGGTGGGCGTCTGCGCCAGGGCTTCGCCCACGGGCTGCGCGGCGACTGCGGCCACCGTGGGGTCTGCGGGCTGGGTACGTCCACGCACACGCCCCACGCCATAGCCCGCGGCAATCGCAGTCAAAATGAGGACGGCCACCAGGCCGCCCGCCAGCCAAATTCGATTATCGATTTGCCACTTTTGCACGATTATGACCCTTTGATAGGAGAGGCGAGGGGCGAATTGCGAGGGGCGAGGGCAGGGAATGCACAACGGTTAAGTGTGATCAACAGACTTCCCACCTCGCAATTCGCCATTCGCCCCTTGCTAATTTTGCACGTTGATCGTCACCAGGCAGGGCGGGGGGAAGTTGCCGGAGCTGTCCACGGAGACGACGCGGATGGTATAGGTGCCATTGGCCACGGCCCCACTGTTGAAGCTGCCCAGATAGCCGTTGCGCACTTGGTTTTCGCCGCCGTCAAACCAGCCGAAGGCGGCATTGGCCCCGTTGCCGGGGGTGAATTCCAGCTTGTAATACCAGAAATCCTCATGCACCGCCGTGCCTTGCACCGACACCGCGCCCGAAACCGTCTGACCCGCGCCGGGTGAAATGATCACGGCGCGGGAATCTGGGCAGATGGGCTGCGCCACCGCGGGCACAGGGGTGGCCGTGGGCTGAACAGCCACGGGTGCCTCAACCGGCTGGGGTGTCACGTCCACCGCCACCGCCGGAGCCGTGGGGGTAATCACAGGCGTAGGGGTGGCCGGCAGGGGCGTGGCCGTGAGGGTGGGCAAGGAGAGTACGGGCGATGCCGGATCCACGGTCTCGGTCACCACGGACTGCACCGCATCGGCCAAAGTGGTGCTGACAAAATAGGTCGTCCCCATCACCACCAAAAGCAGCACGGCCGTGAGGAAAATCTTATAGAGATCCCCCATTGCCTTCTCTCGTTCCAACGAAAAAACGGCCTGACGGCGCTCAAGACGCACATACCAAGCCTTGTATAGTTGATAGAGAGCAACACCGCCGCACACCACATATATCCAGGGTGCAAAGTCAGCGACGTATTGGATCAAAAATCCCATAAGAGCCGTTAGCCGTTAGCAAATAGTCAATAGCGAGTTGTCGGGGCAGGCTGTCGGATGGCCTGAACAGTCTACCCTTTGGGGCAGGGATCACCCAAAATAGCTTCTTTGGGATTTCAGGAGGGTCAAGCCACGTCCCCGGCACTCGCCACCAGAAGTCTCGAACATGAAACTAGTTGTGGCGAGTGCCGGGGACGTTCTCCATGAAATCCGGTAGATCTCCAAAAATACGGGTCAAACAGGTGTACATGATAGAATCGGCGGAGTTCGCACCCCCAGGTGCCGACTGCGCTGATCAACCAAGCCAAAACAGGGACAAAGTTGGACAATCCAGGGTCTCTACACTATGATAGAGAACACGCAGCATACCAAATTTACCCCATGCAACGTCCCATTTTACCACAACCCCATCCAAGCGGCACGCCAAGCAAGCAGAAAGCACGGTTCAAGCCCTATGATCGACAATTCTTCAGCGGCCCCCCGTCTCACCGTCGATGCGGTCTATCGATCCCGGCGCAGCAATGTGTTGGCCACCCGGGGCATGGTAGCCACCAGCCAGCCCCTGGCCGCCCAGGCCGGCCTGGACATGCTCAAAGCCGGTGGCAGCGCGGCGGACGCGGCCATCGCCACCGCGGCCATGCTCAACGTGGTGGAGCCCACTTCCACGGGCGTGGGCGGGGATTGTTTTGCGCTTTATTGGGATGCCAAAGAGAAACGTGTCACCGCCCTGAATGGTTCCGGGCGCGCGCCGGCCGGCGCGACCATCCAGGCGGTTTTGGACGCAGGGTACACGAAGATGCCCACCTACGCCGGGCAATCGGTCAGCATCCCCGGCACCGTGGCCGGGTGGAGCGATCTGCTGGCACGCCACGGGCGCATGGGCTTGGCGGATGTGTTGCAGCCCGCCATCTGGACCGCGCAGAACGGCTACCCGGTCTCGGAGATCATCGCCACGGGGTGGGCCAGCCAAGTGCAAAAGTTGTTGCGCGCCCCGGACTGGCAGAGCGGGGATCTGGACAACGGCCCGGAACAGCCTAGCGGCCACGAACTGCTGATCGACGGCCAAGCCCCCCGGCCCGGCGAACTCATGCGCAACCCGAATTTGGGCGAAACCCTGCGCGGGATCGCCGCCGAGGGCAAGGATTTTATTTACAAAGGCGACTTCGCCCGCAAACTGAGCGACCACGTCCAGCGCTACGGCGGCTGGATCACCCCAGCGGACATGGCCGCCCACGTCTCGACCTGGGACGACCCCATCACCGCCGACTATCGAGGCGTGACCTTGTACGAATGTCCGCCCAACGGCCAGGGGTTGGCGGCCATCTTGGCCGTGCAGTTGGCCGCCGGCTTCGATCTGGCGGCCATGTCCCCAACGGACCGGCTGCACACCCTGATCGAGTGCATGCGCCTGGGCTTTGCCGACGCCCAACAATGGGTCTGCGATCCCCGGGTGGCCCAGATCCCCCTGGACGCCCTGGTCAGCACGGCCTATGCGGATCAACGCCGCGCCCGCATCGACCCCCACCACGCCGCTCAGGATGTGCCCTACGGTAGCCCCCTGGTCGGCTCGGACACGGTCTACCTCTCGGCAGTGGATGGGGAGGGCAATGCGTGCAGCTTTATCAACAGCCTCTTCATGGGCACGGGCAGCGGGTTGGTGGTGCCGGGCACCGGGGTCAGCCTGCAAAATCGGGCCTCCCTTTTCGAGCTGGACCCGGCCCATCCCAACAGCCTGGCCCCCAGCAAACGCCCTTACCAGACCATCATCCCGGCCATGACCGTGCGGGGCGGTGAACTCCACGCCAGTTTCGGGGTCATGGGCGGCTATACCCAACCCCAGGGTCATTTTCAGCAGTTGATCAATATGGTTGATTTAGGCCTCAATCCGCAACACGCCCTGGATCTCCCCCGCTGGCAATTGGCCGGGCCGATCACCGGTCGGCTCAACGCCCTGGCCGCCCAGGAGGCTGGCGGTGTGGTGCAGATGGAGGCAGGCTGGGACACGGCCACCCTGGCCGACCTGACCCGGCGCGGCCATCGGCTGGCCATCTACGACGGCTTCAGCCGGGGCAGCTTTGGCGGCGGCCAGATCATCCGCCGAGACCCGGCCACAGGCATCCTGACGGGGGGCAGCGACCCGCGCAAGGATGGGTGTGCGGTGGGGTGGTAGGGGATTTGGGATTGGGGATTGGGACTTCCCCAACCGCTTCACCGGAGAGGCGCAATGTTATCAAATTTGATGGGCAATCTAGACCAGACCGACCTCTTTTTCCGCCTGGGCATGGCCATGTTGTTGGGGATGTTGATCGGGATCGAACGGGAGTATTCGGCCCATCGCAAATCCCAAAGGGCCTTTGCCGGGGTGCGGACCTTTGGTCTCTTTGGCTTGCTGGGCGGGCTGGCCGCCCTGGCCGCAGATCAGATGAACGATGTCTGGGTACTGGTCGCCGTGGTGCTGATGGTGGGCGGCATGATCGTCTCCTCCTACGTGGTCACCGCCAGCAAGGATCGGTTGGGCATGACCACGGAGATTGCCGGGCTGGTCGTGGTACTCAACGGGGCGCTCTGCTATTGGGGGCTGATCTCCCTGGCCGTCGCCTCGGCGGTCAGTGTGAGCGTCTTGCTCTCCATCAAGCCCTTTACCCAACTCTTCGTGGACAAAATCTCCAGCGAGGATGTCTACGCCACCCTGCAATTTGCCGTGATCTCCGCCGTGATCCTGCCCGTGCTGCCCAACGCCAGCCTTGGCCCGCCGCCGTTCGATGTCCTCAACCTCTACAAGATCTGGCTGATGGTGGTCTTTATCTCCGGCATCAGCTTCTTGGGCTATGCGCTGATCAAGTTTGTGGGGTCAGATCGGGGCATCGGGCTGATCGGCTTTATGGGCGGGCTGGTCTCCAGCACGGCAGTCACCCTGACCTTTGCCGAGCGCAGCCGCAGCCAGGCTGGGCTGGTGCGCCCCTTCACCCTGGCCGTCCTGATCTCCTGGGTGGTGATGTTTGGCCGGGTGCTGGTAGAGGTCTTTGTGGTCAACCGGGCCTTGCTGACCGTGGTCTGGCTGCCCGTGGCCGCGGCGGGTGCCGTGGGGCTGGCCTACTGTGCCTTCCTCTTCTTTTTCCAACGGCCAGGGGAATCCAGCGATGTGAAGTTTACCAACCCCTTTGAACTGGGCACGGCCATCAAGTTTGGCCTGCTCTACGGGGTGATCTTGCTGGTGGCCCGGGCCGCCCAGATGTATCTGGGGGATGCGGGCACCTACGCCTCGGCCCTCCTCTCCGGCCTGACCGATGTGGACGCCATCACCCTGTCTATGGCAGAACTCAGCAAGCCGGGTAGCGGCCTCTCTATGGAAACCGCGGCCCGGTCCATTGTGCTGGCCATCAGCGCCAACACCGTGGTCAAGGGCAGCATCGTGCTGACCACGGCGTCCGCGGCCATGCGCAAGCCCTTTTTGCCCGGCTTTGTGTTGATGTTGGTGACCGGGCTGGCCGCGGCGTTCTTGTTGATCTGATTCCTATTTATCGCATCGAAAGGTACCCTCATGCACCCATCCACCTCCCTCCCCACGCCCCTCGTCGCCGGGCTGGACAGCGATGCCGCCTTTGTCCCCATCGCCGAAAAGATGCGCCAAGACAACCTGCCCGACGTAGCGATCCGCACCTTTCATCACTATTACGAGCAGTTGGTGAAAGGCGAAACCGGCTACATCCCCGGCAGCGTGGCCCGGCCTGTGGAGCAGATCCATGACTATGAAGAGTTGTACGGTTATGAGTTGGTGGGCCAGAGTGTGCTGGAGCATACGGTGGTGGTCAAGCTCAACGGCGGGTTGGGCACCAGCATGGGCATGGCTGGGGCCAAATCGTTGATCGAAGTCAAGGATGGCCTGACCTTCCTGGACATCCTGGCCCGCCAGGTGATGGCCTCCAACCTGCGCACCAATCGCCAGGTTCCCCTGCTGGTGATGAACAGCTTCACCACCCAGGAAGAGACCCGCAAGGCCCTGCGCCGCTACCCAGAGTTGACCGGGGACATCCCCGTGGATTTCCTGCAACACAAGGTGCCCAAGCTGCGGGTAGATGACCTGACCGCGGTCGAGTGGCCCGCTGACCCGGAGAAGGAGTGGTGTCCGCCGGGTCACGGGGATATCTATACGGCCATGGTCACCAGCGGCGTGCTGGACAAGCTCTTGGCCGCCCATTATGAATACGCCTTTGTCAGCAACTCGGACAATCTGGGGGCCATGCTGGATCTGCGCATTCTGGGCTATATGGCCGAGTTGGAGATCCCCTTTTTGATGGAAGTGGCCTTCCGCACCCAGGCCGACCGCAAGGGCGGCCACCTGGCCCAACGCCCCGACGGCCAGTTCATGCTCCGGGAGATCGCCCAGTGTCCGCCGGACGAGTTGGACGCTTTCCAGGACATCAACACCTATAAATTCTTCAACACCAACAACCTGTGGATCCACCTGCCCAGCCTCAAGTGCATCCTGGACGCCGGCGACGGGGTGATGGGCCTGCCCCTGATCCGCAACCAGAAGCCCGTGGACCCCCAGGACGGCGACTCGCCCCAGGTCTACCAGTTGGAGACCGCAATGGGGTCCGCCCTGTCGGTGATCCCCGGTGCCCAGGCCATCCGCGTCCCCCGCATCCGCTTTTTGCCGGTCAAGAAAAACAACGATCTGCTGGTGCTGTGGTCCGATGTCTACACCCTGACCCAAAACTATCGCCTGGTCATGAACCCCAAACGCATCTCCGGCCCGCCCCGCCGCCCCCCCATTGTGGAGTTGGACGACCGCTTTTACAAAAACTTCGACGACATGGCCGCCCGCTTCCCCTATGGCCCGCCCTCCCTGGTCCACTGCGAGCATCTGCACATCGTGGGCGACGTGCGCTTTGGCCGGGATGTGGTCGTGCGGGGGGATGTGGAGATCATCAACGAGTCGGACACCCCGTTGCGCATCGCCGACGGGCGGGTACTCAAGGATAGGGTGGTGCGAGAAGAATAAACAGATTTCACGCAAAGATGCCAAGACGCAAAGAGCGCAAAGGATCAAGAAAAGATCCTTTGCGCTCTTTGCGTCTCTGCGGTGAAAATTCTGCGCTCTAGACCGTCCGCCGGGGGCTGAAACGCCCCGGCTGGGCAAACAAGCCCGGTAAACCGGGCTGAGTCAACGGATGGATTCGCATAAAAGCAATCCGGTTCACCGGATTTTCCCGACCAGCCGGGGCGCTTCAGCCCCCGGCGGCGATGCTCTCACCGCATCTGCCGCAACCGGGCCATCACCTTGGGCATGGCCTGGGTGTATAGATCATACAACACGGACGAGACCGGCCAATCCCACGCCCCCACATGCACCCGCAGTTCTGCGCCAAAGCCCTCTTTGAAGCGCCACACCCCTTGCATGGCGTCGTCCTCGTCTTCGGGGCGGGTGGGCGCGCCCCACCAATCGTAGACCGTGCAGCCCGCCGCCTTGGCCCAGCGCATGGCTTCCCACTGTAGCAGATGGTTGGGCATGTCCCGGCGGCGCAGATCGCTGCTGGCCCCGTAGAAATACCAGGCCCGCTGGCCGTAGCGCATCAAAAACAACCCGGCCAAAGGCTGGCCTTCTTCCGGGTGTTCGGCCAGGAGGAGGACGCCCCCGGCAGGGTTGGCGGCTTCGTTTTCGGCGTCGAGAAAGGTGCGCCAAGTCGTTGCATAATAGTCGTAGGGGCGAATCAGGAAGCCATCCCGTTCCCCGGTCTCGGCGTAGAGGGCGTGGAAGGCGGCGAAGTCGGATGCGTCCCCGGCCCGCACGGTGATGCCCCGCTTCTCCGCCAGGCGGATGTTGTAGCGCCACTTGGACTTCATCCCCGCCAAGATCGTTTCCTCGTCCGGGCGCAGATCTGAAAAACCGGTGTTTTTGAACTGGATCTGGTCGGCGCTGAAGCGCCAGCCTCGGCGGCGCAGGCTGTCCAGAAGCCGTTGGCCCGCCGGGCTGTCTTCGATCAAATCTGGGTCGATCTTCACAAATAGGCAGAGGCGGCGGCGGGCGTGGGCTTGGATGGCGTCCAGCACGGACTCGACCAGGGCGGGGTCGTCCCAATCCACCACCGGCCCCTTGGGCACATAGGCCACCCGCAATGGAATTCCCGGCACGGGCTGCCGCCACAAAAACTGAAACGCCGCGCCGGGCATGGCGATCCGCTCTGCCACCCACCCGGTCTGGGCCTTCACTGCGCCCCATTCCCAGGATTGGAGGACGTGGGGGGTGGGCAGGGTGGACAGGGTGGACTGCCAGGTGTGCGAATGGCGAATGGCGAATGGCGAGGGGTGAATCGAAGACCGGTATGCGGCAATCCGGTTTCGCCATTCGCCATTCGCCATTTGCCTAATCCCCAATCCCCCCTTATACGCAGCATAGAGAACGGGCGACAACGCCAAATCCCACGCGCCGACCGTGCGGGTGACGTGGCCGCCGAAGCCTTGTTTGAAGCGGAAGACGCCCCACAGGTCGCCTTCGGGCAGGTCGTCCAGGTTGACCGGGACGGTGTCCGCGGCCATGCGGGCGTCGGGCAGGGGGACAGCTAGTTGGCCGATGGGGTCGGGGATGCCCCAGAGATCATAAATCTGCGCGCCGTGGGTCTTGGCCCATTGCATGCCCGCCCATTGTAAGGCATGGTTGGGCATGCGGTTGCGCTCCCGGTTGCTGCTGGCCCCCCACAGATAGCACGCCATCCGCCCGGTGACGGTGACGACAATGGAGGCCAGAGGATTCCCCTCGAAAGTGGCGTACAAAAAGACGGCCCGCTCCTGGCTGACCAGGAGATCGTAGGCCGCGGCGTAATAGTCGGCGCTGTGGACATCGAAATTGTCCCGCTCGCCCGTGGTTGCCATCAAGTCGGCAAAGTGGGCCAGGTCTGCCCGGCTGCCTTCGTGGACCACGACGCCCTTGCGCCCGGCCAGGCGGATATTATAGCGCCATTTTGACTTCATGCGGGCCAGGATTTCGTCTTCGTCACCCGAAATATCCAAAACGATGGTACTACGGGGCTGCACGGTTTGGGGGCTGGGGCGAAAGCCGTAGCTGGTCAGCAAGTTCTGGTTTTCGGCGGTGTCGGGCAGGTCCGGCTCGATCTTGAGGAAGGCGGCCCCGTTGCGCTTGGCCTTGGCGCGGAGGGCGGCCAAAAGGGCATCGGTTTGGGGCCGATTCCCCCAGTCGGTGAGGGGACCTTTGGGCGCGTAGGCCAGGGTCAACCCGGCCATTTTGCGGTAGAGAAGGAGAGATCCGGCCACCAGGTCGCCGGAGCCATCGGCCACGGCCACGGGTTCCGCCCGCCAGCCGAAGCGGGATTTTAACTCTCCCCAAGCGCTGGTTTGGAGCAGATGGCCAGCGGGGTGCGCGTCTACGAAAGCGTCCCAGGCGACAGGGGAAGGGGTGAGGGGGTGAAGGGGTGAGGGGGTGTTGATTTGTTGATTGGTTGATTTCGTTTTGGTTGACATGGGAGAGATCATAGCAGTTGACGGGAGGAATTACCAAATAATGGGGGTTTGGGTGGGGCATGGTCATCTGTGGTTGATGTGCTTGGACATTCCGGGAATGGGCCGGTTCTTCTTGGGTCGAGCGAATAGTGTGGGCCCATTCCCGGAATGATAGGCGAACCACCATTTCCAAACCTACGACCATCCAACCCCGGATCAGCTTTGCGTGCGCCGCATCTCATGCTAAGATTGGCGTTCGAGGAATTCGCCATTCGCCATTCGCCATTTGCCATTCGCCATTCGCCCATGCCTGTTTTCGATACACCTTCCACCCCAACCGACCGCCCGCTGGATCTGGCGGTGATCATCCTCAACTTCAACACGTGCGCCCTGCTGCGGGACTGTTTGACGACGGTGCTGGCGGCGGAGGG
>JAGNDO010000108.1 GCA_018003515.1 Caldilineaceae bacterium
AACTCTATCACTCCATTCAGCTCCTGTTTCACCAGTTGTTTCAGCAGTTAGGCTTTGCTATATGAGCTTTTTCGTTCTTACAATATCGACAATTCTTTGTCGATCTCGGCACCCTTAGTGCCTAATCCCCAATCCCCAATCCCCAATCCCTAATCCCCCACGCTCTTGAAATCGTCCAGCAGGCCGGCGCGGACGGCGAATTTGATCAGGCCGGAGCGGTGTTCGATCTGGAGTTTTTCGGTGGCTCGCTGGCGGTAGGTCTCTACGGTTTTGGAGCCGATGTCCAACTTTTCGCCGATCTCCCGGCTGGTGAAGCCCTGGACCGTGAGGCGGATCACGTCTTGCTCCCGCTCGGAGAGGGCCTCAAACTGGGCGGTTTCGGAGCGGTCATCCTGGATGGACCCCATCAGGGCTTTGGCCGCGGTGGGGTGCAGGTAGCCCTCCCCGGCCAGGACCGAGCGGATGGCCTGGAGCAGGCTGGTGTGGGTGGCGGACTTGGGCACGTAGCCATCGCACCCGGCTTCGATGGCGGGAACTACATATTCACGCCGACTGTGCATGGAGAGAACGACGATGCGTACAGTGGTGTTGTCGCGGCGAATGGCCCGGATCACTTCCAACCCGCTGATGTCGGGCAGACCCAGATCAAGGACCATGACGTCTGGCCCCAAGGTGTCCGCCAGGGCGATGGCTTGGGCTCCGGTGCCGGCTTCCCCCACCACCTTGAGATCGGCTTCATGTTCCAACAAGGCCCGCAGACCGGCCCGCAGGACTTCGTGATCGTCCACCAGCAGGATACGCACGGGAAAAACTGAAGAATCTATGGGTGAATTCATCATGCGATAGCGCTTTCCTGAATCGGAATATAGATGTGGATGGTGGTGCCCTGGCCCGGTGTGCTTTCCACACGCAGGCTGCCGTTCACCATCTCGGCCCGCTCGGTCATGCTGATGAGGCCCATGTGCCGCTTGCCTTTGCGCTCTGGCAGGGGGCGCGGGTGAAAACCGCATCCGTCGTCCTGGATCTGCAACGTGACGCCCCCATTTTTCTTGACAAGATCGACCATCACATTCTGCGCCTTGGCATGGCGGAACACGTTGGTCAAGGCTTCCTGGGCGATGCGATAGAGCGTGACCTCAACGCCGTGGGGCAGCACCAGATCCCCCAGGTCCACGCGGCAACGGGTGGTGACGCCCGACTCTTCCAGGGTCTCTGCCACCAGGGTGCGCAACACAACGGCCAGGCCGAACTCCTCCAAGGCGGCTGGGCGCAGATGGTAGGAGAGGTTGCGCACCTGTTCGATGGTCTTGGAAACCATGTCAAGGCTGGAGGCGATCTCCTGCTTGAGGTCAGGGCTGTCCGCCTGATTTTCCAGCACCTTGAGGCGTACCAGCAGACTTGTGAGCATCTGCCCCGCGCCGTCGTGGAGTTCCCGGGCCAGACGCCCCCGTTCTTCTTCCTGGGCATCCACCAAGGATTCCAGCAGGTATTGGCGTGCCTGTTCCTTCTCGGTCAACTTGATACGCAGCCAAGCATTGGAGACCACTTCGGAGATCTGGGTGCTGATGGCCGAGAGCAGATCCATGTCGTCCCCAGACAGGGTGCGGTCGTGGGAACAGAGCAGATTGACCACGCCCATGCGTTGATCGCTGGCCACAATGGGCAAGGTGATATGGCTGGCCCGCCGGGTGGCAGGAAAATAGGCACCGATGCGCCCACACTCGCAGAACTTGATATCTGCCGGAACCAATCCCCCGTCCAGAAGCATCTGCTGGCACCGACAGAGCGCTCGTTCGGGCGGATGCAACAAATGTACCCCCAGTTCCGGCGGCACATTGCACCAACTGGCCAGGTGGTAGAGATCATGCTCCGGATCCCGCAGATAGACCCACCCCATCTCCAGGTTGAGTACATCCAGCACCGTGGACAGGATCACATAAAGCACGTCGTGGATCTCCTGCTCCCGATCCGCCGCTTGGATCACCCGGTTGATGGCGGTCAGCCGCCGGTTGCTGCGTATCAGGTCGGTTTGGGCCTGGACCAAATGGTCGGTCATGGTGTTGATGGCCGTGGCCACATCCCCAATTTCATCTTTGGAATAGACCGGTGCCCGGGCGTCCAAGTCGCCATCGGCCACCTTGAGCGCCATGGTGCGCAATTCGTGTAGGGGTTGGGTCAACACATGGGTGAGCAGGGTCGCCAATAGAATGGACATGGCCGCGGCCAAGAAGGTGACCAGGGTCACGCTGCGTCGTCCGGCGGTCATGGCGGCCTGCACCCGCGTATCGGTCAACAGATACGAAAGCCAATCCGCCAGCCCGGAGGTGACCCAATAGTTGAGCGAAAGACCGAGGATCAAGACCGACAACAACATGATCCCGGCGATCTTGTAGTTGACCGGAACCGAAAGGATCAGGTCATAAAATTTCTTTCCCAAACGCTGCATCGTTCTCTCCAGGATGACAGTGGGCACGGGCTTGTGGTAACCATTCACTCCCCGCCCCCCTGACCCCCCAACTTTGGGGGGAACTGTCCACCATCTCCCCCAGCATTGGGGGCCGGGGGCCGAGGGGGGGAACGCTAACTTCTTGTGACACAGCAAAAGTAATCTTCAGTATAGGCTTTTTCAGCCATCCTGGAAAAAAACAGAGTCGGTCAATCCCACCCTGCCGAGTCAAAGGAGATTTCGCCGGTTTGTCCACCCGCCCGCCGTGTCAACCCTCCGCTTTTCTGGTATAATGCAAAATGCACATTGCGAACGGCGACGCTGGACAGTGATCCCGCCTTCCGCCTTCCGCCATTCGCCATTCGCAACTCTCATCTCAAATCTCACAACCCGAAAGGAACCACCACCCATGCCAAACGCACAGATCGGACTCGTCGGCCTGGCGGTGATGGGTCAGAATCTGGTCCTGAATATGGAGCGTAACGGCTATACCGTGGCGGTCTACAACCGCACCACGGCCACGACAGATGAATTTGTGGCCGCCAACCCAGGCAAAAAACTGGTGGCCACCCGCACCTTGGAAGATCTGGTGGCCAGCCTGCAAAGCCCCCGCAAGATCCTGATCATGGTCAAGGCTGGTCGCCCTGTGGACGCGGTGATCGACAGCCTGATTCCCCTGCTGGAGCCGGGGGATCTGATCATCGACGGCGGCAACAGCTTCTATCCCGACACGGAACGGCGCAGCGTGGCCCTGGCCGAGCAGAGCCTCAACTTCATGGGCATGGGTGTCAGCGGCGGCGAGGATGGTGCCCTGTGGGGTCCCAGCATGATGCCCGGCGGCTCCGAGTCCGTGTGGGCCGATATGCGTCCTCTGCTGGAAGCAGTCTCCGCCAAGGCCCCGGAGGACGGCAAGCCCTGCGTGGTCTATTTGGGACCCCGGGGGGCCGGTCACTATGTGAAGATGGTGCATAACGGCATCGAGTACGGGGACATGCAGCTGATCGCCGAGGCCTATGACATCCTGCGCCGGGCCTTGGGGATCTCTGCCGCGGAACTGGCCGACATCTTCGAAGAGTGGAACAACGGGGTGTTGGACAGCTACCTGATCGAGATCACCTACAAGGTCTTCCGCAAAATTGACCCGGAGACCGGCCAGGCCCTGGTGGATCTGGTGCTGGACAAGGCGGGCCAAAAAGGCACGGGCAAGTGGACCAGCCAGGACGCCTTCGACATTGGCGCACCCATCCCCACCATCAACAGCGCGGTGGTGGGCCGCATCCTCTCCAGCCTGAAGGACGAGCGGGTGGCCGCTTCGGCCATCCTGCCCGGCCCAGAGCAGACCGTCTATGCCGGGGATCGCCAGGAGCTGATCGACGCCGTGGGCCAGGCCCTCTATGCCAGCAAGATCAGCGCCTATGCCCAGGGCATGGCCCTCCTGCGTATGGCCAGCAAGGAGTATGATTACAATCTCAATTTGGGGGAGATCGCCTCCATCTGGCGGGCGGGCTGTATCATTCGGGCTCGCTTCCTCAACAACATCACCGCCGCCTTTGAAGAGCAACCGGATCTGGCCAACCTCATGCTGGATGAGGGCTTCCGCAACGCCGTGGCCGAACGGCTGCCGGCGTGGCGGCACGTGGTCCAGACCGCGGTGGGGCTGGGCATTCCCGTCCCCGCCTTCAGCGGCAGCCTGGCTTACTACGACAGCTACCGCAGCGCCCGCCTGCCCGCCAACCTGATCCAAGGCCAACGGGACTTCTTCGGGGCGCATACGTACGAGCGCACGGACATGCCCGGGAGCTTCCACACGGAGTGGGATAGCTAAGAAGAGAAGGCAAAGTGCAAAGTGCAAAAGGCAAAAGGTGAATGTGGTTAAGACCATTTTTGCGTCGTTGGCGGCTGAAATTGCCCACGAAGTCCACGAATCTCGTCAACCACATTCAACCTTTTGCCTTTTGCACTTTGCCTTTTGCCTTGAAGTTCGCCTTTTGCCTTCAAAAAGGGCCGTACACATGAACCGTTGGCATATCATTTTACTTTCAGCCCTCATCCTGGGCAGCGCCTGGATCTGGCAATCCCGCGTCCCCGTGGACTACGTTCCCGCCTCCAAAGACCCGCAGCCGGCCGTGGGCCACCCGGCCCCGGACTTCACCCTGCCCACCGTGGACGGGGAACCCTTCACCCTCTCCGACCTGCGGGGGACGCCTGTGGTGCTTAACTTTTGGGCCACCTGGTGCGGGCCGTGCCGGGCGGAGATGCCCGAGCTGCAATCCGCGGCCCAGCATTACGAGCCAGCCATCCGCATCATCGGCGTGGACCAGGGGGAGGCCCCCAAGGTGGTGCAAGCCTTCCTGGACGAGTTGGGCGTCACCTTCACCATCCCCCTGGACAACGACATGGGCGTGGGCGATCACTACCGCATCATGGGGCTGCCCACCACTTTTTTCATTGACCGGGACGGTATCATCCGCCAGATCTGGGCCGGGGAGATGAACGGGATTATTTTGGCCGAGGCGATTGCGGGGATACTGCCATAGGGGGCGGTGGGGAATTGCCAGAGGCGAGGAGATTCAAGGGTAGGACGTGGCATTGGTCTGGCCCAAGTATAATTGAGCCATGAATCAGATCAGGAGGCAAAAATGAGAAAAATGTTGCTTTTTGCTGCAATGGCCGTTTGTCTAGTGCTGGCGAGCGCTTGTCATTTTCGGGATAACAGCCAGGTACCGGTGATCACGGTGAGCGGCGGACTTCGTCCCACAATCTCCTTCACCCCGGATGCGGCCTATGAATTGAGGGTCTACGAAGGGAGTGAGGATGGTGACGGGTTTGGCGTTCTCTGGTCTGCCAGAGGTCCCGGTGGATTTGAAAACAATCTGCGTTCGCCTGTCATCTATGGCATTCCGCCGGCAGGCTATGATGGCCAAGAGGCGGCCCCATTGGAGCCGGGGAAAACCTACACAATCACAGTTTTCCGAAAAGACCCCCAAGGCAGCGGTGATGGCTTCCAAAATACGCGCCATCGTTACGATGGCTTGCTGACTTTTGTGGCCACCGCAGAATGATCAACCGAGGTCGGATCTGCACAGATCTAGCCTGATTTGTTATTCCTTGCTCCTTCACCCACATGCATTGAAAAGAGCACCCACACCACCATCAGATCCGGCAGCGCGTAGCTGACGTCGATCAGCCCGTGGGCCAGAGCAGCAGCAACCGCGGCCAGCATCCCCAGGGCCAGGATGAACTGTTGGTCGTGGCTATGGCGGATCTGCCCCACAAGGCTGCGCACGGTTGCGCCCAGCCACACTCCTGCCACCAACAGCCCCGGCAGCCCCAGCCGCGTCCACAGGTCCAGTATCACGTTGTGCGGATGGTTGAGATTTGGCTCCTGCCAGGCCGTGGGCAAGATGTAGCCGCTGCGGAAGGCGTAGAGGAAATTGTCCGGCCCCACGCCCCACAACGGATGATCCAGGATCATCTGCCAGGCGCTGCGCCACAGTTGCAGGCGGAAAAAGCCCGTGCTGCCCTGGCTTACATCCAAGATGCGTTGAAAGCGCTCGGCCCCCAAAAAGGGCGTCAGCGCCGCCACGGCCACCACCACCGCCAGCCCCAGCCAGATCAACAGCCGCCCGGACTCGCCCCGCCGCCGCTTCATCCACCAGCCGCCCAGAGCCAGCACGGCCACGCCCGCCGGCATCCCCAACAGCAAGGCCCCTTTGCTAAAGGTCAACAGCAGGGCCACCCCCTGCACCGCCGTCAACCCCATCCACAGCCAGCGAGATCGCTTGTCAAAGAGAGCCAGCGCGCCACTCATCAGCAACGTGCGCTCCAAATAGAGGGCCAAATTGTTGGGCGAGCCATAGACGCTGCGCAGCCGGTCCACCCCCTCTGCCGGGACGATCATGTTCCCATTGACATAATTGACCAATCCAACCAACCCCACCGCCGCGCCACCGGCCACCCAGGCCAAAATCAGCAGGGTTCGATCCACTTCGGGCCGGGCAGAGATCGTCATTATCACGCCCAAAAGCAGCCCAAACAGCCCCGCAGCCAGGAAGACCGTGCGCCACTCACGCAGGGCCAGCGCAAAATAGCCCCCGCTCACCGGATAGGCAAAGGTGGCGACCAAAGCCACGGAGACCAGCAGCCCCAGCAAAAGCCCACCCCGCCGGGCCGCTGGCGAAAGCAACCGCCGGGGCGCATCCGGGCGCAAAAGCAGATGGCCCGCCAGCACGGCTAAACCGCCATAGACGCCCACCTCCACCAAATTCAGGCTACGGCCCGGCAGCAGGGGCAGGGGCAGCAAATAGAAGGGCAGTCCAAAGAGCAACCCGGCCAGCCACACAGCCGGTCGCACCAACCCTGCCAACCCCAACAGCCCCAAACCTGCCACGGTTGCGGGCCACAAATCCAACCAAACCCCCGTCGCCCCCATGCCTGCGCCAACCAAAGCCAAGGTCAAAGCTGCGGCCTGCCAGGGTGATTGCCCCAGCTTTCCCGCCAGGAGACGGGTCTGCAACCGGGCCAAGGGGGCCAGAACACCCGGTCCCGTTGCCAGTACCTTTGCACGTCCCAAAAGCCCCACGCCCATCCACCCGGCGGTCAAAAGCAGGATCACGCCCGGCCACACGGGCAGTTTGGGCGCGGGCAATCCATCCACCGCCACGCCCCGCAGAGGGGTCTGGCCCCACCCCCGCCACACTTCCACCCGCACGGAGTGGAGACCGTTCTGCGCCGCCCGATGCACGGTCAGCCAGCGCACCGCCGGCCCGTCCGCGGTCTGCACCTCCGGCGCGGAGAGGGGACGATAGCCAGCGTTCTCGCCCAAGCTGTCGGCCACATCGGGCAAGACGGGCAGTTGGTTGGCGGGTTGGCCGTCCACCGTCACCAGCAAATAGGCCCAATAATCTCCTTCGGCCACGGCCAGGGTCAGATCTTGGCCGGTGTAGTCAAAACTCACCACCCCGGCAGGTTGCTGCCACGCATCCGCAGGTTCAGTCGGGTCAGCGCCCAACTCGTCCACCCGCCAGCCGGGGCTGTACACAAAACGGTCATCGTCCATGCGCAAGATCGTGGCCGGGTCCGGGTTTTGGATCGGGTTCGGCCATGTCATCACCACCCAAGCCAGCCCCAACACGGCCAGCAGTGCGCTCAACCCCAAGGCGCGCCGGGTTGGCAGCCATCGATCCGTCCATCTCATTGTGTTGATCCTGCGTTTTTTACTCATGGGGTCAATGGTATCACTGTCGTGTATTCTGTGAAAATGTTTGGTAGGGGTTTGGGTGGGCGGGGAAAATCTCCAGTTGACCATCCCCCCCATCCCAGCGTACAATATATCCCACCACGCAATCAACCAATCAACCCATCAACCACCCACCCAACTTAAATCCTATGCCCAAAAAGAACCCCAAACCACCCACCTTCATCGGCATCGACCTGGCCTGGAGCGACCGCAACCCTAGCGGCGTGGCCGTGATCTTCGAAGATCGCCTGACCGCCTACGCTGGCAACCTGGTCGGCGATGACGAGATCCTGGGCTTTGTACGTACCCATCTGGACGACAAAGGCCCGGCCATCATCACCGTGGACGCGCCCTTGCGGGTGCCCAACGATCACGGATCTCGTCCCTGTGACCGGGATCTGAGCCGGGTGTGGCGGGGCTATGAGGCCGGGGCGTTGCCGGTCAACCGGCACATTTTGGGGCGGACCGCGGGGGATGGGTCCGCGGTGGTGCGGGGGGAGCGGCTGGTGGAACAGTTGGTGCAGCGCTTTCGCTTTTCCGAAGTGGCGGTGATCCCCAAGCGCACCCAAGACCGCTTTGTGTGCGAAGTCTTCCCCCACCCGGCCCTGGTCAGCTTCTTTGGCCTGGACAAGAGCCTCAAATACAAGGCCCGCCGGGGGCGAGACTACGAGAGCCGCTGGGCTGAGTTGGAGCGCTATCAGGCCCTGCTGCGCACTCTGCGCCAGGCCGACCCGGTCCTCAAGCGCACCAAGGCATTGCTCACCGGCACGGATGTGCGCAGCCTGCGCGGGGCCGCCCTCAAAGAACACGAAGACATCCTGGACGCGGTGACGTGCGCCTATATTGGCGCGTATCTGTGGCGGCATGGGCCGCGCCGGGCCACCACCTATGGGTCTCTGCCCGAAGGCTCCATCCTGGTTCCCATCACCCCGGAGATGAAGGGGCGGCTGAAGGTGCAGGCCGAGAAAGCGTAGGGCGGGTTGCTTACCCGCCTACTTGGTCGTAAGGATGGGGCGTATGGGAAATTCAGGGGGTCAACCCACGTCCCCGGCACTCGCCACACTAAGTCTCGACCATGAGACTTATTGTGGCGAGTGCCGGGGACGTTTTTCCCAACATAGCCAGTGACTATATTGCAAAACGCGCAAAGCCGCTACCTGATCCAGGTAGCGGCTTGTTGCGTTCCTTAGCTTTTTCGGACGGCCTGGACAAGCAGGCGAGGGACTGGTTAGGCGGTCTCGACGGCTTCGTCGGCGTGCGCTTCCACGGCTTCGGCAGCCTTGGCGGCCTTGGCAGCGTCTGCGGCGGCTTTGGCGTATGCTTCAGCCTTGGCCCAACCTTCGCCTTCCAGCACCACACCCACGGTGAAGGTGGCGGTGACGTCGGCCATCAAGCGCATACGCACATTGTACTGGCCCAAATCCCGGATGGGGTGGTCAAGCAGAATTTTGCGCCGATCGATCTCGAAATCGACCTTCTCGGCCAGACGATCACCCAGATCCGCCGTGGTGATGGAGCCGTACATGCGTCCCGTGGAACCGGCCTTGACCTCGAACAGCAATTTCTTGCTGCTGATCACGGTGGCTTGCGCTTCGGCGCCGGCCTTTTCCTTGGCCCGACGCCGCAGGCCAGCCTCGCGGATGTCTTCGGCCTGCTTCATCACGCCCTTGGTGGCGGGCACGGCGATGCCCTGGGGCATCAAGAAGTTGCGAGCGTAACCGCCGGCAACCGAGTAAACTTCACCAGCCTGGCCCAATGTGGCCAGATCTTGGAGTAATAGCACTTTCATTTGGCTCATGAGAATTCTTCCTTACGTAACGTGGACGACAGGTACACAACCTCACGATTATAGCCAAGAACGGCCATTTCGCCAAATTACAGCCATGCTTCGATCATACTCTTTTCGTACCTACCAACCCCCTCCCAGCCTCCCCCAGATTGGGGAAGGCTGGGAGGGGGTTAGTAACCGGGTCGCCGAAGACGGAAGTCCGGGTAACATGGACGGTCCCCTCCCCAATCTGGGGAGGGTTAGGGTGGGGTTGGCAGTTATCTCTTTTATCTATTTTCGTTGTCACTCCCTGGGTTCCGTGCTATACTCAGGGCGAGGCGGCCAGGGTGGCCGCTGAGATTTTGTTCCTTCCATCGTGATTCTTGGCCTTATCTCTGTGCGTGGACCCTTGTGCGTTTTCTTCCGAACCAAAAAGCTCATCTCTGCCCCGCTGATTGCCGCCGAGCCGCCTGTGGTTGACCCCGTGTCCGGCCCAAGGCGATCCCGGCGGCGTTTGCTGATCCCCCTGGCCGTGTGGGCGCTTCTGACTTTGGGCTGTTCGGCCACCTCTTTGGTCCAACGCCAGATCGTCGTCACCCCTTTCCCCACCCGAGCCATTCAGCCCACCTTCACCCCCGTGGTGGAGGTGACCCGGCTGGTGCTGCAAGTGATACCGGGCAGCGATCTCGGTCCCGGCGTGATTATTGCGCCACCGGGTGTGGATCCGGCCTCCCTGCTGCCGCCCACACCCACGGCCTCCTTCACCCCGACGCCACCCGCTGTGCTGCCCACGGAGACCCCCACGCCTGGGCCATCCGCCACACCCACAGAGACTTTGGTCCCTACACCCACGGAGACAGTCACGCCTACGCCCACGCCCACACCCTTTGTGCGGGTGATTGCGAATCGGGCCAACGTGCGCACGGGGCCGGGGGTGGACTATCCCGTGGTGACCCAGCTTTCCAATGGCACGCAGGTGACTCTGGTAGGCCGTACACCCCAGGGCGATTGGGTGCAGATCTGCTGTGTCAACGGCGAGTCGGTCTGGATTGCGGGCAGCGTGGTGCAGGTGATCAACGATGTGGTCCAACTCTCTTTGGTGGTGACTGGCCCGCCCCCCACGCCCACGGAGACCCCCACGGTGACGCCCACGCCCACGGCCACCCCCATGATCTATGCCTTCGAGATTGCCGAAGGCCCTATTTACATGCCTACCAACAATGCTTTTCTCTCCATTTGGGGCAAGATTTTTGTGGGCGAATACGCAGACGGTCTGCCCTTGGAAGGCTACTATTATGACGCCTCGTATGAGGGCTTCGAGCGGCCCAACACATTGGGCGATGTGCGTAGCGTTGGCTACTATGAGCGAATGTTCCGTATCTCTTTTCCAGAGAAAGAGAAGCCCTTTAACTATAAATACGAGTACAAGCCCTTCCCGACCGAGACTGGGCCAAGCCTTGATTCCGAGACCAATCGCGCCCCGTCCATCGCCGCCCTGGGGGCAGGCAACTGGACCATAATCCTGCGAGATGGGGAGGGCCGTCAGATGGCCGCACCCGTGGTCTTCCGCCTGGATTCCACCATCACCAACCGGGAAATTTACATCGGTTGGATCCGGAGACGCTGACATGACCGGGATGCGGGGATGGGTGCAGAATTGGATAGTTCGACTCAATCGGATCATGGCCTCTCCGCGCCGGCGGGGGTTGACCGTGGCCGTCAGCCTTTTCTTGCTGGTGGGGCTGGGCTGCTCTTCGGCGGATCTGGTGCGCCGTCCTGTGGCGGATGTCACCCCCACCCGGACGCCCATGCCCACCTTCACCGACACCCCCGGTGTGATCGCCCCCCTGATCGTGGTGACACCCACCCCCCAGCTTCAGCCCGGGGTGATTGTGGTGCAGCCCGGCCAAGACCCCAGGGAGTTGGTGCCGACCGTGCCGCCGCCCACCCTCACCCCCACGCCCCTGCCCGCAACGGCCACATCGACGCCGACCACTGGGCCTAGCCTCACGCCCACCCTCACGCCCACCCCCTCCTTAACCCCGACGCCCACGACCACGGCGACGGCCACCCCCTTTGTCACCATCCGCACGGGCTTGATCGCCCTGCGTTCCGGGCCAGGGGTGAACTATCCCTTGGTGGCCCAATTGGGACCGGGGATTCCGGTTACGCTGGTGGGGCGCACAAGCGACAGCAGTTGGATGCAGATCTGCTGTGTCAATGACGAGAGCGTATGGGTAGCCGCCCAACATGTGGTGGTGGGGAATGATGCCTCCGGCGTGCCCGAAGTTTCCATTCTGCCGCCGCCTACGCCCACCTTCACCCCCACGCCTACGGCCACCCCCACACCCACGCCGGTGATCTATCCCTTCGAGCGGGCGGTGGGGCCGTTGTTTTATGCGTCGGACAATGATTTCCTGACAATTTGGGTGCGTATGTACGTGGGGCTGGGCGACCCGGCACCGGGCTACTTTTTGGCTGTCAAGTTCGAGGGCTTCAACCGCCCTCAGACCAACATGGTGGAACCCAGCTACGATCACTTTGAGTGGAGCGCGCCCTTGGGTCAGGGATCTCGCAACGAATACAACTATAAATACGAATACCGCCCGCCGGATCTCGACGGTCCCGGCGGCCTAACCGGCTTCTATGCCCTGGGCGAAGGCACCTGGACCGTCTACATCATCGACGGCGCGGGCAACCAGCTCTCCCCGGAGACCACCTTCACCACCGCTCCCTGGAACCCCCACCGGGAGGTCTACATTTCCTGGATCCGGTTGCGGTGAATGTCAACAACAGTGATCCACGAATCTTCACGAATCTTCACGAATCAAAAAGAAAAGATTTGTGTCGATTCGTGAAGATTCGTGGATCAAAAGACCCACATATCGAGGAGTAACCTTCAAATGTCTTTCTTGCCTTGTCGCCTTCCTTTGACCCCGGCAAAAGAATCTCGTTCCATCCTGATCATGGCGATTGCCCTGCTCCTGACCCTGGGGCTGTTGAGCGCGTGCGGGTCCGATTCGGAGCCGACGCCCCAATTGCCTACCCGCACCCCCGTCCCTACCTTCACCCCCACCCCCTATGTGATCCAGGCCACCCCCGTGTTGGCCCCCGTGTCGGCCCCGGCAGAAGCGGCCCCCGTGGCCCCGGTTGAGGCCGCGCCGGTTGCTGTTGTGGAGGCCGCGCCGACTGCGCAAGCCGTTGAGCCCGCCCCGCAACCGGCATTGGTCATTGTCACCAGCCCCACGGTCAACCTGCGCAGCGGGCCGGGCACAGACTATGCCCTGGCCGGCCAGGCCAGCCGGGGCGAAGAGTTGCCCATCGTGGCCCGGGACGCCGCCGGGGAGTGGTTCCAAGTCTGCTGTGTGAACGGCCAGGAAGCCTGGATCGCCGCCTTCCTGGTGGAGACCCAGGGGGCGGTGGAAGGGGTAGCCGTGGCCCAAAACATCCCCGCGCCGCCACCCACCAGCATCCCGGCCCCGGCTGCGCCCACCAACACCCCGGCCCCGGCGCAACCCACCCAGCCCCCCGCGCCCAGCTTTGCCTTTGCCAAGTTTGGTAATGTGTTGCCCCAACAGAATTCCAATCCGTACGTGACCTTCTTTGGCGCACTCTTTAACAAAGATGCCAGCGCCATCATGGGCGGCTATAAGATGGTCGCCGAGGGTCCGGCAGGTCGGGTTGAAGGTGACTTCGGTACGTTTCCACTGCATGGGAATCCGGGTTTGGAGAGTGAGTATATTTACAACGTCAAGATCGAGTTCCCTGGTGCAACCCCTGGCGTCTACAAAGTCTATGTGACCGATGGCGGTGGCAATCAGGTGGCCGAAGCCTATGAATACACCGTGGCAGGCGAAACCCGCACCTTCCTGCCCCGCTGGAAACAGAACTGACCCGCCCCATGCGCGCCGATCCCCGCCCTCGTTTCCGCCTGTCCGTCAGGCTGCCCGTCTGGGCCGGGTTGACCCTGCTTTTGGCCGCGGCTCTGGGGTTGCGCAGCCTGCGTCTGGGCTGGCAGCCCCTGTGGTGGGACGAGGGTTACAGCGTCTTCTTTGCCACGGAAGCCCTGAGCCACATGGCCGAACTGACGGCCAGGGACATCCACCCGCCCCTCTACTATGCCCTGCTCCACCTGTGGACCGGGCTGTGGGGCAGCGCCGACCCCACGGTTTTGCGCGCCCTCTCCGTACTCATTGGCGGGGTGAGCGTGCCGGTGATCTGGTGGGTGGGCCGCGTCCTCTTCCCCGCCCGCCCGCGCATTGCCCTGATCGCCGCCCTGCTTCTGGCCGTCAACCCCATGCACCTCTTCTACAGCCAAGAAGTGCGCATGTATGGGCTGGAACTGCTCTTGGGCTTGCTCAGTACCGGCTGGTTTTGGCGCTTGTGGACGGCCCAAACCCTCCCCCACCGGCGACGGGCGGCCCTGGTCTACGGCCTGATCACCGCCGCCGCCCTCTACACCGAATATTATGTGGCCCTGCTGCCCCTGGCCCATTTCCTGTGGGCAGTTTGGCAAAGCCGCCGCCATCCCCAAACGTTGATGCCCCTTCTGGCCGCGGACATGCTGGCCGCCCTGCTCTATCTGCCCTGGCTGCTCTTCACCGTCCCCCATCTCCTCTCCTACATCCAGGCCAAAGTGGTGGCGGACAACGATGCCCCCCTCAACTTGCTCGCCTATGCCGGACGCCATCTGCTGGCCTTTAGCGCCGGTCACATCCCCCTGCCCACGGCGGACTGGCTGCGCTTTTGCGGCCCCGCCGGGCTGCTTCTGCTTCTGCTGCTGGCCCGCACAAAGAGCCGCGCCCAGACGCCCGTTCCCGTTTTTCTGGCCTGGGGCTTGCTCTTCCCCGCCACCCTGGGCTACACCCTCAACCGCCTGTGGCCCTTCTTTCCCACAGGCGGAGAGCGGGTGCTTTTCTTTTTATTGCCGAGCGCACTTTTGTTGACAGCTTGGGTGTTGGATAAATTTTGGGCAGCTTCTTGGGTCATGCGCCTGGTGGCCAGAGCAACCCTTTTCCTCCTCCTGATCGGGGCAGGGGCAGGCATCATCGCCTTCTACACCGTGCCCCGCTATGGGGACGACGACTACCGCCCCCTGATCCGCCAGGTGGTGCAGCAGGGCACAGACGCCGATGGGGTGCTGGCCGTCTTCCCCTGGCAGGTGGGCTTCTGGCGCGCCTATGCGCCGGACGACCTCGGTCCCCGGCCCCACCTGCTCAGTTTTGACGCCGTGGCCTGGGGACCAGAAGTGACCCAGACCTTGGATGAATCGTTGGCCGCCGGGGTGGTATGGATTCCCTCCCTGCTCTCCATCGGCAGCACCCTGCCCCAAGAGATGGAAAGCTATCTGGCCCCCCGCGCCCTCAACCTGGAGAACCGCTGGATCAGCCCCACCACCCGCCTCAGCGCCTGGAGCCGTCTTCAGCCAGCCACCCCCCGGCTCATGACCGCAGACTTCGCCCCCGTGCGCCTGCTCTCCGCCGCCCTGACCCCCTCGCAACTGCCCAGCGCCAACACCCCGCTCCAAATTGATCTGAACTGGGAACCCGACGCCCAACTGAGCGAATTTCAAGCCATCCTTCGGCTGGCCGACGCCACGGGCCACACCTGGGCCGAGCGTACCCTGCCTAACTTGGATGCCCTCTCGCCCGGCAGCGGCCAAGACCGC
>JAGNDO010000109.1 GCA_018003515.1 Caldilineaceae bacterium
TTGATAATCGAGGTGATGACGCCAGCGCCAACCGTGCGCCCACCCTCGCGGATGGCGAAGCGGCTGCCGTTCTCCAACGCCACGGGGGAGATCAACTCCACCTTCATGTTGACGTTGTCGCCAGGCATGACCATCTCTACATTTTCCGGCAGCTCAATGTTGCCGGTGATGTCCATGGTGCGAATGTAGAACTGGGGACGGTAGCCCTTGAAGAACGGGGTATGGCGTCCACCCTCTTCCTTCTTCAACACATACACCTCACCCATGAAGGTGGTGTGGGGGGTGATGCTGCCCGGCTTGGCCAACACCTGTCCACGTTCCACATCTTCCCGGATGATGCTGCGCAGCAGACACCCTACGTTGTCGCCCGCCATGCCTTCCGGCAACAGCTTGCGGAACATCTCAACACCGGTCACTACCACCTTGCGGGTGGGGGCCAGACCGACCAACTCCACCTCTTCCATGGGATGAATCACCCCACGGTCGATACGACCCGTCACCACCGTGCCACGACCCTTGATGCTGAACACATCTTCGATGGGCATCAGGAAGGGCTTGTCGGTCTCGCGCACGGGCGTCGGCACATATTCGTCCACCGCTCGCATCAGGTTCCAGATGCACTCGTATTCCGGCGCATCAACGTCCTTGCTCACGCTCTCCAACGCCTTCAAGGCGCTGCCCCGCACAATGGGAATGTCGTCGCCAGGGAACTTGTAGCTGTCCAGCAACTCCCGCAACTCCATCTCCACCAGCTCCAGCAGCTCCTCATCGTCCATCATGTCACATTTGTTCATGAAGACCACCATGGAGGGCACTTCCACCTGGCGAGCCAGAAGGATGTGCTCACGGGTCTGGGGCATGGGGCCATCCGGCGCCGCCACCACCAGGATCGCCCCGTCCATCTGGGCCGCTCCCGTAATCATGTTCTTGATGTAGTCGGCATGGCCGGGGCAATCCACATGGGCGTAGTGACGATTGGCCGTCTGATACTCCACGTGGGAGATGGCGATCGTGATACCACGCGCCTTCTCTTCCGGCGCATTGTCAATCTGATCAAAGGCCGAAAAGTCCGCCCACCCCTTCAGGGCCAACACCTTGGTGATGGCAGCGGTCAGGGTTGTCTTGCCATGGTCAATATGACCAATGGTGCCCACGTTGACGTGGGGCTTCGTTCGCTCGAAAGTTGCTTTTCCCATCGAAATTACTCCTTACAACACGTTAGGAATGAACGTAACGTTTCGAGTCATCCACCGATAAACCAGCCAGCAAATCCACATGGACTTGCCTTCAGGCATAACTGCACCGCCGAATAAGTATTCGGCGGTGCAGGTAGAAAGACTCTACTGTACGAAATCCGAAAATGTACTAGAACTGGATTATTATACTTGATAGCCAGTCGATTGACAAATCCAACAGGCTATCAAATTGATCTAAACGGCTGTCACGCACAATCAAAGGTCAGAGAGTGCTTCAGGCCGCCATCTGCTTCAAAACCTTCTCCGCCACGCTCTGGCTGACCGGCGCATAGCGGTCAAACTCCATGGTGAAGGTGCCTCGCCCGCTGGTCATGGAGCGTACACTGGTGGCATAGCCGAACATCTCGCTCAACGGCACATAGCCGTTCACCGCCGTGATGCCGCCCATGCGGGGCTCCATGCCCAGAATGGTGCCACGACGGCTGGAGATGTCACCCACCACGTCGCCCACATATTCTTCGGGCACGATCACTTCCAATTTCATGGTCGGTTCCAACAGAATGGGGCCTGCCTTCTGGCACCCTTCCTTGAAGGCCATGCTACCGGCAATCTTGAAGGCCATTTCGCTGGAGTCCACATCGTGATAGCTGCCATCCACCAGGCGGACCTTGACGTCCACGACCGGGTAGCCAGCCAGCACGCCGCTGTCCATGGCCCCAACCACACCCTTCTGCACACCGCCGATGAATTCCTTGGGAATCACACCGCCAACCGTGGCATCTTCGAACTCGAAGCCTTTGCCGCCTTCGTTGGGGGTCAGTTCCAGCCACACGTGGCCGAACTGTCCACGGCCACCAGACTGGCGCACAAAGCGACCTTCTACCCTGATGAACTTGGTGATGGTCTCGCGGTAGGCCACCTGGGGGCGGCCCACGTTGCACTGCACCCGGAACTCCCGCTTCATGCGATCCACGATGATGTCCAAGTGCAGCTCGCCCATGCCGCTGATCACGGTCTGGCCGGTCTGGTCGTCATATTGAACCCGGAAGGTGGGATCTTCCTCGGCCAGCTTGATCAGGGCGTCGGTCATCTTGTCCTGGTCGGCCTTGGACTTGGGTTCCACGGCGATCTTGATCACCGGTTCGGGGAACTCGATGTTCTCCAACAGGATCGGGAAATTCGGGTCGCACAGGGTCTCGCCCGTAAAACTCTGTTTCAAGCCCACAATGGCGGCGATATCGCCCGCTTCGCAGACCTTGATCTCGTCTCGCTTGTCCGCGTACATTTGGAGCAGACGGCTGACTCGTTCCTTGCGATCCCGGTTGACGTTGTAGACATTGCTACCCGCCTCCAGGGTGCCGGAATAGACACGGGCGTAGGCAAGACGCCCCACGAAGGGGTCGGTGACAATCTTGAAGACCAGGGCCGCAAAAGGCTCTTTGGGGTCTGCATGACGCACAATGACTTCGCCCGTCTCCGGGTGGGTGCCGTTGATGGCGGGAATGTCCGCCGGGCTGGGCAGATAACGCACAACTGCATCCAAAAGGGGCTGCACACCCATGTTGCGCAAGGCAGTCCCCGTGAGTACCGGCACAATTTTGTTGTTGATCACGGCGCTGCGCAAGCTTACCATCAGTTCGGGAACGGAGATCTCTTCGCCTTCCAAGAACTTGAGGGTCAGCTCGTCGTTGGTCTCGGCGATGCGCTCGACCATATATTCCCGCGC
The DNA here is from genome assembly GCA_018003515.1 of Caldilineaceae bacterium. Lineage (GTDB taxonomy): Bacteria > Chloroflexota > Anaerolineae > Caldilineales > Caldilineaceae > JAGNDO01. The sequence goes on from JAGNDO010000109.1 coordinate 2,923, forward strand.
CTTTTGGGCTGAAGCCAACAGCTCGGCCGGGATAGGCTCCACGGACGGCTTGGCCCCCAGGACATCAGAGAAGACCAGGGCTTCCATGCGAATCAGGTCGATGACGCCCACAAAGTGATCTTCCGCCCCAATGGGCAGTTGGATGGGGACGGGGTTACAACCGAGCCGATCGATAATCATCTCGATGGTGCGCTCAAAATTAGCGCCCATGCGGTCCATCTTGTTGATGAAGCAGAAGCGGGGCACGCCATAGCGATCCGCCTGCCGCCACACGGTTTCGGACTGAGGCTCGACACCGGCCACAGCATCAAAGACCACCACACCGCCATCCAGCACACGCATACTGCGCTGCACTTCGGCGGTGAAGTCGATGTGCCCAGGGGTGTCGATGATGTTGATCTGCACCTCTTCACCGGTCATGGAGTCGGTCCAGGTGGTGGTGATGGCGGCGGCGGTGATGGTGATCCCCCGCTCCCGTTCCTGCACCATCCAGTCGGTGACCGCGGTGCCCTCATGTACTTCACCCATGCGGTGAATACGCCCGGAGTAGAAGAGGATACGCTCGGTGGTGGTAGTCTTGCCCGCATCAATATGGGCAATGATACCAATATTACGTGTTTTGTTTACAGGATAATCGATACTCATTATTTGTTTCCCCAGCCATTCAACGGTCGGCAGCTTTTCCGGAAATTTGCCAAAAAGTCGATTTTTGTGTCAACTTCTATCGATTTTCAGGCCGGAAGGTCGCCGATCTAAAGTTTGTGCTTCTTGTCCCAGGATTTCCCAGGATATTGCCGGTCTTAGATCCTACTACCCAAAAAAATTCTGCGCCGGGCATAAACATGCGGTGCCCTTTGTGACTGACCAAGCTTCTGCATCAGAAACCCTGTCATACAACCGAAGTTGATGGGGGTTTGCGGCAGACGATCACTGGCCCAGGGCACCGCAGCTATTTTTTTCTCTATTCCGGGCTATGCGTTAAAGCCAATTTGGCCTTAAAAAGACCGGAAACTCTGGAATCCTGGCTCAAAGCCAGACAACGACCGAACCTAGAAGCGGAAGTGAGCGAAAGCCTGGTTGGCCTCAGCCATACGGTGGGTCTCTTCCCGCTTGCGCACAGAGGCACCTTCGCCCTTGGCCGCATCTTGCAGTTCGCCAGCCAGACGGGTAGCCATATCACGGCCACTGCGCTTGCGAGCAAAAGAGATCAACCAACGCATACCCAGAGCTTGGCGGCGATCCGCCCGCACTTCCATAGGCACCTGATAGGTAGAGCCACCCACCCGGCGCGGCTTGACCTCTACCATGGGCATGGTGTTCTTCAGGGCCTCTTCAAAGACTTCCAGGGGCGGACGGTTGGTGCGCTGGCCGACGAGATCCAGGGCATCATACACAATCCGGGAAGCCAGGCTTTTCTTGCCCCGCTCCATCAGGTTGTTGATGAACTTGGCCAAAACCACATCTTTGTAGCGAGGGTCCGGGGTAACCGGACGCCGCTCGGGACGATTTCTTCGGGACATTGCTGACTTTCTCCGTTACTTTTGCGTTACTTGTACGCTCATGCGTCGTACGCTGCGTTTAGGGACAGGTCGAACCGGTTAAAGATCAACCGAGCCAGACCGACTATTTGGCCTTGGGCCGCTTGGCACCATACTTGCTACGGCTGCGCTTGCGATTGCTGACGCCGGTGCTGTCCAAAGCGCCCCGCACGATGTGATAGCGCACACCGGGCAGATCCTTGACACGACCACCGCGCACCAAAACAACGCTATGCTCTTGCAGGTTGTGCCCCTCGCCCGGAATGTAAGCGGTGACTTCAATCCCGTTGGTCAGACGCACACGAGCCACCTTGCGCAGAGCCGAGTTCGGCTTCTTCGGGGTGGTTGTTCGCACCTGGGTACACACACCGCGCTTCTGAGGATTGCCCTTGGCAATACGCCGGGTTCTCCCCGTCAGAGTGTTCTGGGTATAGCGGAGCGCCGGGGCTGTCTCCTTACGCGGTTTGTCTTTGCGGCCCTTGCGAACCAGCTGGTTAATCGTAGGCAAAGGAACCCTCCATCAGGTCTAACATTATGCCGAAACAACAGCAGTGAATTCAATCGTTGACAGCCCAAAACCGAATCAACTATCGATTCTACATTGATGGGCTAAGTGTGACTATTCAAGACCGAGGGATCTTATGATTCAATCATCTCGGTTCAGCGCAATAAAATACCTATCCGCGGACTTTTTCTGTGTAAGCCCACGATCTCCGATTGTAACACATTCCTTTTGGCCGGGTCAAATTTAACCCGTCTGGAAACGACACCGGTTCTACTTTAAGTGCGTAGTAAGCGCTATAGCGTCCAGGGTGGCCAGGGTGGCCATGCCAAAACCTGGACACTATAGCGCTTACTGCGCACGGTTTAGCTCATGTCAACATCCAGGTGATCGGAATCGTCGCCGTCGTCGCCCAGGGAGTCGAAGTCCAGATCCAGATCGTCTTCCTCATCGTCCTGACCAGCCCCGGCCAGAACGGCATTCATCATGCCCAGGGGGCTGTTGCCCATTTCCACCAAACCGCTCAACTCGCTCATGTCCAGATCAGCGAAGTCCAGATCGGACATTTCCAGCTCGTCGTCCTCGTCCAACAAGGAGTCGTCCATATCCAACTGCTGGGCTGCCTCGGCCAACTCGGCCTGGCGGGCGTGGAAGCCCGTGCCCACCGGAATCAACTTACCGATGATCACGTTCTCCTTCAGACCCCGCAGCTCGTCCCGTTGGCCGCGGATGGCGGCCTCGGTGAGTACACGAGTGGTCTCCTGGAAGCTGGCGGCGGCCAGGAAGCTCTCAGTATTGAGCGCCGCCTTGGTCAGACCCAGCACCACGGGCTCGCCCCGGGCCGGCTTGCCGCCCTTGGCCACGATGGCGTTGTTGATGTCCTCGAAGCGGTAGCGGTCCACCAACTCGCCGGGCAGGAACTCGGCGTCCCCGGTGGCCCGGATCATGATGCGGCGCAGAAGCTGGCGCAGGATCACCTCGATGTGCTTGTCATGGATACCCACACCCTGGCTGCGGTAGACCTGCTGTACCTGTTCCAGCATGTAGAGCTGACAGGCCTCAACGCCCTGGATACGCAGGATCTCCTTGGGATTCTTGGCCCCTTCGGTAAGCTGGTCACCGGCGTGGACATCATCACCCTTGGCCACCCGCATACGGGCATTGGCCGGAATGTCAGAGTCCCACACCACCGTGTCCTCTCGGCGCACGGTGACCACGATCTCGCCGGGGTGGCTGTCGGATGCCTCCAAGAAGACTTCGCCCTGCATACCGGCGGCGATGGTCTGCTCTTCCTCTCCTGTGACCGTCAGACGGGCCAGGATGGTCTCATCCTGTACCCGGTCGCCATCGGCCACGCTGACCGCATAGCCAGCGGGGATGGTCACCTCTCGGCGCTTGAGATCCGTGCGGCTGACCTTCAGCTTGCGCGTCTCGCCCTCCCAGAAGATATCCACGATGCCGTCGATCTCGCTGATCACCGCTTCACCCTTGGGGTTGCGGGCCTCGAAGAGCTCTTCGACACGGGGCAGTCCCTGGGTGATGTCGTCACTACCGGCCACACCACCGGTGTGGAAGGTGCGCAGGGTAAGCTGCGTGCCCGGTTCGCCGATGGACTGGGCGGCGATGATGCCCACGGCCTCGCCCATCTTGACAGCACCGCCACGGGCCAGATCCTCGCCATAGCACTTGTTGCACAGACCGAAGCGGGTCTCACAGCTCAGAGCGCTGCGCACGTAGGCCTGGTTGATGTCGTGGCGGGCCAGGGTGGCCAGGGCACCCTCATTGAGCAAGGCCCCCTTCTCCAGAATCACGTCCCCGCTTTCCGGGTCGGTAATGGTGCCGGCCAGATAGCGGCCAACGATCCGTTCGGGGAAAGTCTGGCCCATCACCTTGGCCTGCACATCGTCGATCCAGATGCCTGCGCTGGTGCCACAGTCATCCATCGTGATGATCACATCCTGGGCCACGTCCACCAGGCGGCGGGTCAGATACCCGGCATCCGCCGTACGCAGGGCCGTATCGGCCAACCCCTTGCGGGCGCCGTGGGTACTCAGGAAGTATTCCAGAGCGGTCAGCCCCTCGCGGAAGTTGGAACGGATGGGCAGTGGGATGATGCGACCGTTGGGGTCGGCCATCAGCCCACGCATCCCGGCCAACTGGCGGATGGGGTTGATGCCACCCTTGGTGGCACCGGATCGGGCCATAGCCCCCAGCCCCTCCACCGGGTTGAGCAGATCCCGCACCTTGTCGGTCACTTCGTCCGTGGCCCGGGTCCAGAGTTCAACCGTTTTGTTGTACAACTCTTCTTCGGTGATCAGGCCACGGCGATATTGCCGTTCGGCCTGCTGCACGGCGATGGTGGTCTTTTCCAGAATAGCCGGTTTTTCCTCTGGCACCTTAATGTCACTGACGGCGATGGTGATGCCGGAGCGGGTGGCAAAACGGAAGCCGATGTCCTTGATGGCATCCACCACCTCGGCGGTCACCGCTCGGCCCAGGTGCTTGTAGCAGCGCTCCACCACCACATTGACGCCCTTCTTGTCCATCACTTCGTTGATGAACCAGAGTTCTTGGGGCATGATCTTGTTAAAGAGGATGCGGCCCACGGTGGTGCGCATAAAGCGCTCTTCGGGCCACAGGGCACCCAACAGACCGTACACGCGCAGGGCTTCCCGCACTTCACTCATGGCCGCGGGACCAAAGGCGGGAATCTCGCCGATCATGCGGTTCTCGCCCTGGGCATAGTGATCCATCACCTGGCCGATGGTCTTGATGCCGTGGGCCAGCAAAGCCTCCTGCACCCGCTCGCTGATGTCCAACTGATCGATAGAAACATCATCGAACTTGGAGGTAAAGAGTACCATAAGCGGCTGGCGCAGCTTGATATTATTTGTGTCGTAGGCGTATTCCGCCTCTTCCATGTTGGCAAAGGTGGGCACGTAGTCGCCCTTGATCGGCTCCTCAACGGTCATGTAATAGACACCCATGACCATATCCTTGGAAGGACCGACAATGGGCTCGCCGCTGCTGGGCTTGAGCAGGTTCATGCTGGCCAGCATCAGCTCTCGGGCCTCTTTGACCGCCGGCTTGCTCAGGGGCACATGCACGGCCATCTGGTCGCCGTCAAAGTCAGCATTGAAGGCCGCGCAGACCAGGGGGTGCAGGTTGATGGCGCTGCCCTCAACCAGGGTGACCTCAAAGGCTTGGATACCCAGACGATGCAGGGTGGGGGCCCGGTTCAACAGCACCGGGCGCTCCTTGCAGATCTCTTCCAGCACATCCCACACCTCGGCGGACTGGCGGTCCACCATGCGCTTGGCGCTTTTGATGTTGTGGGCATAGGCATATTCCACCAGACGGCGCATGACGAAGGGCTTGAAGAGTTCCAAGGCCATCTTCTTGGGCAGACCACACTGGTGCAGCTTGAGGTCCGGGCCGATCACGATCACGGAACGACCGGAATAGTCCACGCGCTTGCCCAACAGGTTGCGGCGGAAGCGGCCCTGCTTGCCCTTGAGCATGTCGCTCAGGCTCTTCAGCTTGCGCTTGCCGCTGCGGCTGACCGCCCGGCCTCGGCGACCGTTGTCGATCAGGCTATCCACGGCCTCTTGCAACATGCGCTTTTCGTTGCGCACAATCACATCCGGGGCACCCAGCTCCAGCAGACGCAAGAGACGGTTGTTGCGGTTGATCACCCGGCGGTAAAGGTCATTGAGATCGCTGGTGGCAAAGCGGCCACCGTCCAACTGCACCATGGGGCGCAGGTCCGGCGGGATGACGGGCAGAGAGGTCAGGATCATCCACTCGGGACGGTTGCCGCTCTTGCGGAAGTTTTCCACCACGCGCAGACGCTTGGCAGCCTTTTTGCGCCGCTGCTTGCTGCGGGTGGTGCGGATCTCCCGACGCAACTCCTTGTTGAGTTTGTCCAGGTTGACCTTGGCCACGATGTCCCGTACAGATTCGGCCCCCATGCCGGCGTCAAAGACGTTGCCCCAGCGGTCGGCCAATTCTCGGTAGCGGCTCTCGGCCAGCAATTGCTGCTCGGAGAGCCCCTTCAATTCATCCAGATCCTTCTCCATGCTGGCCCGCAGACGATCCTGGCGGTCGGCCAACTCTTGGCGAGGCTGGCCGGTCTTGGCTTCCAGTTCGGCGCGCAGATGGTCCCGCTGGGCCGAAAGCATCAGGCGGATGTCCGCCTTCTCTTCGTCGGATTCGGCCTGGAGTTTGTAGGTTTGGTCTTCAACCAGCTTGGCCACATGGCTCTCGCGGTCGGCGGTGATGATCTCACCGACTTCGATGATGGGATCCTCGGCCCAGGAGAGGCTCTTGATCGCATCGGACTTCTTGCCCACCCGGGTCGCCAGCCAGGTCTGCAAAGACTGGGCCTCGGCGATCATGCCGGAGACGGTGGCGCTGATGCGCTCGTCCAACTGGGCGATCTTGGTCTCTTCGCTGGCGTCCAGCTCGGCCATGCGCTTGTCGAAGTGGCTCTCTTCCTTCTCAAGCTGATCCTGCACCTCGGTCTCCATGCGCGCCAGACGCATTTGCAGTTCCCGCTCGTGGCGCTGGATGGCCCGACTGCGGGCATCCTCGTTGACGTTGGTGATGATGTACTGGGCGAAGTAGAGTACCCGTTCCAGATGACGGGGGCTGATGTTGAGCAGCAACCCCAGGCGGCTGGGCACACCCTTCACATACCAGATATGGCTGACCGGGGAGGCCAGTTGAATATGGCCCATGCGTTCGCGACGCACGCGGCTGGGGGCAACTTCAACCCCACATTTGTCGCACACAATGCCTTTGTAACGGACGCGCTTGTACTTGCCACAGGCACATTCCCAATCCTTCTGGGGACCAAAAATGCGCTCGCAGAAAAGACCGTCCCGCTCGGGGCGCAGGGTGCGGTAGTTGATGGTTTCAGGCTTGGTGACCTCACCATAGCTCCACTCCCGGATCTGTTCCGGGGAGGCCAGGGAAATTCGGATGGCGTCGAAATTCTTTACTTCCATAGTATATGTTTGCTCTCCTGATCTTATAGGCGAGACTAAGAGATTGAGAGAGTAGGAGATTGGGAGAGTAAATCTTCACTCTCCCAATCTCCTACTCTCCTAATCTCCCATTCGCTATTCCTGGCTGCGGGCCATGGGACTGGGAATGTTCAGGCTAAAGCCCAACTTGGGCAGGCGCTCCTCGGCGTCATCCTTGCCGAACTGGATCACCTCATTCTTGTCGTTGATCACTTCCACAGCCAAGGCCAGGCTCTGGAGTTCCTTCACCAACACCCGGAAGCTCTCCGGCACGCCGGGGCTTTGGATGTCCTCGCCCTTGACAATGGCCTCGTAGGTCTTGACACGACCGCTGACATCATCGGACTTGATGGTGAGCATCTCCTGCAAGGTGTAGGCGGCGCCATAGGCTTCCAGCGCCCACACTTCCATCTCGCCGAAGCGCTGACCGCCGAACTGGGCCTTACCGCCCAAGGGCTGCTGGGTCACCAGGCTATACGGGCCAGTGCTGCGGGCGTGGACCTTGTCCTCGACCAGGTGATGCAGCTTGAGCATCTGCACCACCCCCACGGTCACGGGCAGATCGTAGGGCACGCCGGTCTTGCCGTCATAGAGCCGCTGCTTGCCCGTGGTGGGCAAAGGCATGACCAGCTCGTCGCTCAACTCCTGGGCGGCGGCGATCAGCTCCTCGCCGCTCAGATCCTTATGCTCGCCGCCGTAGTAGCTCATCCACTCGCGCAGGGTGGCTTCAATGACGGCGGCGTTGGATTCCTCGTTGGTTCGGCTATTGTCATAATGCGCCGGGATCAGCAATTCAGCATCATAGCCGGATTCGTCCAACCACCCGCGCACACAAGCTCGTCGGGCATAGGGAACGCTACTAAAGATAGATTCAGCATCATAGCCCAAAGGCTCCAGCCAATCGGCCAGATAGATGCGCAGGGCGTCGATGTCGTCCTCCAGCTCGTGGCTGGGGATACCGGCCTCGGCGGTCACGCTCCAGGCCTTGCGCCGGGCCACATCCCAGGCTCGGTCTGTCAGCCAGGTGCGGGCCAGTTCGGCCTCGATTTCGTCTTCCTTGGCCCCGTCAAAGACCGGGGTCTCGGCCATGAAGCCCATACGCAGGGCCGCCCAGCCCAAGTGGGCCTCCAGGATCTGGCCGATGTTCATACGGCCAGGCACACCCAGGGGGTTCAGGATGATGTCCACGGCGGTGCCATCCTCCAGGAAGGGCATGTCCTCAACGGGCACGACCTTGGAGATGACGCCCTTGTTGCCGTGGCGACCGGCCATCTTGTCGCCTTCGGTCAGGCGGCGGCGCTGGGCCACGCCCACCCGCACAATCTTCTCGACGCCAGCGGGCAGATCTCGATGCTCGTCCCGGGCAAAGACCTTGACATCCACCACCTTGCCCCGTTCACCGTGGGGCAGGCGCAGGGAGCTATCTTTCACCTCTCGGGCCTTTTCGCCAAAGATGGCCCGCAGAAGCTTCTCTTCCGGGGTCAGCTCGGTCTCGCCCTTGGGGGTGATCTTGCCCACCAGGATGTCGCCGGGGGTGACTTCCGCTCCGATGCGGATGATGCCCTCTTCGTCCAGATCCTTCAAGGCGTCCTCACCCACGTTGGGGATGTCACGGGTGATCTCTTCCGGTCCCAGCTTGGTCTCTCGGGCCTCGATCTCGTGCTTCTCCACATGCAGGGAGGTATATTTATCGTCCTGCACCAGCCGCTCGCTGACCAGGATGGCATCTTCAAAGTTGCCACCCTCCCAGCTCAGATAGGCCACCAGCACATTCTGGCCCAGGGCCAATTCGCCCCGATCCGTGCTGCTGCTGTCGGCCAACACCGTGCCCTTGGCGACGATGTCACCCTTGAAGACCAGGGGGCGCTGATCGATAGAGGTGCTTTGGTTACTGCGATGATATTTGCGCAGATGATAGCTGCGCCGGGTGCCGTCGGCTTCCATGACCACGATCTCGTTGCCGACCACGCTGACCACTTCGCCGGCGTTGCGGGCCACGACCACCTGGCCGGAATCGACCGCTGCCTGGTATTCCACACCCGTGCCCACGATGGGGGCGTCCGGGCGCACCAGGGGCACGGCCTGGCGCTGCATGTTGGATCCCATGAGCGCCCGGTTGGCATCATCATGCTCCAGAAAGGGGATCAGGGAGGCCGAGACGCCCACAATCTGCTTGGGCGACACATCCATGTAGCGAATATTTTCCGGCAGTTCAAACCGGAAGTCCTCGGCATGACGGGCCGACGGGCGTGGGTTCTGAAACTCGCCCAACCGATTCAGCCCCGAAGAGGCCTGGGCGATGGAGGCGTTTTCTTCCTCGTCGGCGTTGAGGTAGACGACCTCTTCGCTGGCAAAGGGCTTGACCACGATCTGTTCCTGACCCGCCAAGGCGGCCACGGCGACCAGCCGCTCGGCCAGGGCCGCGTCAATCACGGTTTCCCGTTCCGCCACCATCTCACCGGTGGCCGGATCGATGATGTCATCCCATAGGATACGGCCCACCATGCCGGCGGTCTCATCAGCCGGAACAGAGGTATAGACCCGACGGTACGGCGTCTCGATGAACCCATACTCATTGACCCGGGCAAAGGAGGCCAAAGAGCCGATCAGCCCGATGTTGGGGCCTTCGGGTGTCTCGATGGGGCAGATACGGCCATAGTGGCTGTAATGCACATCTCGCACATCAAAGCCCGCCCGCTCTCGGCGCAGACCACCGGGTCCAAGGGCGCTGAGACGGCGCTTGTGGGTCAGCTCGGCCAAGGGGTTGGTCTGGTCCATAAACTGGCTGAGCTGGCTGCCCCCAAAGAACTCACGGGTGGCGGCCACCACGGGCCGGATGTTGATCAAGCTAAGGGGCGTCACCTGCTCTGGGTCGCGGATGGACATGCGCTCGCGCACGACCCGCTCCATGCGCAGGAGACCGATACGCAACTGGTTCTGTACCAGTTCGCCCACGGTCTTGATGCGACGATTGCCCAAATGATCGATGTCATCCGGGCGCTCGGAGCCGTTGTTGATGTTGATGATGCGCTTGATCACCGCGATCAGATCCTCGTTGGTGAGGATGCGGTTGTTCAAACTGGTGTCCAGACGCAGACGGCGGTTGAGCTTGTAGCGCCCCACCTTGCCCAGATCATAGCGGCGGGCGGCAAAGAAGAGATTCTGCATGAAGCTCTTGGCGTTGTCCAGAGTGGGCGGATCCCCGGGGCGCAGCTTTTTGTAAAACTCCAGCAAGGCATCGTCCACACCCTTTTCCGTGTTGTCCGTGGGGTTGGCGGTGGTGTCCCGCTCCAGGGTGGACTCGATGAAGGGGTGATCCACGTCCGTGTCCACATCGGTAAACAAGGAACGAATCTCTTCATCGGTGCCAAAGCCGATGGCCCGCAGCAGGATGGTGACCGGCAATTTACGCTTGCGGTCCACCTTCACGCTGATGATGTCCCGGCGGCTGGTTTCGAACTCTAGCCAGGCACCCCGGCTGGGGATCATTTTGGCCCCTGCCATGTCGCGTCCGGTAGAACGATCTTCTTCCACAGTAAAATAGACACCCGGGGAGCGGATCAATTGGCTGACCACTACCCGCTCGCTCCCATTAATAATAAAGGTAGCGGAATCGGTCATCAGGGGGAAGTCGCCCATAAAGACTTCCTGCTCGCTGATTTCACCGGTGTCGTTGTTAATCAACTTCACCTTCACCCACAAGGGTGCGGAAAAGGTGATGTCTCGCTCTCGGCATTCATCTTCTGGGTACTTGGGTTCACCAAAATGAAAGTCACCCAAATGCAACTCCAGGTTTTTGTTGAAGCTGACGATGGGGGAAATTTCTTCAAAAAGTTCGCGCAGACCTTCTGTGCGGAACCATTCAAAGCTACGCAACTGCACTTCGGTCAGTCGGGGCAGCCCCATCACCGTAGGGGTACGCGCATAAGTCTTACGCGGGATGCCGGCAAAGGCATCACTACCACCGACATTGCCGCCATTGACAGAGGAAAGGGTTTGAAGAGGTTGTGTCATGTACAATGGGCTCCTTACACCTACTCTTGATCTTCTTGTCGATGCGCAGACCACGCAAGTGATCCACGAACCAACCCACACATCCGACATACAGATCCGCTTCCAGGAATTAGACCCCTCTCACCAGGGCCAACCCCCATCCACCAACGGACCTGTCCACTTTCGAAAATCCTGCTTTACCTTACAGCCCGCAAAAATCCTGGGCGATAGCCACGAACACACGAACATGGGAAGGTCCACGAAGAAACAGAGAAACGAACGCCTCTTCCTTCGTGAAACTTCCCTTCTTCCCAACTTCGTGGCTATTTTTCAAAACGTTTCTAGCAACCGACGCCTAACAACAAGATGGCACCTTGCAGTCAGCGGGGAGATCAGCGTCTGTGCTGCTCTCATGCGCTCTGTCTTCAGGTGCCTTGGTTTGCTGGGCAGTTCCCGCCGCCAAATTGCTTGCGCCCCCGCTCCGCCACCCATCCTCAATATCTGCCGCGCAGGAGATTAAGTTTTGGGCCGGTTGCAGGGCAACAGAAAAGCCCAACCAGAATTCTTCTTGGGCTGGGCATCTTTAACAGGAAACCACCTCGTTATTGAACTCAACTTTATGTGAACCACCACGGGACGAACCAATTGCCTGGAAGCGGTCTTTCAACGCAATCCGTTTCTCAGCCAACCGATCGGGTCCGTTTGTAGCCTATTTCACCCAGTTGGATATGCTTTGGCGAAATTTGAATTGCACCCAGGTTTTTTGACCACCTTGAGGCCCATTCGCCCACACCCAGCCAGGAGGTACCGCAACTTGAAAGGATAGCACAGGAATGGGGCTTTGTCAACAATCAATTTGGGAAAATTTGGGATTGATTCTTTGGCTTCAAATTCGTATCCCGCCTCCCTTTGGCCCCCCGG
>JAGNDO010000159.1 GCA_018003515.1 Caldilineaceae bacterium
ATGGCCGAGTATTACATCGACCAGGACAAGGCAGGCGGGCCGGTGCTGCCGGTCACCACAAAAGTGGACATGAGCAATGTGGACTACGCCACCCTCACCCTGGGGTCCGTGGCCCACAATACGTGGCGGGAAGAGGTCTACTTCTGCACAGATCTGGACCCGGCGGCCAAAAGTTGTGCGCCGCGAGATGATCAGCACATCATCTTCAACCACTTCTATTATCCCGGCTGGCGGGCCTTTTTGTTAGATGGGCTGCACGGGAAAAAGGTGCGGGAACTGCCCATCATCCCCGAAGAGACGGGTACTTTGGGCCGCATGACCGTCCCCCTCCCGGCCACGGGGGACGGGTTTATCTTGTTGGAATACGGCACGACGACTCCCCGCACCGTGGGGTTGTGGGTGTCGGTGATGAGTTTGGGGTTGCTTGGGTTGGGCATAGCCGGGATGATCTGGCGGAAATCGGATCGGTAATTTCTTCTGGTCAGCCGAGCAAAGATGAGATAGAATACGGATATGGATAATAAAGGATTTTTCCAAACTTACACCGTCTTAATCGATGCGTTGAGCAAGCGCTTTGGCGAAAGGCTCAAACTGGTCATCCTCTTTGGCTCCCAAAGCCGCGGAGAGGCGCGCCCGGACAGTGATCATGATATTTTCCTGGTAATCGAAAATTTGCCCAAAGATCCCCTGGCCCGCCATCGTGCAATGATGATGGTTCTGCTGCCCCACTTACTTGCCCTCCCGGCTGGCATTTCCCTGATTGCCAAAACGCCAGAAGAGATCTCTGGTGATTTTACGCCATTGCTGATCGACGTATGCACGGATGGCATCTGTTTGTTTGGAGACAAATTATTCACTGACCTGCAACAGGAGGTCTCCTCAGCATTAGACCGTTCTGGGTTACAACGCACCCGTGTCGCTGGCACATGGATGTGGATGGCCCCTGCCCATTCACTCGGAACCTGGGAAATCAATCGGGAGGTTTCTTCCCAACCAATATAGATCCCCCCTTCACCCTTTCACCCCTCCACCCCTTCACCCACCCCATTTTCTTGCCATCCCCTCCAATTCCGTTTACACTCTGCCATGAACAGTCGAACGGTTGGCCGCATCCCCAGACACCCAAGCCGAGGTCCATGACACATTCACCGCAGAGTTCAGCCCAGCCTATGTCTCGCCCCGACGCCCCGCTCTCTTCCCTGCCCATGATCGACGAGGAGGAGGTCCAGATCCTGGCCCAGGCGCACGGGTCGCCCATCCGCCGCCACTTTGATCTGAACGCGGATCTCTATATGGTCGCCTATCGCTGGCGGGAGGACGTGGACCGGCGGGCCGAAGTGGTCTTCGCCATCCAGCACGAAAATGGCGAAATTCTGCTGCATACCAAAGCCTGGTATCAGCCCACCTTCTTCCGCCTGCCCTCTGGCGGCATTGGGTTGAACGAAAGCGTGGAAGATGCCCTCTATCGGGAGATCGCCGAAGAGACCGGGCTGACCGTGACACCCCAGCGCTTTTTGGGGCTTTACACCTACGACTTTCACTTTGGCGAGACCCGGCGCAGCTTTGCCAGCTATGTCTTCCACCTGACCACCACCGAGGCCATCCCCCACTGCGCGGACAACTGGGAAGTGGCGGGTTATAGTTCGGCGCTCCCCAACCAGATGGGCCATGTGGCCGACATGCTGCGTCGGCTGGAAGGCAAGCGCAAAGTCTGGGGTCAATGGCGGGCGCTTTGCCATGATTTGATCTACGAAACTTTGGGGTAGCCCCCTGGCCCCCCAACCTTGGGGGAAACTGTCCACAACCTCCCCCAGAATTGGGGACCGGGGGGCAGACAGAGAAAGAAAGGAGTTCCCATGCTATCCGAAATGATTGCCACGGCCATGCCGCCAACAGCTTTCGCCGAGATCTCCTTTGAAGAATTTTTGGCACAACTCGACCGCGCCGAGCCCGAAATCCGCGCCGAATGGGTAGATAGGAGGCTTGAAGTCATGTCCCCTGTGTCCAGAGTGCATCAACAGTTGAGCGGATGGCTCTACATCCTGCTTCACACTTTTTCCCGCCGTCGCCAATTGGGCGAGGTATTGCAAGCCCCCTTCCTCATGCGCCTGCACCAGTCCGACCAGGCCCGTGAGCCGGATTTGGCCTTTGTGCGCGCAGCCAACCGAGATCGCATCCACTCCACCTATTTGGACGGCCCGGCAGATCTGGTCGTGGAGATCATTTCTCCGGAAAGCGTACACCGGGACCGTGGGCGCAAGTTTATGGAGTACGAGGCCGAGGGAATTGGGGAATATTGGCTGATCGACCCCATCCGCCGCCAGGCCGAATTTTACCGATTGGGCGAAGATGGTTATTATCATCAAGTTTTGCCCGACGAAGATGGCCGATTCCATAGTGCCAGTGTCGAAGGCTTCTGGCTGCAAACAGATTGGCTGTGGCAATCACCCCTGCCCGATGAACTGGATGTTTTACATCAACTTCAAATCGTCTAAATCTGGAGATTGGGAGAGTCGGCAATTGGGCGATTAACGCGGCAGAATCTCCCAATCGCCCAATCTCTACCTCTACCCAACAAGCAATTTGACCAACCAATGTCCCATAAGTTGAGGCTACTTCTATGTACGTTCCGATTTCCTGGCTGAAAGAATATGTTGATCTCACCCTCCCCACCCCAGACCTGGCCGAGCGCATCACCCTGGCTGGGCTGGAAGTGGCCGGGGTGACTCAAGTGGGCGACTGGTGGGACCCGGAGACCCTGGTCGTGGGCCAGGTGTTGGCCGTCCACGAGCATCCCGACGCCGACCGCCTGGTATTGGTGGATGTGGATGCCGGCGACCCCGCCCCCCAGCGCGTCGTCACCGGTGCGCCCAACCTCTACCAATACAAACACGCGTCCGACCTGCCCATGCTCAAAGTGGCCTTTGCCAAACGGGGCGCGGTGCTGGTGGACGCCTACAGCGACGAGCGGCCCCGGCCCAAAAAGAAGCTCAAACCGGCCAAGATTCGGGGCATCAAATCCGAAGGCATGGTTTGCTCCGAGCTAGAATTGGGCCTGAGCGAGGAACACGAAGGCATCATGCTCCTGGCCGAGGATGCGCCCGTGGGCACGCCCCTGAGCGTCTATTTGGGCGACCAGGTGTTGGAGGTCGAGCTGACCCCGGACATGGCCCGCTGTCTCAGCATGGTGGGCACGGCCCGAGAAGTGGCCGCCCTCACCGAAAGCGCCCTGCATCTGCCCGCGGACGAGCTGACCACCACCGGCGACGACACCGCCGCCGACTACGTGGCCGTGGAGATCGCCGACCCAGCCCTGTGCAACCGCTACACTGCCCTGATCATCCGCAACGTCACCATCGGCCCCTCCCCGGCGTGGATGCAGGATCGTCTGCGCAAGTCCGGTATGCGCCCCATCAGCAACATCGTGGACATCACCAATTATGTCATGCTGGAACAGGGTCAGCCCCTCCACGCCTTCGACTACGATCTGTTGGCCCAGCGTGCCCAGGAATCCGGCGCGGCCAAACCGACCATCATTGTGCGGTCCGGCCAAGATGGGGAAAAAATGACCACCTTGGATGGTCAAGACCGGGTTCTCGATCAGACAACCCTTTTGATCACTGATACGGGGGGGCCAATTGCCCTGGCTGGCGTCATGGGTGGCCTTCAGACCGAGGTCCACAACGGCACCCGCACCATTTTGTTAGAGTCTGCCACCTTCGAGGGCATCAACAACCGGCGCACGGCCCAGCGGCTCAAACTGCACAGCGAGGCCAGCGGACGCTTCACCAAGGGCGTCCCCGCCACCCTCAACCCCATCGCCGCTCGCCGGGCCGCCGACCTCATGCGCCGCTATGCCGGGGGCGAAGTCGTGCCGGGCATGGTGGA
>JAGNDO010000032.1 GCA_018003515.1 Caldilineaceae bacterium
GACCTGGCTCGATCGCTCCTTTCCCGGACCTATTTGCGCCGAGCTTTATTGGTCAGCGTGGTGATT
Organism: Caldilineaceae bacterium; assembly: GCA_018003515.1. GTDB lineage: Bacteria > Chloroflexota > Anaerolineae > Caldilineales > Caldilineaceae > JAGNDO01. Next base: position 67 of record JAGNDO010000032.1, read on the forward strand.
CACTCGATTGCCCAGCGGTGATCTGCCAGTTCCACTGCCGGGGACCGGTGCGCCTGGGCGATGGTCGCCTTCGGTCTCATCTTTTCCACTACTCACGGCTGCCCGCGTGGCAGTGATCACAGGTCGCCGGCACAGCGGTGAAGGTGTGATCGATCAGGGCCTGACCTTCCACAGCTTTGGTAGAATCAAACTCCATCTGCTTGGGCAAATGACAATCGACACAATGGACCGAGTCCAACTCGTGTTCCACATGGATAAAGTCTTGGAGATGGCTGACATGGCAATTGAGGCACAAGGCGTTGGTGGTCACCGCGGCCCGGGTGTGCTGGGTGTGGACCTCGTGGCAGTCGATGCAGGTGATGTTGGCCTGGCCATGATGGCTCTTTTGCCAGGCGGCCAGGGTCTCCGTGTGGCAGCCGCCGCACAGGGACGCGGTGGTGGCAATGCCCATGCTCTCGTCGGGGTGGGTTGGCCGATAGGGGCCGTGGCAGACCTCGCAGGTGACCCCGGCCAGGATGAACTGCCCGGACGTGGTGTTGTAGCCAGTGGTGTGGCAGGCGAAACACTCGCCGGGCTGGGCGGTCTGCTGGAGCAACACCTGAAAATCCGAGGAGAAGGTAGCGCTGGCGTGGGTGGTATGGGACCATTCGGCATACTCGGTCTCGTGACATTCCCGGCAGCGCTGGGGGCTTTCATAGCCCTCGATCACCACCGTGGGCAGATCGAACTCCGGGCGCGCCAAACTGGGGTCACCCTCGTGCCAGAATAGCGTGGCAATTAGGGTGATCCCCATGATGACGGCTGAGATGGTCAGGACCAGCCAGCCGCTGCGCTGTTGTAGAGTTTCGGGCGCCGAACCGATCAAGACGGTCCCCTCAGAACTTCTTTCATGCAATGCCCATAACTACCAACCCCACCCTAACCCTCCCCAGATTGGGGAGGGAACAGTCCTCGGGTAGCCGCTCGTTCGCTCTGCGACGATCCGGCCCCTCCCCCAACCCTTGGGTTGAGTAGGCCGAATGGCCGTATCGAAACCTGGGGGAGGCTGGGAGGGGGTGGCTTGGCAGTTACCAATGCCATACAAACCGGCTAATCTGCCCCTACGGCTACCCGTGCGGCTGCCGGCTCGCCCATCGCCTGCTGTGCCGCTACATACATGGTGCATCCCGCACACGCAGCAGGTAGTTTTCCTTCAGCTTCATACCGGGCGATCCAACAGGCCACGCCTGGGCGAGAACGAGCGGGACAACCGGCCTGGGTCTGGGACGGACAAGAGCGAAGATCCCAGCACGGTTGCTCACTCGCTGAGATCTGGGGCAGATGCGCCGCCAGGATCTCGGCATCCAGCGCCCTGCGCCGGGCCGTGGCTTCCGCTTCCCAACTCCGATCCAATCGACGCAGCAGATACCCGACGCCCACAATCAGAACCAGAGGAATCCCCAGGCGCAGAATGAACATGCCGAAGATTGCCAGGATTTCATAGAGTCTAACCACATATTCGCCCATAGATCCGTCCATCGTTCCGCTCCTTTTTGGTCAAATTGCTGTCACCAGCTTACCACGACGAAAAGGCGGAATCTATTGGGCGTTTTCTCCATCTTTGGCCGCCCGGCTGGGGGATGAACCCCATGCCGTCACCCTACATGGATCAGTCCCTGCTCAATGGCGTATTTAACCAGGTCTACCCGGCTGTGCAGATCCAGCTTGGCCATGATGTTTTCCCGGTGCCGATCCACGGTTTTGTGGCTGATCACCAATTGCTGGGCGATCTCCCGGCTGGTCATCCCCTCGGCGATCAGGGTCAGCACTTCCAACTCTCGGGCGGTCAGCAGATCGTCGCCCGCCGAGGCCGCCGATGGCTCGCTGCGACCGATCACCTCGTTCATCAAAAACTTGGCCAGGGTGGCATGCAGGAAGACATTGCCCTGATTCACCACCCGAATGGCCGAGATCAGGTCATCCGGCGCGGCCCGCTTGGGGATATAGCCCGACGCGCCGGCGTTGATCATCTCGAAAAAGTAGCGTTCGTCCTCGTGCATGGTCAGGGCCAGGATCAAGGTGTCGGGGCTGATCTCTTTGATGCGCCGGGTGGCCTCGATGCCGTTCATGCCCGGCATGGCCACATCCATGATCACCACATCCGGGTGCAGATTTTTCACGGCCACCAGGGCCTCGGCCCCGCTGCCCGCCTCGCCCACAATGGCCATGTCCTCCTCCGCCGAAAACAACATGCGCAGACCGGCCCGCACAATTTGATGATCATCGACCAACAGAAGTCGAATTTTGGCTGTCATGGTTCTAATCCTTTGATTAAGAGTCGATCTGCGTCCCATGCGGTGCAACCACAGGCACCTGCACCTGCACCCGGGTGCCCTGGCCCGGGGCGGAGTCGATCTGATAGCGCCCCCCCAGCAGAACGGCCCGCTCGCGAATGCCCAACAGTCCCCAGCCCGCGGGGTGGTCGGTATCAGTCGTGGCCGGGTTGGGATCGAAGCCCTGGCCATTGTCTTCCACGGTCAAGGTCAGTTGGTCGGGGTTCATGCGCAGGGTGATGGTGGCCTGATCTGCGTGGGCATGTTTGGCGATGTTGGTCAACGCCTCCTGGGTGATGCGGAAGATCACCGTCTCGAATTCCTGAGAGAGCCGAACCTGCTCCCCCTGCACCACAACGGCCACGTGGGTCTGGGGATGATGCTGGTGAAAGGAGTCCACATACCAGCGGATGGCCGCCACCAGCCCCCAGTCATCCAGTTGGGGCGGGCGCAGATCCGCGATCAGACGGCGCAATTCACCCAGGGCGCTGGTGGCAAAGGATTCGATGGTCTCCATTTGGCTGCTCAGGGCAGGGGCCTGACTTTCCAGGGCATTTTCCAGTCCGCGGATACCCAGGGCAATGGCGGTGAGAGATTGGGCCGTGGCGTCGTGCAGCTCCCGGGCGATGCGCTGCCGTTCGGACTCCTGGGCCCCCACCACTTGGTGGAGCAGCTCGGCCAGCACCTTTTCCCGCTCTTGAGCCTGGCGCTGCAACCGGGCGGTCTCGATGGAAAGGCCCAGTTGCCGGGCGATCCCCGCGGTCAGGCTGAGTTCGTCCAGAGTCATGGGATGACGACCCGCCTTCTGCCGAGCCAGGGCCAGCACACCGATCAGTTGAGCATTGGCGATCAGGGGCAGGGCCAGGGCCACGGTAGGGCTGAGGTATTGCCAGCACTCTGTACCCACCAGCACGGCGTCCAAATCGAATTTGATCAAGCCGCCATCTTCGTGGCGACAGACCGCCCGTCGCTGTTCCACACATTGTTGGCTCAAAGCCAGCAATGGACCGTAGCGGCCACCAACCGCCTGGGGATCCAAATTGACAAAACCAGTCACGGCTCGTATCTGCAAAGCGCCGCTCTCGTGCTGGATCAACCCCACCAGCCCGGCATCGGCAAAGGCAAGGTTCTCCACCACCTGCTCCAGGGCCAAAGAAAGGCGGTCGATCAGGGATGATGAGGTAGTCAGCATGTTGGATAATTGCAACAGCAGTCCCAACTCCCGAGCCTTCAATCGCAACTCGGCGTTGAGCCGTTCCCGCTCCTGGCCGACTCGACGCTCCACTTCCAAGGCCCGGGACTGGGCGGCAAGCTGGGTGCGGTTGGCTTGATCCAGGCGACGCCGGTTCTCCAGATCAAAGGCCCGCAGGGCGCGCACCATATAAAAGGTGAGTACCCCGGCCATCACGCCGCGAAAGAGTTGGATTGGAATGCCTGTCCACTGCAAAAAGAGGGTGCTGTTGAGGAATTGGGACGGGACCAGCGCGGTCTGCCGCACAAATATCTGACCAAAGACGCCGTAAAGGGCTAGGGCCGCCGCGCTCCAGACCAGATCCTGGCCAAACTGGGGCATGTCATGTTCCCGAAAGGTGCGCTGTTGCGCCATCAGCGCCCAGGTGCCCAGGATGGCCCCTGGGATGCCCAGGCTGTAGCGGGCCAGCACATCCGCCATGGCCACCATCTCTTCTGGCAAGGGTCGCAGCATCACCCAGACCGCGGCACAGCCCACCGCCCACACACTCAGCATCAACAAGATCGGCCCATAGCGTCGCCAACGTCCGGTCTCGGCGTCATTCAACAGGGTGACGCCGAAATCCAGCAGCATGACCAGGGAGGCCACCAAGATGCCCAGGCGCACAATCTCATCCAGCAGCCCCGGCGAATAGCCACTGGTCAGGCTGCCGATCTTCTGGAACATCTCGATCCATTCGTGGATGCCGTGGAGCAAGCCGAAGAGGGCAAGGGGACGGATGGCCCGCACAAAGCGCAGGGCCGAGGCCTGGCGGCTCGCCAAGGCCAGGGCCACGCCCATGACAAAAAAGGCCAAGCCATAGAAGAAGAAAACAGCGATGATGTTGCGGACAAAAAAGGCCGAAATTGGGTTCACAAATAGGTACTCCGCCGAGAGTAAACGCGCGGTGGATTAGATTCTTCCTCATTGTACTCTCCAAGATGGGCAACTGCAACCCTGGCAGGGAAGGTTCCATTTCAGCCTTTGGTTGGCGTCGGTGAACGCGCTCAGTCCATTTCCCGATATTGCGAGAATGGCCCCAATATGCGAGAATTGGAGAAGAGAGCGCAGTTGATCATTCTTGTAGCCCTTTTCCCGCGAATCGACTATGCACAGGAACAGACTATGGCCTTTCGAGTCCAATTGGATATGACAGAAGAAGTCTATCATCGCGTCGAGCGGTATGCGCGTGGTCGCAAACAGGATATTGAAACTGTCATCGCTGATCTGGTTGACCAGAATTTGCCTACGCTCAAACTACCACTTCCCGGTATCGATCCCAGCGAAGGAGAGATTGCCGCCTTCCAAGCCATGCACGAAGATCTCAAGAAAACTTATGGCGGTGAACATGTGGCAATCTATCAGGGGAAGTTGGTCGATCATGACGCAGATTTGAATCAACTCCATCAGCGCATTGAAGCCCGCTATCCGGATCACTTCGTCTTAATCCGGCCTATCGGCAAAACCCCCGATCGGGAGTTCTTTTTCCGCTCGCCGCGCCTATTGGAACGTGTATTATGACCCTGCGTTACCCGTACGATACAAGTTATGATGGGCCGGCCTTTCCGGTAATCGATCTGTCGCTATCCGGGCGACGGCAGGGCACAATCGTCGCCCTTACTGGGCTATTGGATTCTGGGGCCGATGCAACTATGATCCCCCGCCAAGTCCTTGAAGCAATCGATGCCCGCCGCACGGATGTGGCCTGGGCGCGCACCGTGGCAGGCAATCGATACCGAGTCAATCTCCATTTGGTGACCATGACCGTGGGATCGATAAGACTTCCGAGTCTGGAAGTCATCAGCAATGCCCAGACCGATGAGATCATCATCGGTCGAGATGTGTTGAATCAACTGTCAGTGACATTGAATGGCCCCGCGCTCGAAGTCGAGATTGGCGAATAAGTGCGATAGGTTGAGAATAACAAAGAGGCCAACCGAATCGGTTGGCCTCTTTGTTATTCTCAACCCATCGTGTTTCATTATTTCCAAGCAGACGCCTCGGACAGTCGAGCGATCTGTTCGCCGGATAGGGTCAGTTCCACCGCGGCCAGGGAATCTTCAAGCTGGGCGACGGAGTTGGCCCCGATGATGGGAGAGGTGATCACGGGCTGGGCCAGCAGCCAGGCCAGGGAGACGGCGATGGGGCTGCTGCCGCTTTCGTCGGCCACGGCCTGTACCGCGTCCAGGGTGCGCCAGCCGGCATCGTTGAAGTAGCGACTCTTGATGCCATCGGCCCGGGCGCTGGCGGGCACGCTGTCCCGTTGGTATTTGCCCGTGAGAAAGCCGCCGGCCAAGGGGCTGTATGGAATCACGCCCACGCCGTAGGTGGTGCAGACATCGGCCAACTCCCGCTCGAACTCGGCCCGGTGGGCCAGGTTGTAGTGGGGCTGGATGCTGTCATAGCGGGCGATACCCTGTTTGTCGCTGGACCACAAGGCCTGCATCAGCCGCCAGGCCGGATAGTTGCTGCACCCAATATAGCGCACCTTGCCCTGCTGCATCAGCCGATCCAGAGCCTCCATGGTCTCGTCGATGGGGGTTTCCGGGTCGTAGGAGTGGGTCTGATAGAGGTCAATGTAGTCGGTTTGCAGACGGCGCAGACTATCCTCGCAGGCCCGGATGATGTGGCCTCGGCTCAGTCCCGCGCCGTTGGGGCCATCCCACATGGTCCCCCGCACCTTGGTGGCCAAGACAATTTCCTGGCGGTTGCCCCGCTCCTGCATCCAACGGCCAATGATCGCCTCGCTCACCCCGCCGGGGTTGCCCTCCACCCAGCGGCTATAGACATCCGCCGTGTCCAGGAAGTTGCCCCCGGCGGTCATGTAGGCGTCCATCACCTCGAAGGAGGTGGCTTCGTCCGCGGTCCACCCCCACTGCATGGTGCCCAGGCAGATTTCGCTGACTTTCAGGCCCGTGCGGCCCAGATTTACGTATTTCATGGCAATTTCTCCTTTGATCGATTTGACAGGACTGTATGGAATCCCGCACTATGGTTTGCAGACGAAAACGATGGTGTAGATCGTAGGTGCGGTTTCTAACCGCACAAATCACATTTACCGAGGGATCGTGCGGTTAAAAACCGCACCTACTTTTCACTATTTTGAGATAACCGATTCTGGTGTAAACGTTCTGTTTGGAGGGTAGTTATGCGAACCATCAGCGTATCCGAAGCCCAGTCGAATTTGCCCAATCTGATCGACACCATCGCCACCACTCGTGAGCCAATCCTGATCACAGGCAAACTCAACAACGCCGTGCTGCTCTCCCAGGAGGACTGGCGGGCCATGAGCGAAACCCTTGATCTGCTCGTCGTGCCAGGGATGCGAGAATCTTTGCACGAGGGCGCAAGGACGCCCGTGGATGAATGCAGCGATGTGGTGGATTGGTGACTTGACTCTTCCACACAGAATCTACCGCGCCACCCGCGCATCCCCCTCCCGGCGGGTGATGCGGCGGGCGTCTAGCTCTTCGAGGATGGCTTGGATGTATTTGCGGCTGGTGCCCAGCAGATCCCGTGCTTCGGCCAGGGTAATAGCCCCGTGTTCGCCCAGAAACTCCCGAATGGCCCCGGTCATGGCGGCGAACTGATCGGGCAAGAAGTAGACGTTCCCTGCCAGCCGCACCAACTCTCCCCGCTCGACCAAAGAATCGAACAAGGCTTGATCCCCGCCCAGCAGGGCCAACGTTTCCGGCTCGTTGGGGGGCGAATAGCCGGCGGCGAAGGCGGCCAGGGTGCGATCCACGGCTTGCTGTTGGGCCGGGGTCAGGCGCACTTGAAAATCGGCCAGCCAGACGTTGTTCTCGTCAGCGGCCAGCAGTCCGGCTTCGGCGGCCCGCTCCACCAGGGTGTTGAAGAGGCGCACGGGCAGGTCGATGCGGCTGTTGTGGGCGGTGGGCGCTTGCATGCGATTGCGCGCCTCGCCCCTGGGCATGCCGGGGCGCAGGGGAAATTGGGCGTGGAAGCTGGCCAGAAGGCTGTGAAGTTGGTCCAAAAGCTGTTGCCAGCCCCCGGCGGTGATCAGGGCGTCCGCCTTGCCCCCGGCCAGGGCCAGCACCGCCCCCGCCGCCCGCAGATCCGTCAGCGCGGCCTGGGCCGGTTCCACCCCCAGGCCGCTGCGCCCGATCAGGTCGGTTTCGGAAATCAGGGGGTGGCGATCCAGGGTTTGGAGCAAAATCTCGTCCGGCGCGCCGCTGGCTAGGGTGACCAGGCGCTGGATCACGGCGGGGTTGAAGCGCCGCCAGCGCCGCCGGGGGTGGGGATCCAAAATGGTGCCGCCGCCCAGGGTGCGGCTGGGGGAGGGCTGGCGCAGGATGTAGCGGTCGCCCTGGGCCAGGACCGCCGGACGTTCCAGGCGAAGCTGGAGCCAGCCGTGTTCGCCGGGGAGCAGTTGCTCGGTCCCCAGCAGGCGGATGTGGGCGGGGATTTCCGTGGCACCGCTGAAGAAGTCCACGGCCTGGTTGTGGAGCAGGGGTTTGGGGGCGTCGGCCAGGAGATGCACTTCCACATCCACGAGCAGGGTGGGGCGCAGGGTGTTGGGCTTGCACAGCACATCGCCGCGCTGGATCTCGTCCACAGAGACGCCGCTGAGGTTGACGGCCAGGCGGCTGCCCGGTCGGCCTGTTTCGACTTTGTGTTTGTAGGATTGCAGGCCCCGGATGCGGGCCGGGCGGCCACTAGGCAGGATCTCCACGCTGTCGCCCACGGCAAAACCGCCATCGCTGAGGGTGCCGGTGACCACGGTGCCAAAGCCGCTGAGGCTGAAGACGCGGTCGATGGGGAGGCGAGGGCGGGCGCGGTCCCGGCGAGCGGGGAGTTGGGCCAGGGCGTGGGAGAGGGCGGTGCGCAGGTCGTCCAGCCCTTGGCCGCTCATGGCGCTGACGGGGATGATGGGGGCCCCGGCGTGGCGGGTGGCTTCGAGGAGTTGGACGATGTCCAGTTCCACCAATTCCAACCATTCGGGGTCGTCGATCAGATCGACTTTGGTGAGGGCCACCACCAGGCTGGGGACGGCCAGGAGGTCGAGAATGGCCAGATGCTCCCGGGTTTGGGGCATCACCCCTTCGTCCGCGGCGATGATCAGGGTGGCGGCATCGATGCTGCCCACGCCGGCCAGCATGTTTTTGATAAAATCGATGTGGCCGGGCACATCCACAATGCCCACGGTGGTTGTTTCAGCGTGACCCGTTTCTGTGGCCGCCGAGGTCGGTAACTCGATCCAGGCAAAGCCGAGTTCAATGGTCAAGCCGCGCACTTTTTCTTCTTTTAACCGATCCGGATCGATGCCACTGAGGGCGCGCACAAGGGTGGATTTGCCATGATCCACATGGCCGGCGGTACCGATGACGCGCATGGGGGCGTCCTTTATGGGTTCTTGGGCGCATCACCCGTGGTGACGCCGGCCGTACGGGCCCGGGTGTTGCCGCCCGGTGCGGTGTAGAGTTCGGTGTTGCGCCGTTGCTTCAGCCATTCTTCTTCCATGGCCTTGGTGGCGGCGTCCCGCTCCTTGATGGCCTGTTGCAGACCGTCGATCCAGGTCTGGGCGGCGGTGAGCTGGCGGGTGGGGTAGCTTTCTTGCAAGCGCCACAGCCGCTGGATCAGGGCGTCCAGCAGTTGGATATTGTGGTTGATGATCGGGAACTTCTCCACGATCAACTGGTTGTATTTGGTCTGTTCCTGCCAGAGATGTTCCTGGCGCAGCTCTTCTTTGCGGCGGCGCTTCTCGTAATCTTCCCGGAACTCTTCGATCTCCCGGCGGGAGCGCTCGTCGGCCAGACGCTGTAGTTCCTGCACCTGGGATTGATCCCGTTGCAGGGAGTTCTTGAAATCGGTGACTTCCTGGACCGCCCGCCGGCTGGCCTCAATGTGGGGCAGGAAACTCTGCACCCGGTCCTGCACCTTGACGGCGATGCTCTTCTGTTCTTCGATGGTCTCTTGCCAGCGCCCGATCATCTGCTCCTGATCCACCAGTTGCAGCCGGGTCTTTTCCATAAAGATGACCTGTTCCTCCCGGATCTGGCCAGGAATGGGGCGCATTTTCTCGATCTCGGCGGCCAGCTTGCGGCGGTCCTCTTCCAGCACAGAGACCCGGCCCACAGCGCCCTCGGCCCGTTTGAAGAGTTCCACGGTCTCTTGTTGCAGTTGGGCGATGCGTTTGGTGTCGCTGGTGCGCTGTTCGGCCAGGAAGGGGATCTGGCGGGTGCGCTCTTCGATCTCCTTGCCCAGGGGGGGGATCTGATTGCGCACCGCCATCACCATTTCGCTGAGCCGCTCGATCTCGGTCTGGCGCACTTGGACGGCCTCTTCTACCCGGCCAATGCGGGGCAGATCCCGGCGCACTTCGCTGATCTCCCGGCCCAGGGCCTCCCGGTCACTGAGGCGGGTGCGTTCCAGTTCCCGCTGACCCTTGATGCGGGTTTCTTCCTCCCGTTCCACGAGGAGCAGAATTTCCTGTTTGGTATTTTGCAGGGCCTGTTCGATCTGGGTGAAGCGGGTCAGTTGGGCCTGGGTGCTGGCCAGACGACCTTCTACGTCCTGGATACGCCGGGTCTGCTCGACGATATCCGCGGTCTGGCTTTCCAGCCGCTGTTGCAAGCGTGCGATCTCCGCCCGATCCCGGCGGTGTTCTTCGTCCAACCAGTTGACCATTTGGGCCAGTTGTGCAATGTCCATGAAGTTTCACCCTTGTGCGTGCAGGAGCTTAGGTAGCTTTCGAGTAACTACTGACCCCACCCTAACCCTCCCCAGATTGGGGAGGGAACCGGGGATCCACTTTGCGATGATCCGGCTCCTCCCCCAAACTGGGGGAGGCTGGGAGGGGGTGACTTGGTCATTACGCTTTCGATCCCTTTTGGGGAAGAGGAGTCGGTGGGCAGCGCGGAAGTCGCCGTGCCAAGTTCAAATTATACCATCGCCCCAAGACACACCCAAACTGTTCTGCTTTCCCGGCACACATCGGTACTCGTTCCCACGCTCCGCGTGGGAACGAAAGCAGGCGCTCTGCGCCACGGGACGCAGAGCGTCCGATTGCATTCCCACGCGGAGCGTGGGAACGAGTGAGACTGGATCATATCCGACCAACCCCTGGTTTTGACCGAACCAATCCAGATTGATACAATGGCAAAGCTATGGAAGCAAAGGGGCGACGCCGCGATTCCAGTTTAAGTCAACTGCCACCTCAGGAAACTTATGCGCATTGGCATTGATGCCCGGCTGTTCTATCATCAGCCGGCGGGTATTAGCAAGTATACATGGAAATTGGCCAATGCGCTGGCGCGTATTGATCAAAACAACGAGTACCTTGTCTTTCAGCACCGCAAACACACAGACCCCCTGATCCGGCAGGCCAACTTTCGCCGGGTCACACTCTTTACCCCTACCCACAACACGCTGGAACAACCTCTGCTGGCCCTGGAATTGAAGCCGCACCGGATCGATCTCCTGCACAGCACGGATTTCATCCCGCCCCTGCGCTCGTCCATCCCGTCGATCATCACGGTCCATGATCTGGGCTTTCTGCACTGGCCCCATTTTCTCACCAAAGACAGTGCCGCCTATTACGGCCAGATCGACCGGGCCGTACGCCATGCCCGGCATATCATCGTGCCCAGCCATCACACCAAACAGGACATGATGGCCCAGCTTGGGGTACCCGAAGAGCAGATCAGCGTGATCTACGAAGGAGCAGATGGGCGCTATCAGCCCCTGCCTTTGGAACCGACCCGGGTCGCGGTGCGGGCAAAATACAAGTTGCCCGATCGCTTCATCCTCTTTGTGGGCACGGTGGAGCCGCGCAAGAATATTATTGGCTTATTAAAAGCCTTCCATCATCTGCGCACTAAATATAACATCACCGACACGGCCCTGGTTCTGGCGGGCAAACAGGGCTGGCTCTACGAAGAGATCGACAAGACTGTCAAGGAATTGGGGCTGGACTCTTCAGTGGTCTTCACTGGGCGGGTCAGCGACGAAGAATTGCACCAGTTGTACGTGGCCGCCCATGTGCATGTCCACCCGGCCTTTTATGAAGGCTTTGGCCTGCCGCCCTTGGAAGCAATGGCCTGCGGCACGCCCACGGTGGTCAGCCACACCAGCAGCCTGCCCGAAGTGGTGGGGGATGCCGGGCTGCTGGTCAACCCCAACCACTTTGAGGAGATCGCCGTGGCGGTCTATCGGCTGTTGACCGATCCAGCCCTGCACGCCGAATTGCGGGAGAAGGGGCTGGCCCGGGCCAAATGTTTCCGCTGGCACGACGCCGCCGTGCAAACCCTGGAGGTCTATCGCCAGGTCTATGCCGCCGCCTACCCCACGCTCACCCGGCCCGTCCTGACCCCGATCGGTTCCGCCGAGTCGGCCGAATAGCCCCGTGCGCATCCTTTGGCTGACGCCACAACTGCCCTATCCGCCCCGCCAGGGCACGACCTTGCGCAATTTCAATCTGATCCAACAGATGGCCCGCCACCCCCGTACCCATACGATTGCCCTGGCCACCTTCCTGGCCCCTGGCGAAGTGCTGACCCCAGACAGCCCCCTGCATGATCTGTGCGCCCAGATCATCACCCTGCCCCAGCCCAAACGCAAACTGGCCCGCCGCCTGTGGGACACCCTCACCTCCCCCCAGCCGGACATGGCTCTGCGTTTGGAAAGCCCGGCCATGCACCAGGCCGTGGCGGATCTGCTGGCCGACTTCCGCCCGCAGATCGTGCAGGTGGAGGGGATCGAGATGGGCCAATATGGACTGCGGGCTATAGCTGACAACAAAAATAGAACACAGATCAAACGGATCGAACGGATCAAAACGGATCAAAACGAAAATCAAGAAATCCGTTTTAATCCGTCTAATCCGTCCAATCCGTGTTCTATTTTGGAAAGTTCTGAACCAGACCACCCCAAGTTGATCTTTGACGATCACAACGTAGAATATTTGTTGCAAAAACGTAACGCTTTGGTGGATCTGCGCCGCCCTCAGCGCTGGCACGCGGCGGCGTACAGTTTGATCCAATGGGCCAAACTGGTGCGCTACGAGAAGAAACTATGCGAAACTGCCGACGGCGTGGTGGCCGTCAGCAGCGTGGACCGGGACGAGCTGGCCCGGCTGGCCCCGGACCGCCCCCTGGCCCCGGTTTTGGTGCCCAACGGCATCGATCTGGATGCCTACGCCCCCCACGCCCTCCAACCTTGGGGTGAACCGTCCACCACCTCCCCCAAAGTTGGGGGCCGGGGGGTGCATCTCCCCGCCGCAGCGGACGTGCCCAAGATGGTCTTCACCGGCAAGATGGACTATCGGCCCAACGTGGATGCGGTACTCTGGTTTGCCGACAAAGTGCTGCCCCTGATTTTGGCCCAGGCCCCCACGGCCCGTTTTCAGATTGTGGGGATGTCCCCCCATCCCCGCTTGGAGCGTCTGCGAGCCAACCCGGCCATCCAGATCACCGGGGCCGTGGCCGAGATCCAGCCCTATATCCACGGCGCGGCGGTCTATGTGGCCCCCTTGCGGGTGGGCGGCGGCACTCGGTTCAAGATTTTGGAGGCCCTGGCCAGCGGCAAACCCGTGGTCAGCACCCCTCTGGGCGTGGAAGGATTGGGCGTGCGGGATCAGCAAGAGGTGCTGATCGGCGATACGCCCGAAACCTTCGCCCGGCATGTGATCGCCCTGATCCGCAGCCACCAGGGGGACGGCACCCTGGCCGGCCGCCTGGGCTTCTGCGCCCGTCAATTTGTGGAAGAACGCTACGGCTGGTCCCGCTTGTCCCCCACGTTGGACGAGTTGTACAAACGTTGTTGAGATTGGGCGATTAGGCGATTGGGAGATTTTTTGTGTGTTGACAATCACCCAATCTCTCAATCACCCAATCTCTCAATCTCTCAATCGCCCAATCCCCAATCCCAAAAAGGAGACCGCCATGACACCCCAAGACAACCCAAACCAACCGGTTCGCGTCGGCTATGTGGGCACGGGTTGGCCCAAGCGTATCCAGATACCCACTTTTCGGTTGGGCGGATTGGCGGCCCAGGCCATCTGTTCGGGCAATCCTGAAAATGCCCACGCCGCGGCCAAGGAGTTGGGCATCCCCCAGGTCTACGACACCTGGCAAGAGATGGTGGCCGCGCCGGATATGGATGTGGTCAGCATCACCGCGCCGCCCAATCTGCATTTGGAAATCAGCATAGCGGCTTTAAGAGCGGGCAAGCATGTGATCTGCGAGAAGCCCACGGCGTTGAGCGTGGCCGAGGCCGAGGCCATGGTGGCCGCAGCCCAGGCCGCGCCAGATCAACTGGCCATTATCGACCACGAGCTGCGCTTTACGCCCCAACGTCAACAGATGCGTCAACTGCTACGGGAAGGCTATGTGGGGCGGATTTTGTGGGTGGAGTTCCGGGAAGCCAGGGATTGGCGGCTCAACCCGGAGCTGGCGTGGAATTGGTGGAGCAGCGTGGAGATGGGCGGCGGCATCCTCAACGCCCTGGGCAGCCACGCCGTGGACACCCTGCGCTGGATGATCGGGCGCATCGACGGGGTGAGCGCCCAACTGCGCACGGCCCACTTCCACCGCCCAGACCCGGCCACGGGCGGCCTGCGCCCAGTCACCGCGGACGACCACGCCCATCTGCAACTGCGTTTTGGCAACGGCGTCCAAGGTGCCGCGACCATCAGCGGCGTGACCCCTGGCGGCGCCGGCCAGACGATTGAGATTTACGGCACGGACGGCGCGCTGCGGCTGGACACCCAGGATCACTTGTGGGGATTGCGGGGCAAAGCCTTCCCCAACGGCGAGTGGGCCCCCATCCGCGTGTTGGACCCGGTGGCCAACCTGGCGGAGATGCCCAGCCTCAGCCCCTATGCCCGGGGCAGCGTCTATCTGGCCCGCACCGTGGCCGGGGCCTTGGCCCAAGGCGAAAGCTGGCTGCCCGACGCCGCCAACTTCCTGGATGGCCTAGCCGTACAGCGGGTGCTAGACGCCGCCCGACTCAGCGACAGCGAAGAGATGTGGGTAACGGTGTAAAAAGAGATAGCCACAGAGAACACAAAGAACACAAAGATTTCTTTGTGTTCTTTGTGTTCTTTGTGTTCTTTGTGGCTATTTTCTATCCGTTCTCTTGTCGGAAGCGGACAACTTGGGCGCGCAGGGCGTTTTCGGCGTTGAGGTCGTGTTGATGGGCGAGGGCCACCACTTGCCACAAGATCGCGCCCAGACCCGCCTCATCCATTTCATCCAAAAAGAGCGCGGCCACCCGGGGATCCAAGACGGCCAGGGCGGAGCGATCCAGCAGCCCGGCCTTGTGCGCTTTGGACTGCGCTTTGCGCGCCTTCTCCAGGGCGGGCAGGGCGGTGGGGATGCCGTCCAGGGGACCGGGGGCGAGCTTGCCGGCCTCCGCCTTCTCCTGGCTTTTGATGGCGTCCCAGTTTGAAAGCAGTTGATCCATATTGTCCACGGCCACGTCGCCAAAGACGTGGGGATGACGGCGGATCAGCTTGGTGACGATGCCGCGCATGACATCCGCCAACTGAAAACGCCCCTCCTCCGCGCCGATCTGCACCAGCATGGCGGCCAGAAGCATCACATCCCCTAACTCCTCGACCGTGTGGACGTCGTCCTCGGCATCCAAAGCCTCCATCAATTCGCTGCACTCGTCCAAGAAATCCGCCCGCAAACTCAGCAAGGTCTGCGCTTGATCCCAGGGGCAGCCTTCGGGCGCGCGCAGATGGGCCACGATCTCTTGCAGATCCCGATAGCTGCTGTATTGGGCCAGGGGGGGGACGTAGAGGGTGGTGAGGTGATCAAAGTCGCTGCCCCGGTCCAGTTCGTGGAGGGGGAGGGCGCGCAGGCGCTGGGCTGGGGTGCCGGCGGCGTGCAGCACGGTAATCGGATGCTCCGGCGGATAGGCGTTGAGCAGGGTCAGCTTGACATCCCCGGCCAGGAGGGGGCTGTAGAGTTGAGCCACGAGCAGGGGCAGGCCATCCTCTAACCGGGGGTGGTGCTGCTGGGCCAGGAGCATGGCGTCCACGATCTGGCCGCCGTCCATGAGATCCACACCCACGGCGGCAAAGCTTGGCTCGATAAAGCTGCCCCCCCCCATGACCGCGGTGGAAAGGCCGGCGGCGGCCGCGGCTTCCAGGATCAGCCGGGTGGTCTGTTCCCCCACCCAGGGGTGGCCGGGGACGGCATAGACCACGCCGCCAGCTTCACCCCGCCGGGCCAGGGCCAGATCCACCACCCGCCGGGCGATGGCCGCGTAGACGTCGGCAAAGGCCCCGTGCTGTTGATAGAGATCGTCGCAGCTCTCCCAGGCCACATCCGCCAGCGCGGCCACGCAGGGATGGCGTTCCGTGCGCAAAACCACGCGCCCGCCTCCATGCAACGCCCGCCATCCCCCCAGGGTGATCTCCTCGACCTCCCCCGGTCCCAAACCTACGATTGTAATATCGGTTGTCGTGTCGGTCATGTTTTCGTCCTTGCAAAGTGTTTGTATCGAGTGTCGAGTATCGAGTATTCAGCGTTCAATACACGATACTCGATATGACCTCACTACCCCCGGCTCTGCACAAAACTCTCCACCAGCCCGGCCAGGACCACGATGACCAGGGCGATGGACAGGTCCAGCCAGCCGGTGAGGGCGAGGACAAGCAGGGCGGCGGCCACCACGCCAGCCAGCAGTCCTTGGCGGATGGCGGCCTGGGTACGGCTGCGCGTCCGCACGGCCTTGTACCGGGAGAGTCCGCCCCGCCCGGCCAGGACGGGCCAGCGGCGGCTGAGGCCCAGGGCCAAGAGGCCGACCAGTCCGGTGATCATGAGCATGATCCCCCCGAAAAGCAGAAGCAGCGCGGCCAAATCCAGCCGCCCGGTGGAGAGGATGGGGGCCATTTGGGTAAAGACATATCCGGTCAGCAATGCGCCGGACAGGGCGGCCAGGGTGAGTGCGGTGGTGGTGGATCTTGGCATGGGTGGGGAGGTTGGGTAGCTGGTTGGGTGGTTGGTTGATTTGGCGAGTGCGACGGCCTTTGTTCAATTGTGCGGTGGATTGGCTTGGTGTGCAAATTTTGGGCAGTGGCGCGCTGAGATGGGTTAGTGAGGCATGGTCCTCTCTATGTCCTCCCCCTGGTCAATCCAGTTTTAGGCCCCTCCTCCCCCAGATGTGGTATAATTTCTCGGTTAAGTTTTTGTCCACCCTATTCATTCCTGGAGGAAAATATCATGAGCAATTACAAGAAGACCGGTTGGAAGGCCCTTACCCGCAGCCAGAAGTTTTTCTACGGCCTCAGTATCCTGATCATTCTCAGCATGGTGCTGGGGTCGATTGCGTCCGTTTTTTCTGGCTTCTAACCCCTTCCCCGACCCAGCATCACCCGGAAGGGTAGCAATCTGATGACGGCGGACGAGCGGCGGGGCCTGGTCTATGTGGGGATTGCGGTGCTTTTCTTCAGCACCAGCCCGGTGTTGATCCGGTGGGCGGCGGCGACGCTGACGGCGTATGAGATCACTGCCGGGCGCATGGCGGTGGCGGCCTTTGCGGTGCTGGGACTGGCTCTCTTCCAACGCCACAAGCTGCCGCCCCGCCAAGATTGGCCCAAATTCGCCCTCTTCGGGCTGGTGACGGCCCTGCACTTTGGCTTTTACATCGCCTCCTTGGCCTACACATCCATCGCCCACAGCCTGGCCATCATCTACACGGCACCGGTCTTTGTGGCCATCTTCTCGTTGATCTTTCTCAAAGAGAGGTTGACCGTGCGCCAGTGGGTGGGCATCGGCGTGGCCGTGTTGGGGGTGGGGGTGTTGGCGGGTTTCGAGCCTCACTTCACCCGGCGCATGTTGATCGGCGACCTGATGGCCCTGGGCAGCGCCATCACCTTTGGCATCTACAGCGTGGCCGGACGCAGCCAGCGGGACCGCTATCCGCTCTTTGTCTATGCGGGGACGGTCTACGCCGTGGCCGCCCTCTGGCTGATCCCGCCAGCCGCCGCCAACTTCAGCCCGGACGGCTATACCCTGGCCGCAGTGGGCAGCATCCTCTTCCTGGGACTCTTCCCCCTGGGCTTGGGTCACACCCTGTACAATGCGGCCTTGCGTCGAGTCAGCGCTACTTATGTCAACCTAATCGCCACCCAGGAAGTGACCGGCGGCATTGTGTTGGGCATCTTGTTGCTGGGCGAATACCCTACGATCAACAGCGTGATCGGCGCGCTGGTCACCCTGGCCGGGATTGTGTTGGTGGTGATTTGAGCAAAGAGCGAGGCTTCCACACAATCCAAAATCCCCAATCCGAAATCTAAAATCCAAGGAGTCGTTTTGTGATTGATTTTTCTACTTTCTCTCCCCTGGTTTTGACCATGCTGGGGTTGTTCGGTCTAGCGGTGGTCAGCTTTATTTGGTTGATGTTACAAAATCGGGGCCGTAAGGATTACAGCTTTTTTGTGCTACAGGGGGAGATCCTGGACAAGAAGTGGTGGGCGGCGACACCGGGCCTGCTCTTTGTGGTCTCATTTCTGGGGTTGATCTTTGCCTTTGGCCCACTTTTTTGGTCTTTGGGCTGGACGTGGATTGCGGTGATTTGGAGCGTGCTGAGTTTTTGGATTCTCCTTAACCTGTGGGCCAACTTCCGCCGAGGGGCCGCCCAACGCAAGCGCAAACAGGAAAAGGCCGAGGTGGACCCCTATTCCGCCGCCGCCATTATCCGCGAACGCCAGAAGGCCAACAAACGACGCAAACATTAAATCATGGTAATCGTCCACCCCCGCCCCCCTAGCCCCCCAACTTTGGGGGGAACTGTCCAGCACCTCCCTCAGAATTGGGGGCCGGGGGGCCAAGGGAGTGAACGATTACGTCTGGAAAGAGAGAAACAGATGGCGCAGGCGGAAGAATGAAAAGCACAACCCCGCCCAGTTCCAGCCTGCGTGGTGTCGGCTTCCTCGTCTTGGGGATGTTGATCTTTTCGCTGCAAGACATCGCGGTGAAGTGGATCGGCGGCAGTTATCCCGTATTGGAAATCGTCACCTTTCGCAGCTTTGTGGCTTTGCCCCTCACCCTGCTTTTCTTTCGATTCGAAGGCGGACGGGGATGGCCAACCACACGACGGCCCAAGCTCGAAATCATCCGCGGGCTATGCTACTTTCTCTCCTATACCACCTACTTTATGGGGTTGGCGGCCCTGCCCTTGGCCGAAATCGCCGCCATCAAGTTTTCGGGACCGCTGATGATCACCCTGTTGTCGGTGGTGTGGCTGGGCGAGACGGTTGGGCCCCGGCGCTGGTTGGCGCTGCTCGTCGGCTTTATGGGGGTTTTGCTGATAGTCCAGCCCGGTTCGGCCAGCTTCAATCTGGGGTCCATCTTCATCTTGTTCTCCGTCCTCTTCTACGCCGTGTCCGCCATCCTCACCCGCAAATTGCAGACCACAGACAGTAGCGCCACCATGGCCTACTTCAGTTCCCTCGTCTACATGGTTGCCACGCTGATCCTGGCTCCCCTGCTGATCTACGTCGGCGACATGCCCAATGCTCACCCCAGCATAGCGTTTCTCTTTCATGCTTGGACCACGCCATCCCTGTTCGATTTGGTGATCATGTCCGGCTTGGGACTGGTGTGGGCCGGGGGGATGTACTGCATCGCTCGGGCCTATAGCCTGGCCTTGGCCTCCGTGGTCGCCCCGTTTGAGTATATCGTCCTGCCCATCAACATCATGTGGGGTTTTGTGATCTGGCGCAATCTCCCCACGTCCATGACCTTGGCCGGGGCCGCTTTGACCCTGGCAAGTGGGCTGTACATTTTCTTCCGAGAGCGCAGGTAACCCTTGTATCAACACAACATTAACACAAAGGAGCCTTGAAATGAACTACGTCAAACTTGGCAACACAGGCATGGATGTCTCCCCGATCTGTTTGGGGGCCATGAGTTTTGGCTCGGCAGAAGGTTGGGCGCACAACGCCTGGGCGTTGAACGAAGAAGAGAGCCGCACCATCGTCAAAAGAGCCTTGGATTTGGGCGTCAACTTTTTTGACACCGCCAATGCCTATGCCTACGGCAACAGCGAAGAAATCCTCGGTCGGGCGCTGAACGACTATGCCAACCGGGACGAAATCGTCGTCGCCACAAAGGTCTTTGTCCCCATGCGCAAAGGCCCCAACGGCGGCGGTCTCTCCCGCAAGCACATCATGAGCCAGATCGATCAAAGCCTGAAACGCCTGGGCATGGAGTACGTGGATCTCTACATCATCCACCGCTGGGATTACAACACCCCCATCGAAGAGACGATGGAAGCCCTGCACGACATCGTCAAAGCGGGTAAGGCCCGGTATATCGGCGCCTCCGCCATGTATGCGATTCAGTTTCAAAAGGCGCTGCACGTGGCCGAGCAAAACGGCTGGACGCGCTTTGTCTCCATGCAGAACCACTACAACCTCATCTATCGAGAAGAAGAACGGGAGATGATGCCCCTCTGCGCCGAAGAAAAGATCGCCTCCACGCCCTACAGCCCCCTGGCCTCCGGCAGATTGGCGCGCCCCTCAAGCGCAACCACCGCCCGCCTCGAAACAGACAACATTGCCAAGAAAAAATATGATGCGACTGCCGATGCCGATCAAGTGGTGATCGACCGCGTGGCGGAAGTGGCGGCAGAATATGCAGTCCCCATGGCCCACATCTCCCTGGCCTGGCTGCTGCACAAGGAAGCCGTCTGCGCCCCCGTCATCGGCGCAACCAAGATCGCCCACCTGGAAAGCGCGGTCGATGCCCTGGCCATCCAACTCTCCCCCGAAGACATGGCCTATCTCGAAGAGCCGTATGTGCCCCATCCCGTCGTCGGCTTGATCCCCTACGGCGGCCAACTATTGAGCGCCCGAAAGTAGAGACAGAAATGGATAAGGAATCACTATGTCCGCATACGAACTCGCCCAACTAAATATCGCCATCATGAACGAACCCCTGACCTCGCCCGTCATGGCGGACTTTGTGGCCAACTTGGACCGCATCAACGCCCTGGCCGATGGTACCCCCGGCTTCGTGTGGCGTCTGCAAACCGAGGAAGGCGACGCCACGGCCATGCGGCCCCTGGGCGAAGAGACCATCGTCAACCTGTCCGTCTGGCAGGATGTGGAGTCGCTCAACGCCTATGTCTACAAATCCGGCCACGTGGAGATCATGCGTCGCCGCAAAGAGTGGTTTGCCCGCATGGGGGAGGCCTTTCTTGTTCTCTGGTGGGTGCCCAAGGGCCACCGGCCAACGGTTGAGGAAGCCATCGCCCGGCTCGATCTGCTGCGAGAAAAGGGGCCAAGCGCGGACGCGTTCACCTTCCGCCAGCCATTCTTTTTGCCCGATTGACAAGGGACATGATTGGCGGTAGGATGGTGGTATGAAAATCAAAACATCCATCACCATTTCCCGAGAGTTATCAACCGTCCTGGACGAGGTGATTGGCTCTGATGAGAGCCGATCCCTTTTCTTGGAAAAGGCGGCGTGGGCGTACGTCGCCAAACTGCGACGCGCCCAGCGCAACGCCCGTGATTTAGAAATTCTCAATCGCCGGGCGGACTTCCTCAATCAAGAGGCCCAGGACGCGCTCTCCTACCAAATGCCCTTATGAAACGCGGCGATATTTACCGGGTCGCCAAACCGCCCGGTGATGACCCCAAGGCATATCGCTACTTCGTCGTCGTCAGCCGCGCCGCCTTGATTGACTCCAAGTTTTTCACTGTGCTTTGTGCGCCCATCTACACGGCCCACGACGGTTTGTCCACCCAGGTTGCTGTCGGGATCGGCGAGGGCCTGCGCCACGACGGCAGCATACACTGTGACGCCCTCATGAGCTTGCCCAAGTCTCTCCTGACCCACTACACCGGTCATTTATCCCCAGCCAAACTGTACGAATTGAAGGAAGCCCTGACGGCGGCCTTGGCGTTGGATGACGACGACTGATCTATTTTTTTCGGTAGTCTCTGGCGTTTTTGTCTTTCTTTTTGCACTCGTCTATGGTACGCTTGATTTGACTAAGGCTAAGCCAAAATAATAAGTATCCATTTTGGATCGTCATTTCCGAGGTATCCGGCTTGGTGAGGCAAGAAAGCCCGGATACTTATTATTTTGGGTTAGCCTAATTTTGTACCCGTACTGTGTGTTCAACGAGGAAAAGTGCCACATGACGATAGCCACTCTACGTGTACCGCTCGATGACCGAACGGCTTATGCCCTGCAAACCACATCGCCAGAAAAGCAAGCACTGTTGCACCAAATGATTGGTTATTTGGTCCAGCAATTCGTTGATAGCACGCCTGAATCCCTCTTCGCGTTAATGGACGAGATGAGCCGGGAGGCCGAAATCAATGGCCTGACTCCAGAGATACTGGAAGCCATTCTTGACGATGAGTAAGCCTCGCGTTGTCCTGGACACGAATCTTCTGATCAGTGCTTCACTACGAAGAAACTCTGTCCCCAGGCAGGTATTTGATCTGGCGTTTCGGCACGGGGAGGTGCTTACATCCACCGATACCCTGGCTGAACTAAAAGAGGTTCTGACGCGTAAGAAGTTTGACCGATATGTGTCGGAAGATAAGCGCTTACGCTTTCTGGCCAACTTTCTTCATCTATCCACACCCATTCGAATTACGAAACCTGTTGTGGCCTGTCGCGACCCAAAGGATGATAAGTTCTTGGCGCTTGCTGTTTCTGGCGGCGCGGAATATCTCGTCAGCAGCGACATGGATTTGCTCACATTGCACCCCTTCCATGGGGTTTCCATTGTTACCCCTACCGACTTTTTGAATGCCTTTGCTGAATCCTCTGGCTGACCTTCCAGACCTGGCCTATGCGTAGAACGTCCAGCGAAAGTCTTAACCCATGACCCCACCCCTCACCAACCAACTCCTCATCGACGCCGTCTACCAGGCCGCCACGGCTCTGGGCGGGGATCGCTTTCAGCTCCTCCAGCGCACAGGGACATGGTCTGCGCTCTTCGATCGCTCTGCGCCCTACGCCGGCCCGCCCGTGGACCAGTTCACCGCCCTCAACTTCTTCGAGCGCATGGCCGTGGCCGGCAAGTTGGCGGGGTTGCAGTCCGGCCAACGGCCCAAAGGCGGGGCCACCACCACCTACCTCAACCTGCGCAGCGGACCGGGCACCAACCAGCCCATTCTCGTCACCCTGCCCCCCCAGACCCTCTTCCGGGTGCGGGACGAGGCGGGCGAGTGGCTGCACATCGCCGCGCAGAATCGTCTCGGCTACGTGCATCGAGATTTTGTGGAAGTGACGGACCAGTTGGGTCCACTGGGTTTTTTGATGGCCCGATCTGCCCTCTTTAACGTCCCGGTGGCCCCGCCGGATGCCTTCCGCCTGGCCCCGGATCTGGCGGGGGCGAACAGCGCGGTCCAAGACCTGGTGCGTACATGGAACCGCTTCGGCGGGCTGCTGGCCGTGCTGGCCAACGAACTGCGTCTGGACCCGGTTGTCGTCACCGCGGTACTCGCCACCGAATCCGGCGGCACAGCCTTTGGGCCGGACGGGCGCATGGCCATCCGTTTCGAGAGCCACGTCTTCCACAACTATTGGGGTGCGGCCAACCCAGAGCGCTTCGCCCAGCACTTCCGCTTCAACCCGGACCGTATCTGGCAGGACCACGAGTGGCGGCCCACCCCGACCGCACCTTGGCAGCCCTTCCACGGCGACCTGGCCGCCGAGTGGCAAGTCCTCACCTTCGCCGCCGGGCTGGACGAGGGCGCGGCCAAACAGTCCATCAGCATGGGCGCGCCCCAGATCATGGGGCTGAACTTTGCCGGCCTGGGCTACGAGTCCGTGCAAGCCATGTTCGATGCCTTCACGGCCAGCGAGACCAGCCAGATCATCGGCTTCTTCGATTTTGTGCAATCTAAATCTGGGATTCGAGCCTTACAGCGGGGAGACTATCACGCCTTTGCGGAGGTCTACAACGGACCGGGCCAGGCCGCCCGCTATGCCACGTTGATCGGCGAACGGGTGGAGATGCTGCGCCAACTGCGGGCGGGCCAACCCCTCCCCGCGGCCAGAGGCATGGCCCCCATGCCCGCAGAAGGGGAAGAGGAGGTTGTGCAAGCCACCCCGGCCCAAGTGGCCGAAAACATGGCCCTGATCGGCGAGACCCTCCGCACCCTGCACCGTTCCGTGCGCATGGCCGTCTGGGCCTACGCCGCCCTGGTCACCATCGCCGTCACCGCCTTCGTCGTGGCCCTCTTCGCCGCCCTCATCAGCAACAGCACAGGCCAGGCCCTCGGCTTCGCCCTGGTCAGCCTCACCGCCCTCGCCCTCTTCATCCTCAGCCGCCCCTGGCGCAACCAGGCCGATACGGCGGCGGTGTTGCGCGAGTTGGTTGAGGATTTGAGGGGGTGAAGGGGTGAAAGGGTGAAGGGGTGAAGGGGTGAAGGGGTGAAGGGGTGAAAGGGTGAAAGGGTGAAGGGGTGAAAGGGTGAAGGGGTGAAGGGGTGAAGGGGTGAGAAGATGTAGACCACGTTCATCACCCCTTCACCCGCTCACCCCTTCACCCCCTCATTTTTACCCCCGGCTGCCCGGACTAGAATACGGGCGGCGGCGGGGACGGCGGCTGTTGGAGCTGTTGCCGCCGCCGCTGGGGGCCGGACCATTCTGGGTGCCCGAGAGTCGGCTGTTGCGGGCTTTGTCGGATCGGGCTTGATTGTAGCTGCTCCGGCTTGCTCCGTTGCTGCCCCGGGCCACGGCCCACACGTCCGCATCCTGGCTCTTGATCGAGAAACCGCTATAGTTGAAACCATCCAAGGCCCGGCGCTCCAAGGGTTCGCCCAGGGTCTTTTCTATGTCCCGCACCATGGCCTCGTCGTCATGGACCGAGAAGGTGAAGGCCTTGCCCGTCTGTTCGGCCCGGCCTGTACGCCCAATGCGGTGGGTATAGGCGTCCACGGTATCGGGCATGTCGAAGTTGATCACGTGGCTGATCTCGGTCACATCAATGCCCCGGGCCGCGATGTCCGTGGCCACCAGAATGTCATACTTGCCCTCCCGGAAGCCGTTGATCGACTCCTGGCGGCGATTTTGGGCCATGTTGCCCTGCAACGCCGTGGCGTTGTAGCCCTGGTTGATCAGATCCCCGGCCAAATTGCGCGCCCGCCGCTTGGTGCGGGTGAAGATCAACACCCGGCCCGTGGCCGTCTTCTGCAACATCTCCAGCAGCAAGGGCTTCTTCAACCCGTCCGTCACCGGATAAATGGCGTGGGAGACCGTCTCCGCCGGGGCGATGATGCCGATCTGTACGGCCACCGGGTTCTTCAAAAACTCCGCGGACAGGCTGCGGATGTCGTCCGGCATGGTGGCGGAGAAGAAGAGGGTCTGGCGTTGCGTGGGCAGGGCCTTGAGGATGCGTCGAATGTCGGGCAAAAAGCCCATGTCGCACATGCGGTCCGCCTCGTCCAACACCAAGATCTCGATGCCGGAGAGGTCAATCGCCTTGTCGCCCATGATGTCCAACAGCCGACCCGGACAGGCCACCACAATATCGGCCCCCCGGCGCAACTGCTGCACCTGGCGCACCTTGCTCACCCCGCCATAGACCGTGATGCTGCGGGCCCGGGTCATGGTGCCAAATTGCACCGCGGTCTCGTGGATCTGCTCGGCCAGCTCACGGGTCGGGGCCACAATCAGCGCCCGGATCTTGCGGGATGAACTCTTGGTCAGATGTTGCAGGATGGGCAGCATGAACGCGGCCGTCTTGCCCGTGCCCGTCTGGGCCAGGCCCATGACATCTTTTCCGGCCAAAACATGGGGAATCGCTTGCTCTTGGATCGGGGTGGGGGCGCTAAAACCGGCAGCCGTAATGGCCGCGTTTATGCGCGGATCGAGGTTGAACTCACTAAATTTCATAAAATGCTCCTTGGCTTGGTGACTCACGGAGCCAAGTCGCACTCTCAGCCCTGCAAATTCGGGTAAATATCCGGTCTTTGGCCGGAGAAATGAAGACGGAAAGAGCCGCCTTCGATCGATTGATTGAACCCGGCTCCCCTCATCAAAACCGGTGGGGTCGGGACACAACAGGCAAGTATAGCCGGGATGGATGGTTCTGGCAAGGTTTGCCTAGCCCCGTCGCCACATTTTGGCCGGGTACGGTGTGGACGATGAGTGTTTTCGCGCCGAGCCGGTGTAGGGTGTAGAATGGGACATTGACTTCAGACAACCAGCGCTGAGGCTTGGCTGGGGAGAATGTTCGCCATTTTCCATCAAGTTCAGGAGAGTTTTTATGAGTATCTGGCAATCAATTGTCATGGGTATCATTCAAGGGTTGACCGAATTCCTGCCCATTTCCAGTTCTGGCCATCTGGTGATCATTCCGCACCTGCTAGGCTGGCAATTTCCCGAACAACAGACCTTTGTCTTTGATGTGTTGGTCCAATGGGGCACCCTGCTCGCCGTCATCCTCTTTTATTGGAGCGACCTGTGGCGGATTGTAGTCAGCTTTGTGCAGGCCTTGATAGCCAGAAAACCTTTTGGAAACCCGGATGCCCGCATGGGTTGGTATCTGATCTTGGCCACCATCCCCGCCGTGCTTCTGGGGCTACTTTTTAAGGATACGGTAGCCGTCGCCTTCACAAGCGTGCGGGCAACAGCGGGCTTTCTGTTGTTGACCGCGCTGATCCTGGTGGTGGCGGAATTGGCCGGGAAACGCCACCGCTCTTTTGAGGAGATCGGCTGGAAAGACGCCCTCTGGATCGGGGCCGCCCAGGTGATCTCCCTGCTCCCCGGCGTCTCTCGCTCCGGCTCCACCATGGCTGGGGCGATGACCCGGGATCTGGACCGACCGGCCGCCGCCCGGTTCTCATTTCTTATGTCCATACCCGTCATGTTGGGCGCTGGCGTCCTGGCCATGAAGGATCTGGTGGGGATGGCTGACCTGAGTGCCGTACTCCCCCCCTTGCTGGTCGGCTTTGTGACCGCCTTCATTTTTGGCTATGTGGCCATTCGCTGGCTCATCGGCTATCTCACCCGCCATTCGCTCTATGCCTTTGCCGCATACTGCACTGTGGTCGGGCTGTTGGTGCTGGTCATCGGCTGACGAACTGGGCTTCCCGTATAAAAAGGTCAAGCTATGTCCAACGTGCTTTCTCATTTTCAA
This sequence comes from Caldilineaceae bacterium, assembly GCA_018003515.1. Classification (GTDB taxonomy): domain Bacteria; phylum Chloroflexota; class Anaerolineae; order Caldilineales; family Caldilineaceae; genus JAGNDO01. The sequence goes on from JAGNDO010000032.1 coordinate 26,698, forward strand.
GCCCGCACCGCTTTGAATGCCCAAAAAGTTGGGCTCCAGGCGACTCCTTTTAGCTGGGATCTGGGGGCATCGACCACCGCCGCTCGCTTGACAGAAACCGGTCTGGTTGACCCATCCGGCACCGAACTGCGCTGGGGTCTGGTGGCGGAGATCGCCGACGACGAGCAATCCTGCTATCTCATGGACCAGGACGACGAGGGGGTCTGGGTCGAGAAGATCCAGCGCTTCTCCGAAGCCCTGAACCGGGTCTACACCCTCTACCCCACCCCCGGCCCGCCCACCATGCTGATCTCCGGCATCCCCATGCACCGCATCAAAGAGACCGACCCCGGCCGGGACACCGCGGCCAAGATCAAGGCCGCCGGTCCCTTCCACGGCCCGGTTCTGGACACGGCCACGGGGCTGGGCTACACTGCCATCGCCGCCGCGGCCAAGGGCGTCCCCGTCACCACCATCGAGCTGGACCCCACGGTCCTGGAGATCTGCCGCCTCAACCCCTGGTCCGCCGCCCTCTTCGACAACCCCCACATCACCCAACGCATCGGCGACGCCGGGGACGTCGCAGCCGCCCTGCCCGCCGCCGCCTTCGCCCACATCGTCCACGACCCGCCCATGTTCAGCCTGGCCGGCCACCTCTACGGCGCAGAGTTCTACGCCCACTTGTTGCGCATTCTGCGCCCCAAGGGCAAACTCTTCCACTACATCGGCAACCCGGACAGCCCCAGCGGCAAAATCACCACCGCCGGCGCCATCCGCCGCCTCCACGACACCGGCTTCACCCGCATCGCCCGCACCCCCGGCGCCTTCGGGGTCGTAGCCTTCAAACCTTAAAAATAGAACACGGATTGGACGGATCAAACGGATTAAAACGGATCAAAACAAATCTTTTAAAAATCCGTTTTAATCCGTCACATCCGTCCAATCCGTGGCCTATTTTTTTCTATCCTGAACCCGATCCATGCGCCTATCTCGCACCATTCCGCCCATCCTCTATGCCCTGCCCCTGCTCTTTCTGGGCGTCTTTTTCTTTTACCCCCTGGCCCGCATCCTGGGGGTCAGCTTTGGCGCGGACGGTTCGCTGACCTTGGCCGCCATCGCCGAGACCCTGTCACAGCCCTTTTTCTGGCGGGTACTCTGGTTCACCACCTGGCAGGCCGCCGCCTCCACCGGGTTGACCTTGATCCTGGGCCTGCCCCTGGCCTATGTCTTCGCCCGCTACGCCTTCCCCGGCAAGGCCCTGCTGCGGGCGTTGACCACCATTCCCTTTGTCATGCCCACGGTGGTGGTGGCCGTAGCCTTCACCGCCCTGTTGGGGGAGAATGGCCTGCTCAACAACTGGATTCAGGCCGGGTTGAGGCTGGACGGCCCGCCCATCCGCCTCATGAACACGGTCTGGATCATCCTGATCGCCCACGCTTTTTACAACGTCAGCGTGGTCCTGCGCACGGTGGGCAGCTTTTGGGCCAACCTCAACCCCCGGCTGGAGGAGGCCGCCGCGGTCCTGGGCGCGGGGCCGGGCCGTCTTTTCTGGGAGATCACCCTGCCCCTGCTCATGCCCAGCATCATCGCCGCCGGGTTGTTGGTCTTCCTCTTTTGTTTCACCAGCTTTGGCGTGGTCTTGATTTTGGGTGGCCTGGGCTTCGCCACCCTGGAAGTGGAGATCTACCGCCAGGCCGTCAGCTATTTCAACTTGCCCGTGGCCGGATTCCTGGCCCTGGTGCAGATGGCCCTCACCTTCGCCGTCATGGCGGTCTACACCCGCATGCAAAGCCGGGCCAGCCTGCCCGTGGAGATGCGTCCCCAGTCCATCACCGCCCGCCATGCGTCCACGGCGCGAGAGCGGCTCTTTGTCGGGCTGAGCTTGACCGCCATGTTGGTCATCCTGCTTTCGCCCCTCCTGGCCCTGGCCTGGCGCAGCGTCACTCTGGGCGGCGACGGTCTGACTTTTGCCTATTTCCGGGCCTTGGCCGACAACCCCCGCAACAGCGCCTTCTTCGTGCCGCCGCTGGAAGCCGTGCGTAATTCCTTGCTTTATGCCAGCGCCACGGTGGTGTTGAGCCTTTTCCTCGGCGTAATCTCGGCCTATCTTTTGGCCCGCCGCCGCAGTCGGATTTCGGCCATTCTGGACCCCATCTTTTTGTTGCCCCTGGGCACGTCTGCGGTGACTTTGGGCTTTGGCTACATCATCGCAATGGGTAGCCTGCGCACATCGCTGATTCTGGTGCCCATCGCCCACACGCTCATCGCCACCCCCTTTGTCGTGCGCACCCTCCTCCCCGCCCTGCGCGGCCTGGACCCCCATCTGCGGGAGGCGGGGCAGGTCTTGGGGGCCAATCCCCTGCGGGTGTGGTGGGAGGTGGATGTGCCCTTGCTGTGGCGGGCCATGCTGGTGGGCGCGGTCTTCGCCTTCACCATCAGCCTGGGGGAGTTTGGGGCATCCCTGCTCATCACCCGGCCCGACATGCCCACCATGCCCGTGGTGATCTACCGGGCGTTGAGTCGTCCTGGCTTGGTCAACTACGGCCAGGCCTTGGCCATGAGCACGATTCTCATGGTCGTTTCCGCCGCTGGCATCCTAATCATCGAACGCTTCCGGGTGGACGACGCGGAGTTTTAGAAATGCACAATCGGTCCACCGCAACCGAGGAGTCCGCACCCCCTGGTGCGAACGGGTCTGCGCCAGGGGGTGCAGGCACCGCAACCGGGCTCAATTTTGAACGCATTCCAATCAACCAATCAACCGATGAACCAACCATGCTAACCATCACCAATCTCTCAAAATCTTTCGGCCCCACACCCGTCCTGCACGACATCAACCTGGAGGTGGCCGCCGGAGAGATCGTCTGTTTACTGGGGCCGAGCGGCTGCGGCAAGACGACGCTGTTGCGCATTATGGCCGGGCTGGAATCCGCGGACGTGGGGACTGTGCAGCTTGATGGCCAGGACCTGGCCGGGGTGCCGGTCTTTCAGCGCAACTTCGGCCTGATGTTCCAGGAGTTCGCCCTCTTTCCCCATAAGAGCGTGGGCGAAAACGTGACTTTTGGCCTGAAAATGGCAGGACGTCCTCTGGCCCAACAGACCCTGCGGGTGAACGAGATGTTGGCGCTAGTAGGTCTGGCGGGCTATGGAGGTCGTTCCATTTTTGAACTGAGCGGCGGCGAACGGCAACGGGTGGCCCTGGCTCGCAGCCTGGCCCCCAGCCCTCGGTTGTTGATGCTGGACGAGCCTCTGGGTAGCCTGGACCGCACCCTGCGGGAGGAGTTGATGAACCAACTGCGGGCCATTTTGAAGGATGTGGGGGTGACGGCCATCTACGTGACCCACGACCAGCAGGAGGCCTTCGCCGTGGCCGACCGGGTGGTGGTGATGAACCAGGGCCGCATTGAGCAGATCGGCCCGCCGGAGCAGGTCTATGCCCGACCGGCGTCGCCCTTTGTGGCCCGCTTTTTGGGGCTGGACAATCTGCTGCCCGCCCGCGTGGATCCGGGCCGGCCCAAGGTGGTGCAGACGCCCCTTGGCCCATTCGCTTGGTGGCGAGGTGCGGCGGCGGGGGACTATATTGTGCTGATCCGACCCCAATCGGCCTTTTTGATCTTGGGCGCGTTCACGCCGCCGGATGATGGCTGGGTGCTGTCGGGGACCGTGGTGTCTCGCTCGTTTCGGGGCAATGCGTATCGGCTGGGGGTGGAGTGTGTGGGGAGCATGGGGGCGCACCGCTTCCATTTCGACGTCCCCGCCAAAATAGGTCTGGGGCAGGGCGCGCCGATGCAATTGGTGGACCATCTGCGCCGGGGGCGGGCGGTGCGGCTGGTGATCGATCTGGCGCAGGTGGTGTTGTTGAAAAACGACTGATGAGGGTCAGATTTGCTGCAACCCCAACCGCTCGAAAGGCAGAAAATCCCGGTCATTGTGAAGCAGGGGCACCCGATTTTCGATGCACCAGGTGGCGATCAGGCAATCGATGGTCTTGCGGATGGTGATGCCCTGGGTGCGCAACAGCCGATAGTTGTAAGCGCTACGCCGGGCCAAAGCTTCACCGACCAGGGGTTCCACTCGATAGGCGGCAAAGGCCGTTTCGACCTTGCGCAGTTCAGACTCGTGGCGCACCCCTTGCAGGAGTTCGGTCAGGATCAGATCCCCGATCACCAGTTCCACGCCGTCTGCCAGCAGGGTGCGCAGGCGCAAAACAGGGTCGCTTTCTTGGCCTCGAAAGAGATCAATCCAGACGGATGTGTCGACAAGTACGGCCATGTCAGTCTCCCTCGGTGGTTTCGTCGTTGCCGACTGAATAGAGTTCGCCCTCCTCGTGGAGGAATCGGCCCGTCCGCATGGCATTCAAATCGCCCACCCATTCGACTGCGCCAGCCAAAGCCAGGACATCCGCTTGGCGGTTGACGCGGATCAGGGTGCGTAGGGCAGTTTCCACCAGTTCCCGTTTGGTGCCAAGACCGGTCACGGCCATTGCTTCGGCCATCAAGTTGTCGTCGATGACGATGTTTGTGCGCATGGGTGGTTCTCCCTTATCTTTCGATGATTTTTTGATCAAATCATGAATTGCCAAACGGCCTGTATATTGTGCTTATTCTTCTGACACTACTATATGTAGATCTGTGTTTTTGCCGTTGACCGTTTGGATTTCGTAAATCAAGCACACTAAAGTATTTGAAACGGCTTAATTTAACATAATCGTGACGAGAGGCTTGTTTGGAACCCGGATCCAGGGTGAATTTCAGTATTTGCTGCAAAAATCATCGAAAGATAAGTTCTCCTTTTGGCAAAATTCCGATCTAGCAATGTGTATAATCCTGTTAAATTATACACATTGGGTGTGTTTGATACAAGTAGGGGTTTGGGTGGAAGATTGACGAAAAGGCACGCACCTACGGTGCGTGCCTTTTCGTCAATCTTCCACCCAAACCCCTACAGCTTCGTCTATGGAACCGGTTCCAATAGCGTGAACTCGCTGGTGTTGGCGGAGGCCCAGGCTTCTTGGCCGCTGTCCAGGCGCACGTACCACCAGACGATGGTGTCGGAGAGGCCGGGCATCCACACGGGGCCGCCGACCAGGGTGGCGGGCTGGCCGTCTTGCATGAAGCCGACCCCTTCACCGGCTTCTGCACCGGGCTGGCTGCGCAAGGTGAGGGTGAGGCCGGGGCGGATGCGCACCCGCTGGCCCAAGCGCAGATCCAGGGCGTTGACGCTGGAGGGCAGGCCGTTAGTTTGGGGCGGGATGGGGGTATTGGTGCTGGGTTGGGCCGCGGATTGGCTGTTGGCGGCGTCTGCCGGGGCGGGCTGGGCAGCGGCGTCCTGGACCTGGACCACGGGCGTTTGGGTGGGCAAGGTGGCGGGCAGGGCCACATCCTTGGCCCCAAAGAGGGTGCTGCCCAGCCAGAGCAAGGCCATCACCAAGAGCAAAATGCCCGCGGCCACCACGCCCCAAAGCAGATAGGGCTTGCCTTGGCCTTGGCTCCCAGCCGGGGCGGGGAGGAGGCCAACCTGCACCGTGTCCCGCTCTTGATAGGTGCGCATAACCCGCAGATCCAGTCGGGCGTCCCGGGTGCCGGGCGGGGCCGCGGTGTGATAGCGGTCCGCCATCAGGTTCATGGCCTGGCGCACGGCCATCTCTTCCAATTGGCCGGCCGTGTCGGAATAGAGATGCAGTTCGGCGCGCACGGCCCGTTGCTTGCGGTCTAGCAACACCAACAGCCCGGCAATCGGCCAGCCCTGGGCATCGGTCAGATTATAATAGTCGGCGTTGATGCTCTGGAAGTCCGTGTGGACGCCGGTGTGCTGTTGGCGGACATCGGCGGAAGGGCCAGGGGTGGCAGATGTGGGCATGGGCGAGTTCTCCTGAAATGAGGAGTAATCGTTCACCCCCCTAGCCCCCCAACTTTGGGGGGAACTGTCCAGCACCTCCCCCAGAATTGGGGGCCGGGGGGCAGAGGGGGTGAACGATTACAATGAGGATTAGGGCAAGGCCAGGGCGATGATGCCGCCTATCTGCAAGCTGTTCTCGGTGTAGAAGAGAACCCGCACCATATAGCGGGCTGCGATGTCATCCCGCAGGGTTCCTTGCCAGACAAGGCTGTCCCCGACTTTGAAATAGGGGTAATCGCCTTCGGGCAGGCCGCCGATCTGGGCACCCCGTTCATCCGTGCCCACATAGCGGAAGGTGGTGCCGGGGATGATGGCCCCCTTGGCCACGGTGGAGGTGGAGGGGAACTGGGCCGAACTGCTCAACGCCGGGCTGCCGTTGGTGGGGTTGACATTCTCCACCACCAGCCTATGCACCCCGGCCACCCGCACGCTGTCGTCGCCCACGGTGTAGATGCGCAGACGGGCGTTGTAGGTGACGCCGTCGATGTTGGGCCAGGGACCGTCGAAATCCAGGGAGTCCCCGGCCCGGCGGGTGCTACGCAGGCCAGCAATCGTAAATTCCGCCCCGTCGTTGCTCACGGAGATCAGTTGAATGTCCGTGCCGGGGAGGGTCTGGCCTACTTCTACTTTGCGCTCCGTGGGGCCGGCGAAGAGTACCCCATTGTCCGGCGCTTGCAGACCGGGCAGATCGTTCAAGCTGGGCAGATTTTGGATCTGGCTCAGATCCGGCAGTTGCAGATCCTTCAGATAGTCGGGCAGATCCTCCAGATTGGGCAGGGCCAGGTTGGTGGGGATGGGGATGGGCAGGTCGGACATATCGGGCAATTCTTGACCAAAGCAGCCAGTGAGCAACCCCGCAGCAACGAGGATCAGTGTCAAGAATCGTAAGCGAATTTGCATAAGAATAGTCCTTTTCAATCTTGAATCTTCCCAATCTTGAATCTTCTCAATACGCCCCCAACTCATGCAGCCGCTCATCGCTGATACCGAAGTGGTGGGCGATTTCGTGCAACACCGTGCGCCGGATCTGGCTGCGGATGGCTTCATCGTTGGGCGGGGCCACCATCAAAATGGGGCGGCGGAAGATGGTGATCTTGTCCGGCAGCACCAGACCATAGTGACTGGTGCGCTCGGTGAGGGGGATGCCTTCGTACAGGCCCAGGAGCAGATTGCCCGGTCCAATGTCCACAGAATGGCGCTGGGCCTGGGTCGGCCACTCTTCCACCAGGATCTCTACGTTTTCCATGTAGCGAAAGAGCGACTCCGGGATGCTCTCGATGGCTTCATCGACTAGGTTTTCGAAATGTTCAAGGTTCATGATGTTGGGGTCGTTGCAGATTCAGTCAACGGTTATAATTGGCGTAGTTCTTCACCAAATCGCTCCGGGGACAATTCGATTTCTCGCAGAATTTCTCGAATCAATGGGCGGGCCAAATCCCGACCGGCGTGATTGGGCACAGTTGTGTACAGTTGTGGTACGCCCATCGGGATGGCGATAGAAGACATGGCTACCCCTCTGGCGCACGGCAACAAAGCCCAGTTGTCGGAGCAATTTCTCCATTGTTCTGAAATTGATCAGAGGCAGGCGGCTCACGCAGCGACCTCAATCTGCTGCAATCCAACGAAGCGGGGCAAGTCGTTGAGAAATCCTGCGGATTCCTCTAAACACAATTCCAGCACCTCTTGAAGGTTTCGCTGTAGCTCATCCAGTGTCGCTCCTTGGCTGTGCGCACCAGGAAGGCCAGGAATTGTGCCAACATATAGATCTGCCTCTGGATCGAATTCAATATAGGCTGTAAGTGTGCGCATAATTATCGTTATCCTCCAAGATGGCTTCTCTAGGATCTATACACGACGCCGAACAATGATCCATCGCGGAGAGTATTGAGTTCGCCTGGGAGAAAGACGAAAATAACTCGACGCTTCTCCACGCTCTCTGCGGTTTGAATGTTTTTGTAACAGTGTGAATGTACCCCTGAACGACAAAATTGTCCAATATCCGCAAGAAAACTGACAGGGGCGGCGGCGTCAGGGTGTGATAGAATTCTTCGAGCATCTATCCTGCCCCATCGCCGCCCTCATCGTCATCCCATTGCCGCACCGAACCCGTGGCCCAAAATCTTTCCGTCCGAGGAAGTTGACGAATCCATGCGAAGAATCGTACTCCTGGTTTTTTGTTTTATTCTGCTTGCGCCCGTCGTCGCGCCGGGTCGGTTGACCGCGGCCCAAATCAACGATCAACCGACCGGTCTTTTGGTGCAGGTCAGTGCCGAGCCTGGCGGCGATGAAGCGGATCTGCGCGCCACCTTGGACCGTCTGGCCCAGGCCCAGGGGATGCGGGTGGTGCGGGTCTGGCCCCACCTGCGTGCGGGGCTGCTCCACCCCGGCGCGGATCTGACCAGCGTGGCGATCCCCGATGCCCAAATCACCACGGCTCGTCAACAAGCGCTGATGGCCGATCCGGCCGTCGTGCTGGTTGAGCTTGACGCGCCGGTCTACGCCGCGGATGGCTGGCCGGCCCGGTCTGTTTCCGCCCAGGCTGGCATTTTTGACCAGCCCAATGATCCCAGCCTCCCGGAACAATACGCCTTGAGCCGTATCAACGCCTTTGGCGGCTGGGGCATCAGCCAGGGCAGCCCGGCCATGACTGTGGCCGTGATCGATAGCGGCTATGATCTCGACCACGAGGACATCGACCCGGCTTCGGCGTGGGTCAATCAGGCCGAGGCGGTCGGTCTTCCCGATGTGGATGACGACAACAACGGCTATGTGGATGACATCAATGGCTGGGATTTTATCGAGCATGACGGGGTCACCAATGACCCCTATGGCCACGGCACCCATGTGGGCGGGGTGATTGGCGCGGCCACGGACAACGGCGTGGGCGTCGCCAGTGTGGGGCGGAATCTGCGGGTGATGCCCCTGCGCATCTTGGATCAAACCGGGCGGGGCAGCATCTCCGGTCTGCTGGACGCCCTGGCCTATGCCACGGCCCAAGGGGTGCGGGTCATCAACCTCAGCCTTGTGACTACCACGGACTCGGCCACCTTGCACGCCGGTATCCAGGCTGTGGCGAGCCAGGGCATCTTGCTTGTGGCCGCATCTGGCAATGCGGGCGCGTCGGTCAACAGCTACTTCCCCGCCGCCTGGGCCGAGGTCTTCACCGTGGCCGCCACGGATAGCGCCGACAAAGTGACCCTTTTTAGCAACTATGGCGAGGCCATTGATGTGGGCGCGCCCGGTTCGGCCATCATCAGCACCTATAAAAACAATAGCTACTATTCAAACAGCGGCACCAGCATGGCCACCCCCCACGTCTCCGCCCTGGCCGGGCTGCTGCTCAGTCTGCGCCCGGATCTCTCCTTGGTCCAGTTGACGGATCTAATCCGCGCCACAGCGGAAGATGTCAACGCGATCAATTATCCGGGCCGGGATAACTATTTGGGCGATGGGCGGATTGATCTGCTGGCAGCCCTGTCAGCGGCCTCTTCTGGACTGGTTTTTAGTACGGAAGCTGACACTCCACTGCCATTCCAAGAGACCGGAGAAATTAAAATTAGGGTCGAGACGACGAATGGGATCCCATCTCAGGGCACGATAGTTACCTACACCCTCTTTCATCAGGAGGGTAGTCGTTTGACGAATGCCACGCTGACAGGAGATTTGATCACAAATTTAGAGGGCAAAGGGGTCATCAGCGCCACGGTTCCCCTATCCCAGAACATATCTGCTCTGAACTTGGTGGCTGGTCAGGCCACGACCACCTTTTTGGCAGGATCGCCTGCATCGATTCTCATCTCTTCGCATCCATCTCAGGTAATAGCTGACGGCATCAGCACAAGTGTAGTTATGGTCAAAGTCAAGGATATCTTTGCCAGCCCAATACCCAACCAGATCGTCACCTTCACAACGAGTCTAGGTAGCGTTACCAATTTAGCTATGACGAATGCCAGTGGTATTGCTAGCGGGACATTAACATCAGGGATTATTCCCGGAGCAGCGGTAGTTACCGCTACAGTGGATATGATTCATAAGAATACCACGATTAACCTTGTGGCTGGCCCCCCCGCGTCGATTGTCATGACTTCGCATCTATCTCTGATAATAGCTGACGGTTCCAGCACAAGTGTGATTACGGCCACGGTCAAGGACGTTTTCGAAAACCCGATACCTAACCAAGTCATCACCTTCACGACGAATTTGGGTAGTATAACTAGTTCGGCCCTGACGAATGATCGTGGTATAGCAAGTGGGACGTTAACCTCAGGGACGGCCCCCGGTACAGCGGTGGTCACCGCCGTAGTGAATACAATTAGTGAAAGCACCACAGTTATCTTTGCGGTGGGATCTCCCGCATCGATTTTCATGACTTCACATCCGTCTCAGATAGTAGCTAACGGCATCAGCACAAGCATGGTTACGGCTACGGTTAAAGATATCTTCGACAATCCAGTGCCTAACCAGGTTGTCACCTTCGCTACGAATCTGGGTAGCGTAAACAATGCGGCATTGACGAATGCTCGTGGTATAGCAATCGGGACGCTAACCGCAGGAACGGTCACCGGTATAGCGATTGTTACAGCTAGGGCGGGCGACGCCAGAGCAGACATAGAAGTTGACTTGGTAAGGAATAGAATCTACTTGCCCTCGATCTTTCTTGAACGTCTCAACAACCTTCGTGCCAAATAGTACCGAGGAGAACGTACCAGAGGGTGCAGGCTCCTCGGTTCAGCTTGTTTGAATGCATCTAAAACCACGCATTCTCCCTATAGCGCTACAAAGTCCGCCAACGACAAAGCCCCCAATCCGTTAGCCGGATTGGGGGCTTTATGGTTGGCAAAGGCGATTAGCGCATCACCCGCCCCGGGCCGACTGCTCCAAGAAGTTCTGGATAAAGCTGAGGACCAACAGCACAACGATGGGCGAAATATCGATCATGCCGATGGGCGGAATGATGCGGCGAGCCGGTTCTAGCACCGGGTCGGTGATGCGGGCCAGCATCTGCACGGCGGGATGATAGGGATCCAAACCGGGAATCCATGTGAGTATGATGCGGGCAAAGATGGCAAACGTGTAGATTTGTAGCAGAAAAGCAAGCAGTCCAAAAATATTCATATTCCATTTTTCTCGCTGAGTGCGCCCAGCTCTTGGCTGCGGCGGTAGGCGGCGAAGATTGCGCGACTGAGAACCGTGCGCAACCCTCCTTTTTCCAATTCGTAAAGACCGGCGGCCGTGGTGCCCCCCGGACTTGTGACCTGATTCTTCAGTTCGGCGGGATGCTCGGACGTAGCCTTAAAGAGCGCCACACTCCCTTCCAAAGTCTGAATCACCAACTTGCCGGCATCCCGGCGGCTAAAGCCCATGTGGACCCCGGCGTCGATCAGGGCTTCGATAAAGAGAAAGATAAAGCCAGGGCCAGATCCACTCAAGGCCGTGGCCATGTCCAGATAGCTCTCCTCTTCCATAAAGAGCTGTTCGCCCAAGGCCCCCAGGATGACTTCGGCGTAGGCTTTCTGTTTGTCCGTCACCGCCGGGGTGCTGGTCCACACGGTGATGCCTTTGCCCAGTTGGCCCGGCGTGTTGGGCATGGCCCGCACAATGCGGTCATGGCCCATGGCCCGGCGCAACACAGAGATGGGCGACCCGGCCAGAATGCTCAAGATCAACGTGCTGGGGCGGATGTTGCCATGAAGCTGCTGGCCCACTTTGGTCAACACCTGGGGCTTGACGCTCAAAACAATGATGTTGGCGTCCTGGATGGCCTCCAGATTGTCCCCCGTGGCATGGACGCCATAGGTCTCCCGCAGGAACTCGAGGCGGGGCGGCCAGGGATCGCTGACCCGGATCTGGCCTGGCTCGGTCAGCCCCTGGGCCAGAATGCCCTTGATCATGGCCGTTCCCATGGTGCCCCCGCCGATGAAGGCGATGGTGGTATCTTTCAACATGCGTCTAGTCTCTCACTCTCTTGTAAGTGCAAAATCACCCCCTCCCAGCCTCCCCCAGATTGGGGGAGGAGCCAGATCGCCGTAGACGAAAGTCCGGTAAACCTGATCTGTCCCCTCCCCAATCTGGGGAGGGTTAGGGTGGGGTTAGCAGTTGCTACGCTCTTGGGCTGAAAATAGCCGTGCCGATGCGAACCAGGGTGGCCCCTTCTTCGATGGCCACCTCAAAATCGTTGGTCATGCCCATGGACAGATGGGGCAGGGCCAGGTCGGGGAAGCGGGTGCGTAGCTCGTCCCGCAGCAGACGCAGACCCCGAAAGACCGGGCGGGTCTCCTCCGGGTCATCCACAAAGGGGGCCATAGTCATCAACCCCTGGATCTGGATGCCCTCGAACTTGCGCATGGCCGCCACCCCGTCCGCCAAAGTCTCTGGGGTGAAGCCGTGCTTGCTCTCCTCGCCGCTGACGTTCACCTCCGCCAGCACGGGCATGACCATCCCGGCGGCCAGGGCCGTGTCGCTGAGGATGCGGGCGATCTTGACCCGATCCACGCTGTGGACCAGGACCAGGGGACCGATCACCTGCTCGGCCTTGCGACTCTGGATGCTACCGATGAAGTGCCAGCGGATGGGGGGCGTGCCCTTGTCCCAGCCCAGATTTTGGGCGAGGACGATCTTCATCCACAGTTCGTTTAGGCGATTTTCGCCAAAGTCCGCCTGGCCGGCGTCCAGGGCCGCACGGATCATGGCCGAGGGGCGGGTCTTGCTCACCGCCACCAAGGTGATTTCGCCGGGATCTCGGCCAACCCGTTGCGCCGCCGCGCCCATCCGATTGCGGACGTCAGCCAAATTGGCCTGTATGTCCGCGGCACTGGGTTGTTGAAGGTCGGGCTGCTTTTCGGCTTCTTGCGAGATCACGAATATATCCAAACGGTTGAAAAAGATGTTGCGGGCGCAACACGGCCCCAAACCCTTGGGATTGTACCAGGGGTTTGGGGCCGTGTAAAGAATGCTGGGTTCCTTTGCCCCCGAAATCAGGCCATCTGTTGGGGCGGGCTGGGCGGGGCCTCACGGGTGCCGCCGCTGCGGGGAGCCGTCACAAATTGAACGTTGCCCCAGTCACCCACCCGCACAAAGTAGACCCGCACTTCGCCGCTGGCCAGGTTCTCGGCTCGCTGGCCGATGTGGGCCTGGCCGTCCAGGTCGATGTCAAACTCGCCGGAGTTGGGCACAAAGCCGTGGGCAAAGATCACCTTTTGCAAGGCCGCATCCGGGTTGAACTGGATCACCTGCTTCTGGGCGGCCACCTGGACCAGCTTTTGCTCTCGCGAAAGGACGGGCGGTGCCACGACTGGAATGGGCGTTGGGGCCGGAGGTGCTGGCGGCGCAGGCACGGGCGGCGGGGGCATGAAAATGGGGGCCTGTCGATTGAAGACCAGGGGCGCGGGCTGGCTCCACAGGCTGGCAAAGCGATGGTTGGGCGAGGAGCCGATGGGCGGGGCCGGCGGCTGCTCCGAGCGCATGCGTCCCCGCACAAAGTAGGTTGTCTCTGTGCTGGCGCTGGTGGTCAACGCCGCCTGGCCGCCAGGCACCCCGGCCTGCCAATTCTGCCACGCGCCTTCGGCCCCCTGGCGGAATTGTAGATCGTAGAGCGGGCGGAAGGTTCCGGCGGGGATGCTGTCGATCATGGCCCCCTGCGCGCCGCCCCAGGCCACGGTGGCCGATTGGCCATCCACCCGCTGGGGGACGGTCAGGGCCAGGGCAGGGGCCTCCACCAGTTTGAAGCCGTCGATAAAGCCGTGGTTCCCATGCCAGCGGAAGGGGCTGTTGATGCGGCCAAAGACGGTCATGGTGCCGGCCTGGGCCTGGGCCGTCACGGTCATCTGCGCCCAGCCGATGCGCTGCCCGTCCCGGCTGACGAAGTTGCGCCGATCTTCGCTCCACACCACACTGGCGGCCCGGGGATCCGTGCCCCCTGTGGGGTCCAGGCCGATCATCTTGGCCATGTAGAAGCCCTCTGGACAATCGTTGGGCATGGTGCTGCCGCCGCACAGGGTCAACAGCCAGGCGCTGAGGCAGTATTGCTTGCCCGGCGTCACCTGCACTTGCTGATGCACGGAGACATCAAAGGGCTTGCCCGGCTGGTCGGTCCACTCCAGATCGTGGGCGAAGACCACAATGCTGTCGTTGCCCTCGATCTTCTCCACGTGGGCACCGCCGCCGCAGTTGCCATTGTTAAAGTGCATACTGGCACTGTAAACCCACGGGGTGCCGTTGATGAACGTCACCGTCCACCCCACGGGGATCTTCATGGTGCCGCCCTGGGGCGCGGCCAGATCGGCGATACCGGCGCTACATTCAAAACTAGGGTTGGTAAGCATAGGAATCAAGACTCCTTTTGGGGAACGTGAATTGATGGTGCGGGACAAGAAAGGCAGAGGGGCATTATACCGGGGATTGGCACTTCGTTCAAGGAGCTAAAAAGTGGGGGGATCGGTGCAGGGGTTAGTCCAACCAAGCCATCAGGCTAAACAGCCCGCACTGCCCCTTCTCTGCCCGATGGCTGAAGAAATCTGCCGTGTTTTGAGCCGTGTCGATGCCGCTGATCTCGATATTGTCCGGCTTCACCCCGGCCTCGATCAACTGGGCGGCGTTGGCCTGCCACAGATCCAAATGCAGCCGTCCGTTGGTGTTGGGGCCGCTGAGGAAACGGTCGGGCCGGGTCAGCTTGGCCCGCACCCTGTCCACCACATCCTCCCCCACCTCGTAGCTCTCCGGCCCGATGCTGGGGCCGATGCCCACCATCACATCTGCCGGGTCCGTGCCATAGGCTGCCTGCATGGCCCACAAGGTCGCCAGCGCGGTCCCGTTCACCGTCCCCTGCCAGCCAGCGTGGCAGGCACCCAGGGCATGGTGGCCCGCATCATACAGCAAGATCGGTACACAGTCCGCAAAGACCAAACTCAGGGGCAACCCCACCTCGTCGGTGATCAGCCCATCCGTGGCCGATTGCCACTGGCCAGCGTCGTCCCACGTCACCTTGGCCACCCCCGTGCCGTGGACCTGGCGACAGCGCACCGGGTGGGCTGGGTCCACGCCCACGGCCTCGCAGAAGAGGCCGAAGTTGGCCGCCGTGCGTTCCGGCGTGTCCCCCCGGCTGACGCTAAAATTCAGACTCGTCCACGGCGCGGGGGAGACTCCGCCGTGCCGGGTGCTGACATGGGCGTGGATGGGGAGATCCGAGAGGTTATCGAAGGTATAGGTGACGACGCCGTTGGGGTGAGTGATGCGGTGCATGGGGTTCCCATCTTCCCTTGTCATTCAGACCACTCGAATGCAGAGCCATCAAGGTCAACATGTTGAACCCGCCACCCGGCCTTGGCTTTGAGTCTGGCGAAGGCAAGTCTGACCCGAAAGACCTCTCCTCGACTGGGGGCATTGCGTCCTGCCAGCCAGATCGAATCTGTGGCGGAGGGGTTGTACTTTTCCTGCAACAGACCGTTCGGCAAGCCGGCAATCGTGATGGACCGAAGCCGGTTGTTGCCCTCTGACGGAGATTCATAGTTGTACTTCACAAATACCGTTGTTGTGATGTAGGTATCGCCGTTGATGTGCAGAATGCTGGGAAGCTCGCCTTGAACTTCGACTACTTCGTTCGCCCGTTCCTGACGCACTTTCAGGGAGAATTGGGACGTTTGAAGGGTGGCAGTTTTCTGGCCGCTGATTTTTTCTGCTTTTGAATCAACGAATAGCGCTTGCTTGACAGCATATTCCGGGTGAAACAGATATCGCGCACGCTTGTAGTCGATTTTCCCAAACAGGCGCTTGTCTATCTTAGCTGTACCCATTCGATCCAATGCTTCCCGTGTGATGTCTTCACCGATGTCTGCAACCAGATCGCTTTCTCGATGAAATATCTCGGCAGCCGTCTCGCGATAGTCATAGATTGCCTGAACGACAAGACGTAACGACGCTTTCTCGATTTCCTCCAGCCTGCGGAGGTCATTGCCCAATGAGTATGGATCGATCAGCATTTATTGGTCCTCGTGGATCAATGTGGATAGCTGGTGGGTATTGGAGTTCCGGCTTTTCGCATTCGTTACGTATTCTTCGGGTTTTTCAAGCAATCTTCGTGGTTCCAGTTGCGCGTTGCACCGAGCCAACTCAACATAATCTGAATCAAGATCAATTCCGATGAATTGGCGTTTTTCTTTGATTGCTGCAATTGCAGTTGTGCCGCTGCCCATGAAGCAATCTAATACAATATCGTTTTCATCTGTCAGCAGTCGAATGGCCCGTTGCGGTAGCTCTACCGGAAATTTGGCCTCATGGTCATCGTTGCTACGTACGGACGGGATATTCCATACACCGCGAGAACCCCAATCACGCCATTCCTTGCGTGTAAGTCGATCACGATCGATCTTTGTCACGCCCGGTTTCCAAAAAATGTAGAGATATTCAAACTCATCCACTGCACGATAGGACAAACTCGCCCACTTTGAATTTTCCCAAGCAGGATCTTTCACCCAAATCCTGCGATCATACGGATAGAACCCGGCTTGCAACGCCCATTCCTCAATCATGCCGCCCACGATTTTTACTCTGGTCTGGGCCTCGTATTTTCCGCCTCGAATGTTGTTGCCATTTAGCCTGCGATCAATCGTTTGTTCGCTGCATCCAAGCAGTTCAGCGATCTGATATCGGTTTAACTCTGGATAATCCTGCATGACCTGAAGCACATCTCCTCGAGTGACCGATGATCGTTTTCGACCAACGACATCCGCCTGAATCCTAGGCATATCGGGATCTCGAAACACCAAAATATCGGCAATGTTGATTGCCAGGAATCCGCCAGGACGGATGATCGGAAAGTGATTCTTGATCACGTTGGCAAGAAGGTCTTGCCAACCATCGAAATCAAGATGGGCTTCGTATTGTTTTCCGACAAAATAGGGCGGAGACCAAACGCTGAGGGCGATGCTGTTGGGTTTGATCTGTTTTAGAAGTCGAACCGCATCGCCACAATAGATCGAATTGACTGGAAGATAATTCTCGGACGTGCCTTCGGCGCGCGAGGAATTGTAAAGGGGTTCCAACTGTTCTTGTAAATGTTGAGGCATTCGACTCAGATTCAATCCGTTTTCTTTACCTTCGCCCATTTTTACGCTCCTTTTCCGGCGTGTCCCCCCGGCTGACGCTAAAATTCAGACTCGTCCACGGCGCGGGGGAGAGCCCACCGTGGCGCGTGCTGACATGGGCGTGGACGGGCAGGGTTGAAAGGCTGTCGAAGGTGTAGGTGACGACGTTGTTGGGGTGGGTGATGCGGTGCATGGACATCAAGCCGCCTGGCGATAGCTGGCGACGGGCACCATTTCCAGCCGGACGGGCGGTGCCTTTTGGGCAGAAATTTCCTCCACCCGCCGTAAAAGTGAGGCATGGTAATACCGGTGGCCGCAGCTTGTGCAAACGCCAACAGGTACATTTTCTAAAATGATGAAGCCTGTGGGATGGCGAAAGATTTCCCGATCTACCATGATTTCTTCGACAACACCATCGCAGAATTCACAATCATATCCGTACATTTGTTTAATCATGGCGTTCTGTGACCTCGTAGGCTGTGATAATCAGGTAGCTGTGAAGTCGGGCAAATCGCCCGACCACGCCTACCTCCATCTGAGCTCTGCTATCCAGGCCGACAATCGTGTAGCGTGATCCACGGCGATCCCCGGTCTCAATTTTGGCAATGACCCCGTTCAGCACGGCATGTTCGATGTCATCGATAGTCAGAAAATCCTTGGCCATTTCGTCGATTGCATGCTGGGTGAAGCCGTAATCACCCAGTATGATCAGGTTTTGGATTTGGGCCAGTAATCGAGACGACACGTTTCCTTCTCCTGCAAATGATGGGTGTCTATGCCAGTTCCACCGGTGCCACCGTCACGCTGCCAAACTCGCCCGCATTCTGCCCCAGCTTGAGCTTGGACCAAGGCTTCCAGTCCTGCGCCCGCCAGGGGCCGCCCTTGGCGTTGGGCACGGGACGCTCGGCGTTGCTGCCGTAGCGGAAGGCCCAATCCGGGTCGCAGGCCTGGCAACTGAGGCAACCAGCGCTGTCCGGCGGACAACTGAGGCCAGTCTCGTTTCGTGCCGCCATCTTTAGTTCATAGTGGAAATAGCTCTCGCTCACCCCGCTCTGCACGATGTCCCAGGGCAGGGGGGAGCCGATCTCGTGCTTGCCCGTGTAGGCGTCTCGGTCCAGCCCTAACCGCTCCATGGCCTCGAAGAAGGTGCGCACGTTCAATTCCCCCGGCGGCACGGCCAGGAGGACCTGGGCCAGGGAACGGTCTCCCCGGCTGAGGACGGCCTGCACTTCGGCCCAGTCCGGCGAATCGGCCCGCACGGCGATGCCGTGACGAGCCAAGGCCCGGTTGATGGTGCGCTGGCGGTTCTTGATGGTGCGGGAATCGGTCATGGCCTCCCACTGGAAGGGGGTGTGGGCCTTGGGCACAAAGGGCGTGGCGTTGATGGCGATGCGCCGGTTGAAGCGGCTCTTGGCCGCCAGGGTGAAGTCGATCAGTGCCTGGATATCATCGTCGGTCTCCGTGGGGTGGCCGACCATGAAGTAGAGTTTGAGCTGGGGCATGTTCAGTTCGCTGGCCAAGGTGACCGCCCGCATCATCTGCTCTTCGGTCTGGGTTTTGTTGATCACATTGCGCAGCCGCTGGCTGCCCGCCTCCGGGGCCACGGTCAACGTCTGGGTGCCCCCCTCGGCCATAGCCTTGATCAAGGGGATGCTCAGGGGATCCATGCGCATGGAACTGGCGCTGATGGACGCGCCCATGGCGTGGAGCCGAGTGGCCAACTCGTCGATCTGGGTGTGGTCGCTCACCGCGGCGCTGACCAGGCCGATGCGCTTCCGCCCGGCGGCGATGGCTTCTTCCGCCCAGCCCATCAGGGTGTCCAAGGGTTGTTCCCGGGCCGGACGGTAGACGTACCCGGCCAAGCAGAAACGACAGCCCCGGCCACAGCCTCGGGCGATCTCCATCAAGTGCATGGCCCCGAACTCCGTGTCCGGGGTGTAGAGGCTGCTGGCCGTGCGGAAGCCGGGCAGATTGCGCACCCACAGCCGCTCCACGGGCCGGAAGTCCACATGATCCCGGTTGGACGGGCGCAGGGATGGCACATAGAAGCCCGGTGTGCGGTCCAAGGTGGCCAAGAGGGCCGCCCGGTCCTCGTCCAGCCCCGCCCGGCACAGATCCATGAACTGGGGCACGGCCTCCTCGCCCTCGCCGATCAAGATCACATCAAAGAAGGGGGCCAAGGGTTCCGGGTTCATGGTGATGCCCGGCCCGCCGGTGATCAGCAGGGGCCAGGGATCCCCGTTCCACTGCTTGGACGCTTGACGATCCGCGGCCAAGGGCGGCACCTTAGCCTGGCGCAGCATCTCCACCACATTGAAGTAGTCCATCTCCCACGAGACGGTGAAGGCCCAAATATCGAATTCATCGGCAGGTCGCCCGTTTTCCAAAGAGAGCAGGGGCTTGCCGGCATCTGCATCGCCCTTGGTCCAGAAGATACGCTCGCAGACCACGTCCGCGTCCTGGTTGAGTCGGCTGTAGAGGATCTGCAAAGCCAGACTGCTCATGCCCACATAATAGCTGTTGGGAAAGGAGAGGGCCACGGAGAACTTGCCGCCCCAATCCTTGACGACCGCACCCTCTTCCCGCAGGGGGCCACTGCCCGCGCTGCTCTGGCTGGCCTGCTGTCGGTCGGAACGGGTCTGTTTCTGTTGTTTACGTCCGGTGTGTTTTGGCATGGGCTGATTATAGCATGGGTGGAACCGGCGGCTAAACCGTCAGTCAAAGGTGTTGCGTGTTTCGTGAAACATACACGCCAACACGCAAAACGCAAAACTTTGGAGGAAACTGTCCACGACCTCCCCCAGACTTGGGGGCCGGGGGGCCAAGGGGGGTGAAGGATTACCGCGCAATATACGCTTTTTGGCCTATTGACGGATGGGACATAAGCTGTTTTACTTAACCCGCTATGGTTGAACAGAATCGGTTGGCCGCTATGGTTTGTTCTGAAGGATTAGTAGAGAGGGATTTCACTCGTGCCAGACATCACAGAATCGTTGAAGAATTTTTTGCAGAGCCTCTTCCCCAGCACCCGCAACCGCCCCACAGCCGGGGAATCGCCCATGTCCCGTGGCGCGCCACAGCCCACCCCGGATGTGCGCATCCAGGCCAGCCTCTACCACTACGCCGCCGACGTGATCAGCGTCTATGACGGCGACACCATCACCGTGGATATCGATCTGGGCATGAATCTGTGGAAAAAGGGCGAAAACCTGCGTTTGTGGCGCATCAACACCCCAGAGGTGAAGGGTGAAAGCCGCACGGAGGGGCTGAAGGTGCGGGACTATGTGCGCTCGTTGGTGGAGGGGCGGCAGGTTCTTCTGCGCACCATTCTGGACAAGCGGGGGGATGACTCCACCGAGAAATATGGCCGCCTCTTGGCCGAAGTCCTGGTCCCGGAGATCATCGATGGGGTGATCGTCTCGTACATCAACGTCAACGAGGATCTGTTGCAGCGGGGCTTTGCCCTGCCCATGAACGCGGACGGTTCCATGACCCGGGGCATGGGCGACGCCGCCCCGGTCCCCGACCAGATCGCCTGCCCCTATTGCGGCGAAACCCGCCAGGTCAATCAGGCCCAAGGCATGGTTGACACCTGCCCCAACTGTCTCGACGGCCCCTATCGGCTTTAGCAAATGGCGAATGGCAAATGGCGAATGGCACAATGATCGCCATTCGCCATTCGCCATTCGCTACCCATAAACAATCCGCTCCAACACTCGACCCAGACCGCCCATGCGTTCCCAGCCGTCCACCGCCGCCCACAGGATGCCGGCGGCTTCCCGGGCGTCCAGGGTCAGCCGCTGGCTGGCCGAGAGGGAACTGATCCCTCCCGCCGGATAGGTGATGGAGTGGATTTGGGCATTTGACTGCTTCACGGCCCGTGCAAAGTGCCATTGGCTTCGAAAAAGATGGAGGGGATGGCTGACCAGAATAGCTTGGTCCCAGCCAGCTTTTTGCATCAAGTCAACGGCGGCGGCCATATCTTCTGCCGTTGTTTGTCCCCCTTGGGTTTGGAAAAGCTGGGCATCCGGCACCCCTCGGCTCGCCGCCATGCGCCGGGCCACGGTCGAGGCCGCACCGTATTCGCCGGGCATCCCCCCGGTGAAGATCAGCACCGGGTTCTGCCCCTGGGCGACCAAATCGTGGTAGAGGCTCACCGCCCACCAGGTACGGCTGCGCAGATCCGGGCCGGGGCTGCCGTCGGCGCGCACGGTGGCCCCCAGCACCACAATCGCCTCCACCGGGCCAGCCATCGTGGCCGCCGTCCCGGTCTGCGCCCGATCCACCTGCCACATCAGCCAGCCAAAAAGGGCGGCCAGCCCCACCCCGGCCAGCCCAACACCCCAAGTCATCATCCGAAAAATGCGTTTGTGTCGCTGTTTTTGCATGTCCCTGTCAACGATCTGCCAAAGGGTGAGGTTCCCGCGCCAGGAGGGCCAGGGCGTGGGCCCACTCGTCCGGCGTGTTGGCGTTGACAAAGGAGTGCAGATCCGGGTCCACCCCCCGCAGTTCGTCCGCGCAAACCCGACGCACCCGCACCTGATCATAAAAATAGTTGACCCGCAACCGCCCCGCGGCCAACTGGGCGTGGATGGCGGGCAGGCAGCGCCGGTGATAGAGGGCGTGGAAGGTCTGCTCCCGGCCATCCACCACGGGCACCACCAGATCCCAGGGCTGACCGTCCGGCCCAGGCTCCTGGGCCAAGGCCAGCAGATGGCGGAAGATCTCCGCCCGCACCAAGGGCAGATCGCAGGCCACCACCGCGGCCCACCCCTCCACCTGGGCCAGCCCCGTGGCAATCCCGCCCACGGCCCCGGCATCCGGCCACGCATCCGCCAGCGCCACCGTAGGCCGCGGGATCTGCACCGCGGCCTGCACCGCCGGGTCGTTGCCGATCACCAACAGACGGTCATCCACCAAAGGCAACAGCCGCAAAGCCACATGCTGGATCAGAGGCCCCCCGCCCACGGGCAGCAGGGCCTTGTTGCTCCCCATACGCCGACTCTGCCCCCCAGCATTCAGGATCACCGAAAGAAATTGTGCATTGTCCATTGTGCATTGTCCATTGAATTAAGTGGGGACGCGCAAAGGCGAGTTGTGGGCATGGTCCACAACTCGCCTTTGCGCGGTTATCTGGTTCAGATTTTGCGGGCGATCTTCTTATGAATCCAGGTGGGCGACCACATCCCCCACGGTTTCCAACTCCTGGGCCTTCTCGTCGCTGATCTCGCCACCGAATTCCTCCTCAAAGGCCATGATCAGCTCTACCAGATCCAGGCTGTCCGCCTTCAGATCGTCCCGGAAACTGGACTCCAGGGTCACGTCATCCGGATCGACGCCCAACTGGTCTACGATAATGTTTCGGACCTTCTCAAATGCTGAAGCCATCTTGTGTTCTCCCTTTTCCTGATAGGATGTTGTGGATAATTGCACTATTTGTGCGCACTGTCTTGCAAACTGGTTGTGGCCAGGTGGGTATCTGTTGCTACGCTGGATTGGAGTGTGCAACGCTGAATTGAACCTGCCGCCCCGCTACAATGGGCAACGGAACGTCCACTATTGTAGCCAGTGGCACAAAACCTGTCAAACGGGCTGTTCGGCGGTGTGACCAGAAGGAGAGCAGCCTGACATTGACATGGTTTCCGGCAAGGGGTAAGATCCTTGCACCTGGAAAGCATAACACGCAATAGTCGTTGAAGTCGCGCTCGATTTTTCCAATCTCTGGATCTCGGTCCGTGCCAGCCTCCCAAGGAGAATCAATATGTCCCACAGCGCACGCAAGGCCGACCATATCCGCATCAACCTGGAAGAGGATGTCAGCTTCCCCAATCTGACCACCGGGTTTGAGCGTTATCGCCTGACCCATCAGGCCCTGCCGGAGGTTGACTTGGCCGCCATTGACACGGGGCTGACCCTTTTTGGCAAACGGATCAACGCCCCCATCCTGGTCAGCTCCATGACCGGCGGCACAACCCAGGCCGGGCAGATCAACCGGATCGTGGCCGAGGCCGCCCAAAATCGGGGGGTGGTCTTGGGACTGGGCAGCCAGCGGGCCGCCATCGAGGACGATGCCTTGGCCGTCACCTTTCGGGTGCGGGATGTGGCCCCGGACATTCTGCTTTTCGCCAACCTGGGCGCGGTGCAGCTCAACTACGGCTATGGCGTGGACCAGTGCCGCCGGGCCGTGGAGATGGCCGAGGCCGACGCCCTGATCCTGCACCTCAACCCCCTGCAAGAGGCTGTGCAGCCCGAAGGCGATGTAAATTGGGCTGGCCTGCTGCCCAAGATCGAGGCGGTCTGCTGGGCCTTGGGTGAGGCCGGCGTGCCTGTGATCGCCAAGGAGGTCGGCTGGGGCATCAGCGCCAATGCGGCCCGCCAGTTGATCAACGCCGGTATCAGCGCCATTGACGTGGCTGGGGCCGGCGGCACCTCGTGGAGCGAGGTGGAGATGCACCGGGCCCCCACAGCGCGCCTGCGTCGCCTGGCCAGGGCCTTCTGCGACTGGGGCATCCCCACAGCGGAGAGCCTGCTGATCGTGGATCGAGTGCGCTCCGCTATGGGCGTGCCGGATCTGCCCATCTTTGCCAGCGGCGGCATGCGCTCCGGCCAAGACATGGCCAAGGCCATCGCCCTGGGCGCGGATCTGGTGGGGCTGGCCGGTCCCTTTTTGAAAAAGGCCGTCACCCCGCAAGATCCCGTGGCCGCGGTGGTGGAGGAGATGGAGATCCTGGAGACCGAACTGCGCATCGCCATGTTCGCCGCTGGGGCCGGGAATATTGCCGCCCTGCGCGCGCCGGGTGTGATTGAGACGGTGTAGAAAATCGAGTATCGTGTATCGAGTATTTTGGTTCTCGACGCACAAATACTCGACACACGATACTCGATGGCCCACATAAACAAGGACGTTTTCAACCATGACAAGCAACACCACCAACCCAACCGAGCGGCTAAAAGCCTTCTACGCCCAGTGGACGCCCAAGGTGGAGGCGGAGATGCAATCCGTCCTGGCCAACGGCGAGGGCGCGGTCCATGCCCACTATGCCATGATGCACTATCACATGGGCTGGGTCAACGCCGACTTTGCGCCCGAAAAGCAGCCCAGCGGCAAATTGGTGCGGCCCATGGTCGCCCTCATGGCCGCAGAGGCCGTGGGCGGCGACCCCCTGCAAGCCCTCCCCGCGGCCGCCGGCATCGAAATCCTGCACAATTTCTCCCTGGTCCACGATGACCTGGAGGACGGGGACGAGACCCGCCGCCACCGGCCCACGGTGTGGACCCTGTGGGGCATGCCCCAGGCCGTCAACGTGGGGGACGCCATGCACGTCCTGGCCTTCTCTGCCCTCCACCGTCTGCCCCAGCGCGGCGTCTCTGCCCAGCGCACCCTGGCCGCTCTGGGCCGCTTCGCCCAGACCTGCATCGCCCTCACCGAAGGGCAGCACCTGGATATGAGTTTTGAAGAACGGCCTCTTGTGACCGTAGACGAATATCTGCGTATGATCCGGGGCAAGACCGCCGCCCTGTTGGCCGCCAGCGCCGGGATCGGCTCCATGATCGGCAGTGGTGACCCGGACCAGGAGTGCGACCTCTATGGCTTCGGCCTGGGCATCGGTCTGGCCTTTCAGATCCAGGACGACATCCTGGGCATTTGGGGCGACCCGGCGGTGACGGGCAAGGCCGCCGGCAACGACATCCTGCGCCGCAAAAAGAGCTTCCCCCTGCTCTACGCCCTCAACCACCCCCGCTGGGGCGAGGAGATCCAAAGCCTGTGGGCACAAGGCATCCAACCCCAAGACCTGCCCGTCATGCTCGATCTATTGGCCAAGAGCGAGGCGCGAGAGGTGGCCCAGGGCCAAGTCCAGGTCCATCATCAGGCCGGGCTGGATTGTTTGGGCAAGGTGCTTGGGGAGCGGGCGGAGGGGTCGCTGCTGTGGGCGATGGCGGATGCGTTGTTGGTGCGATCCAGATAAGGAAAAGCCAAGGCAAAAGGCAAAGTGCAAAAGGCAAAAGGCAAAAGGATCGGGTTGGGCGAGGGGTTTTCGCTGGACACGATCCTTTTTGTTTGGGGGCACCGCCGGGGGATCAATCCCCCGGCTGGACACGGCAAGCCCGATGAATCGGGCTGACTTGGCCAGAAAATCCGCCCAAGCCTAACCGGGTTCACCCGGTTTTCCCGTCCAGCCGGGGCGCTTCAGCCCCCGGCGGTCGTGTCGAGCAAGTGGTTTCGCCGAACCCCTGCCCCAATCGTAGGTGCGGTTTTCAACCGCACGGCTTGCAAAATCACGAATGCGGCATGGAATCCGTGCGGTTAAAAACCGCACCTACGCAACAAAAAAGGGTTGTGTCCAGCGAAAACCCCTCGCCCAACACAACCCTTTTGCCTTTTGCCTTTTGAAATTTGCCTTTTGCCTTACTCCCAGCCCTCCAAACTCCCCTTCACCGCCGCGCAGAATGCGTCCGCGGTGGCCCCATCCAAGACCCGATGGTCATAGCTAAAGCCCAAGGTCGTCATGGGCCGGAAGGCCATATAATCGCCCCGGTTGGGATCCAGGGGGTGGCCCTGGCTGATCACCACGGCACGCTTCTCGATGTTTCCCACGCCCAGGATGCCCACTTGGGGCTGGACGATGACTGGGGTCTGGAAGCGGCTGCCGGAGACGCCGTAGTTGCTCAGGGTAAAGGTGCCGCCTTGCAACTCGGCCACGCTGAGTTTGTTGGTGCGGGCCCGCTCGGCCAGGTCGTTGACGGCCCGGGCCAGCCCCATCAGGTTGAGATCCCCGGCGTTTTTGATCACGGGCACGATCAGCCCGCCCATGCCGTTGGCATCCATGGGCAGGGCCACGGCCATGCCGATATTGTAGGTGCGTTTGATGATCACCCCTTCATCGGTCCAACTGGCATTGGCGGCAGGCACGGCCCGCAGCCCGGCCAGGATGGCCATGAAGAGATAGGGCGTCACGGTCAGTTTGACCCCGGCAGCGTCAAACTCTCGCTTGTTGGCCGCCCGGTGGGTGAGGAGGGCGGTCATGTCCACATCCCACATGGTGGTGACGTGGGGGGCGGTGAAGGCGCTCTCCGCTGTATTCTTGGCCACCAGTTGGCGCATACGGCTGAGTTTGATCAGTTCGTCGTTGGGGGCGGGTTGGGCGGGGGTGCTGGGGGTGGGTTTGGGGGGTGCTGGGGTGGGGGGTGTGGACGGGGTGGACGGGGTGGACGGGGTGGCTTTGACTGGAGCCGCGGCCACGGTGTCGTAGGCTGGGGCCACCACGACGGTCTTTCCGGCGTCCTGGCTGGCGGCGGCGCTGAGGATGTCGTATTTGGTCAGGCTGCTGAAGGGGCGGCCGGCGGCCACCTCTGCCAGGTTGACGCCGGTTTGGGCCACGGTGCGGGCCACGACCAGGGAGGGCACATCGGCCAAGTCGCCGGGCAGACCGGTCTTGGCTGGGGCGGCGTCCTTGGTTTCGGCAAAGGAGAGTACGTCGTCCTTGGTGATCTTGCCGCCGGGGCCCGTGCCGCCGACTTGGCCCAGATCCACGCCCTGGTCTTGGGCCACCCGCTGGGCGACGGGGGTGGCCTTTTTGTCGCTGGGGGCGGCGGTGGCGGCTTGTGGCTGCGGAGCCGAGACTGGGGCTGGGGCCGACTCGGTGGCGGCGGAACCCCTTACGCTGACGGATTCCCCGGCCACACCGATCATGGCCAGCACTTCGCTGACACCGACCAGGGAGCCTTCCGTGTGGAACTGTTTGAGCAGCACGCCGCTGACTGGCGCGGTGACTTCCGTGTCCACTTTGTCCGTGGCCACTTCCAAAATCACATCCCCTTCGTTGACCGACGCGCCCTCGGCGGCCAGCCAACGGTTGATGGTCACGTCTTCTATACCTTCACCCAGATCTGGGAGTTTTACTTCGGTTGCCATAGTTGGTTTCCCCTGTCGTGTTGATGGAAATATCGAGTATCGTGTATCGAGTATTTTGTCTGCGTACCACACAAAATACTCGATACACGATACTCGATACCAATTAGCTCGTTACTCGCATCGTCTCCAAAACCGCCGCCTTGATCTTCTTCTTCCAGGGCAGGAGTTCCTCTTCCAAGGGGCCGGAGACGGGGATGGAGACCGGGGCCATGCCCAGGCGGCGGGCCGGGGCGCGCA
>JAGNDO010000160.1 GCA_018003515.1 Caldilineaceae bacterium
AGCAGGGCTTTGCGGGCAGCATCTGGTGTACGGCGGCCACCCGCAACCTGTGTACCTATATGCTCATGGACAGCGGCCACATCCAAGAGCAGGACGCCCTCTACCTCAACAAAAAGAAGAAGCGCAAAAATGAGCCTTTGGTGGACCCCATCTACACCAAGGAGGTCGCCCAGAAATCCCTGGAATACTTTGTCAGCGTGGGCTATCATCGGCCAATTTTGGTGGCGGACGGGGTGAAGGCCACCTTTTACACCGCCGGGCACATTCTGGGGTCCGCCTTTGTGGTGTTGGACATCAACGAACACGCCACGGGCAAGCAGTTCCGCCTGGTCTTCAGCGGAGACGTGGGCCGGGACGCCATCGCCATCCTGCCCCCGCCGGAGACGGTGGACAGTGCCGACATTCTGATCATGGAGAGCACTTACGGCAACCGGCTGCATGGCACCATCACCCAAGCCCGCAAGCGGCTGGAGGAGGTGGTGAGCCAGACCGCCAAGCGCCGGGGCAAGGTGATCATCCCCTCCTTCGCCGTGGGCCGCACCCAGGAGCTGGTCTATGCCCTCAACCAACTGGACGCGGCCGGGGACATCCCCGAACTGCCCATCTTTGTGGACAGCCCCCTGGCCGTCAACGCCACGGATGTCTTCCGCCTCCACCCGGAAGAGTGGGACGCCGATGTGCAGGATTTTCTGAACGAGGAGCGGCGGCGCAACCCCTTTGACGCCCCCAATGTGGAATATGTGCGGGATGTGCGGCGCAGCAAACAGCTCAACTTTTTGCACGATCCCGCGGTGATCATCAGCGCCAGCGGCATGGCCGAGAGCGGGCGCATCCTGCATCATCTCAAGAACAACATCGGTAGCGCCGCCAACACCATCCTCATCGTCAGCTTCCAGGCGGAGCATACCCTGGGGCGGCGCATCAAGGATGGGGAGAGCCCCGTGCGCATCTTCGGCGAGATGATGGAGGTCAAGGCCCAGGTGGAGAGCATCGACGGCTACAGCGCCCACGCCGACCAACAGGAACTGTTGGACTGGGCGGATCACTTTGACCGGACGCGCTTGCAGAAGTTTTTCCTGGTGCATGGGGAGATGGAGGCCGCCACCACCCTGAAAGGGAAATTGGGCGAGATTGGCTTTGTCGACGTCCAAATCCCAGAGCGGGGGCATAGCTTTGAGTTCTAATTGAACGCAGGTTTTCGCTGATGCACGCTGATTTTTTTGATCTAAAGAAAATCAGTGCTGATCTGCGTGTATCAGGGAAATCTGCGTTCGATTTTTGGTCCGGCAAACAATCAGCAACCTTTTTCCATCCGCCAGCGTCATCATACATACACATCGCACCTCAACCGTTTCACTTTGCCGCGTATCATCGTTCCCGCACACAACCGAGTTTTTAGCCCAGTTTGGCGCAACCATTTTTTCATTTCAAGGAGAAACTCCCCATGTCGATCCGAACTGTCCCACCTTTGAAACGCTCTCTCTCTCTCGTTCTGTTGATCGCCCTGCTCTTGACCCTGATCCCCAGCGCAGCCTTGGCCGCGCCGGCGTCAGCCCCGGCAGCCGCATCCGTCGCCAGCGGCTACGCCACCCACACCGTGGCCCGTGGCGACACCCTGAGCCAGATTGCCGTCAGCTATGGCGTCTCCATGCAGGCGTTGATGGCTGCCAACGGCATCAGCAACCCCAACCACATCTATGTGGGCCAGGTGCTGCGTATCCCCGGCGGGTCCAGCGGCGGATGGAGTGGCGGCTATGGCTGTAGCGCCTACTACACCGTCAAGCCCGGTGATGGCCTCTACCGCATCGCCGGTTGGTATGGCTCGGACGCCTACGCCATTGCCCAGGCCAACAACCTGCTCAACCTCAACGCCATCTATGCCGGGCAGGTTCTGTGCATCCCCGGCGGTAGCGTGCCGCCCATCCAGCCGCCCCCCGTCCAGACCAATTGGTACACCGTCCAGCCGGGGGACACCCTCTACCGCATCTCCCTGCGCTTCGGCACCACGATCCACGCGTTGATGGCCCTCAACGGCATCAGCAACCCCAACCGCATCGTTGCGGGCCAGATGTTGCGCGTGGCAGGATCCGGCGGCCCTGGCCCAGGACCAGACCCCAAACCAACGCCTACGCCTCAGCCTGTCGGCGCGTGGACCGGTCTTTACTATCCCAACAAGGATCTCAGCGGAACGCCCGCCCTGGTGCGCCAGGATGCGGACATCAAATTCAACTGGGGCGAGGGCAGCCCGGCCTCCGGTCTCCCTGTGGACAACTTCAGCGTGCTGTGGACCCGCACCTTTAACTATGCCGGGGGCAACTACCGCTTCTTCGCCACCGCAGATGACGGCGTGCGCGTCTATGTGGACAATGTCCTGGTCATCGACGCCTGGCGGGAGCAGCCCTCCACCAGCTACTTTGGCGATGTCTATATCAGCCCCGGCAACCACACCGTCCGCGTGGACTACTTCGAGGCCACCCAAGTGGCGTCCATCTCTGTCTATTGGGCGAAGAAATAGGTTGATAGGTTGATTTGTTGATTGATGCAAAAAGAGCGAGATCCCAGACGGGATCTCGCTCTTTTTGGTTAAAATTTGGCGTTATTTTGGGCTAGACAAAGTGGGGGCCAGACTCAATCCTTCCCCAACAGGCGCAGGGCCGCGGTGAAACCCACGGATTGCATGGCGGATCGGGCCTCTTGCACCAATTCGTCCACAGGCGCATCGGCGGGCTGCAAGTGGACGATGGTCCCCACCACCTCCGCATACTCTTCCAGCAGACTGCGCCGCCCAGCGTAGCGCAAGGCCTGACGCAAGAAGTCGGCGCTGCCCGCTACATCGCCCCGGGCATGGCAGATCTGGGCCAGCCCCAACAGCCCCCGCACATGGGTATACGGATAGAGCGACGGCGCATCGGACATGGCCTCCCGGATCAGCGTTTCCGCCTCATCCAGCCGCCCCTGCTCCGTGCGCACCAGCCCCAGGCAGATGTGGGTGCTGTTGCGGTGGTTGCGGAAGGCGTCGGTCTCGCCCAAAATGGCCAGCACCCGTTCCAGCCGCCCCTCGGCCTCGGCCACATTGCCCTGGCGCAAGGAATGGAAAGCGCTGGCGATGCGCGGCCACAAACTCACCAGCCCCACGGACGGCCCCTGGCCTTGGCGGTTGAGGGCGATACTGCGCTCGTTGAGTCGTTGGCTCTCCTCGTCGTCCCCCACCATGCTGGCCAACACCGCCAACTGGTGATAGGCCGTGCTGGCAATGGCCACCTGGGCCGTCTCCTCGCCGATGTGGGCCGCCATCTCCAAGCAGCGCTTGGAGTCAGCCAACTGCCCCTGCACCCGCAAAGTCCAGCCATATTCCCACAGGGGCACCACCGCGTGTACCGGCTCCATGATCTGCAAGATCTCCGCCACCGGGTCACCAGGAATGGGCGGCGGCGGGGTCAGGGAGGCCCACTCACTGGCCGATTCTTGGGCCGGTTCCGGGCTGTCCGCACCGTAGATCAGGGTGTGACGACGGATCAGATCCGCCACGGCCGGCACGGAATCCGCCGCCACCATCTCCACCAACTCCTGGAAGAGTTCGTTGCTCTCCCGCTGCTGGCCCACCAACATGAGCAGAGCGGTCAAGCGGCTGTGGGCCTGAAGCAGAAGGGGTTGATCCCCCGTGCTGCCCGCCCAGCGCCGCAACCGGCGATAGCTGTCCGTGATGCCATCCGGGTCAAAAAGGCTCTCGAAGGCCAGTCCCCGCCCGGTCAACGCCCGGCCCATCAGGTCTGGTTCGCTGGCCGGGGAATGGTCCAACACGGTCAGGGCATCGTCAAAGTGGTGGACGGCCTGGC
>JAGNDO010000110.1 GCA_018003515.1 Caldilineaceae bacterium
CGGGCCGAGGCCGAGTGGACCATGGCCGTGCAGAGCGTGGCCTTGGCCTCCCAAAATCTACTCCTGGCCGCCCACCATTTCGGCCTGGGTGCCTGCTGGATGTGCGCCCCCCTCTTCGTCCCAGACCTGGTGCGGGATGTGCTGGATCTCCCCGCCGACTGGCATCCCCAGGCCCTGATCACCCTGGGCTATCCCGCCGAAGAGAAAAGCCGGGAGCGGGAGCCACTTGAAACCCGCGTCGTCTGGCGCGAATGACCGGCCAACCAGTTCATCCAGCGCAGGTTGAGTAGCCGCCAACCAGATCTCCGCTGACCAATCAAGAAGTGGCGGCGTATCGAAACCGCAGCGGGTCAACACAAGATCAGTTCAGCCAGCGCAGGTTGAGTAGCCGCCAACCAGATCTCCGCTGACCATTCAAGAAGTGGCGGCGTATCGAAACCGCAGCGGGTTCACACAACCAGTTCATCCAGCGCAGGTTGAGTAGCCGCCAACCAAATCTCCGCTGACCATTCAAGACCTGGCGGCGTATCGAAACCGCAGCGGGTCAACACAAGATCAGCTTGACCCGCTACGGTTTCGATACGCCGCCAGTCGATGATTCGTAGACAAAGTAGTGTGGGCGGCTACTCAACCTGCGCTGGCTGGTCCGCAGCGCACAATACTCGACACACGATACTCGATACCCATCACGCAACACGGAACACGTACCCCATGACCCAACCCACCGCACACCCCAACCCAAACTTCAACGTCGTCGCCTTGGCCGGAGGCGTGGGCGGGGCGAAGCTGGCCGCGGGGCTGCAAGCCGTGCTGCCCCCGGGCAACCTCACCGTGATCGTGAACACCGGGGACGACTTCGAACATTGGGGCCTCACCATCTGCCCGGATCTGGACACGGTGATGTATAACCTGGCCGGGGTCCATAACCCGGAGATGGGCTGGGGCCGGGCCGGGGAATCCTTCGCCGTGCTGGAAGAGACCGCCCGCCTGGCCGGGGAAGATTGGTTCCGCCTGGGCGATCGGGATCTGGCCCTGCACTTGCGCCGTAGCCACTGGTTGCGCCAGGGCCTCTCCCTATGCGAAGTGACCGACCGCCTGCGCCGCAGCCTGGGCGTGGCCTCCACCATCCTGCCCATGAGCGACAGCCCCGTCCCCACCCTGGTCCACACAGACCAGGGGGATCTGCCCTTTCAGCACTATTTTGTGCGTCTGCGCTGCGAACCCGTGCTGGTTGACCTCAGCTTTGTGGGCGCGGAGCAGGCCAGCCCCCCCGCCGCCGCCTTGGACGCCATCCACAACGCCGACCTGATCGTCATCTGCCCCAGCAACCCCTACGTCAGCATCGACCCCATCCTCAGCATCCCCGGCATGAGGGAGGCCATCCGCAGTTGCCCCCGCCCGGTGATCGGGGTCAGCCCGATTGTGGGCGGCCACGCCATCAAAGGCCCGGCGGCCAAAATGATGAAAGAGCTGGGCGAGATGGTCAGCCCCCTCACCGTGGCCGACCATTTGCAGGATATTTTGGACGCCTTTGTGATCGACGACGCCGACTCGGATGTGGCCGCAGTGGTGGGCTTCCCCACTTTGGTGACCAACACGATCATGCACGACGACGCCAGCCGTGCGAGTCTGGCCCGGGCGATCCTGGCCTTTGCCGACGAATTTAGCTGGGAAAAAGCCCAGGCAGCGGGTTCCATGGCGGCGGTGTTGGCACCGACAACCCGCCTGGTTGAGAGGCAACCGTGAGGCAGGACGCCCACAGCGGAATGTGGCTGGTGGTGCCGGTCAAGCCCTTTGGGGAGGGCAAGAGCCGTCTGGCCTCCCAGCTTTCGCCCACAGAGCGGGCCGGGGTCAGCCGCCAGATGTTGATCCACCTGATGGAGGTGGCCGCGGCCAGCCGGGTGTTGGCCGGGGTGATCGTGGTGAGCCGGGACCCGGCTGTGCTGGCCCTGGCCGCCGAAGCCGGGGCGGTCCCCGTGGCAGAGACGGGAGAGGGCATCAACCCGGCCCTGGATCAGGCCACGGCCGCGGCGATGCAACGGGGCGCTCAGGCCGTCCTGGTCTTGCCCGGGGATCTGCCCCTGATCACCAGAGAGGACATTGCCCAACTAGATCGCTGTTTGCCCAATCCAACCGGGATCTGTCTGGCCGAGAGCAAGGACGGCGGCACCAATGCCCTGGCCATGCGCCCGCTGAAGGCCATCCCCTATGCCTTTGGGGCCAAGAGCTTTCACCGTCACCGTAGCTTGGCCGAGGCCGCCGGCCTGCCCATCCATCTCATCACCTCACCCACCCTGGCCGTGGATCTGGACAGCCCGGCGGATCTGTGGGTGATCAATCAAAAATAGGCCACGGATTTGACGGATTTAACGGATTTTCACTGATTTTTCAGAAAGAAAATCCGTTTTAATCCGTCAAATCCGTGTCATCCGTGGCCAATTTTTTCATTTTCGGGCAAATAATTTCCAAACCAAATCGAGGTTCCCATGCAAAAAACCATCAACCGGGTCTTTTGGCCCCTCTACTATCTCCTGGCCTTCGCCCTGGGTGCCACCTTGATCTGGGCGGCCCTCAACACCCAACAGCCGGTCTTGACGGATCTGGAACAGTGGGAGGGCACCATCACCAACATGGACTACAAGGCCAGGGGCAAAACCAGCCGCAGCGATGAATGGCTGACCTTTCAATTGGTGGATCTGCCCTTCACCTATAAATTTGTCACCAACAGCCGCACCAAATTTGAGGATGTGGGAGATTCCCTGCTCCAGGGCGGCCTGGTCACCGTGTGGACTTTGCCCCCGGTCCTGACCGCGGACCCCGCGGACGAAACCGCCTTCTTGAACATCTGGCAGATGGAAAAAGATGGCAACACCATGCTCAGTTTTGACGAAAGCGTGGGTCTTGGCCGCAGCCGCGCCCTCTATATCGCCATGATGTTTGGCCTGTTGACCTTGGCGTTGCTGGCAGGGCCGGCGGCAGTGCGGGGCATCAAACGGGCGACGGGGGATTGAGCGAGAGGGCTTCCTCACCGCAAGCCACACGATAGCCGCAGTTTCGGCACAGGGCCGCCTGCTCGTGGCTGCGGTGGACCGTGGGGGCGCGCCGGGCACGCCGGATCTGGTCGGCGATGGCGAGAACCTGGGCGCGCAGTTCGTCGGTGAAGGGGATCTCCAAAGTGGCGTCGGCATAGTGGATCAGCCCGTAGGCGGGGCGACGGCCCACATGCTCCTCCACCAGGATGCAATAGGTGGCCAATTGCAGCACATGGCTGTCATAGGGCTTGCGGGGCTGGCCGTCCCGCCCCAGGATCGAGGCGCTCTTGACCTCCACGGGCACAGTCTGTTGGCGGCCATCCACCTGCACCTGGACCAAATAGTCGGGCTTGCCCACCAGCCCATGACGGCGGCTTTTCAACGGCGCGTCCACCTCCTTCCACATGCCCATATCGCTGTAGACAATGCGCCCAGCCGGCAACCCGCTCTCGGCGCGCTGAACCCGGCTGCGCCACAAAAACACAGCCCCCAGGATCAATAGGGTCAGGGCTAGGGTGAGAAGGTAGATCATTGAGTGTGTCCGATGAGCGGGTGAGGGGGTGAGCGGGTAAAGGGGTGATGTCCCTTCTTCACCCCCTCACCCGCTCACCCCTACCCCTGCTCTTCCTGCATTTTACACAGAATATTCCAGTCTCCCCGCTGGCAGACTTCGTCTTTTTGGTTGAGGACTTCGACGCGGAAGACCACCACCCCGCCCAACCGCCGCTTGATCTCCTTGCTTGCGATAGTGACCCGGATGCGCACCGTGTCGCCGATGAAGACCGGGCGGCGGAATTGCCACTCCAGCCCCATGAAGGCCACCACGGTCTCCTCCATGAAGCCCAAGCGCACGGCCAGGCCGCTGGCGATGCTCAACACCAGCAGGCCGTGGGCGATGCGCTGGCCAAAGTGCTGATCTTTGCAATAGTCGGCGTTGGTATGGATCAAGTTCCAGTCCCCGGAGAGGCTGGCAAAGCTGACAATATCCGCCTCGGTGATGGTGCGCCCGACGCTCTCGACTTGATCGCCGACTTCGAACTCTTCGTAATAGAGGCCCATGGGGGCTTGCAGTTTGCGGGACATAGGATGTGCCTTTCGTTTGTGGTGAGAAAAAGGATGGACCCTGACAAGCAGGCATTGAAAAGGGGAGGGAATCCCAAAAAGAGTTCGTTTCGCGTTGACGGGTAAACCCAAATACGCTATACTCATATCTGCTGGATTGGCTGAGGTTGTGGGCCGAACCGGTCCACAGTCCCCCAATCTTATCGGTTGTTGCCCCATTTCGCAAAGACGCCAACTTGATCTTTCGCTATCTCCCGCAAAACCTGCCCGATCGGCCAAACATCCGATAGCGTGCCAACATATTGCCAGATCATTTCACACCGGATTCAAGGATAGGTCAATGGCTGTAGCTTCACCACCCGCCACCCCGCCCAAGCGCAAGCGGCTGCGTTTGACAGACCTGAATGAGCATGTGACGGGCTATCTCTTTATTTTGCCTGCCGTGATTCTGGTTTCGGCCTTCGGCTTCTTTCCCATGGGGTATGCGTTCTACCTCAGCCTGCGCCGTTGGCGTGTGGTGGATCGGGGCTTTATCGGCCTGAGCAACTATGAAACGGCCATTGGGGACTATTGGGGGGCCTTGCTCTTTGCCCTGGGCATGGGCTTGTTGCTGGTGGCCTTTGTGGTGCGCCAGCGCATGGTGGACAGCCGGGAAAGACGCCCACTGTATTCCGCCGGTCTGCCCACGGCCATCGCCATTGGGGCCTTGATCGCCATCCCCTGGGGGTGGAGCCGCATGGTTGCCGCGGGGGATACCAAATTTCTTAACAGCATCCCGGTCACTTTCTATTACGCCCTTGGCTCGGTGCCCATCCAACTGGGTGTGGCCCTGGTCTTGGCCTACATCCTCTTCCAAAAGATCCGGGGCCAAGAGTTTTTCCGCATGATCTTCTTCCTGCCCTACGTCACCCCCGTCATCGCCACTGCCCTGGTCTTCCGCACCATCTTCGGCATCCGCGAAACCTCCATCGCCAATCGACTCCTCACCGCCCTGGGCTGGGATGCCCAGAAGTGGCTCTTTGAGTCCAAACCCTTTGTGGAGGTCATGTTTGGCTGGAAGATCGACGGCTTCTTTGCCGGACCCAGCATGGCCCTGGTCGCCATCATCATTTTTGGCGTGTGGACCTATGTGGGCTACAACACGGTGATCTTCCTGGCCGGGCTGGGCAGCATCTCGCCGGATGTGTACGAGGCCGCCGAGATCGACGGGGCCAACCAGTGGCAGTTGTTCCGCTTTATCACCGTGCCCCTGCTCTCGCCGGTCACCTTTTACCTCTCCCTGATCGGCTTTATCGGCACCTTCAAGGCCTTCAACCACATCTTCGTCATGATGCAGCCCTCGGCCCAGGATTCGGTGATCACGA
This sequence comes from Caldilineaceae bacterium, assembly GCA_018003515.1. GTDB lineage: Bacteria > Chloroflexota > Anaerolineae > Caldilineales > Caldilineaceae > JAGNDO01. The sequence continues at coordinate 5,459 of JAGNDO010000110.1, forward strand.
CCAGCGTCTCCATCTTCAACACCTTTTACAAAGGCAGTCAGTTTGGGTATGCCTCCACCCAGGCCATCATCCTCCTGGGCATCATCCTCTTCCTGACCTATGCCCAAAACAAGATCTTCGGAGAGCGAGTCTTTTATGGCTAAGGCTGTCGGCACGAAAAAAGCAAACAGTGGCTCGTCGGCCTTGGGGCTGGGGCCGTGGATCTTTGTCATGTATGGGGTGCTGCTCTTGGGCGCATTTCTGGCCCTGCTGCCCTTTTATTGGATGCTCTCGGCCTCGCTGATGACCTATGGCGAGACGGCCACCCGGGCCTGGATTCCCGATGTCCCCCAATTCGGCAACTATTTGGAGGCGTGGACCGAGGCCAAATTTTCCAAATATTTCATGAACAGCGTGATCATCACCGGCGTCACCATCAGCGGCCAACTCTTCACCTCAATTTTGGCCGGATACGCCTTTGCCCGCATCAAGTTCTTTGGCCGGGAGTTGCTCTTTACCATGCTCCTCACCACCATGATGATCCCGGCTATGGTCACCATGATCCCCAACTTCATGATGATCAGCGGACGGGTGATCAGCCTGCCCGGCGGCTCCTGGGTCAACACCTTGCAGGGGATCACCGTGCCCTACATGGTCAGCGTCTTCAGCATCTTTCTGCTGCGCCAGTTCTTCGCCCAGATCCCCTGGGAGCTGTGGGACGCCGCCCGCATGGACGGCGGGGGCCATCTGCGCTTCTTGATCCAGATTGTGCTGCCCATCAGCAAGGCCCCCATCTTCACCGTGGTGATCTTCGCCTTCACCGCCTCGTGGAACGACTTCCTGTGGCCCCTTTTGGTCACCACAAAGGACACTTGGCGGCCCTTGATGGTGGGGCTGTGGACCTTCACCTCCGAGGCCGGGCCCGAAACCCAGTTGATGATGGCCGGCGCAGTGATCACACTCATCCCTATTCTGATCATGTATTTCCTGACTCAGAAACAATATACCGAAGGCATTGCCACCTCTGGCCTGAAGGGCTAACCGGCCCTCGGTCCAGACTCATCTTTCACACTATCCGTTTCGCATATTTGTCTTTCCAACCTGTTCGTTCAATCGTGTGTCCATTCCAAATTCCTATCACACAAGGAGTAAAAATCACCATGCGTAAGCAAACTGTTTGGCTGCTGACCCTGTTGTTGGTAGCTGCCCTGGCCTTGGCGGCCTGTCCCGCCCCGGCCGCCACACCCGCTGCTGCCCCGGCCGTTGAAGCCCCAGCTGCCGCGGTCGAAGCACCCGCCGCCGTCGAAGCCCCGGCCGCCGTAGCCACCGAAGCTCCCATGGCCGAAGCCCCCATGGGCGACATGGCTATGGACTGGGAATCGGTCGATCCCACCGGTCAGACCGTGGTCTTCTGGCACCAGCACACCCGTGACCGAGAGACGGCCCTAAACGAGATCGTGGCCGACTTCAACGCCACCAACGAGTGGGGTATCACCGTAGAAGCCGAATATCAGGGCGGCTATGGCGATATCTTCAACAAGATGTTGGCCGTCATGAACACGGGCGAAGCCCCCAACCTGGTCGTGGCCTATCAGAACCAGGCTGCCACCTATCAGTTGGGCGATTCCCTGGTGGACATGAACGGCATGGTTGACAGCGCCATGTGGGGCCTGACCGCCGACGAGCAGGCCGACTTCTTCCCCGGCTTCTTCAAGGCAGATGTCTTCCCCAGCTTTGGCGGACAGCGCCTGGGCCTGGCTCCCAACCGTTCCATGGAAATGCTCTATTACAACATGGATTGGCTGACCGAGCTTGGCTACGATGCCCCCCCCACCACCCCGGCTGAGTTCAAGGAAATGGCCTGCGCCGCCACGGCACAGCCCTTCAGCAAGCGTGTGGGCGATGTCAGCATCGGCTACGAGTTGAGCATTGACGCCTCCCGCTTTGCCAGCTTCACCTTCGCCTTTGGCGGCGATGTCTTCGACTATGAGACCGGTATGTTCACCTACAACAGCCCGGGCGCCGTGGAAGCCATGACCTTCTTGCAGGAAATGTTCGCCGAAGGCTGCGCCACCCTGGTGGCCGAAGCCTATGGCGACCAGACTGACTTTGGCAACGGCGCGCTGCTCTTCACCGTTGGCTCCAGCTCCGGTCTGCCCTTCTATCAGGGCGTTGTGGACGAAGGGGCCCAGTTCGCCTGGGGCGTCGCCGCCATCCCCCACACCACAGCCGACCCGGTCATGAACATCTATGGGGCCAGCGTCAGCATCCCCAAGACCACGCCCGAAGGTGAACTGGCCGCCTGGCTCTTCACCAAGTACTACACCAGCCCGGAGATCCAGGCCAAGTGGGGTCTGGCCAGCCAGTACTTCCCCGTGCGCCAGAGCGCTGCCAACAGCGACGCCCTCATGGCCGAGCTTGAGGTCAACACCCAATACCGCACCGCCTTTGATCTGCTCAAGTACGGTGTGGCCGAGCCTCCTGTGCCCGGTTACGACTTCGTGCGTGACATGATCGAGGGCAACATGGCCGCCATCGTGGACGGGGCCGACGTTCAGTCCACGTTGGATGCCGCCAATGAGGAAGCCAATGTGATTCTGGCCGACCAGATGGCGGACATGAAGTAAGGTACCACCACCCCCTCCCAACCTCCCCCAGATTGGGGGAGGAGCCGGATCGTCGCTGAACGAATCGGTTCCCTCCCCAGATTGGGGAGGGCTAGGGTGGGGTGAGTCGTTACCTTTTTACAACAACAAAAAACGGAGGGCGGACCCTGTCCGCCCTCCGTTTTTTGTTGTGTGGACAGGAGCGTGGTGGCCCCAGATCACCCAAATTTCATGGCCTTGAAGCGCTCAAAGTGCTTCACCGTGCCGTCGTCCTGCTTTTCGCCCCAGCGTTCTGTCATCCACTTGCGGCTCTTCACCGGGTCGGGGAACTGGCTGGTGTGGCAGAGGATGGCCTCGACTTTGCGTTCAACAAGATCCGTTATGTCGATTTCGATGTCCGATTCCGGGTGGCCGTGGACATAGAGCTGGCTGATCTTGTGGGGCAGGTAGCCCTCCTGGGCCATGTCGGGATAGAACATGGGATTGTCCGAGGCAGGGAAGATGGCTTCCAGGGCCACCAGCCCGGCGTTGCGATGGTCCGGGTGGTTGATGTAGCCGTCGCCCACCAGGTAACGGTCCGGGTTGGTGCAGATGATCAACTGGGGCCGAATGCGCCGGATCTCTCGGGTCACCCGCTTGCGCAGGGCCGGGGTGGAGGCCAGAAAGCCGTCCTCCTCGCCCAGGAAGAGGACATGGTTGACGCCACACAGCTTGGCCGCGGCCCGCTGCTCGATCATGCGCATGGCGATCAACTGATTGCGGGTGATCTCCGGGTTGTGGTTGCCCTTGTCGCCGTTGGTCAGCACCATATAGGTGACCTCGATCCCCTGCTCGACCATCTGCATGGCTGTGCCGGAGCAGATAAAGTCAGCGTCATCCGGATGGGCCACAATGACCAAAACCCGTTGCACATCGGTCCAATTGGGATCTTTTGTTTTGCTTTCTTCAGACATGGCTATTCCTTGGGTGAATGATAGAGTGGATGAGTCCACCGCAAAAAGCTTCTGAACCGCCGAGAACGCCGAGATCCCAGAGGATTCGCCGAGGGAAAGACTTTCTTTTCTTTGTGATCTTTGTGCTCTTTGTGGTGAAAAGTACCTTTTTGCAGCAGCGTCATTGGATGAATTGAATGGGGCCAATAACGAGAAAAGAGCCTCTGCGTTGGCAGAGGCTCTTTATTATACTGGTTACTCTCGATCTGTCCAGGCCGGATTTAGGCTTCCAGGCTGCCGTAGCCAGGGCCATCGGTGAAGAACATCTTGTTCAACTCGATGGTGTACTCCTGTTCTTCGGGCAGATCTTCCTCGGGCAGAATGGCTTCCACTGGGCACTCGGGGATGCAGGCACCGCAGTCGATGCAGGTATCCGGGTCGATGTAATACCAGGGCCATTCTTCGCTGTTGCCCGGCACGATACACTCGACCGGACAGACTTCCATACACGCACCATCGCTGATGCACTCGTCAAAAATTACATGGGTCATGGGTCAAACCTCCTGGAAGTGGAATCAGGGAAAACAATTGGATAAAATAAAACGATTGTCCTTGCGCTTTTTTGGGTGTCAACTGTTTTGGCGCTCACTTCAATCATGCATGGAATCCATGTAATTGAATAGCAAACGCCTATATTCAGATTCAGCCGAGGCCTGTGAAAATCGGGAAAAACAGGGTCTGCAATCGTTCACAAAAGCCGCTATTTTCGCCAACCTCAGCGTTGTTAACCGCTGTTTTTCACTCTACCCCAAAGTCCAAAAAGGTGCAAACTTGCGCTTTGTCAATCGGAAAGTAACGGTTCACCCAACCTGGCCTAGCCAGAACCAAAAAGATTTACCACAAAGATCACAGAGAACACAAAGATTTCAAAAGAATAAATCCCTCTTTGTGTTCTTTGTGTCCTTTGTGGTAAAAATTCTTGCACAAAAAACAAGGATTTCGCTGGGTAGGTACTAATGTTGAGATTGGGAAGGGCAGACGATAGCGCCCTAACTCTCGGCAATATCGGCCAATCTGTCAGGGGCCAGAATGTTGATCCGCTTGCGGCCAATCTCGATCAAGCCCTGGGATTTGAGATCGTTCAGCACCTGGGTGGCGGTTTCCCGATAGGTGCCCACACTTTCGGCCAGATCTTGGTGGGTGAGGCCGACGATCTCCAAGGTGTTCCGCTCCACCGAGAGACGCAGGAGCAGGCTGGCCAGCCGGGCCGGGATGCCCTTGAAGGCCATGTTCTCTAGCCGTTCCTCGGCCTCCCGCAGCCGCTTGCCGGTGATCTCCAGCACCCGCAGGGCCACCTGGGGTTTGCTCAGGATCAGCCGCTCCAAGTCCGTACGGCTCATGACGCAGATCAGGCAGTCGTCCACAGCCTCGGCGAAGGTGTTGTGCATTTTTGTACCCAGGAGGGCCATCTCGCCAAAGAGGGTGTGAGGCCCCAAGGTGGTGATGACCAACTTTTTGCCTTCGGGGCTAATGCGATAAAGCTGAACCTGGCCCTCCTTTAGAATAAAAAGCACCTCGCCCGGCTCTTCGGGACGATAGAAAACCCGGCCTTTGGAGACCGTACTCATGGTGGTGATGCGGTTCAAATCTTCCATCTCCCGGCCAGTCAGGTCTTGGAAGACGGTCAATTCAGAAAGATACCGCATCTTTTCGGCGGGCTGAGAGGGGGCTGTGCGGTCGTCAACACTCATGGTGGGGCCTTTCATTTTGAGGGCTGAGATGCGGGACGCCGGAGAGAGTGATTCCTCCTTATTCGTTTTGCATCCCGCATGATGATGCTGTCAATGCAGCAGACAGTCGTTCCCGTACATCTTGGGACGATGGATTGCCCAAAGACCACAGGTGACCATTGAGCAAATAGGTGGGGGTGGCGAAAACGGCTTCGGGAAGCGGTTCCGACGGGGCGAAGATATCGATCAATTGCACCTGTACTGTCGGAAAATCCCGCCGGATGACCCTCGCCACCTCTTTGGCGTAGTTGCAATTGTGGCATCCTTCCGATACATAGATATCCACCCGAGTACCTGCCCGGATATGTGCCGGGCACCCTGTGCGTGCCTCTTTATCAGGCTTGCGATCCAGCTTATTCATCGTTTCCCCTTCCCAACTTTGTCCAACCCATCTCTGCCGGAAGCATAACCAGGAAGGAAGATGGGGTCGGTAAGGGGTATTACGCCCAGAAGGGCAACTGAAATTATAGCAGTCTATGGGAGGATTCGTAAATCACCCGGTCGTCGTAGCCGTTCACCCCCCGGCATTCCTGCCCTGGAAATCCAACACAGCCTGTGGACAGCTTTTGTGATTGCCATTCTCTTGCTACAATAGAGCCATGCCAACACCTCAGCCGTTTCACTCCGATCCCTATCAATTGCAGAATCAACCGGGCAGACCGCCGTCCAACCGCATGGGGCGGATGATGGTTGGCTTGGTCCTGCTGCTCTTGGCCTTCTTGCTGGGCATCGCCGTCACCACCTGGGCGGCGCGCACGGGCTTTGGCAGCGGACCGACCCCCACCCCCACCGCCACGGGTGAGCTGCGGATAGCCGTCGCCACCCCGGACTTTCGGGCCACCCAGAATCTGGCCAACTTGATGACCCAGGAAGCGTACCGCATGGCCTCTTTGGGGATTGTCACCGCCACCCCCCTGCCAAGCAAAACCCCCACGCCTCTCGCCACCCTGCTGCCCTCTACGACGCCCACGGAAGCGCCGGCGCATCTGCCTACGGCAACATCCGATCCGGCCGCCGGTCCGACCCTGGCGGCGGGCAGCCCGACGGCCACATGGACACCCATCGCCGCTCAAACCGCCACCCAAACCGCCACGCAGACTGCCACCGTGACGCCCTCTGAGACACCCACTGAAACACCATCCGAGACGCCGACCGAGGCACCGACAGCCACGCCAACCCAGACGCCGCTTCCCGGGGCCAGTATCACCCCCGTGCCCGCTCTGGTGAATCAATTGATCGGCAAGATGATAAATAGCAATGTCCAACTGCGCACAGGGCCAAGCCAGCGCTATGCAACCATCGGCCCTGCCCTGGCTCAGGATCAGAATGTGCTTTTGCTGGGGCGTGACGGATACGGAGAATGGGTCTATCTGTCGGTCAACGGGACCAGTGGCTGGGCGCGCCAGACAGACGCCCAGCCCGTGGCCAATCCCACCGTGGCCAATCTGCCCGCCAACACAGATATCAACGACGTGCGCTGGCTGCCCATCCGCACCAGCCCAGACACCCAAGGCGGCACCCCCACGCCCACGCCCACCCCATCGGCCACCCTCTTCCCGGTCAACGACTATCCCCTGATCGGGCAAAACCGTTGGAATCAGGCCAACGTGGAGCAACTGCCCGCGCCCCCCTATTCTCTTGCCTGGTCGAACCGGGCCACGGCAGCCCAGGGCTTCTCGTCCAATGTCACCATGGCCAACAACAGCGTCCTGGTGGCCAGCGATGACAGCCATCTTTACAGCTTTGAGTATCCCAACGGCAATCAGCGCTGGCGTCTGCTCTTTAACAACCCCATCCGCTACGGTGCCGCCATCCAGGATCGATATGTCTATGTGGTTGACCAGATCGGCACGGTTACCGCCCTGCTGGACCAAGGCAACCGAATCGATCCCGTCTGGTCGCAGCCCTTGGGCATTCCCCCTGCCGGGGCCATCAACATCGCCGAAAACCAACTGCTGATCAGCGCGGCTTCCACCAGCGTCCAAGCGTTGATCAGCCTGGATCGCTTTACCACCCAGCAGCTTTGGCGCTTCAACGCCACCCCCCTGGGCAACAGTTTGCAGCGCCCCACCGTCGGCTACCAGATGGTCTATGTTGGTGGGCAATATCTGTGGGCCGTGGACCTCTACACTGGGCAGGAGGTTTGGCGTAATACGGATCGGCTCGAGATCTCGGCAGCACCCATCTATGATTGGCCCGGCATCACCACCCTGGCCGAGCTTTTCGTAGCCGATGAAGGCAACGGGGTGCGGCTGCTAGACGCCAACACCGGGAAACAGAAATGGTTTACAGCGGCCATTGGCCGGGTGACGGGGATGGCCCTGGACAACACAACCCTCTATGTGTCGGGGAACGGTTTCCTGCAAGCCTTCAACCGCAGCAATGGGCAAGTGCGCTGGAGCTATACAAATTTTGGCTCGGATATTATCGGCAGCCCTATCGTTGGCAACGGGGTGGTCATGGTAGCCATCCAATTTGGAGTGATCCAAGTCTTCAACAGCCAGCGGGGTGAGTCCCTCCACGTCGTCACCCTGGGCAGCCAGGTGCGGGGGGCACCGGCAGTGGCCGGGGGCTGGATCTTCGTGCCCACCAGCAGCGAGTCCCTCATCGCCTTGCGGGGCAACTAATGATGACAACCAGCCGTCCTATCGTCCAGGCCCGCCCCGGCTGGGATGCCCTGCTGCTGGCCATATTGGTCCTGGCCCGGCTGCGCATCGACAGCCTGGCCGAGCAGGCCGTCCTCCCCTTCCGAGTGCAGGATGTGCTGCGCCACCCCATCCTGGGCAAGCTGCTCGCCCCGGCCGGCTGGCAGGCTATGGGCGAGGTCAACCCCTCCCCCGGCGAACCCGTGGCCCTGGTCCTCATCGCCCTCAGTTTGGGGTTGTTGATGGCCTACCTGTTGATAGATCTGACCTCGTCCCGCTTCAAGAACCGGCTGAAATGGGGGCTGTTGGCCCTAATCCTGGTCACCACCCTCTTCCTGCCCACGGCCCGCATGATGCTCCTGCGCCAGGGCAGCGGACCGGCCAGCTACGCCCACGACGGCGGCGTAATCCAGACCGAATCCGTCATCGACTATTTCCTCACCGGGCGCAACCCCTATCAAGAGGACTACACCGACACCCCAATGGCCGAATGGGGCTTTGGCGAATACCGCACAGCCCTCTTCCACTACCCCTACCTGCCCTGGACCTTCGTCTTCAGCGCCCCGTTCTACCTCTTGGGCCAGGCCGTTGGCTTCTACGATCAGCGCATGGTCTATCTGCTGCTCCTGGCCATCATGCTGGCCCTGGCCCCCCGGCTGGTGCAGGGAGAGCGGCGCAAACTGGCCCTGGTCGCCCTCCTCGGCCTCAACCCCATCATGGGCTCCGACCTGATCTACGGCCAAAACGACTCCTTCATCCTGGCCTGGATCGTGCTGGGGCTGGTGGCATGGCAAACCGCCCAGGACCGCATGGCCCAAGATCGATCCGGGCGGGCGTGGATGATGGGCGCGGCCCTCCTCTTTGGCCTGGCCTGCGCGGCCAAGCCCACGGCCTGGTTCTTCGCCCCCTTCTTCGCCCTGCTTTTGGTGAAAAATCCGACCCGTTCCCTGGGCACAACCTGGACGGATCTAATTCGATCTATCCCCGCCATGCTCCAGCGGGCGTGGCCGGCCTTGTTGGTCTTCGTACTCCTGGTCGGTCCCTACGCCCTCTGGGACGCCAGCGCGCTCTACGATGATGTGTGGCGGTGGAGCAGCGG
>JAGNDO010000111.1 GCA_018003515.1 Caldilineaceae bacterium
GGTTCTTCTTGTGTTCATGCAGTAGTTTTGGCCCATTCCGGGATTGGCGGGGAGATCTCCTCCATTCCCGGAATGCTCTGTTTTTGAGCGCAAAACCCTTAGCTTGATGCCTATGGGTCACGGACCCGGCTAGAGCGGCAGGTTCGACGAAAATCAGGCGTTTGCGTCACACCCGTCCCACCCTGAAAGGGATGGGGCTACACTGACCAGGGCGGACGCCGACCCAAAAATGAAATCGCCCCCAAAAGGAGCCGCGCATCATGCAAAGCCTACACAATGCCGCATGGACCCGCACAACAGGCATCTGGCTGTTGACGACCGTCATCATCTTTCTGATCGGCGCGTTTTCCGCCGCCTACTTTCGCAGTTGGCCCTTGCCCTCAACTCCTCTGGACCAACTGACCGTGATCGCCAATGACCGCCTGGGCTGGACGGCCCAGGCGGTTATCTTCCCCCTGGGCTTCGTGGCGACGGCAGCGATCTTCGGCTTCATGGCAGGACGGCTGTCCGCTGCCTTGCCCCGCTGGCTGGGGATCGCCGCCACCCTCGTATTCGTGGCCGGCGCGCTGCTCTGGCTACCCATCAGCATCGACCGTCTGCGCCTGGGCGCACAGGCCGCGGAGATGATCCGCACCTTTGACCCGGCATCACCCCCAGAAGTCTTTCGCAACAGCGGCACCTTCTGGCCCCACACCCTCTGCGTTCTGGCCGCCCTCGGGTTGATGGGGTCAGCCCTGGCCCTGGGCGGTGTGCTGCCCACCCTGGGCTGGGTGATCGCCGGGCTGGGCGGGCTGGGGCTGGTGGCCGGTCCGCTGATCCTGCGGGATTGGCCGCCCTTTGTCAGCTACATTTTTCTGTTGGTCATGGCCATCGGCCTGATTCGTCGTTGAGATCGCCCTTTCTGTGTTCATGAATGGAGGAAACCTGATGAAAAAGTTGACTTGGTGGTTCCGAGTCGTGGGGGCATTCTATCTTCTTTTGGGGCTGATGAACCTGTACGGCATGTTTGTCAACCCTGACTTCTTTGCCTCCAACATGCCATATGTGGCGGATGCAGGCATGGTACGGGCTTTTGTGGAGGGCTGGTCTCCTTTTGCCTTTGAGGTTGTGGGTATCGGCACCTTCCTCCTGTGGGCATCGCGGGATGCCCGCAAGTTTGCTTCCGTGGTCTGGTTGATCGCCTGGCTGGAGATCTGGCACGGGGTGATCGACGACCTCTATCTGATCAGCCAGGGATACAGCGCCAGCGGTTACCTCGCCTTCATCGCTGTCCATTTGCTGATTGCCGGGCTGGGCATCACTTTCGTCCGCCAACTCCCGGACGGGTGACACGGGAAAATTCACCGGCTTGACAATCGACACCCTCCGCGTGCATGATCCTGTCCGCACAGACCGCACACCGCACTGATTCCCAGAGGACGGACCCGTGAGTGGACCCACACCCATCGGCTTGGACCATCTCCTCTTCCCGCCCACCCGGCCAGGACAGACCCGGCTCTTTCTGGCCCGCCTGGCGTGGTTGATTCTGGCTGGGCTGGTCTTGGGGCTGTACGGTTGGCGGCTGTGGGAGAGCGAGGCGTACCGTAGCGGGCGCAGCGTGGCCTTCACTTTTGTGATGCCCGCCGGCTATTTTGTGGCCGCGGGCATCATCTTTTGGGGCAAATCCAAGGATCTCATGGGGTTGCTGGCCGCCACCATGTTGCTCTTTGCCGGGCCATACATCACCTCCGGTCTCAACGGCTGGGTGACGGAGCGCTTGCCCGGTCTCAACATGCTGTTGGACAACCTGGGCTTTGCCTCCTTCTTTCTCTTCCTGCTTGTCTTTCCCGATGGCCGCTTTGTGCCCCGCTGGACCGGCTGGATCTATCTGGCCAACGTGCCCATCGGTCTGGCCGCCAACGTGCTGCCCATCTTTGACGACCCCACCAGCCAGCCCACCCAGTGGGTGATGCTTCTGGCCGTGGGCATGGCCGTGCTGGGGCTGGCAGCCCAAATCTATCGCTATCGCCGCCACTCCACCCCCCTGCAACGCCAACAGACCAAATGGGTCACTGTGGGGCTGGCCGGGCCGGTGATCGCCAATGCCACCTATGTCATGGCCCTCAACGGCATGGGCATGGTCGAATGGCTGCGCCCCGGCACCCAGGGCCAACTGATTTTGGCCCCCCTGCTCACCCTGCTTTTGCCCGTAACCCTGGTCTTTGCCATCCTGCGCCACCGGTTGTGGGACATCGACATCCTCATCAACCGCACCTTGGTCTATGGCGCGCTGACCCTGGCGGTGATCGGCATCTATGTGGGCAGCGTGGGCATCCTGGGCCGCTTGGTCCAATCCGATGCTTCTTTGGATGTTTCCCTGGTCTCCACTGCCCTGGTGGCCGTGATCTTTCAGCCCCTGCGGGATCGCCTGCAACGGGGGATAAATCGGATCTTCTACGGTCAACGCGATGATCCCTATGCCGTGCTTTCTCGGCTCAACGACCGGCTGGCCGCCGCCATTGCCCCCGCCTCGGTCATGGACACCGTGGCCGAGACCGTGGCCCAGGCGCTCAAATTGCCCTACGCCGCCATCAGCTTGACCGAGCCGGCCAAGGAGAAAGCATCCATCACCGCGGCCTGGGGCACCCCCCAGAGCGAGATCGAAGCCTTTCCCCTCATCTATCAAGGCCAACCCCTGGGATCTCTGCTGGCCGGGCGACGGGCCGTGGGCGAACGCTTCACCAGCGGGGAGCGGCGACTGCTGGAAGACATCGCCCACCAAGCCGGTCCCGCCATCCATGCCGTACGGCTGACCCGGGATTTGCAGCGCTCCCGACAACGGCTGATCACGGCCAGGGAGGAAGAACGCCGTCGTCTGCGCCGGGATCTCCACGACGGCCTCGGCCCCCATCTGGCCAGCCAGACCCTGACCTTGGACGCGGTGGAGCGCTTGCTGGGCCGGGATCCGGCCACGGCCACCCAACTGCTCCAAAACCTCAAGGCCCAATCCCAAGAGGCCATGAGCGAAATCCGACGGCTGATCTACGAACTGCGCCCGCCGGTGTTGGACAACCTGGGGCTGGCCGGGGCCATGCGAGAAGTGCTGGATCGCTACACATCCGCCGGGGTGACGTGGCGGCTGATCACCGAGCCGCCCCTGCCCCCCCTGCCCGCCGCGGTGGAGTTGGCCGCCTATCTGATCCTGCAAGAGGCCGTGCAAAACGTGGTCCGCCATGCCCAAGCCCGCAGCGGCCGGGTGGAGATCAACCTTGAAGCACAAAACGGGCGGGACGGTCTGCGCCTGTGCGTGTGCGATGATGGCCGGGGGCTGCCCCCCCATCACCAGCCGGGGATCGGTCTGCACTCCATGCGGGAACGGGCGGAGGAGTTGGGCGGTCTCTTTGCGGTGGGGGATGGGGGCGGCCAGGGAACACGCATCGACGCCTGGCTACCCTTGCCCCAAGAAGATGAGGATGGCCATGAAGGTGGGGACATTGGGGAGGACGAAGCATGAAAGAGATCCGAGTGTTGATCGCAGACGATCATCCGGTCTTTCGTTTTGGGATGCGGGCGTTGTTGACCGCAGAGCCGGACACAGAAGTCGTGGCAGAAGCAGCTTCGGGCCAAGAGGCCCTGGATCTGGTGGCGTCTGCCCAGCCGGACGTGGTACTCATGGACATCAACATGCCGGGGATCAACGGCATCGAGGCCACCCGGCGCATCGTCCAGAACTATCCCCAGGTGCGGATCTTGATCGTGACCATGATCGAGGATGACACCGTCTTTGCCGCAATGCGGGCCGGGGCCAGCGGTTATTTGGTCAAAGGGGCAGAAGGCGAGGAGACTTTGCGGGCCATTCGGGCCGTGGCCAACGGCGAGTCGATCTTCAGCCCCAAAGTGGCCCAACGGCTAGCCCATTTCTTCAGCACCGCCCCGGCCCAGATCGCCCAGCCCTTCCCCCAACTCACCTCCCGGGAACGAGAAATTCTGGGCATGATCGCCCAGGGTTACACCAACACAGCCATCGCCGAACAGCTCTTTCTCAGCCCCAAAACCGTGCGCAACCAGGTCTCCACCATCTTCTCCAAACTGGACGCCGCCGACCGCTCCGAGGCCATCATCCTGGCCCGGACGGCGGGGGTGGGGTTATGACTTCGTAGGGGTTTGGGTGGGTTGGGAAGCAAAAAGGCGACACGCAGTGTCGCCTTTTTGCTTCCCAACCCACCCAAACCCCTACCGCATCAATCCGCCGGTAGCAAGTACAAATTCTCGCTCAACAACTCCAAATGCACATGCGCGCCTACGGGGAAGAGGTCGGTCTCCTGGGGATCGAAGAGGACCACAGTGACCAGACTGCCCGCCACCTCGATGTCATATTCGATCATGGAGCCCAAATAGGCCGTGCGGTGGACCGTGCCGGTGAGGGGCACATGGTCGTCCGGGGTCTCCGCGTGCAGGCGGATGGACTCTGGGCGCACGAGGAGTTGGGCGGCATCCCCGGCCCGGAAGTCGTGGAGTTTGGACTTGGGGGCGATCAGGGGCACGTCCTGAATCTTGACCGCCATGTGGGTGGATGTGGCGTCGGCCACGGTAACGGGCAGGAAGTTGGCCCGGCCAATGAAGTCGGCCACAAATTTGTCCGCGGGCCGACGGTAGATCTCCACCGGGTTGTCCACCTGGCGGATGCGCCCCTTGTGCATGACCACGATGCGATCCGACAGCACCATTGCCTCGTCCTGGTCATGGGTGACATAGACGCTGGTGATGCCCAGCCCCTGCTGGATGCGCCGGATCTCGCTGCGCATCTGCACCCGCAGTTTAGCGTCCAGGTTGCTCAGGGGTTCATCAAAAAGCAACACCTTGGGCTGCATGACCAGGGCACGGGCCAGGGCCACCCGCTGCTGCTGTCCGCCGGAAAGCTGGTTGGGCTGACGGTTTTCCAGCCCGGTCAACTCAGTCATCTCCAGGGCCTGGCCCACCTGTTTGCGCAGAGGTGCCCCGCTGATCTTCTTGATCTTGAGACCATAGGCGATGTTCTCAAAGACATTCAAATGGGGGAAGATGGCGTAGCTTTGGAAGACCATGGCCATGTCCCGGCGGTTGGGCGGCTGCTCGTTGATCTCCACGCCGTCCAGCACAATGCTTCCCTCGCTGGGGAACTCGAAACCGGCGATCAGGCGCAGGGTCGTGGTCTTGCCACAGCCCGACGGCCCCAACAAAGTGAGAAATTCCCCCTTGACGATCTCAAGGTTGACACTGTCCACCGCCCGCACATCCCCCATGCCGTCACGGCTGGGGAAGATTTTGCTTAGATTCTCAAGGTTTAGAAACACAGCATGCTCCTTGGTTATGGAGGAGATCCAACCGCTCAACAAATCAACTAGTACACGAATGACACGGTTTTTTATATATTCGGCAAGATCCGTAATCTACTTTTACCCGCCGCCAATGGATAGATCCACATTGTCCGCGGCGGCGAAGGTGCGGCCCAGCCAGAGATAGACAAAGCCGATGGCGATCAGGACGATGGCGATCAGGATGACCGAGTAGGCGGCGGCCACGGACATGCCCCCCTGCTCCACTTCGCTCAAAATCCACACGGTGAGGATGGGCCACTCGGCCGTGGTGAGGAAGATGATGGCCGAGAGGCTGGTCATGTGCCGGGCAAAGGCGAAGATCAGCCCGGCGATGAAGGCGGGCACGATCAGGGGCAAGGTCACTTTGCGGAAGGTGTATTGGGCATCCGCGCCCAGGTTGGTGGACGCCTCTTCGATGGACGGGTCGATCTGCTGCAAAGCCGCCACCCCGGCCCGCACGGAGGCGGGCAAGCTACGCACGGCATAGGCGGCGATCACGATGTAGGGGGTCCCCACCAAGGCCAGGGGCTTGCCCTGGAGGATCAGGGAGGCGGTCAGGGCCAGGAAGAAGACAGTCATCACGGCCCGCACTTTTTCATGCAGACGCCCCACCAAGAAGATGCCCACGCCCAGATAGGTGAAGCCGATAATGGCCGGGGTCGGCTCGGTGAAGACCCGGATCATGCTGGCCAGTTTGACCACCAGCCGGGAGAGAAATTGGCTATCCTGGGTGCGTCCCCACACGGCCATGGGCTGAAGCACATAGGGGCTGACGGTTAGAATCAACATGCCTAGGGCCATCATCCCCAGGGCAATGGTCGGCCCCCGGCGCTTGCTTGGCTGCGAAGAGAACCAGGCCATCCCAGCCAAAACCAGGAAGAGGGCCATCAACAACATGCGCCAGCCGTTCTCGTCCAGCCCCATGATGGAGGGCAGCCAATTCATGTAATAGCCGGCCGCACTGCCTAACACCAACACCAAGACCCGCTGGGACCAACCCTTTCCGATCTGGCTGACCAGGTAACCGGCCAGCATGGCGTAAATCAACACCACCACAAACCAGGGAGCCTTGATAAAGGCCACAATGTAGCCGATGCCCAGGATGGTGCCAGGCACCGCGCCACCCAGGTTGGAGACAAAGTCCAAGGTCTGCTTGCCGGAAAAATTCTTACGCACCACCAGAAAGGCGATCACCATGCCGGCCAATCCGGCGATGGGGGTGGCCACGGCAGAGAGGAAGGTGGTGGAGAGGAT
The DNA here is from genome assembly GCA_018003515.1 of Caldilineaceae bacterium. Taxonomy (GTDB): domain Bacteria; phylum Chloroflexota; class Anaerolineae; order Caldilineales; family Caldilineaceae; genus JAGNDO01. The sequence continues at coordinate 6,591 of JAGNDO010000111.1, forward strand.
GGCGTTCAACCCCCGGCTGAACGCATTGGTATAGTTGGTCAGATCCAAGGCATAGTTGATGCCCCATAAAGTGGTAAAGGAACCCCACAGGATGGAAAGATAGAGGGCCAAAACCAGGAGCAAGGTTATCACAGTCAAGGTGATAAAGGTCCAGCGGATCACCGGCTCCTTCACGGGCAGTTGGCCGCCTGTGGGCTTGCCCGTCACCGCCACATAGGAGCGCTTGCCCACATAGTAGCGCTGCAACAGGAAGACGGTCAGGGTGGGGATCAGCAAAACCAGGGAGAGGGCCGCGCCCTTCTGCTGATCAAATTGGCCGTTGACCGCTAAATAGATGTCCGTGGCCAAGACCGAGCGGTTGCCGCTGAGGAGCAGGGGATTGCCCAGATCTGCCAAAGACTCCACAAAAAGCAAGAGGAACGAACCGGCCAGCCCTGGGATGAGCAGGGGCAACGTCACCGTGCGGAAGATATGGGCCTTGCTGGCCCCCAGGCTGAGGGCGGCCTCTTCCATGGACGGGTCCAGCCGCTCCAACATGGCCCGGATGATCAGATAGGCCACGGGGAAGAAGGTGATGATCTGGACAAAGACCAGCCCGTCCAGCCCGTAAATGTCATTGACCCCCCGCCCAAAGTTCATGCCCAGGAGACCCTTGGTCACCAATCCGGCCCGACCAAAGAGCAAAATGGAGGCAATGGCGATGGCAAAGGGGGGCGAAATGGTGGGCAACAGGGTGAGGACATGCAAGGAGCGGGCAAAGGGCATACTACAGCGCACCATGGCATAGGCAAAGATGAAGCCCAGCACCGTGCCGCCCGTGGCGGTCAACAGCCCCATCATCATGGTGTCCCGCACCACCCGCCATTGATAGGGCGCATAGTAAGCATCGGCGTAGCGGCCAAAGTATTCGACGCTAAAGTTGCCGGTGATCGGGTCGAAGAAGCCCTGCCAAGCCACCCGCAACAGGGGCCAGGCCACAAAGACAAAGACAAACAGGCCGACCATCATCAAGCCCATGGCCAACACAGGGTCCTGGCCGATCAGCCGGATCTCCTGCCAGCGCCGCCACAGGGCGGAGCGTTGGGGCTTTGGGCCACGTTTTGGGCCGTTTGGGGACGGGGAAACGAGTTGGGATGCAGACATAGCACCTCGTTGCGTGGGTTTGAGCGTTGGAAAAACCTTGGGGAATCGCAAATTGGAAGGAAGCATCCATTACGACTAAGCGCAGTCTAAAACAGAGCGTGCAGAAGAGCAAATGGCGAAAGGCGAGGGTGTAGTTCGCCATTCGCCATCCGCCTCACAGCAACCCCAGCAGCCGGGTGCGCAGGTCGCCGCCAGGGGTGATGAGGGTGGCGGCTTCGTAGAGTTGGCGGAAGCGGGGCAGGTCGATCTGGTCGATCACGGCCGGGTCGGCCAGTTCCGGGGGGAGGAGGGAGTGGAAGCGGCCCAATTCCAGCACCGGTTCCAGTCGGGGGATCAGGGTTTGGAGTTGGCGGCGGGCGGCGGTGGCGTCCCAAGCGGGCAGGTGGGGCAGGGAGTGGGTGAGGTGCAAGCAATGCTCGTTGCGCCGAGTGGCCAGAAAGGGGGCATGTTCTCGGTCCAAAATGGCCTCAAGCAACCCTTCCAACAGTTCGCCGTAGACATCGCCCCAAAAGTGGAAGAGCCACGCCCCGGCCTCATCGTGGATCAGGGCGCATTGGCCCGGCGCAAGACCCAAAAAGGCCGCTACCCCCTGGCTCACGTCCAAGGGCACGGCGAAGGGGGCCGTGGCGAAGCGCAAGTTTTCATCGGTTTGCGCCCCGTCCACCGCCCGCACGCCCATGCGATAGCGGTCCCGCCACACCACTTCCATCAGCCGCCCGCCCAGGACCAGAGTCTCCCCCTCTTGGCGGATGCGCTCGGTCTGGGCCAGCACTTTGCCGCTAAAGGCGTCCACCACCACGGCGGCCAAGGGGTCCGCGCCGATGTTGGAATAGATCTCGTGGGCGTCCACCAATTCGTCCAAGGCCGGACCGGACCGCCATTCGCCCATGCGGCCCGGACGCAGAAAGTCGATCTGGGTCAGGTGGGCGAAGAGACGGCGCACAGTTTCGTCGAAATCGCCGTAAAAACCAGGCTTGGCCGCAAAGGCCCGGCGCTCGGCCTCCGGAACAATCCGCGCCACATCGGCCAAGCGGATGCCCCCAGTCGGGCTTTGTTTGAGGATGCTGAAGGTCTGCTGCACCAGGACCGAAGGGCGAAAGTGATAGGCGGCTTCGTTGTGAATATGGGGATCGACCTCGATGGACAGGGTGAGCAAAGCCCGAAAACGCACGTCCTCCAGATCGGAACGGGCCAGACAGAGGACACGAGTCACTTCGGCCCGGCGTCCGCCCCGGCCAATACGCTGCAAAAAGGAGGTCAGGGAGGGCGGCGGCCCCAACAGCACCACATGATCAACGCTGCCGATGTCGATGCCCAATTCCAGGGTGGAGGTGCAGACGCACAGGGCCACGGGCGCGGCCGCAAAGCCGTCCTCCACCTCCCGGCGCATGGCCGGGTCCAGGTTGGAATAGTGAACAAAGATGGCGGCCTCGTAGCCCAGGTTGCCCCGCAGATAGGCGGCCACCTGCTCCACTTCGTTGCGGCTGTTGCAGAAGATCAACGCCTTGCGCAGACCGCCGTAGGCATCGACGGTGATCTCTCCGCGCCGGGCCAGGCCCAGGGCGACCGTCAGATCTTCCAGCCCGCCCAGGGGCAGAATCCTGGCCCGCAGAAGGCGCTGTCCAGAAACTTGGACGATCTGTGGCCCCCCGGTTGTCTGCCCATCCCGCCCGTCTTCGTTTTCAACCAAATAACGCGCCGCCACGCCCATCGGGTCCGGCACCGTGGCGGAGAGGGCGATGCGCTGGATGGGCACGAAGTCCCCGCCGGTCTGGGCGCGGTCATAGGCGCGGATGTGGGCGATGCGGCCCAGGAGACAGCGCAGATGGTCCCCGCGCACGCCGTTGTCGAAGAGGTGGATTTCGTCCAAGACCAGGGCGCGCAGACCGATGAAGAGGCGGGGAGCCCGGGTGAGCAGGGAATCGGTGGATTCGGGCGTGGTGATGAGGACCGTGGGCGGGTTGAGGGCCGAGACCGGGCCGGTGTCCCCGCTCTTCATGGACAGGGAGACGCCCAAGTCGGCGAGGGGCAGGGCCAACCGCTCGTAGAGATCCCTCACCAGGGCCCGGGTGGGGCAGATGTAGAGGATGGTCAGGGTTGGGGCTTCGGGGGAGGCAGCACCGAGCACGTGGCGTTCGAGAAGGGGGGCGATGGCGGCCTCAGTCTTGCCGGCGGCGGTGGCGGCGATGACCAGGGTGTTTTCGCCGTCGAGGATGGGCGGGATGGCCTGCAATTGTACGGGCGTGAAGTTGCCGTGGCGGGCGAAGAAGACCGGCCAGGTGCGGGGGAGGCGGGATTTGAGGGTGATCGGGGTGGTCATTCGTCGTCCAGACTGACGAGCCAGCTTTCCAATTCGCCGGTATGCAGTCGTTCTGGAACCAACAAATCGAAATGTTGGCCCCTATCATCGGTAACGAGGGTAAAACCGCGGGAACGGGCCACGGCGCACAACAAAATGTCGATCGAATTGCGCCGCCAATAGTCATTCGCATCAATGGCAGGCTCGACGGCAGATTTAAGGTCACGCCAGAGATCGGCCAACGCCTCGGCGTCGTCGGTTGTGAACGGTAACAAATTAAACTTGGACTGAGCCACTGCTTGCCGGACAACGTCAATAGCGAATGTTTCGCCTTTGGAATCGGCCAACTGCCGGACGCGTTCGGCATGGATGATCGTCGGCACGTAGACGCGTAACTGGCCGGAACGAATGTGTTCGGTCAATCGGTTGCGCAGAGAATGCTGCCACAAAATATTTGTATCGACAAGCAGTTCACTCACCGCTGCCATCGTTGCCCCAGGCATCTTTCATCGCGGCCAAAACCTCCTCCTCTGGATAGATCTCCCAGCGGCCAGCTTCACCTTTCACAAAGAAGACCATGTCCCCACGCTGCAAGTTCAGATCGTCCAGAACATCCTGATAGAGTTGAATCTGATTTAGAGAGTTGAGCCGTGCGCCAGTCTCTGGCCCCACGGGTGCAATGGCGAAATGGCGGTCGTGTTTTTGGGGAGTGGCCCGGTCTACTTGCGTATGGCCCTGTTTGTCCAGTGTGACGTCGTAGAAATTCTCGGCAAACTCGAAGTAGGGCGAATGGGTTGAGATGAAGAGTTGCTCAAGCGCAATCGCCGGATCTTGCATCAGTCTGCGCAGGGCACCGAGTAAATGTTGCTGATTCTGGGGCGAGAGATTCATCTCCGGTTCTTCCAGCGCAACGATTGGGGAATCGTTGAGAAAAACCTGTCCGAGAACGAGCAGCAATTGTTGAAAACCGGAACCGAGGCTCTCTATGGGCAATCGACCCTCTGGCCGCACAAAACCGATGTCAATTGCATCCGTTTCTGGATTTAGGGCCACATCTAACAGACCAAATTCAAACGGAGGATCGGCAAGGATTCTTCGGATGGCCTCCAAACGGCGTTTTTGACGCGGATCGGAGCTAAGGTATGCGTAAAATAGTGCCTTCTTTAGGTTGTCATGGCTAACTGCTATCGTTCCATTGCCCGGTCCCTGCCGCTCGATTCCCAGTCGCCGATAGGCGTGAATGGTATGTAAAAGAGGAACAAAGGGCAACAAATTATCATCAGGGAACTGTACGGACTGCCCCTTTTCGTTCTCCCAGGAATGACTGATAGTGGAGACTATGTCATTCTTAGGTTCCTTCGCTATGCGAATATCACAAATTAATCGTTTTTCTGATGGGATACTCGATTTGACCTCTGTGGCTCGACCAGAAACATCCTTGCCTTCCCATCTGACTGTAATCTGAAACGATAATGGCTCGTTACCATCCAAAGGCATCACAGGAGCCGCTATCGCCAACTTCTGACAGATACTATCCAGACTGACTGTAGATTTCGGCGCACGGGCATTCAACAGCCAAAGGGCCAAGGCAAGCGCCTCAAAGGTGTTCGACTTGCCCACACTATTTTGCCCAAAAAAGACGTTAATATCGGACAGCCCTTCGACCGTCACATCTTTGAGATTTTTATAATTCTGTACCCGAAAACGTTCAATCTTCATGGTTCACTCCTTTATCGCATCTGCTCGCGCAATTCGTCCAGCAATGTGGCGGTATCGTATTCGGGATGCAGATAGAGCAGGTCGTACAATTCCACGGCCAGGCGCACGATGCCGCGGATGCTGAGTTTGTCGTTGCGCATCCCCAAGGCCAGGTGTTCGGCCGCGCCCCGGCGGATCTGGCCTTGGCGCTCGCCGGGTTCGTAGCCATAGGCCTGGCCGTGATAGGTCATGACCTGTTGCAAAAATTGGCCGATCTCCTGGGGCGTGTGCTTGGGGGCCAGATCGATGATCTGCTCCTTGGCCAGCCAGCTTTCCAGGGGCATGCGGTTGTCGCTGCGGGTGACGGTGAAGAGGAAGAAGAGAGATTGACGGTCCGTGTAGGCCAGGGGATACTCCCGCCACCGGTGCTGGGGGAAAGCGTCTGGGGTGATGCGGGATTGGCGATCCTGCTGGGCGGCGTAGATCACGGCGCTGAAGAACTGGGTGGCCTTGGGCTGCTGATATTTGGCCAATAGCGAGTAGCTTTCGGCCTCATCGATCAAAATGCACAGTCCGCTGTACCCGGCCAACCGGGCCAGCACGCTTACGCCGCTGAGCAAAAAAGCAATCTGGCGGGCGTTGTGGCCCACCCGATAGATGGAGGGAAAGCGCACCTTTTTGGGCGCGGCCTTGTTCATGCTCTTGACCTTGCGCCCGCCGCCAATCCAGTTCTCCCACGCCCGGCGCTGGCGGGAGGAGGAGGTGTTGTCCAGAGCATAGAGGGCCACGGCCAGGGGATCATCGTCCACGCCGGATAGCTCCCGCAGTTCGTCATGGAGGCGACGATTGCCCCGCGCCTTCTCCATCAACACCCCCAGCCCCCGCTCGTCCCCGTCCGGGAAACGCAGATTGCGCATGAGGGCGGCGTAGACGTCAAAGGCCCGGTGGGCGGGCAGTTCCAACAGATCCAGGCTGGCGGCGGCCACCAAAAAGCCCCGATCCAGGGCGTCCTGGGCGGTCAACTCCACAATGTGGCTCTTGCCGTAGCCGTAATCCCCCAGCACGGCCAAGGCCCCGCCCCCGGTTTGATGGGCCTGGACGATGCCAGCGCTAAGGGTAGCCCGCTCCTCCACCAGGCCGATGGTCAACTCCTGGATGTGCTGGGCCGGGGCCACGCCCACCCGCAGGGCCTCCACCAACTGGCGAGCCTCAAACTGGGTGCGGGACATGGGCAGGGTGTCCGGCATTGGCATGGGCGACGCCGGGGCCAGGGTCACGCTCTCCTGGCCCGCAAACTCCGCGCGGGGACGGCGGAAACGCAGCCCGCTCTCGAACTGCACCATCCACTCCGCGCCGTTGCGGAAGAGCGCGGTTACGCGCCCACGGCCATATTGGGGATGTTCGACGGGGTCGCCGATTTGGGTTGTGGGTTGGGAAGGTTGCTCAGTCACAGAATGCTCGTCGATTCAAGGTTGGCATGAAAGATGGAAAGATGGGCAAAGGATCACATGGATTTTCTTGACGGTCCATTGAGGGCTTGTGACTCGCCGGCCAATTGGGCTAACTGCTGCTTGAGCGCCTCGAATCGGGCCGGGTCCATCCCTGTGGCCGTGGTGATCAGCGTCCAGTCCACGCCGACATTCAACAGTTCCTCGATGGTCTCGATCTTGCCTTTGATCTCGCCTTTGATCTCGCCTTTGATCTGGCCTTCCAGCAGACCTTCTTGTTTGCCTTTGATCTCGCCTTCTTGAAGTAACTCATCTGCGTACGTCAACATATCGCCTCCTAGTCTCTCTGCATGTCGATTGATCATCTCGACAAATTCCTGCACAGTTCGTCGTTCTTGGGTCGCCGCCAGATAGAACACGAAGACTTTAGCATAGTCGATGCCGCCGGTCTGCTCTACCTGGGCCATGAGTTGTGCCACCTGCGTCAATGCCTTCTGCACGAACTTCTGGAATGCCGCCATCAGCAACAATTGGGCGATGCGGGCCTTCTGCGCCCCTTGGATCTGCTCTGGCGATGCCTCCGACTGATCTACCAAATGATGGGCAAAGCGGGGCAGAAAGCTATGTCCCCGTTCACTTTCTGGAAAAAGATCGGTGAATTCGGTGGAATGGTTCCAACTCGTCTTGCCTTGATAGAAAACCAAAGGCAGGATAGGGATCAATTCTTGCTGAACCGACTCCGCCTTGAAGCTTTCGTCCCAGATGCGGCACATGTATTTGAGCAGCCGGAAGCGCATCCACCGGTCCGGCGAGGATTGATGTTCGAACAGGATGTAGAGATGGACCGGCTGTTCCGTCTCCCGCACCTGCACCGTGTAGAGTAGATCCGACTCGCTCTCGGCCATCGTTTCGTCCACGAAACTGGTTTCCAGCAGGGTTAGGGTTTCCCATGCCAGCCGCTCTGTCTCAGTTGGAGGCAGGTAAGCCCGCAGGAAACTCTCGGCCTCGTCTGGATCTGAGAAGACGGCACGAAAGAGTTTATCGTGGGGGCGCTGCACCGATGCGGACATGGGTTATCCTCCTTGGGGAGAGCAAGTCATTGCCATTCATTATAGCACAGCACTTGTTGGTCGATTACCGGGTTCGCGGGCTGCACAGGAGCGCACCGCAAGAGTAATCTCAGGTGCAATAAGTTCAGCCATTATCGGCCCGCTCCTCTTGTTCGTGTGGACCATACGCGCGCGCCGCCAATTCTGGGCCAAGCAACATGTCTGCCAAATACCGCTGCAACTGCGCGTCCGTGGCGACGGGGTGCCGTTGACGCAGACC
>JAGNDO010000112.1 GCA_018003515.1 Caldilineaceae bacterium
TATCACCGTCAATAATTTGGATCAGTTCAGCATCACCAAATTTCTTTTCCAGCCATCCTTCCCCGCTCTGGCTAAATGCCGCATCAAGCAGACTCTCAAACACCCCCCGCGCGTTGACCAAATTCCGCTCAACATTGACCGTGGCCGTGGCGATGGCCGTAAACGCCTCGTCCAGAATCGCCACAATCCGCTCCTGTTCGGCCAGGGGCGGAAGGGAAATGGCTCTCGCATTCATTGACTTCATGGAAACATGAGTCATGGTCGTGCCAGCGCCCTGTGCCTTTTTGATGCTATCGGCATCCCATTCAAACCAGTAATACAGGAATTTTTTTGAGACTTGAGTAACGTCAAAATCAACCCGCCAAATATGGTAGTGAAAGATGACTTTCTCTCCTTCCCATATCCGCGGGCCGAAGGATGCTGACCAAGCATAGAGCAAGTCACCGGTATCGCAATACTTGGTGTCATCGAGTTCAAAGTCCGAGTAATACCAGTGTCTGTTTGTGAAGAAATTCCCGACACGAAGGACTGGGTATTTCCCGGAATCGAGCAGATCATCTTTTTTGTAAGCGGGACCATTCCGCAAAGTGCAAATCTCGCCAATCGTCGTTTGCTTCCATCCCTCCATCACAATAACCCCCGAATCTCCGCCAACACCTCAGCCGCCTCGGCGTCCAACGCCTCGATCTCGTCCAAAATCTCCTCCGGCGGGCGGATGGGGGCGGCGTCCGGGGCGTGGGGATTCTTCACCGACAGGTCCCAGGTCGTCCGGTCCACATCGGCCATGGCCACACTCCACGACCGGGGCGAGTCGGCCTGGCTCTTCTGCAAGGCCACAAAGTCGGCCAGGTCGTCATCGTTCAGGGGGTTGGTCTTGCCCAGGTTGCGCCCCGGCTCAAGCTGATAAAACCAGATGCGCCGGGTGGGCGCGCCCTTCTCAAAGAAGAGCACCACGGTCTTCACCCCTGCGCCCAAAAAGGTGCCGCTGGGGCAGTCCAACACCGCATACAGATTGCAACTGGTCACCAACTCCTGGCGCAGGGCCTGGGACGCATTGTCCGAATTGGAGAGGAAGGTGTTCTTGATCACCACCGCTCCCCGTCCCCCTGCCCGCAGCCGCTTGATAAAGTGCTGTAAAAAGAGAAAGGCCGTCTCCCCGGTCTTGATGGGGAAGTTCTGCTGCACCTCCTTGCGCTCCTTGCCCCCAAAGGGCGGGTTGGCCAGGATAATGTCAAAGCGGTCCCGCTCCTGGATGTCGGCCAGATTTTCCGAGAGGGTGTTGGTGTGGAGAATGTTGGGGGCGTCGATGCCGTGCAGGATCATGTTCATGATGCCCATGATGTAGGCCAGAGACTTCTTCTCCTTGCCCGTAAAGGTGCGGTGCTGCAAGGTCTCAAGGTCGGCCGTACTCAACTGCCCGGCGCCGTGACGCAGATAGTCGTGGGCCTCACACAAAAAGCCAGCTGAGCCACACGCCCCGTCATAGATGGTCTCGCCGATCTGGGGGTCGATCACCCGCACCATGGCCCGAATCAGCGGACGGGGAGTGTAGTATTCCCCGCCGTTGCGCCCGGCGTTGCCCATGCGCTGGATCTTCTCCTCGTACAACATGCTCAACTCGTGCTTCTCGCTCTGGGAGCGGAAACGCAGCCCGTCCATCAACTCCAAGGCATCCCGCAAAGAGTAGCCGCTTTGGAATCTGTTCTTGATCTCGCTGAAGATCTCACCGATCTTGTATTCGATGGTGTCCGGTCCGCTGGCCCGCTGTTTGAAGCCCGTGAGATAGGGGAAGAGCTTGCGGTTGACAAAGTCGATCAGGTCATCGCCGATCAGCGCCCGATCGTGGTCAAAGGCCCCGTCCGCCTTCTTCGGCGCGGCCCAGGCCGACCAGCGGTGAGGCTCGTCCAGCAAAAAATCATAGGGCCGGCCATTCAGCATGGCCTCCATGGCCCGCTCGCCCTCCAGATCGTCCAGATATTTGAGGAAGAGCATCCACGACGTCTGCTCCGTATAGTCCAACTCTGTGGTACAGCCCGCCTCCTTCCACAGCACATCGTCAATATTTTTGAAAGTCTGCTCAAACATAGGTGTCCTTCAGTGTGGGATGGTGGGGTTGGGGTTCGGGACGCTCCATCTTGCACAAACCGAGCGTCCGAGAGGGCGGCAGCGAGGTCTCTACCCTCCTCAGTATAGCGAAGGATGGGGCTTTGCTCAAACTGGGGGTGGGGGTGGACGGTGGGATGGAGGGGGGTAAAAACATTTAGAAGTTTTGGGAAAAACATTTAAATGTTTTCGGAAAAACTTCTAAATGTTTTTTGGGAAACATAGTGATCTTTTTTGGGAAACATAGTGAAGTTTTTTTCACACATAGTTGAGACGTTATGGGCCGTCCCCAGTCCATAGATAAAGATGAACGCCTGCATGCCAGGGAGCAGACGTTCGGCTTTGACGAAAACGAAACGGTCTATCCCGGAAAGGGCCGGTTCTTCTTGCGTTGAGGGCGATTCGTTGGCCCATTCTTTGAATGGACGCATTCTTTGAATGGACGCATTCTTTGAATGGACACATTCCGGGATGGGGCGGGTAGATCTCCCGCATTCTGCGCCCATTCCGGGAATGGGCCAAGCCCACCTATTCTACGCAAGATCGCCCCGGCCCTTTCCCGGAATGTCCAAGCGTCTCCACCGGCGGATGTCCTGCGCCCGAAAAACCATTTCCAAAAATGTGACCCGCCACCCCCGCCATAGGAAAGCGGAACGACTGCATCTTATGGAGCAGTCGTTCCGCTATGTTGGGGATGGCATGGAGGTAATAGCGCATGAGGAGAACTCGATACACAATAATGCTGTGTCCCCGTTCATCTGCTTCAAGCGCCGACTGCGGGCGCCTTAACCCGCGTGGGCCGCATGCGCGGCCCGTTCAGGAAACGCCCCAACCAAGTGTAGCGTACTAGTGTCCCGTCACGCATCAAGTGATGGATATAGGTGTTTCAATTTGATGCGGGCATCCTTGGTCGTAAATCGCCAATTGGTGGAAGCCGCCCGCTGATTGCGCTTGGTTTCCCAGACAGCTACTGTCCCGTCAACGTTCAAATGATGGAATTGAGGAGTTCGCATCCTCAGATGCGAACGGCGGGCATCTGAGGATGCCCGACTCCACAATCCATCAAATCAGCGGTGACAGAACACTAGCCGGGCTGCGGCACCCAGCCCCCCGCTGTGGTCAGCACCCGCTCCGCCACTTCTGGGAGATCGACAGGAACAAAGGCTGATGCAGGATATAGATAGCCGTCTTCTGAGCCAGGTTCGCCGTACGTCTCGTCCAGGACACGAATAAGGCTGTGCCTGGCCGCGCTCGCATCGGGCAATGTGCGATAAATCCTGCCCATGATCAGGGATCCTGGATGGTCGTTACTCAGGCAAATGGCAAATTTGATCATAAGTTTGTTCTCTTGATTTTGAACATTCGTCGCCCGATCCCGTTGGCTTCGTACCAATGAATCTCGGCTTCACAGATTGTGCCATCGGCAAGGCGCACAGGTGCAACACCTTTTAGTTTGCGCCAGCGACCATTACCGAACGTCTGCGTCAGATAGCTTTGTATCCGAACACCAGTGCCACGGGCAATGGTCTCGATATGGGTGATTTCGCCGATGATCTCAAAGTCTATCGTTGCTACTCGTCGTGTGGGGTTGGCTGGCGAATAAACAATCGAAAGGGGCCTGAGCGTGACTTCCGCTGGGTTTAGCGTAGACACCCTGCCCCTGCGACCATTATAGCTCCCTGCCGATGCAAAGTCAACGGAGTATCAAAATTGCTCCCGCATGAACAGAAAAGCCGATCGCCTGCATCTGGGGATACAGGCGACCGGCTTTTGCGCGCTAACAACCGTTTTTGTCAGCCAATCATGGTTGCGTCTGATTGTAGAGAACGGGCATCTGCCCCTTCCATTTAGCCCACGTCCCCGGATCCGTAATCAGATCCGCCATGAAATAACCCACGTTGATGCGGCTGGTGACGCCTGCATCAAAGATTGGGTCTCGGATGGGGGAGGGGTGGACCTCGAACGGGGTGGCCTCCGGTTCGTCGATCAAGCCGTCAGGACGAACAACCGCCCATTCAATGATCCTGTCCCCCTGGCCGATTTTTGTGCGCAGAAAGTCGGCAGCCTGCTCATTGTCGGCTTGGGGCGGCAACAGGTGGCGCAGAAGCCAGGCCGCGGATTTGTGACCAAGCGAGACCGGTTCGGCCAGATCTCGGTTGCGATTGCCCGTTGTGTTCATCAGCACAAACTTCACCGGCGTGGCTGGTTTGTTCGACTGGATGGCATGGCACAATCGCCGGGTGGCATGGGTCACCAGCCGGCGAGGCGGGCCGAAAATGCCCTTGATCGTTAGATTGTGGCCCAGACAGGAAGCCACCGCATCACACCCCATGACCTGTTGGGCCAACTCGGTGTCGCTCAGGTCAAGGACGCTGGCTTGGATCACGGACAAGGTGTCCTGGTTCTGGAGGAAGTCGGGCAATTTGTCGGGAGAGCGCACAATGATCGTGACCGTCTCCCCTCGATTGAGCAACTCACGGACGAGCAATCGCCCCGTCGCCCCACTTGCGCCAACCACGAGTGTTGTCATTTTCTGCTCCTGATGGGTGCCCGGTTCAGCGCCGTTCGTTCAAAAACAGGGTGAAGTCCACATCCCCAGGCGAAGCCCCATAGTCAGTCAGGAGGACAGCGGCTTCGCTGCGGTGCTGGGTGCCGTGGTTGACCACGTGGTGCAGACAGTGCCACAGAATCCGTTCCCGCTTCTTCCCCTCATCCGTGGTGTAGCGCACAAAGCCGGTCAAATCCTCATCCGTGAGGCCAGCCAGGTAGGCGCGCATGGCCGTTTCTTCCTCTTCCCAGCGCTGGACCAAGGCATCGAGGGTAGGAAGCATCTCCGTGGTCAACTCCCTGAAACCGGCCAGAGAATTGGTTTGACAGAGGAGACGCCAGGCATATTCGGCGTCTAAACCGTGTACCAGCGTCCCCCGCAGACTGCCATAGCTATGGGAGGTTGGGGCCGCAAACTCTTCCGGGCTGATTTGAGCGCAGGCGGCCAAGATGCGCCGATTGGCCCAATAGTTGTAGTCGTAGATCAGCAGAATGTCTTGCGTGTTCATCGAGATCTCCTTGGTGTTATGCGTCGCGCCGATAGCGCATATAGACGACGCCCGTGGGCAGGGGGGACGCTTCCACCAGGGTCATGTTGAGCCGCTTGCCTGCTGGAAAGAGCCGCTTGCCCCCGCCCAGAACGATGGGGTAGACATGCAGGCTGTATTCATCGACCAGATCATGCTCGGCCAGGGCCTGGGCCAGCACGCTACTGCCATCCATCAGGATGTTCTTGCCCGGCTCTTGCTTGAGCCGGCGGACTGCCTCAATCACATTCTCTCGAATCAGCGTGGAGTTCCGCCAGGCCGAAGCAGATTGCAGGGTTGTGGACACCACGACTTTGCGCATGGCGTTGATTGCATCGAAGAAGGGATCGCCGGCGGGCATGGGGTCAAACGCGCTGCCGTGGATCTGCCATGTCTTGCGCCCCAGCAGAAAGGTATCGGCCTGGGCCATCGCCTCAAAGAAGTGGGTCCCAATCTCATCGTGCCAATACGGGTGGGTCCAGCCGCCGTGCGCAAAGCCGCCGTCGGTATCTTCTTCCGCACCCCCAGGCGCCTGGATCACCCCATCCAGGGTGATAAACTCTGCGACGATTAAATCTCTCATAGCGGCTCCTTTGAAAAGTGAAAAGGTCAGGGAAGAGCGGAGCCGCGGCCCCGCATGATCCTGACCTGAGTGATTGGTCGGCCTACTATACAGCCCCGGTTTCCTTGTGTCAAGGAGGCGAAAAGATCTTCCCCCGCGCAGCTCAGTCCTCCGGGATATGCGCGTGCCAAATCTCTGGATAAAGCTCTTGAAAGGTGATCCAGGTATCTCGTTCAATGTCGGGATCAGTCGAACGGGCGATATTCATGGAGATTTGCAGATTTTTTAGCGCCGTATCGAACTGACTTTTGGAGTGCCCATATTCATGCAGCACCTCGTCTCGCAGCGCCCCGGTTTCCCAAGGCTCGTTCCAGATCTTCTCGTAAATATGCTGGGCCAAGGGGTTCAGTTCATGCACAGGTCTATAGGCCGCCGCAAAATGCACATCTCGCAGATAGTCCATATCCATCAGCACCGCAAAGCCGCCCTTGATCTTGCCGTAGAAAATTTCATCGGGATAGGTGGCGGGCAGGCGATTCTTCCAATCCCAAACCGCCGAGATCTTTTCGCCCCACCCCGTGTCGCCCGCCTGCTTTTCCGGCAGATCGACATGCTCCCACAGCGAGGGTAGCTCAGTTTTCGAGCTTTCGAATAGGGTGCAGACTTTTAGGGACCGAATCAATAGACGGGCTTCTTCAAATGTTGTGATCATCAGTTTTTCACCCGTCATTCTGCCCCGCATCCTTCATGGTTCGCTGTTGGATCTGTTTGCTCGCGCACTCAAAAAAGAGCTTGCTGAGATGGTTGGTCACGCTCTCCATCAGCCGGGAGGCGGTGGCGGCGATGCGACCGGAGATGGTCACCTCGGCGGTCCAGGAGAGGAGCGTGGTCTCGACCATGATGATAGTGACGTTGGGCTTGGCCGGGTCTTTGATGCCCAGAAGTCGGCGCAAAAAGGCCAGCAACCCCTGCCAGATCCTGGCCAACCAGCCCGGTGCGGATTCGTCTCCCGCCGGGGCAGCCACGGGGATCTCCTTGGGCATCAGCGGACCGTCCTTCAGCCGCATTTCGCTGCTCACCTCGGCCACACTGCCGGGGGCGGTGGCATAGGCGCTGATGGTGGCCCGTTCCAGAGGGTCTCGTTCGCCCCATTCCACTTCGGCTTCAAAGTCCACTTTCATGGAGCCAAAGCCAACCGAGACCACGGCCTCGTACAGCTCGTCGCTCTTAACTTCCTGCATGGATTGCAGACCGGGTACACAGTGGCTGACCGCCTGGGGATCGGTCAAAAAATCCCAGACCGCCTGCCTGGGGGCAGGGATCACCACCGAGCCTTCTAGTTTCATGGGTTCCTCCGGGTGAGAATTTGTGAGATCGTGGGGCAGACCCGTTCCAGGGTTGCGCACAGATTTATTGGCCGTGTGGATGAATTGGCAAACGCCAGTGGTTTTGATGGTGAGGGTGGGGGGAAGAGTTGTGATTATAGGATAGAGTGGGAAATGAGTCAACCAGCAAAAAATCGTCGGGGATAGCCGCGTCATCTGCGGCCTATTTCGAACTGCGCAGATCCTGGGGCAGGTAGGGGAGCAGATCCAGAGGCACTTGAAAATCGGCCGGACGGCGCAAGATCACACAGTTTTTGGAGCGAATTTCGGTCACCGCGGCCCCATTTTTCTCCAGACTTTGCACCAGGGAGGGGGAAAAGCAGATGGGGCGGACCGTGCCCTTGAAGGCGCTCACGTTGACCAGCACCACTTCCGGCGCGGAGAAGGGCAGGTTGATGATGGTCAGGTCCGGGCGCACCTGCTCCACAATTTGCAGATATTCCATCACCATCACCGTCTCCCAGGTGCCAAAATAGATGGCGTTCGGGGGCAGTTCGGCCATGACGGCCTCGCCCCGCACCCGCACATCGTACGCCTGGCTGACATCGGCTTGGGGGAAAAAGACGATCACCTGGGCGAGCAAGAGCGCGCCGGCCAGACCAGGGGTCACCCAGGTGGGCAAATCTTGGGCCGCCAGCCATTCCAGCCCCAGGCCAATCCACAGGGCCATGATCCAGAGGGCAACCCCATACATGGAAAATTTGTCAAAGACATTGTAGTTGATGAAAAAGAGGGCGGTGAGGGCAAAGCCGCAGAAGCTGGCCCAGAAAAGGGGCCGGTCTCGGCGCATCAACAGCCACGCCCCCAGCCCGGCCAGGATCAGACCGACCACCAGGGAATTGTAGAGCAGATATTGCACAAAGAGCAGGCTTTCGCGCAGGCGATAGACCAGGGATCCTGTGAGCAGCATGTCCCGAAAGGGCCCGCCGGTGGTATACCAGATCACCCCGTCCCAGGTGGTCAGATCCACGGCCAGATATTTGCGGGCATAGTCCAGCCCCGGCTCGGCCATGTAGCGCAGGGGTAAATAGAGATAGGGCAGCAGCCCCGCCACCCCACACCCGGCGCTGATCAGCCAATCCCTCACCATGAGCCGGGGGCGATCCTGGCCGGGCGGACCGGGGGCGAAGAGCAGATAGGCCAGCCCCGGAAAGACCAGCACACTGGTGATGTGATTGGTCAACGACAGCCCGGCAGCCAGGGCGGCGGCGTAGAGCCAGCCCCGTCCCCCGCCCTGCCGCCAGCGCAGAACACCCCAAAAGATCAGCAGGACCAGGAACCAGTGCAGACTGTAGACTTCGGCCACCACAGCCTGGCTCCAGATGTAAAAGGAGAGCGCCCGCAACAGGGCCGCCAGCCCGGCAAAGAGGGGCCGCACCCCCACGGTCAACAGAATGCGATAGGCCACCCAACAACTCAGCACCCCAAAGACCGCGGACATCAGGTTGAGCCGATAGCCGAAATCCCCCACGGGCAGAGAGAGAAAGAGGCGGCCCAGGAGCAGATAGGTGGGATAGCCGGGCGGGTGGACCAGGCCCAGGGTATAGGCCCCGGTGGTGAACTCCACACTGTCCACGGCGAAGACGGTGGGGGCCAAGGTGCGCCAATAGAGCAGACCGGGCAGCAGGATCACCGCCAGATCCATCAGCCAGGGGCGGGGACGTTTTAACATTGCGCTCATGGGCCACCCTCGGCGGGCAGACAGCGCAGACGCAGCCCGGTCTTGGTGTTGCCCGTGGTCACGGCGCAGACTTCGCCATAGCCCAGCGCGCCGGCCCGCTGGGACCAACCGCTGATCCCGCCCTCGGCAAAGACTGCGGAGTCAAATAGGAGCGTATGGGTGGTGTAGACTGCGGGCATGGAGAGGGCGAGATAGTTGACATCGGTGATCAGCAGGGTATCCGGCGGCAAGGCGAGCAGTTGGGCCGCCCCGCGCCCCAGGTCCATGCGGGTTTCTGCCATCTTCGTCACGCCCCGGATCTGAAAGCCCGCCCCAATCCCCACCATCAACAGGGCCAGGCCCAGCATGACCCGCCCGGAGAGCCGGGCGGCCTCATCCGCGGCCCGCAGTTGACCGAACAGCCCCAGGGTGCCGGCGATGATCCACACCGGATAGAGGGGCAGGGCATAGCGCGGTCCCCATTGCAGCCCGCCCTGGCCGGGCCAACCCGCCAGCAGGGAAAAAAGCAAATAGCCCAGCAGACTGGTCACCGCCAGCCAGCCCCAGCGCCGGGTGGGCGCATCCGGGACGACCAGGGCCCAGGTGCCAAAGCTGATGGCCGGGGCGATCAACACCAGGCCGTGGACCGACGCATACGGGGTGGGATCAACCAAAGCCAGCCCGCTCAGACCGACCAGAGTAAAACCCGCCACGAAGACCGGCACGGCCCAGCCCCGGCGCAGCAGCCAGGGTGCGGCCAGCATCAGCCCCCAGGCCAAGACGAAAAGCCAGGCCAAGAGCGGCTGCAACGTGACCCCGTTGTGGTCCGTGCCCCCCACAGCCAGGGCGGGCAGTAACCGCATGGCCCAAGATGAACTGGGGTCCGCGGCCCGCTCCAAGGCCGCGGCAACGTCCGAAGCGTAACGGCGGCCCAGCCAGTGGCCCTCCACCAGCCCGTTGAAGAGGAAGAGCGGGGTCACGGCCAAAAGCAACCCGATGCCAAAGGCCGCTCGCTG
The DNA here is from genome assembly GCA_018003515.1 of Caldilineaceae bacterium. GTDB lineage: Bacteria > Chloroflexota > Anaerolineae > Caldilineales > Caldilineaceae > JAGNDO01. Next base: position 9,801 of record JAGNDO010000112.1, read on the forward strand.
CTTGACCAGCCCGCCCAGCCGTTGGACCCACGTCCCCGGCGCAGTCGTCCCCCACAAAATCATGGCCAATCCTGCGGCCAACACAAAGATCACGCTTTCCAAACGCAAATAAATGGCCAGCCCCAGACAGATCCCGGCCAGAAATGGCCGACTGGGCAGCCGGGCAACCGAGTTGTCGTTCACCAACAGATAAAATGCGGCCAGGATCAGGGCCACTTGCAGGGTGTGTTCCCAAAAGGTGAAGGTGTAAAAAAAGAGAGGCGTGGTCAGGGCCACCAGTCCCGCCGCCACGCTCGCCACGCCGCGTCCATGTACAGGGCCAAGGGAGAAGAGCGCCCGATAGACCAAAAACGCCGTGATCAGGGAACCGGCCAGGGGTAAAACATAGAGTCCTGCCATGCCCAACCAACCAAAGAAGGGAGCCGAGATCAGGGGAAACCAGACCGGCCACCAACTATAGATCGCCTCGCTATCCCCCAGCCAATAGAGCAGAGGAACGTGATCCAGCGTCGGGTCCACGCCTGCGCCAGGATAGGCCAGGGCAGCGCCCGGCCCAAAGCCGGCGGCCAATTGGCCCACGAGCAGATACTTGCCCCCCTCGTCCGGCGACCAAAAGACCGGACCCAGGGGCATCAGGGCGAAGCCGACCGCGTACGCGCAGAAAAGCCCCCCGATCAGCAGCCATGCCGACCAGGGGGAAGAGAAGAGATTGATCAATTTGAACGCAAGACGGGTGGGGCGAGGATTCACAAGCGGACTTGGTCCCCTATTCGGTTTCCAGCAGATTCAAGATCACCGGCACAAAGATGCAGAAGAGATTAGGGCAATAACTCTGGGTCACATAATAATAGTCGTAGCCACCACCGTCGATCATCTCGCCGGAGGCCAGGGCGCGATTGGTCAGGGTGGGCGGTCCCCCGGCCACCACGGCCACGGAAAGCAGTGCGGCCACGATCAGAATGCTCAAGATGAGGTGCAGCTTGGTCTTTGATCGGAAAGCGGGGGTCATTGGCGTGGAGTCGGCAGGTTTCATGAAAATTTCCTTTTAGGGCAGCGGCGACGGTTGAGTTTGGGACAAAGAATCATGGGGGCACAGTTTGCTTTCGACGGATCTTATTACACCACACCTCCTATCGACAAACAAGAAGGGAAACTACGTAGAGCCACGGGGAAAGCTACGGTATTGCTCCACCTGTCTGCCCATGTTAAGATAGGCTTTGCGTGAAGAGAGATAGAGAGTTGAGATAGAGATAGAGATAGAGATAGAGAGATGCGAATTCTGCCTATCCCGTGTTAAGCACCTCTACCCCTATCTCTATCTCAACTCTCTATCTCAACTCTCTATCTCAACTCTCTACCTCCCCCCATCCCACACCAGATCCGAGACGCCCATGACTGACACATCACCTTCCTTACTCAACTCCATCAGCCTGACCCGCAGCCAGGTGACGGCCTTGCCCCCGGAAGTGCGGGATCAGCTTCTGGACTATCTCCTGCACTGGGGCGAGGCGGAGGAGGTCTTGGCTCTGCTGGATGAGCTGCTCTTGCAGCTTGGGCCGATCTTGCGGCTGTTGGACTATCAAGCCGAGGCGCTCTTTTTGGCCGCCCGCTTTGCCGACGCCCTGGAAGTGGTGGAGCGTCGCCAGCGCCGCAGCACCACCATTGCCTCCCAGGCTTTGGAGGCCCGCTGTCTGTTGGCCGCTGGCCATGCGGACGCCGCCCGGGCCGTGGCGGATGACATCGGCGCGGCCCATCTGCTCAGTGTCCCGGCCCAGACAGCTGCGGCCCAGGTCTACACCACTTTGGGCGATTTTGCCCAGGCCCAGGCCCTGCTGGAAGCCTTTTTGGCCCGACGACCGGGCAATCTCTCCATCACCCTGGCCGTGACGGATCTGGCCCGCCAGTCTGGGGAGACGGCAGCCCTGCAAGCCTACAGCGAACGGCTGGGGGCCGGCATCCCCGCCGGGATCACCGACCTGGAACTGGCCATCTTCCGCACTTTGCAGAGCCACCTGGGTCGCCAAGAAAGCGCTCAGGCCGCCGAGTTGGAGTTGGAACGAAGGCGTCAGCTTCAACATCAGGCCTTGGCCGACTCCCTTTCCCCCTTCACCCGCCTGGAAGCCGCCGACCTGGCAGATCTGGCCCAGATCTACCGCAGCCGCACCGGGCCGGAGGCCATCCCCGTTAGCCGGGACGAGAAGCGCACGGTGATGCTGGCCGCGGCCCGTCACTTCGGCTTCACCCAACTGCGCCCGGCCCAGACCGAGATCATCGCCGCGGTGTTGCGGGGCGAGTCGATCTTGGCCGTGCTGCCCACGGGCGCGGGCAAATCCCTCTGCTATCAACTGCCCGCCCTGCTTTTGCCCCAGGCCACCCTGGTGATCAGCCCCCTGATCGCCCTCATGAAGGACCAGGTGGAGAGTCTGCCCGCCGCGGCCCAGGCCAAGGCCACCTTTATCAACAGCAGTTTGAGCGATGACGAGATCCAGAGCCGCCTGGCCGGGGTAGCCCAGGGCAACTACAAGCTGATCTATGCCGCGCCGGAGCGGTTGCGTCAACGTTCCTTTCTGCGTGCCTTGCGGGATGCGGGGATCGGGCTTTTTGTGGTGGATGAAGCCCACTGTGTGAGTATGTGGGGGCACGATTTTCGGCCCGATTACCTCTTTATTCAAGAGGCCCGGCATGAGTTAGGAACCCCCGCGGCCCTGGCCATGACCGCCACGGCCCCACCCCGGGTGCGGGATGAGATTTTGGACCATATTCGGCAGGATGTGGAGGTAGAGGGGGGAGATAGAGATAGAGGGGCGGGGGATGTGGGGGCGAAGGTGGTGTCGTTGGATATTTTCCGGTTTAGTTTGCACCTTTCGGCCCTGCGTTTTCATAATGATGATGAGAAGTTGGCCGCCTTGCTCAAGTTTGTGGGCGAGACGCCTGGCTCCGGGATCGTCTATGCCAACAGTCGGCGCAAGTGCGAGGCCTTGGCCATCAAGTTGCAGGGCATGGGCGTCTCGGCCGCAGCCTATCACGCCGGGCTGGCGGACCGGGGCCAGGTGCAGGATGACTTCATGGCCGGCCGCATCCGGGTGGTGGTGGCGACTGTGGCCTTTGGCATGGGTATCGACAAGTCGGACATCCGCTTTATCGCCCACTTTCACCCGCCCCGCAGCCTGGAATCCTACTATCAAGAGGCGGGCCGGGCCGGACGTGACGACAAACCGGCCCAATGTGTACTCTTTTATAGCAACAACGACTGGTCCAACCTGCGCCGTTGGGGCAAGGCGGACCAGTTGAGCGTGGACTTTTTGGTGCGGGTCTACAATGCCCTGGCCACTCAGGTTGGGGTGGGGACGGTGGAGATCGGGGAGATAGAGGGGGGAGATAGAGAGGAGGAGACGGGGAGACAGGGAGAAGAGGAGACGGGGTATTTGTTGGGGGCGGTGAATGGGCGGCGGTTGGAGCAGGTGGTGGCGGCGGATGAGACGACCGTGCGCGTGGCCATCAGCCAGTTGGAGCGGGCGGGGCTGTTGAGCCGCACCTTCGACGTGCCCCAGGAGTTGGAGATCACCCTGCCCGCCAAGGCCAAGCCTGCCCCACCGGAAGACGCGGATCTGCGCCGCATCCTCAAGGCACTGGCTTTGAAGCCGGGAAAAACAGCGGTCTTTCAGAGCAAGGACATTGCCAATTACATGGGCTGGGATCTCTTCGAGACCGAGGGGGCCTTGCTGACGTGGCAATCCGAAGGCCGCTTCATGGTTAGGGGCAGCAAGCGGGCCATGTTGATTGAAATGCCCCACCATCCCTTGGATGTGCGGGAGCGACTTGAGCGCTTGCAGACCAACACCGTGGCCCTCTCCCAACGGCGCATCGACGACATTGTGGGCTATGCGACCGCGGAGAGCTGCCGCCACGGCAACATCTCCGCCCACTTCGGCAGCGTCCCCCGCAGCACCTGCACGGTCTGCGACAACTGCACGGGCATCCGCCCGGACCTGCCCATGCCCGAAGAACCGGCCCATCCCCCGCCGGACGACGCGGACATCGAGCCTATGATCATCGACTGTCTGATCAGCCTGCCCAAGCCCGTGGGCCGCAGCGGTCTGGCCCGCATCTTGGCGGGCAGCCTGCGCGCCCCGGTCCAGGCCAACGAGTGTCGCCATCATGGCCGTCTCTACACCTTGGGCGAAAGCACCATCATGGAATACACGGACAGCCTGATCGAAGACAGCCGTCTGCGCCAATACGAGCGGGGCGGCTACCCGGTCCTGGCTGCCACCATGCGGGGCCGCACCGAGGCGGACACCTGGCTCCAAGAGCACCCGGAGTTGGCCTCCCCCACCGCCGGGCCAGCAGAACCTGTGGAAGCCGAGGAGATCCCCGAAGAAGAGGCCGAGACCTACACGGGTCTGCAAAAGGCCCTGTGGCTGTGGCGGCGGCGCTCTGCGGACGAGCAAGGCCAGCCCGCCTATGTGATCATGAGCAACAAGACCATGCTCGCCATCGCCGAGGCCCGGCCTCAGAGCTTGGAAGCCCTGGGCGACATCCCCGGCATGGGCGAAAACCGCATCGAATACTACGGCGGCATCATCCTGGACCTGATCCAGCTCAACCCGGCCCAAGAAGGGGACGAGGCGTTGTTCGAGGCGCAACA
>JAGNDO010000161.1 GCA_018003515.1 Caldilineaceae bacterium
AAAATGGGTGTTTGTGAAGAACTGGGCCGCATTCCTGGCCCACACCTGTAGTATACTTGATTCCAAACACCCACGACAAAGTCCCGCCCAAAGGCACAACCACCATGTTGATTCGTCCCTACACCCTATCCCAGATGTCCATGCTGCTCTTGGCGGGGTTTTTGTTGGTCTATTTGCAGATCGCCGTGAGGCGTACGCCCGGTGTCAAGGGTAGCCACACCCGGTGGATGATGCAGGCCATCGCCTGGGTTTGGCTTGTGCTTCTGATCTCCCTGATCATCGGTATTTCAGAAGATCCACGCATGGACTTTTTGGCCTATGCGCGGATTGGGGTTGGGATGTTTGCCTGGCACGCCGTCGCCAGGGCCATCTATGCCCTGCCCCCCTTCGAGCCATTCGACCGCCGCCAGGAAGCCCGGTTTACCTCCTGGGCGATAGGCGGGTTTCTGAGCCTGGAAGCGGGCTATTTCTGCATTCGCCTCTGGCGTTTTTCCCAGACTGGCTTGACCCAGCCCTTGATCTGGCCCATGGCGTTGCCCACCGCCGCCGTGGGCCTGTGGGTGATGTTGTTGATCATGCGCAAACTGTGGGTGGCAGAAGGGGTGCCAGGCCTTTCCCTTGGGCGGCGTCTGCATCGAGTCGTGCTGGCACCCCAAAGCGATGTGGGGCGCTTCTATCGGGGCTTTTTGCTGGCCGTCTTTTGTATGTTACTCATCGTTCTGCTGTTCAATTTCATGGCTGTGGTCATCGTGATTCTGCCCCTCTGGGGGCTGATCGCCGCGGATCTGCTGGTGACAACCGCCATCCTGGTTGCCCTCTTTGCCTATTTGGTCTCGCCCTTGGCTCCCACTGGGCTGCAAATTCGGGTGATGGGTGCAGGATTGACCATTTTCCTCTGGCTGATCTCCGTCTTGGGCTGGATCGTCACCCTGACTTTCTTGAGATACCAGGTGCCGGGGATCGACCCAATCCAGATCTTTGGCACCCAAATGCAGACGCATTTTGTGACCTCTGCGCCCTACCGACCCCAGGCAGCGTTGCTCAGCGATCTTCTGGCCCCCCTGCTCTGGTTTGCTCTGGGCGGCAGCCTTGTCTATGTGCTGCTCTTCACCACCTATTACCGCCGCACCCTGCAAAGCTCCCTGGACCAGATCATCAATAGCTTTCGCCAAGTGCAGCAGGGCAACCTGGCCTATCGCCTCCCCCCCAGCACCTGGCAGGATGAATTCAGCCAGATCGGGGTCTCCTTCAACCAGATGACCGACTCTTTGGACGACGCCAACCAGGAATTGACCGCTTATCAACATGGGTTGGAGGATCTGATCCAGCGGCGCACGGCCCAGTTGAGCCAGGAGATGGAACTGCGCAAAGGGCTGGAACTGCGCCAGGGCATCCAGGACGAGCGGGAGCGCATTGCCCAGGAGACCCACGACGGCATGTTGCAGACCCTGATGGGGGTGCGTATTCGCCTGACCCGGGGCAAGCGGCTCAGCCAGTTGGAAGCCCAGGCCATCCAGGCCGAGATGACCGAAATGGCCGACGAGATGACCGAGTCGATCCAGGATTTGCGTAATCTGATCAACGAACTCAACGAGCAGATTCTGCCCGATGGGTTGACGATTGGGCTGGAGCGGTTGATTCAACGCTATGAGCGTACCTATCCCATCTCCATCCACACGGATCTGGCCTATGCACCGGGGTGGCTTGCCCTGAACCAGGAGTTGAACGTCCTGCGCATTGTTCAGGAAGCCCTGTCCAACGCCAGTCGGCACAGTGGGGCCACCCAGATCTGGCTGGTCTTGGGCTGTGATGAACAAGCGGGGCAGGAAAGGACGCTGACCGTGACGATTCAGGACAACGGCCAGGGGTTTGACGTGGCGGAACGGCTGGGGAGCGGATCGGGGCTGCGCAATATGCGGCGGCGGGCCGAACAGTTGGGGGCGGATCTGGCCATTCAGAGCCAGCCTGGGGCAGAGACGATCATCCGCCTGGCCGTTCCCATCGACCCACTGGCGGTGCCCGATCTGGCAACCGCCTACCCAGCCACTTTCTGATACAGATCCAAAATGCTGCGGGCATTGGCCCGGGCGCTGTAGCGCGTGGAGTCTTGCTGGGCGGCCTGGCCCATGCGTTGACGCAGATCTGGATCCTGGACCAGACGCAAGAAACGCAGACCAAAACTGAAATCATTATCCTGGGCCACAAAACCGGTTTCCCCGTCCCGGATCAGATCGCTGACGCCCGGAGACGCCAGCCCCAGAGCGGGCAGCCCCACGGCCGCCGCCTCGATAAAGGTGAGGGGATGTACTTCGGAGACGCTGGCAGAGACGAAAAAATCGGCCAGGGCGATGTAGCCGGGGACATGCTCATAGGGCACCTTGCCGGTCAGGATCACCCGGTCGGCCACGCCTAGCTCGTTGACCAAGGCCCGATAGTCGGCCAGCTCCGGTCCGCCCCCCACCAAAAGCAGATAGACGGGATGGGCTTCTGCCCCCCCGGACTTGCCCCGCATCTCCTCCAGCACCAGCGCGAAGAGCTTGATCAGCCGTTCCACATCTTTTTCCCCACTCATCCGCCCCACAAAGACGGCCACCATCGCGTCCGCCGGCAGCCCCACGGCCTCACGGGTCGTGGTCCACGCCGGTGCGCGGAAACGTTCCAGATCGATACCGTTGGGGATCACATGCACCTTGGCCTGCACCCCCCACTCCTGCATCACCCCGGCGATGCCAGGGCTGGGCGCGATCAGAGCCGCGCAGCGCTGGCTGAACATCTGGAAAAAGGCGGTCAGGGCCGAATCCGAGAGGGCCGTGGGCAGCAGAGGCAGATATTGCTTGACGTAAAGGTCATAGCGGGTGTGGTTGGTGAAGACCAGGGGGATGTTGTAGCGGGTGGCAGAGAAGAGGCCAATGCTGCCACTGACAAAGGGATGATGGACATGGATGACATCCACATGTTGGAGCAGTTCCCGGCTGCGCTGGTCCAGGGAGACGCTGAGATGATAGCCCGTGTCCGCGATGGGGATGCCGGGGATGCGCACGATATTGGGCTCGTCGCTGACCGATTCCTGGCTGCCGGGCACAAAGAGCCAAACCTGCTCGCCCTTGGCCTCCAGTTGCTCTTTGAGCAGGGAGACATGGTTGACCACGCCGTTGATGGTGGGTTTATAGACATCGGAAAAGAGGGCAATGCGCATGGGTAAGCCTTTTTGAGGATTGGAGATCAGGGATTTGGGATTGGGGGTTGGGGCGCGGGTAGGATCAGGCGTTGATTGGCCGCTATGTTTTCTAACTGGGTGATAGTCCCGTCGGGCCAGTGGGCGGTGAGGGTGGACACAATCTCGGCCCGGCCCAGGCCAAAGTGGAGAAAGGGGGACTCGGTGGAGATGTAGCTGCTGCCGGCGTAGAGTTCCCGCACCAAATGGCGACCGTCGGCCAGGGTGATCTCCACGCGCAGACCGGGGGCGAAGCGGTCCGCACCAACTTGCAGCCAATTGCCCGGCTGGCCATCATTGCGCAGGAGGACTGCCTGGCCGGCGGCCACGTTGATCGCCACATCCAGATCTCCATCCTGATCATAGTCCGCCGCCGCGCTGCCCCGGCCAAGAATACGGCCCAGGGCGTCCAGCCCGATCTCCGCCGTGGCCTCGGTGAACTTCACCTCCGCGGCCACGGGCAGATCCACGCCCCCCGCCCCGGTCAGATCCACCGTGCGGTTGCGATAATAGCGCATGGTCTCCGGGTCGGTCTGCATGTTGGTGAC
>JAGNDO010000033.1 GCA_018003515.1 Caldilineaceae bacterium
CATTTTTCGCCATTTCTGAACAAAAACAGCCGATTTTACCGGATCTTGGGAGATGCCGGGGTAGACGCATGGTCAGACTCCATGCCCTTGTGACTACCCCGGCATCCCCCAAAGAGCCAAACTCAAGAGCGGGAGAGCGGGAGCGGGTTTATGCCACACGATAAAGCGGCTCTTCGCCTCTCAGCGCCCGCAGCAGATTCTCGATGCACATCTCGCCCTGTTTGCGTTGGGCGTCAACCGTGCGTCCGCCAAGGTGGGCGGTGAGTATGACGTTGTTCAGCCCAAGCAGCGGGCTGGCGGCGGGGGGTTCGTGATCAAAGGCGTCCAACCCCGCGCCGGCAATCTGGCCCGTCCGCAGGGCATCGACTAGGTCCACTTCGTCCACCAACGCCCCCCGCGCACTGTTGATCAGCAGGGCCGTGGGCTTCATGGCCGCCAGTTCCGGGGCGCCGATCAGTGGACGGTCGATCATCTCGGCGGCGGCGTGCAGGGTCAGCACATCCGCCTGGGCCAGCAACTCAGCCAAGGGGACCAGGGGCACGCTGTGGGCAGCGGCCCAAGCCGTGTCGGGATAGGGATCGTGGGCCATCACCACCATGCCGAAGGCCTGCGCCCGCACACAGACCGCCTTGCCGATCCGCCCCAGGCCCACGATGCCCAGGGTTTTGTCCAGCAGTTCCATGCCGTAGAAGGCTTTCCAGCCGCCTTGGGCCACATCGTTGTGGCTTTGCACCACGCCCCGGGCCAGGGCCAGGATCAGAGCCAGGGTGAGATCGGCCACGGATTCGTGGTTGGTGCCGGGGGTGGCGCTGACCACGATACCCCCCGCTTTGGCCGCGGCCAGGTCGATGGTCTCCAGCCCCACGCCGTGTTTGGCGATGGTCTTGAGGCTGGGCGCGGCGGCGATCACGTCGGCGGTCAGTTCATCCGTGCCGGTGATGATGGCGTCCATGCCGGGCAGTTCGGCCAGCAGCTCCGCGGCCCGGTAGGCGCGGCCCACGCCGTTGGGGATCACTTGGCAGCCAGCCTCTTCCAGCCGGGTGATATGTTCGGGAAAGCGTTTGCCGAAGGATCGAGAACCGATCAGCACCCGCCATTTGGACTCTGTCATGAGCTTTGCTCCTGGACCAACTTGCGCATCTCGGATACCTCCGCGGCCATGTCGGGGACACGGTACAGACCGCCGCCAAAGGCGATGGCCGTGGCCCCTGCCGCCGCCAGATCGGGGATGTGTTGCCGTTTGACACTACCCGCCACCTGGATATCCAGATCAACCCCGGCGGCGTCGGCCATCCCCCGCACGGCCCGGATGCGGGGCAGCACCAGCGGATTGAACACCGCGCCGTGGCTGCCCTCGCCGGTGACTCGGGAGAGCAGCAGCACCGCGTCCAGCATGGTAAGCACCGGCTCCAATCGAGCCAGCGCTGTGCCCAAAGTGAAAACCAACCCCACCCGCACGCCCAATCCGCGCACAAAGAAGAGATCCTCGTAGAGCAGGGCCGAACTTTCCACGTGGAAGAGGATCAGATCCGCGCCGGCGTCAACCAGTTGCGGGGCTACGTGGCGCACATTGGTCACACCCAGATGCACCTCGAAGGGCAGTTGGGTCAGGGGGCGCAAGGCGGCGATGGTGTGGGGGGAAAAGCCCAGATCGGGCACAAAGTGGCCGTCGAACACATCATGGTGGATGAAGTCGAGACCGGCCGCTTCCAGCCGGGCCACCTCCTCGGCCAGGCGACCGTGATCGCCGTTGAAGAGGGCCGCGCCCAATCTGAGTTTTCTATGGGTCTGCGACATGGACGGCGCGCCCATGGTTATGCCTCCATCTCGATGGCGATGGCCCGCACGGGGCAGGCATCCAAGCCCACAACCGGCCAAGGCAGGGCGATGAGGAAGCAGCGCTGGGTTTGCAGTTCGACCAAGTTGTTCAGGCACTCAAGAATCGGCACCGCGGCGTGCATGAGGAGGCGATGATCCGGGTGATGGCTCACGCCCCGCACCTCAAAGCCGGAGCTGTCCGTGCCCAGACAACTGATCTTGCGGTCGTCCACCAGCCACTGCATGGCCTCTTCGGTGATGAACGGTCGATCATGGGAGGCCGGTGTGCGATAGGCGGTGTGGCGTCCGGTCATGGTGAGTACGCGGTCGCCAACTTGAATGTCCCCGGCGGCCTGAATGTCCGCCAGGGTGATGGCCTCGTTGACGCTCTTGTGCCGGAAATCGAGCACGATGGCCGGCCCCATCAGTTTCTCGATAGGGAGGCTGGCCGTGTCGCCGCCGTCGGTCAGGAAGTGCAGCGGCGCTTCCACATGGGTGCCCACATGGGACCACATGTAGACCAGGGACATGATGTCGCCCTCCGCACCCGTGCGTTTGTCCCGCTGGGCCAGTTCCAGGGTGTATTGTTCTTTGAAGGGAATCAGTTTGTGGGTCAGGTCGACCACACGGCCTTTGGGAATGCTGGTTGTATTTTGCATGGGTGGTTTATTCCTTTGTTTTGATTTGGGTTTTGGATCTAAACAACGTCGAAAGACGATTTAGAAATCGAAATCAGCCGGATCTGGCCCAAAGTGCTTTTCTTGATCAAGGGCGTCCAGGGTGTCCATCTCTTCCTGAGACAGCTCAAAGTCAAAAATCTGACTATTCTCAACGATGCGGCTGGGGTTGTTTGATTTGGGGATCGTGATCACGTCATGTTGCAGATCCCAGCGTAGGACGATCTGCGCCGGGGACTTGTGATATTTCTCAGCCAGTTTTTGCACAACAGGGACAGTCGTAATGTGCCCCTGCATGAGCGGACTCCAGGCTTCAAACTGAATCCTGTGGCTTTGACAAAACGCCAACAGGTCGGGTTGAACAAGGTACGGATGATACTCCACCTGATTCACGCTGGGGACGACTTGGCTATCACGCAAAATATCTTCCAGATGGGGAATCAAGAAATTACTGACGCCAATCGCTTTGGCACGGCCGCTTTGATAGATCTTTTCCATCTCTTGCCACGTCTCTTGATAGCACCCCTTCACCGGCCAATGAATCAGATACAAATCCACATACTCAGTCTCCAGACGGTTCAGGCTTTCGTCAAACGCCGCCAAGGTACGCCTGGCGCGCTGGTCATCATTCCACACCTTGGTGGTCAAGAAGATATCCTCGCGGGGGATGCCGCTTTCTCGCATCGCTTTGCCCACACCACGCTCATTCCCGTAGACGGCCGCCGTGTCAATGCTGCGATAGCCGACATCCAAGGCGTATTTGACCGCTTTTTCCACTTCGCCACCATCTTCGATCTGAAAAACACCAAACCCCAACCAGGGCATTTCGACGCCATTATTTAACAGTGCGCAATCCTTGATGCTGTTGATCATCCTGTCTATCTCCTCTTGTGTATAACCATCCAAATCAGTTGATTTTGATAAACGAGGCTTTCACCGCTAACTTTTTTCCCAGACCTCGGCCGACTCAACCCGTGTGCCCGGCGCGCCCGTGTTGACGGCAAACGCCCGCCCACCCACGGCTTCGATGGCGGCGATGACGGCCGGCTGGGTCTGCGGTTCGGCGATGGCAATGATGATCCCGCCGCCACCGGCGCCGGAGATCTTGGCCCCAAACGCCCCGGCCCCGATGGCGGCCTCGATCTGCTGCACGTTTTCCGGCGCGGAGGAGCCGATGCGCTCCTGGATCAGCTCGTGCAAATTGAACAGGGTGCCCAGGGCGGGCAGATCGCCCGTGGTCATGTTGGCCTGGATTTGTGCCACAAGCCAGCCCATGTCCGTAAAGAGGTGCATACGAGCCGGTTCAGCTTCGAGAAAATGGCGCACGATGGTGTTGATCTTGGCCGTGCTGCGGTCCGCCACGAAGGATTGGCCCACCACCAGGGGCAAGGCCGCGGTCTGGGCCAGGGGTTGTGCGCCCGCCCGCACGGCGTAGCGGATCAGCCCGCCATGCACGCAGGTGCTGCTGTCCAAAGCCGAGGCCACCCCGCCGTGGGCGATGATGTCTCCCTGCCAGGCGGCTTGAATCAGATCCGCCGGGTCAGGATCACCCCCGGCCAGCTTGAACACGGCCAGGGCCATTGAAGTGGCCGCCGCCGCGCCCGACCCCAGGCCCGAGCTGATGGGAATGCTTGATCGCCACTCAATATCCAAACCGGGACTGTCAATCTGTTCAACAATAAACGAAAGAACATAGCGGGTGGGGGCAAAAAAATCTCGGGCGATTTCTCGGATCTCGTCCAGCTGATCTGCCCGGCGCAGGGCGTCTACGTGGGTTTTGAAGGCGAAAAGCTGTTGGCGGGAGCAAGCCTCAAAACGATCTCCCGCACGAAAAGTAAAATCGGCATCATCACGCGTACTCACCCGGCAAGTGGTGCGCAGGCTGATGGCCGTGCTGAGGGCAGGCTGGGTGCGGTTCACACCGTGGTCACCGCACAGGATGATTTTGGCCGGGCTTGATGTGACAAGGCTTGGCATGGGTGTTCCCCTCAGCTATCCAGACGCATCAACCCATAGGGCCACAGGGTGAGGGCAAGCCGACCGTCCCGGGTGATATGGGTTTCTGGCGCTTCTGCTCGAAATTCTTCCGGGGAAGTCATGGCTTGGACGACATTTGTTTCATCCAGGGAACGGCTGTGCAGCCGGGCGGGCAGACCGCTCAACGCTATCTGTTGGGGGTCATTGCTTAGATTGGCGATGAGAAGCCGCCATCGATTCCCCTGGCGCAGGGCCAGTCCCTCCACAAGCAATGGATTACTGCTTTCGACCGGAAGTATCTCGCCTCCGGCAAAGTCGCCCAGGTCGGCGAAGACGTGATAGAGAGGAAAGACCGCGCCGGGCAGGGAGTGGAATTGTTGGGGCAGGGACGACCCGGCCTCGGTTTCCATCACCCCGCGCCAGCCGGTGGTTTCGTAGTATGTCAGGCTTTGCAGATGGCTGCCGGTCAGATATTTCAAGCTCCCCAAAGTCCAGCCTGCCCCAAACAGGGACATCTGGCGCGGGTCAACTTGCGGCGGCAGTTGGCCTGGCTCCGGGGCCGCTTCGGGGCCGGTGGCGCTGGGATTGAAGCGCATCTTCAGCGTCACCGGGGAGACGGCCAGGGGGGTATCCGCCACAAAAGATCGGGCGCTGGTCACGGTAGTGGCTTGGGCGGCCAGGGTTTCCACCAAGGAGAGGTTGTCGAAGGCGTGGACTTGAGGGTTGAGGGAATAGGCGACCAGATCCAGGTCGGCGGCGTTCGGGCGGTTGCGGTTGAGTTCGGTGAAGAAGACGTTTGTGCCCGCACCCACGGGGATGGCCGGGTCGTAGGCCGATAGATGGCGGCGCGCCATCTGCACCCACCGAACGGCGGTGACTTTTTCCTGCTCGTGAAAGATCAGCCAGCGCTTGACCGGTGGCTGCACGGCCTGCAAGCCCACGACCAACTCCGCCAATTCCGACTCCGCCTGATCAGAGAGGAAGAGTGCAACTTCGAGTTTTGCCCCAATTGCCTGGGCCTCAACGTTGGCCTGGCGCAGGGTTTCAGCCCATCCCGCTTGGGACAGGTGCAGATCCACCCGCAGATGGGACAAGTGCAACGCCCGCAGCCGGATGATCTCCCGCTCGCTCAACGCTTGTCCGTGGCTGGCGCAACCCAAACCGATGGCGGGCAAGGGCTTGGCCGGGCCGTCGCCTATTTTCAAGGTTAGTCCATTGCTCTCTTCCGTCTCCGCCAGATCAGGAACCTGACCCTTCAGCCGCAAAGTGATGGCCTGCCGGACACGGGTTCCCGCCGCCACCTCGACCGGGAAGGGTAGACGTAGCGGCGTGCAGTAGGTCTTGTACGAGGCGTCGGTCCAGTTGCGCTGGTCTTCCATCTCGAAGATGTCGCCCTCGAAACGAATCTCGGCCTCGACGCCCTCAGTTAGGGGATAAGTCATGGCGGCCATCTCATTAAAGGGGATGACCGGCTTGACTTCACCATTTATCACAAACTGGGGGGCAATGGCGAGGGGGAACTGTGCCTCGTCGTGGCTGCCGCCAACATGGGCCACGCGGCAAGGGGAACCGGCCAGATCCATGGGATGCAAGACGCAGAAGCCAACGCGATTGCGCCGAAAGTCGCTACGGGCCACGCCGTCCATGACAAAGCGGATCGTGCCATCCGGCTGACCGGTGATTTCGCCCTGCCAGAAGAAATCGATATCGCCTAATTTGCACTCCACATCATAGCTGATGTGGAAGCTGCGCTCGTCGGCCTCGATCTTGACGTTGGCGAACTGGGGCAATGCCGTGCCCCAGTTATGATCCCGGATCGCCACGTACAGGCGGCGCACGATTTCATGTCGGCCCAGGCGGATGGTGCGCAGATCGCCGTTTTCATACTCCAACGAGAGCGGCCCGGCCCGCAGGGGGATGCGTTCCGGCAAGGGCATCTCCGTGCCATACAACAGGACATTGCGTGAAAGCGTCATGGCCATCTCCTGGAAATGTGTGGCAAGCGCAAGGTGGTACGACCACATACCACAATCTAGCACGAATCTATGCGCATGTCAAGAGAAATTCTAAAATTTGAACAAGTGAACATGAGTGGGCAAATGAACGGCGTGGAAATGAATAGTTGACATCGTTGAAAAGTTGCCGTATGATGCATGTGTGACATTTGCTCACCCCCGTTCACTTGTTCAGCGAACCCTCCATGACAACAGACTCAGCGCGACGAAAAGTCCTATACAAGGTGGCCCGGGCCTATTACGAGGACGAGTTGTCTCAGCGCGAGATCGGTCAACGCCTGGGATTGTCGCGTATCAAAATCTCGCGTCTGTTACAGCAGGCGCGGGATGAAAAGATCATTCAGATCACCATCACGCCGCCCGCCGACTCCAACGCCGACCTGGAGCGGGCGCTGGAGAAGCGGTATGGTTTGCTGGAAGCCGTCATCGTTACGCCTGATCGCTATGACCAGGTCGGAATCGTCCCGGCGTTGGGGCAGGCCGCGGCGGATAATCTGGTGCGCTGTTTGGAGGGGAATGAGATCGTGGGGCTGAGTTGGGGCACGACGATCCATGCCGTGATTGAGGCATTGCCTGTCATGAGCTGGCCCGACTTAACCGTTGTTCAGCTTTTGGGCGGTCTGGGGCGGCCCGAGGCGGAGGTCCACGGCACGGATTTGGCCCGGCGCATGGCCCAGGCTTTCAATGCCAAGCTGCGTTTGCTGCCCGCCCCTGGGGTGGTCAGCAGCAAATTGGTGTGCGATGCCCTGGTGCAAGATCCCCAGATTGGCGGCACCTTGGCCCTGGGCGAGCAGGCGGATGTGGCTTTGCTCGGCATTGGCATCCCCCTCCTCGGCTCGGTGGTGGCGCAGTCGGATATTCTCAGCAGGGAAGAGATCATTCAGTTGATGAACGATGGCGCAGTAGGTGATATCGCCCTGCGCTTCTTCGACCGCACGGGCCAGATCATGGACCACGAAGTCAACGAACGCACCATCGGTCTGAGCTTGCAGCAGTTGGCAAAGATTCCCCGGCGGATTGGGGTGGCTGGCGGCGAGGGCAAGTTTGATGTGGTTCGGGGTGCCTTGCTGGGGAAACTGATCAATGTCTTGGTGACGGATGATCGCACGGCTGGGCAGTTGCTTTAGGACGGCACGCAGGTCTATTCTCTCAACACACCTCACGTAAACGGAGAGATTTCTCAATGGCTGACTATCTTTTAGGCATCGATTACGGTACCGGCGGGGCCAAGGCGGCCATTATCAATGCCCAAGGGGATGTCCTGGGCTTCGCTTTTCGGGAATATCCCTTCTTCCACGATCATCCGGGCTGGTCGGAACATGACGCCATGGGTTATTGGACGGTCTGTTGTGAACTCACCCAGGAATGTCTGGGCAAGGCCAAGATCGATCCCAAGCAAATTCGCGGTCTGGCCGTCTCGTCGGCGTTGCCCTCTATGGTCATGGTGGACAAGCAGGGAGCGCCCATCAATCGGGCCTACAATTTGATGGATCGCCGGGCTACTCGAGAGGTGGCGTGGCTCAAGGAGCATATCGGCGAAGATCGCATCCAGCGCATCACCGCCAACCGGATTGATGACCATCCCAGCATCGTCAATCTGCTGTGGGAGAAGCGCAACCGCCCGGATTCCTTCGCCCGCATTGATAAAGCCCTCACCATTGATGGGTTCATCACCATGAAGCTGACGGGCCAGCGGGTGGGCACCTACAGTTGCGCGGGCTTCTATGGCGTGGCCTACAATTTGGCCGAGGAACGGTTTGATCTCGATCTGCTGGAAGAGATCGGCATCAGCCCGGATCTGATCCCTGACTTTTACCGGTGCGAAGATATCGTCGGCGAGGTGACATCCCAGGCTGCTGCGGAGACCGGGCTGGCCGCGGGGACGTTGGTGGCCGCCGGCCAGGTGGATTTCAACGCCAGTTGCATCGCCGCCGGGGTGGTCGAAGAGGGCGACATCATGAGCAATCTGGGCACGGTGGGCAATTTCGGGGTGATCTTCAAGGATATTGACTTTGCCTATTCCGACGTCGGCCTCTCCATGATCAACCTGCCCTTCACCATCGACTCCCAGCACACCTACCTCACCTGCCCCACCACCCTCACCGGCGGGCAATCCATCCGCTATCTGCGGGATCACTTTTCCCAATACGAAGTCGAAATGGAGCGGGTGCTGGGGATCAGTTCCTATGATTTGCTGAACATGGAGGCGGCCAAAGTTCCCCTGGGCAGCGACGGGCTGGTGATCCTGCCCTACCTGATGGGGGAGCGCACGCCGATCTGGGACACCACGGCTCGCGGCGTGATCTTTGGACTCTCCCTCAACCACGGCAAGGGACACCTGGTGCGGGCCATGATGGAAGCGGTGGCCTATGCCCTTTACGACTCCTACCACCTGATTGCCAGTTCCGGGCTGAAGCTGAACAAGCCCATCGTCCTCAACGAGGGCGGGGCGGTGAGTTCCATGTGGCGGCAGATCATCACCGATGTGTTCAATGTGCCCACGGTGCTGGTCAAACGGCGCACGGGCGCACCATTTGGTGACGGCATCCTGGCCGGTGTGGCCACGGGCGTGTTCAAGGATTATGGCGTGGCCAAGGAGTGGGCGGAGACCGTGGACCGCATGGAGCCGATTCCTGGCCATCACGAGCAGTACATGGAATATTTTGCGCTCTACAAGAGCCTTTACAACCATGTCAAGCCCGATTTTCAGACGCTTGCTAAACTTAGAGGCCAGTTGTAGAAACTAAAATAGGACGCAGATTGACGCAGATGCACGCAGATTAAATCTGATTTTTGGCATGGTTCATCCGTCGAGGAACGGGTTCTTTACAAATCGTAGGTGCGGTTTTCAACCGCACGACTCCCATGATCATGAGTGGAGAATGGAACCAGTGCGGTTGAAAACCGCACCTACGATTCACCGAAATTGGGTAGCCGTGATGAACCCTGCCTGATTTTCACTGGATTCGCAAAGAGCGCTAAGAAAAATAAGGCTTTCCCTCTACGTTCTCTGCGAAATCTCAGCGCCCTCTGCGATTATATGCTTTTCGCAGTGCAGTCATAAAAGGTAGCCCGATGCCGCTTGTTAACTCGAACGCAATTTTGGCCCACGCCCGCAAGCATAAGTACGGCATTCCCAGCCTGCTGGCGGGCAATGCCGAGATGATCGTCGGCCAGATCAAAGCCGCCGAGTCCCTCAATGCCCCCCTGATTCTGGCCTTCAACCAGGGGGCGACGCCCACCATCCCCCTGGAGATTGGCATGGCCTTGGCCGCGGACGCGGCCCGCAAGGCATCGGTCCCGGTGGCGACCATCCTGGACCACGGGGCCAACATTGAGCAGATCGTTGTCGCCATGCGCAACGGCACCTCCTCGGTGATGTTTGACGGATCGACCTTGCCGTACGAAGAGAATGTTCGGCAGACCCAGGCGATTGTCAGCATTGCCCATGCCGTGGGGGTGGATGTGGAGGCGGAGCTGGGCGGCGTCGGCGGCTCGTCCATCTATTTGGGCGACGAAGGGCCGGGGTCTAGCATGACCGACCCGGATCAGGCCGTGGATTTTGTCGAGCGCACGGGGATCGATGTGCTGGCCATCTCCTTTGGCAACAGCCACGGTGTCTATCGCACGAAGCCGGTGATCGATCTGGAACGAGTGCGGGCGATCCACGGGCGCGTCTCCCTGCCCCTGGTCATGCACGGCGGCTCTGGGCTGGAGCCGGATGAGTATGCGGCGGTGATCGCCAGCGGCATCAGCAAGGTCTGTTATTACACGGTCATGGGCCGAGCGGCCAGTCGAACCATTCTGCAAAAGATGAACGAAACGGATCCGGAGACGCTGATCTATCACCAGATCATCGCTCAGGCCACAGACTTCTTTACCCAGGCGACCAAAGAACTGATGACACTGTTAGGGTGTGCGGGCAAAGCAGCCCCAGGGAAGTAAACAAAAATAGCTGTCCTTTTTCACCCCACTAAGGAAAAATCATGGAACTCTACGAACATCTAAAAAAGTTGGAGGCGGCCGATGAGTCTATTGCCGTGGCCTTGGTGGGTTGCGGACAGATGGGATCTGGCTTTGTCCACATGACCCGCCAAATGCCCGGCATGAAAACCGTGGCCATTGCTGACATCGACGTCAACCGGCCCCTGAAAACCTTCCAGGCCATCGGCTGGTCCAGGGATGAAATCTGTGTGACCAACGACGAGCAGGAAGCAGCCGAAGCCTTGGCCCAGGGCAAAGTGCTTGTCACCGAGGACGCTGTACTCATGACCCGGCTGGACGGCATCGAAATTCTGGTCGAGGCCACCGGTTCCACGGAAATCGGGGCCACGGTGGCCTGGCACAGCATCATGAACAAAAAGCATGTGGTGATGCTGAACGTGGAAACCGATGTGACCGTGGGCGTCTACCTGAACAAGTTGGCCAAGAACGCCGGGGTCGTCTACACCGTGGCCAGCGGCGATGAGCCGGGTGAATGCAAGAAACTCTACGATTTCGCCTGTAGCCTGGGCTTCGAAGTCGTCTGCCTGGGCAAGGGCAAGAACAATCCCATCGACTATCACGCCACCCCGTCTTCGTGCGAGGCCGAGGCTTTGAGCAAGGGCATGAACCCCAAGATGCTGGCCGCCTTCAAGGATGGCAGCAAGACTATGGTGGAGATGGCGGCCATGGCCAACGCCACAGGTCTTGTGCCCGATGTGCCGGGTGCCCACGGCCCCAAGGCCAATTTGGACGACTTGACCTCGGTCTTCGTGCCCGTGGAAGATGGCGGCGTGCTCAGCCAGCGGGGCTGTGTGGAATATACCACGGGCAATGTGGCCCCAGGCGTCTTCGCCGTCATCACCACGGATGACCCAGTGATCCAGGCCGAAATGACCTTTGTTGCCATGGGCCCCGGCCCATATTATCGGCTCTACCGGCCCTATCACCTGACCAGCGTCGAGACGCCGATTTCCGTGGCCGAGGCCGTGATCTACGGCGAGGCCACCCTGGTTTCGGAGAAGATGGTAGCGGAAGTGGTGGCCATTGCCAAGCGGGATCTGACGCCGGGAGATGTGGCTGATTCCATCGGTGGCTATGATTTCTACAATCGGCTGTACAAATACGAAGAAGCTGTGGCCGCCAAGGGCATCCCCATGGGCCTGACGCCGGGCGGGACGGTGCTCAAGCCGATCAAACAGGACGAGATGTTGACCTATGACAACTTCGCGCCTGACGCCACCAATTTTGCCTACAAACTGCGCCAGTTGCAGGATGCCATGCTGGCCTAGGATGCCATCAACGCTGATTTGGCGGAGTCGGGCATCCTCAGATGCCCGCCGTTCGCATCTGAGGATGCGAACTCCTCGCCAATCCAGCAAACCTGAGAAAGCGATTGATATGAAAGCTGTTGTTGTCCACGCCCCCATGAATTTCGGCGTCGAAGAGGTGCCGGATCCCAAAATGGATCCCGGCGGATTGCTGCTCAAGGTGGACGCCTGCTCCTTGTGCGGCTCGGATCTGCGTACCCTGCGCAGCGGCCATCATCGGGTGACGTTGCCCTGGATCATCGGCCATGAGATTGCGGGCACGGTGGTCGATCTGGGCACGAGCTACACCGGTCCCTGGCAGGTGGGGGAGCGGCTGGCCGTGGCGCCGGTGGTCTACTGCGGCGTCTGCGACTTCTGCCAGGATGGCCGACATGAACTTTGCGAGGGGTACAAGGAGATCGCCCAGAAGTGGCCCGGCGGCTTTGCCGACTATTTCGCCCTGCCGGCGGAAGCCGTGACGCATGGCACCGTCCGGGCCGTGCCCCTGGAGATCGATCCGGCCTTCGCTGCCGTGACCGAGCCGATCTCTTCCTGTCTGAATGCGCAAGAAAAGGGGCAGGTTGGCTTGGGCGACACGGTGATGATCATCGGTGCTGGCCCGGTCGGTTGCATCCACATTGCCCTGGCCCGCACCAAAGGCGCACACAAGATATTCATCGCCGATGTGGTGGATGACCGACTGGCCCTGGCCGAAGCCTTTGCCCCGGATGCCACCATCAACGTCACCAAGACCGATCTGGTGGCCGAAGTGATGCGGCTGACCCATGGCAAGGGGGCCGACGTGATCATCACGGCCACGCCAGCGCCCATCGCCCAGGTGCAGGCGGTGGAGATGGCCCGCAAGGGCGGACGCATCCTGCTTTTCGGCGGTTTACCCAGCGACAAAAGCAAGCCCGGTGTTGACATGAATATCGTCCACTATAACGGTCTCCATCTCATCGGCACGACCATCTTTGCCCCCCGGCATCATCGCCAATCCGTCGGCTTGGTCACATCGGGCCGTTTCCCCGTGGACAAGCTGATCACCCACCGCTTCCCCCTGGATGACTTTGTCGTCGGTGCCAACATGGCCCTGGAAGGCAAGGTCTTGAAGGCCGCATTTTTCCCCTAAAATTGATTTCCCAGAGGTGGTTTACCGTGACGAATATCATTACGTCCCAACAAATACGCCAGCGTTTGGAGGAAAACCATCTGGCCTACGCCCTGATGCCCCTCCAAAATGACACCTTTATCATCATCTCGGAGCGGGGCGGGCGGGTGTTTGGGCCTTTCCTCAATGCCGAGAGCGAGAGCATCTTCTGGGTGAATGAGGCCTTTGCCACCCCAGAATCGTTCCGGGATTGGCTGGCCTCCGGCGACTGGAACATGGGCGGCGAGCGCATGTGGATCGCCCCCGAAACCCAATATCTGGTGCAGGATCGGTCCGATTTTTGGGGCACAATCCAGATTCCGGCGCAGATGGACCCTGGCGTGCAGTTCTTGAGCGCCGATGGCCAGGGCGGCTGGAACCTATCGCAAAATCTGGTGCTGGACGCCTACAACTTCGCCACCGGCCAAAAGCAACTGCGGGTGGACAAGCGGTTCACGCCCGTGGCGGACCCCTTGCGGAACCTCAGCGTTTATGCCGACCTGGGTAAGGACGTACTCTTCGCCGGCTATCAACAGACCGTAGATCTGTGCGAAAGCCGCCAAGATGAGATCCTGAGCGAATCGTGGAATTTGGTCCAGTTGCGGCCCGGCGGTCAGCTGCTGATCCCCACCACCCCCCAGCCCGAATATACGGATTACTATGCCCCCATCGACGCCGCGCACCTCGCGGTGGATTCCCAGGGCATGCGCCTGAAGGTTACAGGGCAAACTCAATACAAAATCGGAATTCAGGCGGCCCAGACCTTTGGGCGATTGGGCTATCTCAACCAGTTGGCGGATGGCCGGGCCTATCTGATCGTGCGCAGTTTCTTCAACAATCCGTCGGCGGTCTACGCCGAGGAGTTCGCTGACCAGCCCCTGCGCCGGGGCCGTTCCATGCATATTTACAACGACGACGGCGGGCTGGGCGGTTTTGGTGAATTAGAGGTCAATGGACAGACGATTGGCGGGACCAGCGGTCGATCTGCGACCAGCGACCAATTTGTTCTGTGGTTCTATCTCGGCGATCCAGGCCCCATCAAAAAGGTCGCTTCACTTTTACTTGGCATGTCCACCGATAAGGAGACTTAATCATGACGCTGTTGGAAAAAACACCAACCTTTGGTTTGATCGTGGCGACGAGAGGGTTCTTCAACGCCCAGTTGGCGGTTGATGCCCGAACCAAGCTGCTGGCCAAGATGGATAAACTTGGCTATGCCTACATCATTCCCCCGGTAGAGGCCACCCCCAACGGGGCCATCGAAAGCTACCAAGACGCCAAAATCTGCGCGGGGCTGTTCAAGCAAAACCGAGAGGAGATCGACGGCATCCTGGCCGTCCTGCCCAACTTTGGGGATGAACAGGGCGTGGTCCAAACCATCGACATGGCCAAGCTGAACGTGCCCGTGATGATCGTGGCCCTGGACGATGAAGACCCCACCCGTCTTGGCCTGGACGAGCGGCGAGACGCCTTTTGCGGCAAGCTGTCGGTGACCAACAATCTCTATCAATATGGGATTCCGTTTACCAACACGACCTATCACTCCTACGCCTTGGACAGCGAAGAATTTGTCAAGGATATGGATTTCTTCGCCCGGGTCTGCCGGGTGGTCAAGGGTCTGTCCACCATGCGCGTGGGGGCCATCGGTGCCCGCCCAGCCGCCTTCAACACGGTCCGTTACAGCGAAAAGTTGCTGCAATCGACGGGCATTACCACGGTCACAGTCGATCTGTCCGAAATGATCGCCAGCGCCAACCGTTGGATGGCCAAGAAATCGCCGGAGATGGAGGCAAAGCTGGCCGCCATCAAGGACTATGGCACGATCCCCACCTACGTGCCCGACGCGAACATCGTGCGCCAGGCCGCTTGGTCAATCGCTGTGGATCAGTGGATAGCGGAGAACGAAATCCACGCCAGCGCCATTCAGTGCTGGACGGCCTTGCAGCTCAACTTTGGCTGCGCCACCTGTCTGTCCATGAGCATGATGGGGGAACGGGGGATGCCCAGCGCCTGCGAGGTGGATGTGACCGGGGCGGTCTCCATGTATGCCCTGCTCTTGGCATCGGGGAATCCCCCTGGCTTCCTGGATTGGAACAACAACTACCTGCAAGATCGCAACAAGGTGATCAACACCCATTGCAGCAACTATCCCAAGAGCTTCGTCAACGATGAGATCGAGATCTCGAATTTGGACGTGATTGGGGTCACGGTTGGTCCGGAGAACGCCTTTGGGGCCATCAAAGCCAAGGTGGCACCCGGTCCCATGACCCTGTTCCGCATGTCAACCGATGACCGGCGAGGCTTGATCAAGTCCTACGTGGGTGAAGGCGATTTCACCGACGATCCTGTCAACATTCATGGAGGCGTGGCGATCTGTGATGTGCCCAATTTCCAAAACTTGATGAAGTATTTGACCAAGAATGGATACGAACATCACGTTGCCATGACTCGCGGCCGCTATGCTGATGTATTGGAAGAGGCGGTTTCCACCTATCTCAAGTGGGATCTCTACCGGCATCAGTAGTGAGCAATAGGGTTACGCAGAAATCTCTCTCTTGCACCCTACCTTTCCACCGTTTGTGACATGCCCTGGCTGCAAAAATGCACCGCCGCATGGCCTTTCCAGCAAAGGAGGTGAACATAAGTTCATAGTCAACAGTCAGAAATCTGTACCGATCGACCGCTCCTCTACCTCAGTTTCTCTAGTTCTAACAAGGAAGGTAATCCATGGAGAAGAAAACGTATAGTCGGCACGAATTTCTACGCTTGGGGGCCATGACTGCGGCGGGTGTCACCCTGGCAGCCTGTGCTGCGGCTGTACCGCAGACGGCAGCGCCAGCGGCCCCAGCCGCGGCAGCCCCGGCAGCCGCGGCACCCGCTGCGGCCGCCCCAGCCGCCGCCGAAGTCACCCTCGACATCATGGCTCTGGCCGAATATCAGGCCCCGTATAGCGAAATCTGGAACGTCTTCAACAGCAGTCACCCCGGCATCAAGGCCAATGTGTTCTCCATCAACGAGGATACCAATGCGGCCTACCAGGCGAAAGTCGCCGGTGGCTACCTGGCCGCCATCGAACTCACCCAGGAAATGCAGATCACCTTCGACAAGAACAACTACGATATGGCTGTTGATCTGAGTACCGTAGACTTCCCCTGGTGGGATCGCTGGCAGTTTGATGTTCGCAATGCTTGGTCTGATCTGCACAAGCTGCCCGGCCCCCGCTCCCTTGACGTCTTCCAGGGCTATGTCCTGACCTGGCAATGGAACGACGAGCTGATGCAGCAGTCCGGGCTTGATCCACAACGCGATGTCAAGAGCTGGGAAGATCTGACCCAGTGGCTCGCCGCCGGCGCCGAGTGGGCTGCCAAGACCGATGGTGTTGACTGGTTCTACAATCAGGCTTGGCATAACTTGGTTTTTTCCTGGTACATGGACCTGATACCCATGGCCTTTGCGGATGGGCAACGGGATCGCCAGGTGAAATGCTGGCTGGGGCAAGAAAAATTCAACGCCCCGGATTCACCCTATCGCCATGTCTATGAGTTCTTTGCCGATGCCAACGCGAATGGAGTGATGCCGCCCAGCATGTGGACGCGACAGTGGGAGGGCGACATGGAAGCCTCCTACATCGCCGGCAAGTCCGTGATGATGCTGCACGGTCCGTGGGTGTGGGACAAGGCCCTGGCGGCTGGCTCTGACTTTGCGGTCAATGGTCACCAGGCGGGTATGCCCACCACGCCGCCAGCAGCCGGCCACTCTCCTTGGACGCAGGGCGCTCTGCCGCCCACCATCGACGGCCAGTGGTTCATCCGCGCCGGCAACGAAAAAACCGAGCACTGGGACAAGACGCAGGTCGCCTGGTCCTGGTTCTGGAGTCCCGAAGCCGTGCCCATGAAGGCACAGGCCGAAGGTCGCTGGCCGCTGTACACCCTGGACACGCCGCTCGACTTGAAGGGGCCGCAATACCAAGCCGTCCTCAAGGAGATCGGCACGTCTGGCGGCAAGTGGGCCGATACCAAATGGGAGCAAGGCCAGACCGGCACCAATATGGCCAGCCCCTATCGCAACAAGGGTTCCCGAGGCGCGTGGGATTATGAAGCCAATGGCAACAATGCCGTCTTCGCCGACCTGCTGCAAGGCAAGATCGACGTGCAGGGCGCGTTGGACATCGCACAGAGCAACTGGGAAGCCAGCTACACCATCCCCGAAGAGATCATGAACGCGGGCTAACCCCTCATCTTGCGGAGGGCGCTCCCGCGGGAGCGCCCTCCGCTTCTCACAAGAATCCGTCCACCCCCCCTGGCCCTCCAAAGTTGGGGGAACCTGTCCACCACCTCCCCCAGAATTGGGGGCCGGGGGGCGAAGGAACTTTGCACTTATTCCAACAAGGATCTGAACCATGCAGGCAAATCCGGCTCAACCGGGAAAGGGCAAAACGCCCAAACCCCACGCCAAAGGCAAAATCAGCAAGCTGGAACGACGGCGAATCATGCGGGATTGGGCGTTTATTACCCCGCAACTCACCCTGTTTATCTTGCTGACCATCGTTCCCTTCTTTGTGGCGATCCCGATCTTGTTCACCGATATGTCACAGTTCAACGATCCGCAGATCAACCCCGTGGGCTTTCGCAATTTTCAGGCTCTCTTTACGGACCCCAGCGTGCAGGCAGATTATCTGCCCGCCCTGCGTCGAACCGTGATCTTTGTCCTGCTCAACTACACCACGGTCTTTATCTTTGGCCTCAGTCTGGCCCTGCTTATGTACGAAGTGGGGTTCCGGGGCGGATTCTTCACGGTCGTCTATCTGCCGCTGATGGTGTCCGGGTTGGCGGTTGGCTACATGGCGGTGATGCTCTTTAGCAAGGAGACCGGCACGGCCAACTTGATGTTGCGTGCATCAGGACTGATCGACAAGCCGATTGACATCTATTCGGCGCAAGGCACAGCACTCATTTTGCCCCTGATCGTGGGGTGGCGGTATGCGGGCTATAATATGGCGATCTTTTTGGCCGGATTGTTGGCCATCCCCAAAGAGACCATTGAAGCCGCGGTGATCGACGGCTCCACCTATTGGCAACGCCTGTGGCAGGTCTATTTTCCCCAAATGCTGCCCTCTTTTCTCTTGGCGACCACCATGTGTCTGATCGGTTCTTTTGCCGTTTTCGATGAACTGGTCGCTATGGGCGCTCTCTATGTCAATCCCGAAGCCAAACTCCTGAGCGTCCTCTTCTTCACCTATGGCTTCCAGATTGACCGCTTGGCTATGGGCATGACCTTGGCCGTGATCACGTTCGTGCCCTTGGTGTTCTTGGGCGTTTTCCTGCAACGTCTGCAACGGCGCGTGCAATACTAATCCAGGAGACAACCCTGATATGACGAACACAGTTGCTGTTTCCACCAAAACGACCAAACGCTTCCTGGGTATGGCAGGTCGCCGGCGGCTATTGAGAGGATTCGCCTTGGTGGTGATGTTGATCTATACCGTGATCACGCTTTTTCCTTTTTATGCCCTCTTTATCCGCTCTTTTGTGAGTACAAGGGATTCGGCCGAATTGCATTTGGTGATACCCAAAGCCGCCGAAGTGAACATGAATGCTCAGGTAGGAAATTTGAGCGTTTTCTACAATCTGGATTTGCAAAAGTTAAAGACTGCGTTTGACATTCCTCAGTCCGATTTCATCATGTCCCGCACCACCCTGGCAGAATTGGGAGAGCAATACAACATTCCTGAGCAGCGCATCCGGGATTTCTTTAAGGGCTTTTACACCTACAACGGCTGGAATACACTGCTGACCAGCACCCTGTATGGTACCAGTTTTTGGGGCGCGCTTTTACGTACGCTGCTGATCACAGTCATTAGTGTGCTGTTTGGCATCACCCTTTCGATCTTTACGGGCTATGGACTGGCCGGTCTGTATCGTCGGGATCAAATGCTGGTGTACAATATCTACTTGCTACAGATGGTTGTGCCCGCTATGCTGATTCTGTTGCCCCAATTCCTGATGTTTCAATGGTTCTTCAAACTCTTCCCCGGATATAGCAATGCCGGGCCTATGCGATTCGGGCTTCAGCTTCTGGCCATTATCCTGATCAACATCAAGGGCACGGCGCTCTCCACCATGATCTTCACCTCGGCTATCAGCTCCATTCCCAAAGAGTTGGAAGATTCGGCCATGATCGACGGGGCCAGCAGTTGGCAATTTGTGCGCTTTATCCTGTTGCCCCTGCTCAAGGTACCCGTGGTCAGCCTCTTGGTGATCATGCTGCCCTTGGTCTACAATCAATTCCTCGAACCGTATGTCTATCTCGACCCGGCCAACTCCACGCTTTTGCCTTTTATCCAAAGCGCGGTCGGCCAATTTTCCACCAACTTCCAACTCATCTACTCCGCCATCTTTGCCTCGGTTCTCCCCATGGTGATCGTCTACCTGCTCTTCCGGCGCATGTTTGTCGAGGGCGTCATGGCCGGAGCCATCAAAGGGTAACCCATGCATTCTATGTCAAACAGAAAACAGCCGGTGAGCCAGCGTGTTGTTTTTCAACCCCGCACTTGGCAAGGCATTCAGCAGGGCGTCAATTTGATCATCAACGCGGTGACCCCGACCCTTGGCCCTCTCCCCCGGTTCGTGGCCTTTTCTCCCCAGTTTGGCGACACCGAGATCGATCTGCACGACAACGGCGGCGAGATCGCCCGGCGCATCATGCAACTGCCTGGGCGGGACGCGGACGTGGGGGCCATGCTCGTGCGGGACATGCTCTGGCGGCTGAAGAACGAGGTGGGAGACGGCACGGCCACCGCCGCCGTGATCTTCGGCACGATCTATAACGAAGGCATCCGCTACCTCACCGCCGGGGGCAATGCCCGGCGCGTGCAGATGTATTTGGAAGAAGGGCTGGAACTCATCCTCGAAACCCTCTCCCAACAAACCCGTCCTATCAGCGAAAAAGAGGATCTGGCCCGGCTGGGCGAATCGATCTCCAACGATGTGGAGTTGTCCCGCTATCTGGGCGAGATCTTCGAGATCATCGGGGCCTATGGCCGCTTGGAGATTCGCAAGGGCCGCTCACGCCAGATTGAACGGGAATATGTGGAGGGCATGTATTGGGAGCGGGGGCTGATGTCCCGGGAGATGATCGCAGACTGGACCAAGGTGCGCACGGACTTTGAGAACGCCGCCCTGCTGATCAGCGATCTGGCCATTGATACGCCCCAACAGCTTTTTCCTGTGCTGGAACTGGCGCTCAAAAACAAGATTTCCCACCTGATCATCGTGGCCGGGCGCATGAGCGACAACGTCCTCAGCTTCCTCATGGCCAACAAGAAGCCCGATCTCTTCCAGGCCATCGCGGTAACCACGCCTGAATATGGCAAGGAACCCCAGGCCGCCGCCTTGCAGGATATGGCCCTGATCACCGGGGGGCGGGCCTTTGTGATGGCCGCCGGGGACACCTTCGATCACGTAAAGATGGAGGACTTCGGCCATGCCCGACGCACCTGGGCCGATCTGCGCAACTTCGGCATTATCGGCGGCAAGGGCAATCCCCGGGCCGTGCGCGCCCATATCCAAGGGTTGCGCCAAGCCTATGCCAATGTGGATGATCCCGTGGTCAAGGAAGCCTTGCTCAAGCGCATTGGCAAACTCATGGGCGGGTCGGCCACCCTGTGGGTCGGCGGCGTGACCGAGCGGGAGGTGACCCAGCGGGAAGAGTTGGCCGACCGCACGGCCAATGCCATGCGGTCGGCCATGGAAGAGGGCGCGCTGCCCGGCGGAGGCCTGGCTTTCCTGGCCTGCCGCACCGCCCTGACCGCCCGGCGGGACGCGGCCACGGATCTCGATGCCAGGGCCGCCTATGAAATTCTGCGCAAAGCCATGGAAACCCCGGCCCGCACCATCTTCCGCAATGCGGGTTTCAACGACAGCGACGTCATGGCCGACCTACGCTTAGCCGGTCCGGATTTTGCCTTCGATGTGACCCAAGGAAAAATCGTTCCTTTGGAAACGGCTGGCATCTACGATCCCGCCGGCGTGGTCAAAGCCGCCCTCTTCACGGCCATCAAGACCGCGGCCCTGGCCTTGACCATCGACGTCATGGTCCATCCTGCCGCGCCCGAACAGGCCAAACCCCTTGGCCCCACCGCCCGCAAAAAGTTGTAACCCTATGGATGACAACATCACCTTTGCCAACACCATCGCCCAACTCGCCGCCTCCCCCCAGGTTGACCGGGATGGTCTCTGTTTTGCGGCAAGCATGCAGGGACTTCTGCGCTCGAACGACAGCGGCAAAAGCTGGGCGGACGCCTATCAATCCCTCAATCTCGTGGCCGAGTTGCCCACCTTGGCCGTGGCCCTTTCCCCCGCTTTTGAACATGACCAAACCGTCTTTGCCGGGGTGTCCGGCGGCGTACTCCACTCCAGCGATGCCGGGCAGACCTGGGGTGTGACGGAACTGCCCACGCCCCCGCCATTGGTGGTTGCCCTGGGCCTTTCGCCCGCGTTTGAACGGGATGGCATCGTGTTGGCGGGCACAATGGAGGATGGCGTTTTCTGCTCCCGTGACCGGGGCCATCATTGGGAAGCCTGGAACTTTGGCCTGCTCGATCTGAACGTGCTGGCCCTGGCCGTCTCCCCGGCATTTGCCACGGATGAGACCGTCTACATCGCCGTGGAATCGGGCATCTTCCGCAGCAGCAACGGAGGCCGCGCCTGGCGAGAAGTTGCCTTTGCCGTGGACGACGCCCCGGTGCTCAGCCTGGCCCTCTCCCCCACATTCGCCCAAGACAACACACTTTTCGCCGGGACCGCCACGAATGGGCTGTTCAAGTCCACGGATGGCGGTCAAACTTGGCTGCGCATGGCCCCGGATTCCATCACCGGATCCGTGGATGCCATCGGGCTTTCGCCCGACTATTCCGCCCAGCCCCACCTGTGGCTGTTGAGCCAGGGTGAGATCCTGGTTTCGCAGGATGATGGCCATAGCTGGAAATCCTGGCTTGGCTCCATCCAAATCGATCAACCGATTACCGCTGTCTCGGTTCCGGCTGGCCTGGACGATGGACACGCCGTGCTGGTCGGTTTGGCGGATGGCAGTGTAGTACAGCCCGGCGTAAATAGGTCCGGGAAAAGAGCGCTCTAGCCAGGTCCGTGACCCATAGGCATCAAGCTAAGGGATCAGGGTGGACCAAAGCGTTGGAAATGAGCTGGGCAATCCCGGAATGGGCCGGTTCTTCTTGTGTTCATGCAGTAGTTTTGGCCCATTCCGGGATTGGCGGGGAGATCTCGTCCATTCCGGGAATGGGCCAAAACTACTTACTCTACCCCAGATCGTCCGGCCCATTCCCGGAATGCCCTGTTTTTGAGCGCAAAACCCTTAGCTTGATGCCTATGGGTCACGGACCTGGCGGGTCGACACAGGACATCCGGGGGATCCATTCGTCAACCCGCCGGTCACGGACCGGCTACGAGCGCAAGATTTCCCAGCGTTATTTATGCCGACCTGTAGTAGTGTCCCGTCAACGTTCAAATGATGGAATTGAGGAGTTCGCATCCTCAGATGCGAACGGCGGGCATCTGAGGATGCCCGACTCCACAATCCATCAAATCAGCGGTGACAGAACAGTAGTCACACTCTGATCAAAACCATTTTTGACCGAGCAATCGGTTCTCAAATTGGGAGTGATTTTATGAAGATGAAAGCTGTTCGCAAAGTTGCAACGGGACCGGGGCACGTGGAATTATGTGACGTGCCTGTGCCGGAAATCGGCCCCAACGATGTGCTTATGAAGGTCTACGCGGCCGGCATCTGTGGCAGTGACCTTCTGATCGAGGACGACAAACACTTTTACCGCGCCCCAGTCACCCAAGGCCACGAGTTTTCCGGCATTGCCTACAAAGTGGGCAAGAATGTGACACGGGTGGCGGAAGGGGACAAATTTGTGGCCGACATCGAGTGCGGCGGCGGGGATTGGCTGGGCGTCACCATTGACGGCGCCCTGGCCCCCTACATGCGCGTGCCCGAACAGGTCATCTATCGCGTCCCCGACCATGTCTCCCTGCAAGATGCGGCGGTGACCGAGCCGATTGTGGCCACCTATCACCTCATGCACGAGCGGGCCCAGGTCAAGCCGGGGGATGATGTGGTGATTGTGGGACCGGGGCCGATGGGCATTATTGCCGTGCAATACGCCAAGATTTGCGGTGCCAAACGGGTCTTTCTGATCGGCTTGCGCAGCGACGAGATGCGCTTGCAGATCGGCAAGCAGGTGGGGGCGGACTATGTGCTCTTTGACGACGAAAATCCGGCCAAAACCGTGATGGCCGTGACGGGGGGCAAGGGGGCCGAATATGTACTGGAATGTTCGGCCAGCGGCGAGGGGGTGCAGACCGCCATCGACTGCGCCCGCAAAGCCCACGAGGGGCCCGGCGGCAAGGGGGTGGTGGTCTTCATCAGCCTGTGGGGCAAGCCGATCACGGTCAATCTGGATGAGGTCAGCCTGGGCCAGCTCGACATCCGGGGAAGCTGGAGTTGGAATGGCCGGGAAACCTGGGAACATGCCGTGGAATTGCTGACTCAGGGCGTATTCAATTTTGACCCGGTTGTGACCGGCCACTACGAACTGGCAGATTGGGCGCAAGCTTTCGCCAATCTGCGCAACAAAAAAGAGCTAAAAGCGCTGATCCACCCCAACGGCATTGGCTGGGATGGGCGGCTATGACTCAGCCAAGGAAAATGGTCACATGAGCCTCAAATACAGTTATTTCCAACTCACTTTTGGCCAGGATGAAGCCTACTTGCATCCCGAAAAGAGCTATGAACGGCTCAAACGGTGCGGGTATGACGCCATCGAGATCTGTCCGCCCAAGGGGCGCTATGGTCTGGGTGTGGGCATGGATGCCTACGCCGAAACCCACAAGCGGCTCAAAGCCGACTTCGGTCTGGGCGTCTCGTGCATCAACGAGTGTTGGGGCGAGATGTGGGACCCCTACTCCCCCACCTTCAAAACCTTGACCGAGCCAAAAACGGCAGATCTGGCTGTGGCCGAGACCCGCTCCACTATCGACTTTGCGGCGGAGTTGGGCGCGCCCTGTGTCACCATCGCCGTCGCCGTCCACGCGCCGATCACGGCCGACAATGTGCATGAAGCCACAGCGATCGCGGTTGACGCGTTGCAGCGCATGTCCGCCTATGCGGCGACCAAGGATGTGCGCTTGGTCTTCGAGGCCACCAATCACCTGGAAATGGGCAAATTTGTCAATACAGCCGCCAACCACAAGCGCATGATCGAGTTGACCGGCTGCGACAACATCGGCATTCAGCTTGACTGGTTCCATGTCAACCTGGAAGAGTTGAACCCCTACGAAGCCGTGATGGACGCCCAGCCCCTGCTCTGGCATCTGCACTTCCGGGATTCCAATTCCCTGACGCCGGGCTACGGCAAGACCGACTTCAAAGCCGTCCTCCGGGCGCTGAAAAAGAGCGGCTATGACGGCTACTGCACCATCGAAAGCGCGCCCATGATCCCAGACCCGGACACGGCGGCCAAAGATGGCATCGACTTTCTAAAATTCTGCGAACGCATCGCCGACTACCAGATCAGCCCCCAGTTCCCCGACGGCTTCGCTCTGCCCACTTCAATCTAGTACGCAGCGGCGCACAAAACCCCGCGCAATGTTGCTCTAGCCGGGTCCGTGACCCGGCGGGTGCTTCCCAGGATCTTCTGCGGCAGACCCGCCGGGTCACGGACCCGGCTAGAGCATAGTTGTCCCGGACTATGAATACCGGACTGTACAAGCAAAGAGGACCCACTATGAATAAATCTGATATACTTGAGGCCGCTCGAGCCCAGATCCGGGCGGAGGGTGAAGTGCTGATGGAGATCGCCGACCAGATCGATGAGTCGTTTATCGAGGCGGTGGGGCTGGTGGCCAACTGCACGGGCAAAATCCTGGCCACCGGGGCCGGCACGTCCGGCACAATGGCTCGGCGGCTAGCCCACTTGCTGGCCACATGCGGGATGTCCGCCTTCTATCAACACCCCGGCGAAGCACTGCACGGTCCTCTGGCCGCCATTGGTGAAGGCGACGTGATCATCGCCCTCTCCAAAGCAGGCAAAAGCCAGGAACTGAACACCTTCTGCAAGGTGGCCAAAGAGCGGGGGGCCAAGGTGATGGCCTGGACCTGGTATCCCGATTCGCCTTTGGGCCAGTTGAGCGATGTGGTCCTGCAGATTCGGCCTGACGAAAAAGGCGAAGGCGAAGGGGTGTTGCCCTTTGGCAGCACCCTGGCCAACGGCGCGGTGGGGGATGCCCTGACCCTGGCCGCCAAACAGATGCGGGGCTTCGACCTGCACACCTTGACCCAAACCCATCCCAGCGGGGCCACGTCCGAATTGGTCCGATAGCCATCATTTAGCCGTTTTTGGAGCCACCTTTATGAAAGCAGCCCTGCTCACAGCCCCCCGCACGCTTGAAGTGCGCCAGGTGCCCGATCCCGTCTGCCCGGAAGATGGCTTAGTTCTTAAAGTCGGCGCTTGTGGTGTGTGCGGCTCGGATCTGCGCCGCTGGAAAGAGGGTCCGCCGAAAGGGGTGGACGGCTATACGCCCGGCCACGAGATCGCCGGCGAAGTCATGGCCGTGGGTGAGCGGGTCACGCGTTTTCAGGTGGGCGACCATCTGGCTGTGGCCCCGGACATCCATTGCGGCCACTGTTGGTATTGCGAGCGAGGTCTGTTCAACCTCTGCGATCACTTGCGCTTTATCGGCATCACCCCGGATATTCCCGGTGGCTTTGCCGAGCAGGTGGTGCTGACCGGGGAAATACTGGAATATGGCATCGTCCACAAAATGCCGGTAGCCATGCCCTTTCGGATGGCCGCCTTGGCCGAACCCCTGGCCTCGGTGTTGGCCTCCCACGACAAGGCGGGCACAAGCCTGAACGATGTGGTCGTGGTCATGGGGGCGGGGCCGATTGGCTGTCTGCATATCATGGTGGCCAAGGCCCGGGGAGCGCAGGTGATCGTCTCCCAGCCCAGCGAAACCCGGCGCACGGCTGCCGCCCAGTTCGGGCCGGACGCGTTGGTGGATCCGGTCAACCAGGACTTGGTGGCCTTTGTGCGAGAATTTACCGACGGCCTGGGGGCCAGCCTTGCCATTTGCGCCAACCCCGTGGCCGCCACCCATGCCCAAGCCGTTGAGTTGACCCGCAAGGGCGGGCGCATCGTACTCTTCGGCGGTCTGCCCAAGGCCAACCCCATGACAACCCTGGATGCCAACAAGATCCACTACGGGGATCAGGAGGTGGTGGGTGCTTTTTCCTATCACCCCATCCAGCACAAGACCGCGGTGAGCCTGCTCCATCGCCACATCTTCCCTGCTGAAAAGCTGATCACCCACACCTTCGCCCTGGATGATGTGGCCCAAGCCTTTGACGTGGCGGCCAGCGGCACCGCGCTAAAGGCATTGGTAGAGCCATAACGTGCTGCAACGGCTGTTCAGAAGATGTGGACGGTCATGATAGTGGCTCTACCGGATTTCATGGGGTGAACGTCCCCGGCACTCGCCACAACTCGTTTTCATGTTCAAGACTTCTGGTGGCGAGTGCCGGGGACGTGGCCTGACCCCCTGAGTTCCCAAAGAACCGCAAATGCAAGCGAGGTAGTCGCATTCCAGAGCGGATCTCTCCCCTTTTGTTTGGAGATGCGCCATGCCCAACCCGGCATACCTCATCCACCCGACCCCACCGATTGGGTGTAAAAGCAAGAGGGCGAGATCCAGAGATCTCGCCCTCTTGCTTTTTTCCTACTGAAACGACATTGGCAAGCTGGATTCTGGCTGCTATCTGCTATCTGATCGTCATAGGCAGATAGATTTTGCGTTGCCCCAAGAATTCCAACAATTTAGTCACCAGGGGCAGATAGATCTCCAACAGTTCGCCTTCCTCCGTCACGCGCACGTTGAGGGACTTCTGGTCGTTATTGCCCCATCCCCAGGCGATGGTGCCGGTCACCGCCAAGGTTCCGGTGGTTACCGCCCGTCCGCTGACGGTGATGGTGACTGGCTGCCCCCCCATCACGTCGCCTTGCCAAGCCACCCCGATTTGGGTCGGGTCGAGCCGGTTGATGACCGGCTGGCCCACGCTGGCGGTGGCGACCACATCCGTGATCATCCCGCCGGGCAGGGGCAGGCTGAAGAGCAGGTCGCTCAGGGGCCGGGTGGCGGTGATGACGGCTTGGAAAGTCATGGTCCGGCCCACGGCCACGGCGGGCCGATCCACGGCCAGGGCCATGCCCCGGTTGGGCAGAAGATAGACCGCCATCATGGGCGCATAGGCGATGTTCCCCGCCCCATCAAACGCCACCACAGAGATCAGGTTGAAACCCGTACGCATGGAGAGATTCAACGTGAAGTTCCCCGCGCCATCCGTGAGCGCCTCCTGACCGTTGACCAACACCGTCACAGCCCCCCGGTCATCCGTCACCCGCCCGGAGACCGGCACGGAGAGAAGCGGCTGATCAGTGGTCAGATAGGTTGTCGTGGCCGGGGTGGTGATACTGATGGCCGGGGCCAACGTGTCCAAGGGCGGGGGCACGGCGTAGGCCAGCACCCGACTGTCCCGATTGCCGGTGCGGTCCGTGCTGTGGGCCACCAACAGGTGATCCCCCAGGCTGTTGGTGGGCAGGGTGAAGGTGTAGGCCCCAAAGCCGGTCAGGTTGGCCGTGGTGTTGAGGAGGGTGGCCCCGGTCGTGGCGGTCACAACCAGGGTGGTGGGGCCAAAGCCATAGACATCCAAGCGGCCCTGGCCCGCCTGGCCCAGGGCGTAGATGCCCCGATCCGTACTCAGCGCCACCAGGTGGGCCGAGCCAATATCAATCTGCACAAAGCCCTTGGCCACCTGCCACGGCTTGCCCGGCATCCCCACCATCACCCCCAACATGTGGGGACCGACGACGGGCGTGTCGATGCTGCCGGTCACGGTAAAGACATTTAGCCCCGGTTGCAGATCCACCCGCCGGGGCGTGGCCGGGGTCACAGGCAGGGCATCCGCATCATCGGGGGGGAAGAGCCAGCCGGTTAGGTTCAGATCCCGCACGGGGGTGGCGGTTTCGTTGAAGAACTCGATGGTTGCGGTCAGCACATCCTGGGGGTTGTAGTTGGCCCGATCCAGGGTGAGGCGGCGCACGGTCACGTTCACCCCCGCCACATCCAGGGGATAGGCGACCTGCTGGCCATTGATGTGGGCGAGGATGGGGTACTGGCCTGTCCGCACCACACCCGGCAGGGTGAGGGTGAGGGGATAGGTGCCGGGGATGATGCGGGCCTGGGTATCGTAGGGCGGCGACCAGACCAGAAAGTCCCCATCCTGAAGTCCCAAGCCCATTGGTCCCATGAGGATCAGGCTGTCCAAGACGCCGGTGATGTTGACGGTCAGGTGGACGGTTTCGCCGGCCTGATAGCGGGAACGGTCCACCTGCACGGTCGCGCCGGGACCGGGGTCCGCCACCAGGATGGGCACGCTGTCGATCATGAGGGTGCGTTGGCCTGCCTCGTCCCCCGAAGGCACAAAGGAGAGGGCTACGCTGGCCCGCCCGCTCTCTTGGGCCGGGAAGGTGAAGCGATGCACCAAGGATTGGTTGGCCGGGAGGGTGACGGTGATAAAGGACTCGGCATCCAGATAGCGCAGGGAGAGATGATAGTCCCCGGACAGCCCGGCCCGCTCTTGCAGGGTGACGGTGAGCTGGACCTCGTCTTCCGGGCCATAGGTGGCCCGATCCGTTGCCAATGCCAGGCCCACATCGGGACCGTCCACGGCCACGACAAAGGGCCAAAGCTGGTCGTCCACGGTGACCTGGCCGGGATAGTCGCCTTTGGGCATATCCGTGGGCGTGGCCAGGGTGAAGGTGTAGCGCTGGGTGGCAAAGGCCGTGGGGGTGATGATCTGCTGTACCGGTGTGTCGAAGATCTGGACGCCAGCGATCACCTGCCCCGCCGGGCCGCGATTGGCCAAAGTGACCCCCACTTGGAAGGTCTGGGCCGCGGCTTGAGGCTGAGATCCCCGCAGAGAGACGACCGGGTTGGCCGTCACATCCAGGATCTTCATCTGTGGCCGTTGGGGGGCAGCGGCAGTGCCCACGCCGATCTCCCTGGTGGTTGCGGCCAGAAGCACCCCCCTCTCGTCCCGCAGCTCCGCGCCCAGGGTGTGCAGCCCGGCGGGGAGATCGATCAACACACTGTCGGTGATGCGTGCGCCTGGGGAGAGGAGAAGCGCTCGGCGTGTGCTCTCCGTGCCGTCAAGATGGACCATAAGGAGGGCCGGGGTGGTGAGGCCGCCGGTTCCTCTGACCCCATAGGTGATAGCGGCGAGACCGGCCAGTTGTCCCACAGGGGGGAGTAGATCAACCTCACCCCCAAGCCCCCACGCCACATTTTTGGTCAACACTTGGGCTACATCACCGCTGATCGACACGCTGATCGGGCCGGTTTGGGTGATGGTCAAGCTCAAGTTGGCGAGTTGATTCTCGCCTGGGGCAAGGTGAACCAGCACGGGCAGCAGGCCCTGGGCGGAGAGGGCCAGATCCACATCCACCTGCCCTGTGTTGGTGAGGAAGAGCGTGGCGCTGAAGGGTGCGTACCCGGCGATTCCCGGCACCTCCAGGCTGGCCACAAGCTGGGGCGCGGCCACGGTGACAAACTCCTTCACGGCGACCAGCCCGGCGGCGGACTCGATCAACAGATCCCCGTTGGCGGTCACGCTGGTGGCATAGGCTGCCCCCTGGCTTGGCCCCAAGGCAAAGGTCTGGGTGAACAGTCCGACACCGTTGGCCGTGACCGTGAGGGGCACGGAGACCGCGCTGGCCGATGTGTTGGTCACGCGTCCGCTTATCTGCACGGTCTGGCCGGGGCGAACGACGCGGCGGTCGGTCTCCAGGGTCAGCGCGGTGTGGTCGGGGAAGATGTAGAAGGGGGTGGCCGAGTTGGCCAAGGGCTGGCCCAGGGCGTTGCTCAGATCGGCCAACAGCCAGTATTTACCCACGGTTGGATTGGCCAGGGCAATCGGTTGGTTGACAGCCTGGGTCGTGGTGGTGTCAACCGGCACCTCCTTGCTCCACGCCACCCCCGTGCCGCCGGAGATGTTCACCCCCGCGCCATAGATGTCTGCGCTGCGGTTGATGGCGCGCATGTCCTGCCAGACGGCGAAGGGTTGGCCGGGGGCGGTCAGCGCCAGGGCCGTGCGGTCATAGAAGCGGTCGTCAACGCTGCCCACGGGATCGCTGATACGCTGGTTGACGCTCCATCCCCCGGCGGGTGGGCGATAGGCAAAGTAGATGTCGTAATTCGATTGGCTGTTGGGGGAATCCGGCC
Source organism: Caldilineaceae bacterium (assembly GCA_018003515.1). Lineage (GTDB taxonomy): Bacteria > Chloroflexota > Anaerolineae > Caldilineales > Caldilineaceae > JAGNDO01. The sequence goes on from JAGNDO010000033.1 coordinate 30,286, forward strand.
TGACGGCGAAGCCTGGGTTCTGGTTGTCAGATACCTGGGACTCTGGCGTTGGGGCGTTGCGGGAATCCTGCCAGACGGCGTAGACGGTGCCGCTGCTGTCCGCGGTCAGGCTGGGGTTCTCTTGGGTGACCTGCCCCGTATGGTCGCCGACCAACTCGTTGGCGCTCCACACCCCGTTGGCCGGACGATAGGCGAAGTAGGTGTTGGGGTTGCCGTTGCGCCCATCCCCCCACACGGCATAGGCCTTGCCCGCCCCATCCACAGCCAGATCGTTGGGACCGGTGACCACCACATTGGCCACATCATCCACCCGCTCGTTGGGGAGCCACACCCCGCCGGCCGGGCGATAGGCAAAGTAGATATGGCTATCGCTGCGTCCGTCCAGCCAGATGGCGTAGGCGTTGCCCGCCCCGTCCACGGCGATGGAGGGATACCATTCGATGGAGGTGCCGCTACCATCGTTGACCTGCACATTGGCGCTCCACGTTCCCCCGGCGGGGCGATGGGCGAAGTAGATGTCGTGGTTGCCGTTGCGATAGTCGGTCCAGATGGCATAGGCATTCCCCGCCTGATCCACGGCCAGATCTGGGGGAAAATCGGCGGCGATGCCCACATCGTTGACCTTGACGTTGGCGCTCCACGTCCCCCCGGCAGGGCGAGAGGCGAAGTAGATATTGTAGGACGCTGTTCGATAATCTACCCACAGGGCATAGACCGTACCCGCCCCATCCACGGCGATGGCGGGCCAATTCTGGGTTGGGTTGGTGTCGTCGGTGACGATGTCATCGTCCACCTGTTCGTTTGCGCTCCACGCGCCGCCCGCCGGCTTCATGCTGAAATAGAGATCGTATTTGATCGATGTGGCGGACTCATTGCGATAATCCATCCAGATGGCATAGAGGGTACCGTCCCCACCGGCGGTGATGGCCGGCGCGTATTGGGGCGCGCCCCCGGTCAGGGTGGAAACGTGATGGTTCGTGGCCCAACTCCCCCCCGCCGGGCGGTCAGATCCCCAGATATCGTACTGGTCCCCATAGCGATTGTCCTGCCAGAGGGCGACACTGTTGCCCGCGGCGTCCACGGCGATGTCCGGCTCGCCCTGGTCTTGGTTGCGGATGTCGTCGTCGACCCGTGTGGCTGTGGTCCACGCGCCGCCTGCCGGACGGTTGGCAAAGATGATATTGTTGAGGCTGTCGGCGCTGAAGTCGTACCAGATGGCGTAGCCATTCCCCGCCCCATCCAGACCGACCGCCGGGCTGCTGCCGCTGCCGATCTTGGTGTTGGCGGACCAGACCCCGGCGCTGGATCGGCTGGCCGCCCACAGACCATCCCACAGCACCACGGCCTCGCCGCCCCCGTTGACGCCGATGTCCGTCCCCAAGTTGGCGTTGGTGGAGGTGGCGACCCGATAGTCGGTCCCCCATGTGCCCCCCGATGGCCGCAGGTTGAAATAGACATTGCGGTCGTTGACCCACACCGCGTAGACGTTGCCGGCATTATCCACATCCACCGCCGGGTTGATCTGCCAGAAGAAGGTAGAGACGGTGGTATTGACCTGCTGATTCTCCCCCCACACCCCATTGACCCCCCGCGTCGCGGCGTAGATCTGGCCATGAAAGTCCGAGCGCTTGTCCACCCAGACCGCGGTGGCCTCCCCACTGGGCGACACCCCGATGCCCGGCAAGGAGACATCCCCAGAGGCACCGTCGCTGATCGTCTCGTTCGCGCTCCACACCCCAGCCGGGGATCGATAGGTAAAGATGACCCAGTTGTCCCGATCCCACACCACATACGCGCCCCCGGCGCTGTCCACGGCAATGGCCGGATCCTGGGGCAGTTGGTTTGACCCACTGAGATCGTCGATGCGCTCTGCCGCGCCCCACTGCCCCCCAGCCGGACGCCGGGCAAAGTAGATCTCCCGCCGGAAGCCTTTGATGGGGTCGTCATATTGCCAGACCGCATAGGCGTTCCCCGCCCCGTCCAGGGCGATGGCGGGCTTGGTCTGGGCCAGGAAGCCTGTCTCGTCGTTGGCGTTGATGATCTGGTTGGCCCCCACGGCCACGCCCGTGGCATCCGCCCCCGTCACCCGCAGACCGAGTACGCCGGTCAAGTCTCCCCGGACGGCGGTCACGGCCCCCTGGGCCAGGATCGGCTGCCCGCTCGCATAGCTCGTGCGGTCGGTCGCCACGGCCAGATCAGCCCTGTTCCCCGTCACGGTCAACCGGTGAGAGAGGCTGAAGCGGCGCTGGGTGATCTGGTCGATCACGCCCACGGAAAGCCAATAGACACCCGCCGCCGCCCCGATTGGCACGTTCAGCGAGACCGGCGCGGATTGACCGGTCATCACCCCCTGGCTGCCCGCAGCCGTGGCGATGATGCGCCCGCTGCTATCCCCCAGACGCAGGGTATAGGCAGCGGCAGAGTCCAACCCGCCGTTATTGAGCAGGGCCACGGTGAGGGGATGGCCAGCCTCGGCGCGGCCCGGTTCCAAGTGAGCCTCGATCCACGAGGGCGGCACATGGAAGGCAAAGGTGCCCGTCATCTTGGCTCCGCCCTGTTCGGCCTCCACCTGTATGGGATAGCTTTGGGTGGTCAAGGTAGCGGGCAGGGTGAAGGTGATGGGCACGGTGAGCGCTGCCCCCACGGGCAAGATGACGGAACGGGTCAATGTCAGACCCAAGGCTGGCACGGTGGCCGTGATGGTGGGCGCAAGGTCAAAATAGCCCGTGTTGCGCAGGGTGGCGGAGAAGGTGGCCGTCTCCCGGATCCGATAAATGGGGCGGTCAAACTGCCCTTGGAATGTCACCCGGGCGGGCACAAACCAGAGTTCCCGGGTAGGCGACTCGTTCTGCTCTTGAAACTCGGCCCACATGAGGTAGGTTTCCAGGCGGATAGGGCCGATCTCCCCCAATGTGAAGGCCAGGGGGGCGGATTGCCCCTGGGCCAAGGGCGGCACGGACTGTTGGCCGCTCCACAGGGGGGTGGCCAAGGGATCTGCAAAGGGGTTGCCCGTGGGCAGGGTGAAGGTGAGCAGCAGGGTGCTGGTTAGGGAGGGGCTGGCCGGGGCCAACTCTTGGGGTTGGTTGATGGCGGTGACTGTGAACGGCGTCCCGCTGGCCAGGGGTGCCGGGAGGGTGGAAGCGGTGCGCAGACGCGGTCCGGCCATGTGCAGGGCCAGTTGGCTTCTGTTCAGCCTTCTACCCGCCAGGTCAAAGAGGGCAGCGCCCAGTCGTTTGCTCGCATTCATGGTCACGGTGTAGACCGTGGTGGTCGTGGCACCTGGAGCCAGGGTTTGGGTGATGGGAGTTGCGGGCAGATTTTCCGTGCCCCGCAGGATCACGGTCTGGGCCACCCCACTGTTGTTGCGGATCTGGGCCTCAACGGTTGCGACCTCAAAGGGGCGATAGGCCGGATGGGGGCTGAACAAACTCACAGCCATGTTCGGGGGCTGGATGGGGGAGGTTACCCACACAAAGGCCGCCCAGCCGTTGAAACCGCTATTGACCGCGGCTTCCGTCCGCATCATCACGGGAAAGAGGCCGCTTTGGCTCCAGTTGTGTATGCCCCGCTGGGTGGGGGGCGTGTGCAAGGTGGCGGTGACCACCGCGCTCTCTCCGGGGGCAAGCGTCCCTGGGTTTTGCACAGTGTTCCACTCGGGGTGGTCAGTTTGGGCCAGTCGGGCCTGGACCAGGGTGGTGGTGAAGGAGAGGCTGTTGACCACGGGGAAGGAGAGATCAAAGTCCGCCGCGGCGGGGACGCTTTGCAGATCGGCCACATCCTGTCCGTTGGCCAAGAGATAGGCCCGGATCAGTAGGGAGCGGGTCATCTGCCAATCGTCCCCCCACCAGATGGCCGACTGCACGGCCCAATCTCCATAGGCCGAGGTAGCCAGCACCCGTCCCGCGCCAAAGGGATATTCGATCATGGCCGGGAAGCCCTGATAGGTGCCCGTGGTGCGCAAGAGCAGCAGCTTGGCATCCGCCGGCCAGGCGGTGAAGACGCCATCCACCTGGATGTCCGGGGTGGTGTCCCCCATCCACACCAGCCAATTGGAGGGCAGTACGGCCCGCACGCTCTCCTGCTCACAGCGCTGATCCTCGTTGTAGCCCACGCCCCGCACCTGGCCGCCGGGCAGGGCTTGCCAATCCGTGCCAAAAGCCTGGGTAAAGACCACCAAAATACCACCGCCAGCCACATAGCTTTCCAGCCAGGCCCTGGCCTCTGGCGACCCGGCCAACTCGGTCATGCCCCCCGTGGGCACCACCAATGCCCGGGGGGCATCCTGGGGCGGCAGATAGGGCGCGGGGGAGCCGGCGGCCTCGCCCCGGCTGGGCCACAGGCTGATCAACTGGCCGGACAGTCCGGCCAGATCCAAGGCATCCAGGGTGCCGTCGGGGAAACCCGTGTTGATCACCCCCACCACCCCGGCCATGTAGAGTCGGCGTAACTCCTGTTGAAGCGCCAACTCCTGGCCATAGAGGGCGGCGTACTGTTGCTGGGCGCTCTCCAAATTGTCCACCAAGGTCTGTTGATGGGTGGCATAGGGCAGGGCAACAATGGCCTCCACCCCCAGGTCATTGGCCGCGGTCACCGCCTCGGTGATGGTGAGGGTGGGCGAGAAGGGGATGGAACCGTCCAGAAGACCCCGCACCTGGGCGTTTGTCTCCTTGGCAATTGTGATCACCTGGGATTGATGGTTGAACATGCGCTGGGTGTCGGCCAGGAATCGTTCTGCCTCGGCCTGGCGCAGATCCACCATCAGGGCGCGTTCGGCCCGGCTCAACCCCAGGGAGCGGGCCCGGGCCAACTGGGCCAGCAAATTGTTGATGGTCTCCTCGTAGGTGTCACCCCGATAGAAGCGGCTGCGCTCTTGCCACACATCCTGGCGGTCATCCGCTGGCTTGGGGTCGGGTTTGATCTGATTACACGGTGCGCCTAAAATCAGGCTGAGTGAAGAGATCATCATAGCTACCAGCTTTGCCATGGCCGATACGGTGAAACCCACAGCATATAAGGATTGGTAATCATCGAGATCATTGAACAAAGTTGCGTTCCAACCGATATTGATGCCAACGTCCGCAAACATCTGGCCCCCGACTGACAGGGTGGCGCCGTCGGCAGCAAAGGTCATCCGAACGCCAGCAGAACCTTCCACCCACCACATCAGTGCAAAAGGCGCGGGGACGGGACCGAGTTTAATGGCTTTCGGCTGCGAACCTTCACTTTCCGCCAGGGGAAAGTTCTCGGCCAGGTTATTGAGTTGGGCCGCAAGGCCGGCGATGCTTTGCTCAAGGAGTTCCTGGGCAAGATTATCCTGACACTTGATATCAAGGGTCTTTTGTCCCTCCACCCCAACTGTAATCAATAGCCCACCTGTAGCCAGGGCCACCTTGGCGTCACGCCATATCTGATAGAGGATGCTATCCAACATTTGGACGATGAGAGACGACCACGCAATCTGCTTGGGGATCTTCTGCCACGCATCCGGGGGGAGTTCATAGCCCCATGCCACCACATCGACCTCAAGAATCTTGAGATACAATTTCATCGACGCCTTGAACTGGAATGAAGTGTCATAATTCACAGATCGGGCTTGGATAGCAATGTTGCCCGTCAAGATGCGCAGCTCCGTTTCGGTGCCAATTGCTTCCGCCGTGGGCGAAGCCGGCAGTTTTTGCATGGAGACCACCATCAGCTTTTCCACCAGCGCGGTGGACTGCCCACCCAAGGTGACGGTCATGCCATAGGGTTGGCCCCGTTCTGCCGGCACTTCGATGGTTTGGGGCGAAAGCTCCCCCGGTCTCAAGACAACTTGGCTCTCTTGGCTCCAAATAGGCACATTGGCCGGCCCCATCACCTCCACATGCAGGGTTTCGGTCACGGTCTCCGGCAGTTGAGATTGGAGGGCCAGGGTATACCGACGGGCGATGGGGTCATAGTCCAAGTTTTGCAGGGCCACCCGGATCTCACCGTCCGCGGTCTGGTTGTCCACCTGCACATCATAGATCTCCTGGCGGACCTCAAAGGGGCCGGTGCGGAAGCTCTTGACCATCTGGTTTGTGCCCAGCCACTTGTGGCTGAGATCCGGCACATTCTGGGCGTCCACCAGGGCAAAGATGGCCTGGCCGGGCGGGGCTGCGTAGCGTACCAGACGGCGATGGGGCGCGTGTTCCTGGTCCGCCACCCAGATGGGTTGGGCGCGCTCGTCAATCGTCCCACGGTTGACCAAGGGCAGGTCGAGGGGGATGGCATAGAGTTGGTGGCTACCGCCGGGACGATTTACCGCCACCCCGCCAAAGAAGCGATAGTCGCCGCTGGGCAATTCCAGGTCGATCTGGGCCGTGGTTTCGTCGATGATCTGCATGGTCACGGGCGGAAAGGGCAGCCGTCCGCCGGTCTGGTTGAGGGCGTCAAAGACGGGCTGGGCGTAGCTCTCCCCCAAGGTGGCTTCGCTGCCCAACTCCTCGCCCGGCTCGTTCTGCGGGCGGCGACCGATGGTCAGGGTCGCTTCGTCTTGGGTCGGGTCCAGGGGCAGAGAGGATTTCAGGGTCAGGCGCAGACGCTGGTCCGGCAGCCGGGTCGCGGTCAGCTCTGCCCCATCGGCGTGGACCGTGTAGCTGGCCGTGAAGGGGTTGAAGCGAAAGCGCCGCACCTCCGTGCTGCCATAGCCCGGTGCGCTGGCTTGATAGCTATAGCTCTGCTCGGTCTCCAGGGGCGGGAGGTCCAGCACCACGGCCCCCCAGCCGTCGGAAACGACCGTCTCCGAGCTCAACTCGCCCTGGTCGCCCCACAGCCGAAAGGTGACGGCCACCCCAGCCTTGGTCGCCGCGGGATCCAGGGGCATGATCTGGGCCGCCAACTGGATCATGCCCACCTTTTTGCCCGCCCAACTGACCACCGGGGCAAAGGCAGACGCCACCGGGTTGGTGGACGGGTCGCCATCCGCGTCCATGGCCGGCGCGAAGAGCAGGCGACCTTGATCGGCCACAGGAAGCTGGGAGGGTGGAGGCGGTATCGGGTCCGATGGCGCTTCCACCGGGGCAGGCAGCGGGGCCGGGAATGAGGAGGAAGGACTTGGCCCTGATGGGCCGGGCGCGGTGAGGGCGGATGGGACAGTCCCAGCCGGTCCAGCAGGCACCGGCATGGCATAGATGACAGATGTCCCAAGCTGGGCAAGAATCAAAAGAACTGAAAGCATGACACGAGCAAGCGTGAAGTATGGCATCTCTCGCCTCCTATATTATCTAGCCAATCGGTTCGGGATCCTTAAAGGGTAGCGCAACGGGATACGTAATTTGATCATCGTGGATCTGTACAGCGGTCTGACTTACTCCTGGGTTGCTTCTATTTCGAGACATCCTGTTGTTGCGAGAGCCATTTTCTTGCTCCTTTGGCCCTGGGGTTGGACTCCATTTTCCCACGCAAGCGTTCACCCCCCTCGGCCCCCAATTCTGGGAGAGGTTGTGGACAGTTCCCCCAAAGTTGGGGGGCAGGGGGGCGAACGCTTGCCAAGAATCTGTGATCCTCATCGCCATCTTTTCATCCCGCCCAATCACAGGGCTACTGGCCAGGCCAGCACGAGGACGAGGACGGTCATGGCGTTGGCGGCTCTATGATAATGGGTGTGGGGGAGGGGGCCAACGGTGTGGCGGTTGGCTGCGGCGGCAGGGGTGTGAATGTCGCTGTCGGCGGAACGGGCGTGTTCGTCGGCGGGGCGGGCGTGTTCGTCGGCGGGACAGGCGTGTTCGTCGGCGGGACGGGCGTGTTTGTCGGTGGGATGGACGTATTTGTCGGTGGGACGGGCGTGTTCGTCGGCGGGACAGGCGTGTTTGTCGGCGGGATCGGCGTGTTTGTTGGCGGGATGGACGTATTTGTCGGTGGGACGGGCGTATTTGTCGGTGGGACGGGCGTATTTGTCGGTGGGACGGGCGTGTTGGTCGGTGGGACAGGCGTGTTTGTGCGCGTGGCCGTGGGGATAGTCGTGGGCGGGACAGGCGTGTTTGTGCGCGTGGCCGTGGGGATAGCCGTGGGCGGGACGGGCGTGTTGGTACGCGTGGCCGTGGGGATAGTCGTGGGCGGGACAGGCGTGTTGGTGCGCGTGGCCGTAGGGATCGTCGTGGGCGGGACGGGCGTGTTGGTACGCGTGGCCGTGGGGATAGCCGTGGGCGGGACGGGCGTGTTGGTACGCGTGGCCGTGGGGATAGCCGTGGGCGGGACGGGCGTGTTGGTACGCGTGGTCGTGGGGACGGGCGTGCTGGTGCGCGTGGCCGTAGGGATGGGCGTGTTTGTCGGTGGGACGGGCGTGTTGGTGCGCATGGCCGTGGGGATGGGCGTGTTTGTCGGTGGGACGGGCGTGTTGGTGCGCGTGGCCGTGGGGATAGTCGTCGTGGGCGGGACGGGCGTGCTGGTGCGCGTGGCCGTGGGGATGTTTGTCGGCGTGGCCGTTGCGCTTGCGGAAGCGTTTGCGGATGGGTCATTGATCGGGTTGGCGGCGACGGTCACTGTATCGCTCCCTTCCCGGTTGGGGCTGTTGGGGAGCGCGACCAGCATGGCCCGGACTGCGGGCGCTACATCCTGGCTGGCGATGAAGCTGTCGAAGCCAGAGGCTGGCTGCTGGGTAAACTCAAAGTCGCTCACCAAAGTTCTGGCCGCTTCCAGGTTGGCAAGATGCCCGGCCAGCGCGCTTTTCTCCGCCTCGATTTGGAAAACCGTGGTGATAATCTCGCTCCGTTGTCCCTCATCCACAAACAAGTTGAAGATCAGCTCTGCGCTCTGCGCCACGGGCAGATTGGCCACCTGGACAAACCCTGCCAGCTCTTGGGTATTCATCCCTAGATGGCCCAGATCAAAGAGGAGTTGGCCGGCCTGGCTGCCGCCGAGAGGGCCATCCGCCAGGGCATCCAGCAGCGCCTGCTGAATGCCTGCGGCCTCTTCCGGCTGCAAATAGACGGCCATTTCACCCAGCAACCCGCGCAGTTCATCCGGCGAACTTTGGGTGTCGAGCAGATCCGTGAGGGGCTGGTCGGCCAGGGCGTCTGTTTTGTCCACCGCGCCGTCTCCGTCCTCATCAACCGTGATGGTCAGGCTGGCGGTGTCCTGCCATCCTTGCACAGCCAATATGGCCACCCCGTTGCTGGGCAAGGAGAGGTTGTTGCTGGCAAATTGGCTGCCCGTGCCGCCCTCGATCTTCGAAAGGACCAGGGTGATCGGTTGCGCATCCCCGCCCCTGCTTTCGACAGACAGCCCGCCACTGGCCGCGTCCACGCCCAGTTGCACGGTCTGCCCATCGCTCACCGCCATCCCACTGAGGACGGCCATGTAGCTGGCATCGCCATCCGCAAAGACAAGCTGGACGGTTGGGGATTGGTCGCCCCTGGCGGTGTACCCGATCTGTTGCCCGTCGGGGGAAAGGGTGAATTGGTCTGGCTGGCCGGGGGTGATGGTCAGATTGTCAAAGGCGACGGCGATCTTGGGGCCAAAGATACGCAAACTTGTCGCCCCGTTGACCACCCCTTCTCTGAGCGCAACTTGCACCGAAAATTCTTGCTCCGTGGGCAGAAAAAGGATGGGTTCGCCATTGTTATAGAGCGCACTGCGGGGTTGAATGGCCAGCGCGCCGGCAATCTCATTGACAAATCCATCGCCAAAGGTACCCAACCGCTCCCCCCCCGGGGTGCTGACTTGAAGATGGCCCTCTTCCCCCTGCATGGCCACGGTCACATAGTGAGCGGCGTCCGTGGCTGGTTGAAACAGAGCCAGTCCCGCTGTCTTGGTCGCAGCGCTGGCCAGATCCGGGCAGAAGGGGCAGGTGACCGGCTGGTCGTAGGCGCTGAGGGGGATAAAGATCAGGGTGCGGGTGTCCGCATCCCCTTCCCAGATGGCGGGCACCTCGGCGGGGTTCTCGCCGGAAAGGGCATAGGTCCAGCTGTTCTTCGTGGTATCCACCTCGACAAAGGCTGGCTGATCTGGCCAGTTGTTGTCATAGACCAGGATGTGATAGATCCCCTGGCCCATGTTTTCCACCCCATAGGCCAGCATGGAATGGCCGCCGCCCTTGCGTCCAAAGATGCCCAGATCAACCGGCTCCTGCAAGGCATAGAGGGCGATGATGATCTCCCTGGGTGTGCCAAGTACGGAAGCCTTGAGCAATTCGGGCGTGGTTTGCAGGCTCCAGCGCTGGGCAATCGTGCGCATGACCGATGTCTCCTGGGGCAACCCGGCGGCCACCTCCGCCGGGGTCTGGAAGCGCTGCATGGGTATGTTCTTGCGGAAAAGGTCATAGGCCAGGACCGTAAAGCCAAGACAGTGGCCTTGGCCCATCACGTTGTTCATTTGGTCGATCCAGAGTTGGGCCGCGGGGGTGGGCAAACAGTCCCCGCCTTCCACTTGCAGACATACGCCCTCTCCAAAAACCTCGTACAGCTCGGCGATGGTCAAATTGCCTTCGGGGAAGCTGTCCCCATAGTTGCGAAAGCTGAAGGCGTCCACATCCAGCACAAAGTCCGTGACATAGGAACCCTCCGGGAGCGGCTGGGCGCTTTGGGGGCTGCTGGCCGGCGGGGGGGATGCCACCGCGGCCAGCAGCAGACCGGCCTGGTCGCTGTTGACCTGGATGCTTTGCCCGGAGATCTTGTCCAACACCGCGCCGATGTCCCGCTGGGGGGAGATCTCCTCGCCGGGGGGACTCTCGGCACCCCAAAGCATTGCCCCCGTCAGCAGGATCGAGGCAATCAAGAAGATGGCGAATATGGTTGCGAAAATGAGTGTCTGCGCTTTTGTGGTCATTAGGGATCGATCTGGAATTCGCCGGTTTGGACAAAGCGGCCATCGACAAAAAAGTCGACCCGATAGTCACCGGAGGCCAAGGTAAAGGTGCGCCCAGGGCTGAGGGGCAGGGAGGCATCCCCGTCTTTCCCCAAGGTCCAGGGCAGAGCCAGACGCAGACCGGAGGCTTCCCGGTCATTCAGATAGACTTTCATGACAATCAGTTGATCGTTTGTGATGCTGTCGTAGTGAAAATTGACAAAAACATCCCGGTTGGCCGCACTGTTTGCCCGCACCATGCTCGTATCCTGAGCGACGCCTTGGCTCTCTTGCACCATGCCAAAGCGCAGGGGAGCGGCTGAATCGCCCAAGGGCAGATAGGAGACGACGGTGCCGGCTGCGTCATAGACCGCGGTCGTAAAGGCCAATGCGTCGATCTGGGGTTCGTTCTGGGGATCGTTTTCTGTGTCAACCACGTGATCGGGGTATTCCAGGCTGACAGCCAGGGACTGCAAGGTATGCTGCAAACCCAGGACGATCGGGCTGCTTTGGGGATCGATGACAAGGACTTCTTGGGCCGGCGCGCCCCCACATGCCTCGCTTTCTATACATTGAACCAGGTTGCGCAGATCCACCACGGCGGTGTCCAGATACCACCAGAGGGAGACCGGCGGCTCTTGGCCCTCCGCCCGCGCCGCGGAGACCTGATCTTCTGCGGTCGAGATGCCCAGGGCATAGCTGGCATTGGCCTCGTCAAGCTGACCAGCGGCCAACTGGGCCAGGGCCAGATTGAAATGCAGGGCGATCTGATCCGGGGATTGGGCCAAGGCCGCCTTCGTATAGACAACCGACCGGGGATAATCCCCCATGATATAGGCGTTCCACCCGGCATTCCACAGCACATTGACATCCTGCCGTCCGGCGTCCACCGCACCCTGGTAGTCAGATGCGGCCTGGTCGTAGTGGCCCAGCAGGTGGTTGGCGTTGGCCCGCTCATACAGGGCATTGGCGAAGTCGGGCGCGATCTGGAGTGCTTCGTCAAAGGCTTCTTGGGCCTGAGCATAGCCCTGCTGATGGGCCAGGGCCACCCCCACGGCATAGGCGTCGATAGCGGACTTGGGCAAGGCGGTGACGGGGGTCAGAACCACGCCGATCATCCAAAAGGTGGTGGCGATTGCCATCACGCTGCTCAGGGCGACGAAGAGCCAGCGCACTCGCCCCACCACCGTGAGGGCCAGGGAATAGAGAAAGAGAACAACCGTGTACATGGTCAGATGGACCACATATTTGCCCGACTTTTCGCCCCAGGCCGAGCCCACGGCATCTGCATTGAGAAAACTCTCGCGCAGCAGGGCGGTTTCCAAAATATAGAGATCGGACTCGTAGGCGCGCAGGTTGGGGTAATCTTGGGCGGCTTCGTCAAAATAGGGGGGCTGCAAAAGGGGCGTCAGGGTGGAAATCCGATCCCGGGCCGTCAGAAAATCCTGCGCGGCCACCGCGTCGCCTGCATTTTTGGACAGAACGGCCTGGGTATCCAGGGCCAACCAGGTGCGATAGGCATCGGACCAGGCATAGCCGGCCAGGATCTCGCCCCGGGCCCGTCCGCCGATGGATTGCAGGGCGAACTGTTGGCCCTGGTTGGATGCCTTGGTACTGGCACCGTCGGCCTGTACCTGTAGATAGCCAGTGACCGACGCCAACAGGGTGACGATGGCGATCAACAGACCGACCATCTGCTCAAATGGTTCGCCGACAAACCAGGGTTTTGGCTCGCTTGTTTGTTTCTGTGTCATGGTTGTCATCCGCGTTCAATCCAAAGCATGGCCACCACCGAGAGAAGCATCAACAATGTGCCCAGGATGGCTGTAGAATAGCGCAAGAATTTCCGTATGGGATCCAAGGCCCCAGCCAAGGTGAGCAGGAGCAAGGAGAGGGAGAGAACGATAAAGAGGGCAACCAGGGCCTCGGTCTTGGCTTGCCATTGGTCCGCTTCGGCAAAGTGGGGGAAGGGATCCAGATCGACGCGCTGGGCGGCTTCGGCCCAGGCTTCGCCCAACTGGCGCTTTTTGTCATACACGCCGTCCCGGGTCAGATAGCGGGTGAGAAAGAAGGGCAATTGCACGGCAGCCAGATCATCGTCATCGGTCTTGCGGGCGGGTAGCCCGCCGGACGCTGCCGCCTGGTCTTGCTCGGCCTGGAGATCGGCCAGGGTCTGATAGCGGGTGTATTCGGTGTAGACCCGGTACTCTTTGTAGAGAGAGACCGTGTTGTTGGTCAGGGTAGATTCCACGTTGAGGGTGGCGCTCAACCCAGCCGAATGTTGATCCGAGGCTTCGTCATAGACGGTGCCGATGCTCCAGCCGACCCACGCCCCAACCAAGGTCACAATGGCGATCAGGATGGCCACCCAGGTGCCAAAGGAGTCGTTGGCCTCTTCGTCATTCTCTTCGTTATCCTCTATATTCTCGAGTTCTTCCATCTCAACCCTCTCTTTTTTTCCGCAAATTATTCGCTGCGTAGCATCGGGAAAAATATCGGCTGCATCCAATCCGTGCGCAGCATTGGAATCAATATCCTGTAGAACTGGGGCAATGTGGGCGTGGTGTTGGGCTGAAGCGGGGGGGATTGGGAACCGTCCCACTCGGACCCCAGGGCCAGCACAGCGCCCACGGACCCGTCATCATTGGTCGTGACAGCGGCCTGGTCGGCCACCCCGGTCTGGTTTAGTCGCTCGACGGTGACAGAGAAGCTGTTGTCCGCAGGATCGTTGTTCTCCACCCTCAGCATGGCCGTGGCCCGGTCAAAGCCCAAGGCCACGGAATAGCCGGCTGCCACGTCCAGCCCGGTCAGCTTGACATCAAAGTCGGCCCCCTGGGGATTGTTGATCGCCATAGAGATTCCCGGCACCTCCTGGCTGCGCAGGGTAGATTCCACGCTGGCATAGTTGGTGTCGGGCATCAAGCCTATCTTTAGGCTGTCAAAGGGGGTTTCGGTCTGGTCGGCTTCGGCGGCGGCCAGAGGCCCGGCGCGGCTCACCCGCACCACGGGCATGGCAAGCTTCAGGTCGGTGATGCGCACAAGGGAGTCTGGCCCCAGAATGTTGAGGTTGGCGAGCGCCTCGCTGTTGCCATAGGCCGTGTCCCGGCTGGTCACCTCCACCGCATAGGTCATGCCGGTCTGGTGGGGGAAGCGAATGCCCGGCGGGATGTTGAGACCAAAACCCGTGGCCACGGGCAACAACTCCGCGCCGGATATCTCCAGAATCGGGCTGCCGTTGACCAGATTGAAACCAGCCCGCAGACCGTCGCTCCGGGTCACCAGGAAATAGCCCTCCCCGTCCAGATGGAATTCGAGCCTGTCGCTTGCTGCCCCGGCCCTGGCTTGCCCGGATTCCACCGCCTGGCCCGCACAGATCTCCGTGCATGTCTTGGGGAAACTGTTCTGCCATTGCCAACTGATCAGCCGCAGATTGGCCGATGTGGCATCCCCATAGTAGTCGTAGAGGGTGCGATCCGGGGCCTTGGCCGAGACATAGGACCAGCGATTCGTGCTGCGGTTGATCTGAATGGCCTGGGCGCTCTGGTTGGGCACATTCGGGTCGTAGACGTAGATCAGGGTTTGGTCTGGGCTTGGCTGGGCCACGGCATAGGGCACCACACTATGCCACCCGCCGCCGCGCACTTCCGGCGATTTGCTGATCTGGATCCAATAGCGATCCGCGGCCGTGGCATCGGAGAGATTGGCCACCAGTTTGTCCAGCACGTCGGTCGGGGATCCCGACACCGGCACCATCCCAGCGCCCGCCAAGGCCTCGGCGTTGACCGGGATCAGGTTTTGCACGGAGGCATAGAGGGCAAACCAGCGGCGCACATGTTCCAGGGAAAGATCGTTGGCAAACAGGGCCCCCGGTTGCAGGCTGGCCGGTGTGAAGGCCGGATCAACGAAGTGGCGCAGACTGGTCGCCGCCATCCCTTCACTGTGCCCAGACTTCAGGGCGGCCAACCAGACCAGGCGCAAGGTGGCCGCCGGGGTGGTCAAAACACACGGGTTCTGGGTCTTGCACACGGCATCCGCCCCAAAGATCGTGACCATGTCCGCCACAGTCAGGTCATCGTCCTGGCTGCCCCCATAATTAGCAAATCCATAGCCGTCGGGGATGGGCGCAAAGGCGATTGACGCCAGCAGATCGGCACCGATCACGGTGGTTTGGGGGCGGCCGATGGCGAAGACGGCCGGGTCTTGGTTGCTGAAGACCCGATAATCGCTGTTCAGCACTGTGTCGGCGGCCTGGGCCTGATAGGTCAACAGTTTGGACGCGCCCGGGGCCAGGCTGCTCAGGCTCCACTGGATTTGGCCCCCCACCAGAAGCCCCCCATCGCTCACGCTGTCCGCCACCAGGCTGACCCCAGCGGGCAGGGTGTCCAGGACGGTCAGATCCAGGGCAGGGGCCACCCCTTCGTTCAACACCAGCAGGCGGTAGATGAAGGGTTGGTTGGCCGCTGCCACAATTGGATTTTGGCGGCGGATGGCCAAGGCCGGTCCCCCCGCCCCCTGGAATTCATAGACGCCCACATCCACCGCGCCGCCGGGGAAGGGTCGGGGCTGCCCGTCCCCATCCAGGAGATCGCCCGTGGCCGCGCCCTTGTCGATGGCCGGGGAGGTGAAGCGCAGGTGGAAGTCGCCGCCGGCCGCGTCCACAAAGCGCAGATCGTCATAGCTCTGGCTGCCGCCGCCGTGGGCGAACTGGCCCGCGCTCAGATCCTGCATGTCGCTGCCGTTGTTCGAGAAAGCGTTGTGATCTTCGCTGACCACGGTCTCCGCGCCGGCAGAGAGCAGCCCGATGGCAAAGCCGCTGAGGATGCTGTTGCGAATTTCTGCCGAACGCCAGGTCACAATGCCCTGGCTGGGGTTGGCCCCGGCATCAAAAATGGTGCTATGGTTGAGGGTCAGGCCGCCCTTGGCCAGAATTGCCGCGCCCTGATCGTTGGCCATGTTGTTGGCAAAGACGCTGTTGACGATGGTGACATGGCTGTCCGGGTGTTCGATCTGCAAGCCGCCGCCGCTGTTGGCCGTGTTGTCCACCACCCGCACATTCTCCAATCGGCCCGTGCTGCGATAGAACCACAGACCGCCGCCCAAGCCATAGTTGGTCGTGGCATTGCCGCCTCGGATTGTGAGATTCTTGATCGTGACGTTCTGGGATTGGAAGAAGCCCAGAATGCCCTTGTCCGGCGCATCATCCAGCCGTTCGATGGTTGCCCCCTGGCCGTCGATGACCAGATCCTGTTTGTCCCAGAAATCGTAGAAACTGTACCCATCACCGCCGTCGCTCAACTCATAGATGCACTCTCCATCCAGCACGATCTGCGCACCGCTGGTGGCAAAAAGCGCGCTCAACGCCCCTTGGGGACAGGGCCCCGTCCTCGGCAGAAAATCCAGAAAGTCGTTGCCGGTGCTGATCTGTCCGGCTGTGACGGTCACGCTGATGCTGTCGTCGTTGGCCCCGTCCGTGTCCCCGGTGCTGATGTAGCCCACCGGGTTCGTCTCCACAATCGTGTACGTTCCGGACAGGTCTATGCTGAAGGTGTAGAGGCCCGAGGCGTCGGTGGTGGTGGTCATCCCGGTGGAGAGGCTGATGAGGACGTCCCCGATGCCCGGTTCGCCCGCATCCTTTACCCCGTCTCCGTCTGTGTCGTCGTAGACGCCGCCAGAGATGGAAGTGTGGGCCAGACCCAGGGTGAAATAAGGTGCGCTGGCCGTGTCAACGTCATGGCTGAAACCAACCGGTCCGCTTGCGACCACGCAGCCCACCTCGGTCGTGCCGCCGTTGGTGAAGACGCCGTCGTCATCGACCAAAAGACAATAGGTCCGCCCGGTCTGGATCTCGCTGCTGTCAAATTCAACCGTGACCACGCCCACATCGCCGGTCCCCTGGGCTTTCCAGATGCGCCCAAAACGATCATTGGCGGTTGGCAGTGGGCCAACCGTTCCAAGGCCTTGGAAGGTCGCCGCCCCGTCGTCGTTGCCCCAGAGCAGGAACTCGCCGCTGCTGATGCTGGCAACTGTGCCTGTAATCGTCACCATCCCGTCGGCGTTGACACTGCGCGAGGTGGTTTGGGTCAGCGCGCTGCCGGCGTCGATGCCAATGCCTGCCACGTCGTTGTAGTAGGCGGCATTGACGCTCTTATCCCAGAGGATGCCGCCCGCGCTGTCCAGATAATCCACAGTGCTGGTCAGGGTGATTCCGTATTTAAGAGCCAGGTACGATTCGATCTGCTGGCGTTCGCTGGCGGACAGATCGTTGTTGTAGATAATAAACTCGGCGATCTGACCGTAAAAATAGTCAACGGAGCCACTCGAATTGCGCCGGGTGACGCCTAATTTGCGCCCGCCATTGCCAGAACTATTGGGAAAGGAGACAGCGTTCGTGGCTGTGACATCCAACCCGCCTTCGGCGTAGAAGGAAAAGGTATTTCCAGCCCGCATGGCTGTGGAAATCCTCGGAACCCCATTGCTCATCGACTTGTTGCTTAGAAGTACATCGGCAATATTTGATCGCATCAGACGCATTGCGCCGATGTAATCTACCAACAATTCAAACGCGTTATCGGTGTTGGAAGGGCCGAAGATGCCAGAGCGGGCAGCATTCGTCGTATTGAAAACCGTAAAGAAAGAAAATTCATTCGTACCATCCGCGATCTGTCCGATCGGCGCAGGAACGAGAATCTCTTCGGCGTTGAAGTCGATGGCGGGATGAAAGTTAAAGGCTGTATTCTGGGTGAAATCGGGATTGCCAGACGTGAGAACATAGCCGTTGGCGGACTGGTCGGTCCAGGTCGTTACGTTCGCGCCGTCGGTGGTCGTGCTCGTCCCAGCATCGGCCTTCAGCCAGAGCTGCAAGCTGGCGGCAATACCGCCCGGTGCGGCCGGTTCGGGATAGGCCAAACTGAAGAACTGCCCGTTGTTCAGGTTCACACCGGTAAAGGTGACGCTGTTCCCGTTGACAACCCCGCCGGTGGCGGCGGTCGCATCGCTAAAATTCCCGTCGGCGTCGGTGAGCAGGGCGAAGTTGGCCGCGTTCGTCAGGTCAATCCCGCTTACACCGGTCAGGTCAAAAGTGATGGTGACGCTGCCGGTCTCGCCGGTCTCGGCGACTTTCCATTCCCGGGTCAGCCGTTGGTTGTAGCCGCTGGGCACCTCCGTGGAAGCCGTCGTCGCGCCGTTATCGTTGCCCCAGAAGAGGAATTCGCCATTCGCAATGTTGGCAACTGTGCCTGTAATGGTGACAAGGCTGTCTGCATTCTCACTGCGCGAGGTCAACTGGGACAAACCACTCTTGTCGTCAATACCAATGCCCGCTACATCGTTGTGGTAAGCTGCATGGGTCGTCGCGTTCCAAAGTGTTGTTAGCCCATCGCTGGCGATGTAGTTGCCGGCGAGCGATATGCCATACTTGATCGCAAGATAGGATTCGACCTGCTGTCGTTGCGTCGGTGTCAGTGCCTGCAAGTAAACGACAACTTCAGAAATGTCACTGTCTTGAAGAATGTGACCACCGCTGCGCGCACCAATATACATAGTCGGTACAGACGCGAAGCTAATTGCATTCGTTGCGACAGTTCCATCATTAGCACCATCAACATAATACTGAAACGCCGTCCCGCTACGTGTAGCACCCAACAAACGGGTTTGACCATTGCTCAATCCGCTTACACCTGTCGACACAGTTGCTACATTCGCACGATGGATGCCCTGGACGTCTGGCCAAATCAGGTAGTGCAACGCGTTGGACGTATACGGATCCGGCCCAATAATGGTTCCGCCACCTGACCGGGATTTCAGAATCGTGAATATTGCAAAATCGGTCGTACCAACCAGGCCGAAGTTGCTATCGTATCGCAGATGACTATTGAGAAAACGTGCCGTCGGATTGAAATTGATCAGGCTGGCTGCATCACTTTGATAGGTTGGATTTGCGGTTTGGACAACGGAAGCCGCATTTACCTGGTCTTCCCACCCACCCAGGCCAATCACGGCATTGTCCGTCGGTGCGCTAATGCTGGCGTCTGCCTTAATCCAGAATTGCAGATTGGTCTCCACGCCGCCGGGGGCAGAGATGGGCAGAGCAAGGGAGAACAACTGTCCATCCATGAAATCCACGCCGCTAAAGGTCACTGTCGTCCCGTCAACCGTCGCGCCGGTGGTGACAGTCGCATCGCTCAGGTCCGTGTCCGTGTCCGTGAGCAGGGCAAAGAGCGCGGGGTTGTTAAAATTCACACCGCCAAAGGCACTCAGATCAAAGCTGATGGTCACATTGCCCACATCGCCGGTCTCGTCGACTTTCCAGAGCCGGAGCATCCGGGTTGTCCCGGGGGCAGCAACCGGCAGATTGGTCGAAGTCGTCTGCGCCGCGTTGTCGTTGCCCCACAGCAGGAACTCGCCATCGCTGATGTTCACCACTGTGCCCGTGATGGTCACCATGCTGTCTGCGTTGACGCTGCGGGCGGTCAGTTGGGAGAGGCCGCTGTCGACATCTATGCCGATGGCAGCGATGTCGTTGGCATGGGCGCTGTTGGCGGTCACGTTCCACAATGTGTTCCCCGCGCTGTCCACGTAGTCCACGCCCAGGGTGAGGCCATATTTGAGGGCCAGATAGCTGTTGATCTTCTGGCGTTCGCTGGCGGTCAACACCCGGTTGAACAACACCACCTCGGCCACCCGCCCGCCGTTGGAATACCCTCCGTACGCACCGCCCAAATGGGGTACAGCCTCCATATAGAAACTAACTGTATTGGTGTTGTCGGTCAGCGCAGTAACCCCATCAAAGGCCGCTTGCCAGTTGTTAGTTTGGCTGAGGAGGTTGTAGATGTGGTAGTCGGTGGTTAACCGATTGGGGCCGGACACCGTGGCACCCGTAGCCCCTTCGGCACCTGGGGCAGCCGTGTTGCTAGGCGTCCACACTTTGCGGTCGCTGGAGCCAAAGTCATCGTAGATGCGCCTGTCCGAGTAGGTGTAACGGGGCTGCGAGCCGCCGCCGCCAAAGTCAAAGAGGCTGAAGTGGTCGGCCGTATCGGGCGTGGCTTCTTTGCCCACAATAAAGAGTTCCCCAGCCGTAAAACTGCTGGGGAAGGGATCCCCTTCCCAGCGCATATAGTCGTTGTTGTCAAACTCCACCACCGGGTTGAAGTTCACCAGATCCCTGCCGCTGTCGAGCAAATCCGGGTCGCTGTAATAGCCCCCAGTCGGTGTGTGCTTGCCTGCGCTGTCCAGCCATTGGGTGATGGCGTTGCCGCCGGATTCGGTAACGCCTGCATCCGCCTTGAGCCAGAGTTGCAGGTTGGCCTCCACCCCGCCGGGCGCGGGGCTTGCAGCCGAGGCCCGCCCCAGGATCTGCAAGCGATCGGCGAGGGCAAACATCAGCACGATGACGATAATCGCTGAAATTGTCAATGGTCGAAGAACTTTCAAGCTGCACACCCCTACTCAAAAACCAGACTACAGAGCCGTTTGCCGCATGATCCGCCGGTTTTGACCGGCTACCGCCAAGGCCGCCACCCGCCCCTCGTCATCTCGCCAGCCATAGAGCGACCAATCCTTTACCCCCGTGGCATCAGGACGTGTGGCCAGCAAGCGCACGGGTTCGCCGGGCGCAAGGGTGACGTCAAAGTCGGCCAAGGGCATGGAAAGCCCGCGTCCGTGGGCTTTGATGTATGCCTCCTTGCGGGTCCACCCGTTGAAAAAGGCGATTGGCTGTTGGGCGGCGGGCAGAGTGCGCAGCACCGCCTGTTCATGGGCGGAAAAGACCGTGGCGGCCATTTGCAGATAGTCGAGATCCCGGATCTCCTCCACATCAATGCCCACCGCACACCCTTGGGAGACAGCACAGAGCGCATGACCGCCCACATGGCTCAGGTTGAACTCCACCCCCAGGCCATTCTGGTGCGCATCCAAAGACGGTTTGCCGTATGCGTTATAGACAAAGCGCAACCTCTCCGGCGGCAACTCTGTGTAGTGACCGAGAATCAAACGCAGTTGACCCCGGCCCACGATATAGCGCGCCCGATCCCGGTCAAAGTAGAAGCGTGCCGCCCGTGCCGCCTCCTCGTCGCAAAGCAGATCCGAGCAGGGCTGGATCTGATCGGGCTGATCCAGTGAAATCGACCAGATATGCACTTCGTTCGAGAGCAGATGGTCCATGATTTTCTACAGTATCCTGCGCAGATAGTGTTCGATTCCCCGTTGCCTCTGCCACTGGGCGGGGTAGCCAAGGGAAACTTCTTCAAAACGCACACCGTCCCGCATCTGTCGGTTGCGGATATGCAGATGGCCGTGGATGACCGTGCTGACCGGAAAGCGCCGATGCCAATCATCCGTGCGGGTGGTGCCACACCAAATCGAAAAGCGGGGAATGCGTGGCAACACCGCCATCTCTTGGCGCAATGGGAAGTGATTGATCAGGATCAGCTTGGCTCCGCTGGCCGCGGCGACTTGCAGCCGTTGCTCGCTATAATCACAGCGGGCCATGCACCAGGCGGCCCGGCTGGGATAGGGGTCCGGGTGAAGCAGGTGCTCATCCGCACAGATGGTTTGCGCTTCTTCGGCCCAGGCCACGGCTTGCTCGGCGGACAGGTGGGCGGGTCGAAAGCTGTAGTCATAGAGCAAAAAGAGGGGAGCAAGTAGCACCTTGGCCCCAGCGCCGGGCCATTCCGCATAGGCATCTTCCGGGGTGAGGACACCAAACTCCCGGCAGACAGCCACCAATCGGCGATATTTTGCCTCCCCGCGCAGGGTGTCGCCGGGCAAGGGCTGCCCCGACAACATCCCCGCCGGCAATGTCCACAGATCGTGATTGCCTGGGGCCCAAATCACCTGGGCAAAGCGATCGGTCAGCAGGGTGAGCGCCCAGCGCAGATGAGTTTCGGTTTCGCCCACATCGCCGGCCACGATCAACCAATCGTCTGGATAGGCAGGCAAGGCCAGCAGGGCGTTCCGGTTGATTTCATGGCCCAGGTGCAGGTCACTGATGGCATACAAATGCATAGAATATGGCCTAGCCTTCGCCTAGTTGATGACGTCTCT